>NZ_JBSGDV010000016.1:0-233106 GCF_053602555.1 Nonomuraea sp. NPDC004354 | reverse complement strand
TGTTCAGTTCTGTCGTCACACACGGATCTTGGACACCCTCGCTGCATGTTCGCAGCCAGACTCGGAATCCTCAGCCCTTGGAATCAATCATCTAGTAGGCGGCCAGGACGTCGACGACGAACACCAGCGTGTCGGCGCCGGTGATGCCGAACTGGGGATGCCCCGTCGCGCCGTAGCCCGAGGACGGCGGGACGATCATCAGCACCCTGCTGCCGGTCGGCACCCCCACCAGCGCCCGGTCCCACCCCTTGATGACCCGGCCCTCGCCGATCGTGAACGCCTTCGGCTGGCCCGACTTCCAGGTGGAGTCGAAGACCTTGCCACCGGCCCACACCGCGCCCTCGTGCTGCGTCACCAGCAGCTGGCCGGCCCGCGTCTTCGGCCCGTCACCGCGCTCGAGCACCCTGGCCGCGAACGCGCGCGGCGGCGCGACACCGGACGGGATCGACAGCCGCGGCCGCTCACCCCCGCTCACCCTGACCCCGGCCAGCGTGCCCGCGCCCGAGGCGTGGGCGTTCCTGGCGTGCGCGCCGAGAATGTCGACCACGTAGAACAGGTCGTCGTCGGGGCCGATGCCCTGCGGCGGGTTGGCGCCGAACCCCTCGGCCGGCGGGATGGAGGCGATCACCCTGCTGCCGACGGCACGCCCCTGCAGCGCCTTGTCCAGGCCGGGCAGCAGCCGGCCCACCGGGAAGGCGGCGGGCGTGCCGCGGTTGAAGCTGGAGTCGACCAGGCGGTTCTCCCTGCCGTCCCAGACGTGCGCCGTGTACTGCACGATCGCCACGTCGTCCTTGGCCAGCTTCGCGCCCTTGCCCGCGCTCAGCTCGTCGATCTGCAACTCGGCCGACGGCTTGCCCGCGGGGAAGACGATCGTCGGCTTGCGGCCGAACTCGCCGCCCACCTTGAGATCCAGATCGTCACCGGAGGACACGCCCGTGCAGGCGGTCAGCAGCGCCAGCGGGACCAGCAGCAGGAGCAGGCGCACGGACGTCCTCCCTGATGAACCAGCGGCCTTCGGGGGCAGGCCACTGGTTTATCAGATTTCGCGTCAGTAAGCGCCCAGAACGTCGACGACGAACACCAGCGTGCTGCCCGCCGGGATCTCACCGGAGGGCGTGTCGCCGTAGCCCAGGTTCGGCGGGATCACCAGCAGCAGGCGGCTGCCGACCTTGGCGCCCTCCAGCGACTGGTCCCAGCCCTTGATGACCTGGCCGCTGCCGACCCCCTGCACGGTGAACGGCTCCCGGCTCCAACTGGAGTCGAACTGCTTGTCGGTGCCCCACAGCTTGCCGGTGTAGTGGACCACGACCGACTGGCCCTTCTTCACCGCGGGCCCGGTGCCCTCGATCACCGTCTCCTTGACCAGCTTGGCCGGCGGCTTGGCCGCGGTCTTGGTCGTCAGCGTGGGAGCCTTGTCACCGCCGGGGCTCTCCACCGTCACACCCTTGACGCCCGGGTCGGTGGCCGTGCCGTTGGCCGCCTTCGGCAGCGTGGAGATCAGGTCGAAGACGAACACCCGCGGCTTGGAGGTGTCCATGCCGTTCTGCTTGGCCTGCGCCAGCTCCTGCTGGGTGTAACTGTCGTTGGCCACGACCGTCATGAACCGGCCGCCCAGCTTCGTCTTGCCGAAGCCGTCGATCATCACCTTCGGCATCTGGGCGTTGACGGTGATCGGCTCGGTCTTCTTGGTGTCGTAGGTCGAGCCCTCGAGCGTGTTCTGCTTGCCGTCCCAGCTCCAGACCGACAGGTTCACGAACACCGTGTCGCCCATCGCCACGCCGGCGCCGGAGCCCGGGCTGAGCACCTCCAGCGACGACTTGCTGGCCGGATTCCCCTCAGGGAAGGTCACCGTGGGTTTGGCGCCCACGGTCCCGGTGACCTTCGGCCCCGCGGCGGCTTCACCGCCGGTCTGCTGCGAGCCGCACGCGGCGGCGAAGATCAAAGGCACTGCTGCTAGTACGGCCAGGCGGCGGCGCATCGAGTTCCCCAGGAGAGTCGGACAGGTCCGCGCCACCTTATCCGAAGAGCGCGTACGACCCCGATAAGGAAACGGCAAAAGCAGCGCTACATTCCGGCGATCAGCTTGTCCACCCTCTCGTCGACGCTGCGGAACGGATCCTTGCACAGCACCGTGCGCTGCGCCTGGTCGTTCAGCTTGAGATGCACCCAGTCGACGGTGAAGTCGCGCCGCTTCTCCTGCGCCTTGCGGATGAACTCACCCCGCAGGCGCGCCCTGGTCGTCTGCGGCGGCACCGACTTGGCCTCGAAGATCTTCAGATCGGAGGCCACCCGCTCGACCGCGCCGCGCTTCTGCAGCAGGTAGTACAGCCCGCGCCGCCGGTGCACGTCGTGGTAGGCCAGGTCGAGCTGGGCCACCCGCGGGCTGGACAGCGGCAGGTCGTACTTCTTCCGATAGCGCTCGATGAGCTGGTACTTCGTCACCCAGTCGATCTCCCGCGAGACCAGGTCGAGATTGCCCGTCTCGACCGCCTGCAGCGTGCGCTCCCACAGCTCCAGCACCCTGCGCGCGATGGGATCACCGCCGCGCCGGTCGACGAAGTCCTTCGCCTTGGTCAGATACTCCTGCTGGATCTCCAGGCTGGAGGCCTCCCTGCCGTTGGCCAGGCGGACCCTGCGCCGGCCCGTCATGTCGTGGGAGACCTCCCTGATCGCCCTGATCGGGTTCTCCAGCGACAGGTCGCGCATGACCGTGCCCGCCTCGATCATCCGCAGCACCAGATCGGTGGCGCCGACCTTCAGCAGCATCGTCGCCTCGCTCATGTTCGAGTCGCCGACGATGACGTGCAGCCTGCGGAAACGCTCGGCGTCGGCGTGCGGCTCGTCACGCGTGTTGATGATCGGCCTGGACCGGGTCGTGGCGCTGGAGACGCCCTCCCAGATGTGCTCGGCCCGCTGCGAGACGCAGTAGACCGCGCCGCGCGGCGTCTGCAGCACCTTGCCGGCGCCGCAGATGATCTGCCGGGTGACCAGGAACGGGATCAGCACGTCGGCCAGGCGGCCGAACTCGCCGTGCCGGCCGACCAGATAGTTCTCGTGGCAACCGTAGGAGTTGCCCGCCGAATCGGTGTTGTTCTTGAACAGGTAGATGTCACCGGCGATGCCCTCTTCACGCAGCCGCTTCTCGGCGTCGACCAGCAGCCCCTCGAGGATCCGCTCGCCCGCCTTGTCGTGGGTGACGAGCTCGATGACGTTGTCACACTCTGGTGTTGCGTATTCGGGGTGGCTGCCCACGTCGAGATACAGACGCGCGCCGTTGCGGAGGAAGACATTGCTCGATCGGCCCCAGGAGACGACCCGGCGGAACAGATAGCGGGCGACCTCGTCCGGCGACAGCCTGCGCTGCCCCCTGAACGTGCAGGTCACGCCGTACTCGTTCTCCAGCCCGAAGATGCGACGATCCATCACCTCACACTAGTTCCCCGAAATCGCCAGCGGGAGAGATCTTCGCGTGTTTCGATTTTCTTTCAACCGCGCGCGCGCCCCTCGAGCCCGCGCCGCGGCCCCGAATCCCCGGGTACGGCACGCGACCTCCCCGCACCCTGGGAACAGCGTGCGGGACCGCCCGGACAACCGGACGGCCCCGCGAACGAACACCGGAGTGCGGTGCGGGACCGCCGCCCCCGCGGACGGTCCCACCTCGCTCACGGCGTGTAGATCTCCTGCACCTTCACGATCTGCCCCTTGTAGACCGTGATCAGCGAGGGGGTCTGCTGCTTGGCCGCCCGCTTCATCAGCACGGAACGCGAGCAGCTCTTGCTGCCCAGCCCCGTCCTGCGGTCGACCGTCATGGCCGACTGGCGCGAACTGCACCCGAAGGCGCTGAGGTAGACCACCTTCTTGGCGATCGGCGAGGCATAGGCCGTCACATCGCCCTCCGGCGGGCCGACGAAGTACCCCTCGGTGTACTTGTCCCTCTTCCACTTGATCGGCGCGTACTCGGCGGTGCCGTCCTTGCGGACGTGGGTGATCCAGCCCCGGAGGATCCCGTCACGCCTGGGGTGGAGGCCCTTGGTGAAGTCGTGGCCCGGATCGGCCTGGAAGCTCGTACCGAAGGTCTCCGGCTGCTCGAACTTCGGGACGGCGCCGGTCGCCGCCTGCGCCGCCCCCGACGTCAGGGCCAGCGAACAGGCGGCCGCGACCACACCGGCCGCGAGGAATGTCATCTTCACATCGGCTTTGATCCAGAACGCGGGGTCCCGGTTCTCGAAAGATCGTGTGATCCCCATCACATCGACGCCCGGCAGGTTTAGCCGGATGGCCGGGCGACGTCACCGCGCCCGGCCGAAGTCCCGCCACAGTGGCGTGAAAAGACCGACGGCCACCGGTGACCCCGGTGGCCGTGGTGCGGCTTGCCGTACAGAACTGTCACGAACGGGCGCCACGCGCCCGCCGGCGGCTACTCGGTGCCGTCGTCGGCCCCGGCCTCCGGCGCCGTCGGCGGAGCCTCGGCCGGCGGCGCGGCCGCGGGCGCCTCCTGCAGCAACCGCTCCAGCCGCCGCCCCGTCAGCCGCAGGAACTTGCGGTGCTCCCGGTTACGGTCGAGCACCGCCACCTCCAGCTGACCCGCCGGCGGCCGCTCACCGCCCGGCTCCGTCAGCGCCGCCAGCGCCACCTCCAGCGCCTCGGCCAGCGGCATGCCCTCCTTGTAACGCTCCTTCAGCCGGGTCGCCACCGCCTCCGCCTGACCGCCCATCGCGGCGAAACCGTGCTCGTCGAACACCGAACCGTCGAAGGTCAACCGGTAGATCGCATCACCGTCGGGCGTGTCGCCCACCTCGGCCACCACCACCTCCACCTCGAGCGACTTGATCGACTCGGTGAAGATCCGGCCCAGGTTGGAGGCGTACAGGTTGGCCAGCCCACGACCCGTCACATCGGAACGGTCATAGGTGTAGCCGTTGATGTCGGCATAACGGATGCCGCCCAGCCGCAACTCCTCGAACTCGTTGTAGCGGCCGACCGCGGCGAACCCGATCCGGTCATAGATCTCGCTCACCTTGTGCAGCGCACGCGAAGGATTCGGCGCCACGAACAGGATGCCGTCGACATACTGCAGCACCACCACGCTGCGGCCACGCGCGATGCCCTTACGCGCGTAGTCCGCCTTGTCGCGCATGATCTGCTCGGGCGACGCATATCCAAAAGGCATGGACATGTCGGGAGGTCCTTTCTAGGACAGCGGGGCGATGGGACCGTCAGGGGAGATCATCCGCTCCGCGAGCATCCGCTCGACCACGGCGGCGACCTCGTCGTCACTCAGGCGACGGAAACCGTCGGCGTCGACGACCGCGACCACGGGCCAGATCTTCCTGGTCACATCCGGCCCACCGGTGGCCGAGTCGTCGTCCGCGGCGTCGTACAACGCCTGGATCGTCGCCATCACGATGTCGTCGGCCGACGCGTTGTCCCGGTACAGCTTCTTCAACGCACCACGCGCGAAGATCGAACCCGAGCCGATCGCGTCGAACCTGTCCCGCTCGTACGGGCCGCCCGCCACGTCGTAGCCGAAGATCCGCCCCGCGTCCCGCTGCTCGTCGTAGGCGGCGAACAGCGGCACCACCACCAGGCCCTGCATCGCCATCGCCAGGTTGCCGCGGATCATCGTCGCCAGCCTGTTGGCCTTACCGGCCACCGACAGCGTGCGACCCTCCATCTTCTCGTAGTGCTCCAGCTCCACCCGGTACAGCCTGGCCATCTCGATGCCCGTGCTGGCCGTACCCGCGATCCCCATGCAGGAATAGTCGTCGGTCCTGAACACCTTCTGGATGTCGCGCTGCGAGATCACGTTTCCCGACGTGGCCCGGCGGTCACCGGCCATCACCACCCCGCCGGCGCAGGTCGCGGCGACGATCGTGGTCGCGTGCGGAACCTGGTCACCGATCGGCGTGGCCAGCGTCTGTGCGCGCGTCGGCAGCAGGTCAGGAGCATGCCTGCCGACGAACTCGGAGAACGAGGAACTTCCGTTGTTCACGAAGAGCTGGCTCATCAAGCCGGCGGGCAGATCCCTGTGCGGTGCCACGCGACTCCCTCCAAAAACCTCAGTGTCCTTAGGCCAGACCCTACTCATGTTGTGCTGTTGCATGCACTTCCCACGATCAGCTCAGCGCGAACCATCTGCCGCCCGCCACAACGACGACACCCCCGCCGGCACCGGCCCTCCCCACGACACCCGAGGCCCGCCCCACCGCCCCCGGTCATACTGGACCCCATGCGGGACTGGGTGCTCCACGTCGACCTCGACGCCTTCATGGCCGCCGTCGAGATCCTGCGCAACCCAGAACTCCACGGCCGCCCGGTCGTCATCGGCGGCAACGGCGACCCCACCACCCCCCGCACCGTCGTCGCCACCGCCTCCTACGAGGCCCGCCAGTACGGCGTGCACTCCGGCATCCCCATGCGCACCGCCCACAGACGCTGCCCCGACGCCGTCTACCTGCCCACCGACCCACCCGCCTACGAAGCCGCCAGCGCCGCCGTCATGGCCGTCCTGCGCACCTTCCCCGTCACCGTCGAAGTCTGGGGCCTCGACGAGGCCTTCCTCGGCGCCACCACCGACGACCCCGAAACGCTCGCCCGGGACATCCAGCACGCCGTCACCGACGCCACCGGACTCACCTGCTCCATCGGCATCGGCGACAACAAGCACCAGGCCAAACTCGCCGCCCAGGCCCACAAGCCGGCAGGCGTCTCACGGCTCACCACCGACACCTGGCACACCACCATGGGCGAGCGCCCCACCACCGCCCTCTGGGGAATCGGCCCCAAAACCGGCCGGAAACTCGCCGACCTCGGCCTCCACACCGTCGCCCAGCTCGCCGCCGCCGACCCCGCCCACCTGGCCGCCCACTTCGGGCCCACCAACGGCCCCTGGCTGCGCTACCTCGCCCTCGGCAAGGGCGAGACCACCGTCACCAGCACCCCCTGGGTCCCGCGCGGCCACAGCCACGAGACCACCTTCACCCGCGACCTCACCGACCCGGCCGCCATGCGCGACCACATCACCACCCTCGCCCGCCGCCTGGCCGGCGAGACCGACGGCCGCCCCGTCATCCGCGTCACGGTGAAGGTCCGCTTCTCCCCCTTCACCACCCACACCAAGCAGGCCAAACTCCCCGAGCCCACCCTCGACGCGGACACCATCGAACAGACCGCCCACACGATCTTCGGCCGCTTCCCGCACGACCGCCCCGTCCGCCTCCTCGGCGTCTCCGTCGAATACGCCTAGAACCGAACCGAACCGGCCCGCGACCCCGCCGCTAGACCGGCACCGCCCGCGACAGGAACTCCGACCACCGCGCGTCCTCCAGGCGAGCCAACTCCTCCAGTTCCTCCTCGTCGAGCTCCCACTCCACGAAGGTCGCCTCCAGATACGCGACCGCCCGCCACACGACCGTCGCGTCATCCCTGAACTGGCCGATCCCCGTATTGCACGGCAGGCACAACGCGAACCGCACCGCACCCGAGCGATGACAGTGATCCACATGCTCCGGCGGGCGATCCCAGCAGACCGCGCACAACCCGTGCTGGTCGCCGATCATCCGCTCCACGTCCTCATGGCGCATCCCGTAGCGCCGCGACAGGTGATAGGTCCGCGTCGGCGCCACCGGCCCGCTCCCGCGCTCGGGCGGGATCACGAAATCCGGCCAGAGCACCACCCCGTCGAGATAGTGCGCCGCCACCTCCATGAGCACGACGTCGTCCTGGAAGTGACCCAGCGCGTTGTTGCAGTTGAAGCACAGCACGCCGCGCACCAGGCCGCTCGCGTGGCAGTGGTCGACGTGCGTGCCCGGCACCACCTGACAGATGGCGCAGAGCCCGCCCTGCCGGGCGAGCATCCGCTCGTAGTCGTCCTCGGTGATGCCGTAGCGGCGCTTGAGGTGATAGTTCCTCTCGCTGCCGTAGTTCTTGATCTTGATCTCACGCATGGTCTGCGTGTGACACGGCTTGCAGTAGGCGGTCAGTCCCGACTTCTCCGATCGGTTCCGTCCGAACTCAGCCACTTCTTTGATCTGCTCACACCGCGGGCACCGTTTGTGCCCTTCGGGGACCTCGACCCGCTCGCGCACAGCCTTGCCCTGCGCAGCCTTGCGCTTGCGATAACTCTTGGCATATTTCGCCCGAAAGCAGGCTTTGCAGTACCGCGCGAGGCCGTCGGCCATGCGCTTGTTGAGCCCGAACTCGGAGACCGCCTTGGTCTCACCACAATCCGGGCACCGCTTACCCCCGTCGGGCACTTCCACCCCTCTCGGTGTCCGCTTTGCCCTACTCCCCGCCCTTTTGTACGTAGCTGCGCACGAATTCCTCTGCGTTCTCTTCGAGAACTTCGTCGATTTCGTCCAGAATCGCGTCGACGTCGTCGGTCAGCTTCTCCTGGCGCTCCTGCACATCGCCGGCCGCCGAGGCCTCGGTCTCCTCGACCTCGGTCTCGCGACGACCAGTCTGCTTCTGACCGCCGGTGTCCCTGTTCGCCATGATCTTCCTCCGCTTGGGGGACTGCCTCTACTGGCTATCTTCCCCGAACCGGGCGACATTTCGCGCGCCGAGTCCGGCGATCTTCGTGAACTGTTGACTGGGATGAATCTGGGCATCTCGCTACTGGAGCCGCAGGGGCGCCGTCCGCGGCCGATCCGGCCCGTACGGCTCCGCACGGGAGGGCGCCGACCGCCGTCGTGCGCCGCCGTGGTCCTCCGTGCGCTTCTCGGGGCGCGTGGTGGCGCGCCGCGACGGCGCCCGTTCGGCGATCACCGTGGACAGGGGCAACGCGCCTCCCCTCCCCACCTGCGCCGCCCACCCCGCGACGATCCGCCCGGGAACCGCCGGGCCTGGCCACACGCGACCGACGCGGCTTCGCCCGTGGCAACACCTCGACCCCCTGCTCTGGTTCGGCCCCTCGGCGCCTCTGGGACGCGGTGGGCGCGCACGTCCGGCCATCCACGCTGGCCGGCCTGACCGGCGTGGGTGGGACCTCCCTGGAGACCCCTCCAGGGACCACCAGGGCCGCCGGGGATGGGTGGAGATACAGCAAGCCTCCCGGGTGAGCCCCACCCTTCCAGGGACCACCAGGGGCCGCCGGAATGGGCGGAGATACGGCAGGCCTCCCAGGTGAACCTCCACCCTGCCGGGACGGCCGGGGGCGGCGCTGGATCATTCGCTCCCGGTGAGGGCGGCGACGAGGTCGGCGGCGGTGCGGCAGCGGTCGAAGAGCTCGCCGACGTGGCTCTTGGTGCCGCGCAGCGGCTCGAGGGTGGGCACGCGCTGAAGGGATTCGCGGCCCGGGATGTCGAAGATGACGGAGTCCCAGGAGGCGGCGGCGACGGATTCGCTGTACTGGCGCAGGCAGCGGCCGCGGAAGTAGGCGCGGGTGTCGGTGGGCGGGTTCTCGACGGCGCGCTGGACCTGTTCCTCGGTGACGAGGCGCTGCATGCGTCCGCGGGCGACGAGGCGGTTGTAGAGGCCGCGGTCGGGCCTGATGTCGGAGTACTGGAGGTCGACGAGCTGGAGTCTGGGGTGGGACCAGGCGAGGCCGTCGCGGGTGCGGTAGCCCTCGAGGAGTTCGAGCTTGGCGACCCAGTCGAGTTCGCGGGCGAGCTGCATGGGGTCTTCGGCCAGGCGGGTGAGGACGGATTCCCAGCGGTCGAGGATGTCCTTGTTCATCTCCTCGGTGGCGGTGCCGCGTTCCTCGACGTACTTGCGGGCCTGTTCGAGGTATTCCATCTGCAGCTGGATGGCGGTGAGCTTGCGCCCGTCGCGCATGGGGATCTCGTAGCGGCAGGTGGGGTCGTGGGAGACGGCGCGCAGGGCCTGGACGGGGTTTTCGACGGCGAGGTCGCGGGTGAGGAAGTTGTCCTCGATCATGGCGAGGACGAGGGCCGTGGTCCCGAGCTTCAGATATGTCGAAATTTCCGACATGTTGGCGTCGCCGATGATGACGTGGAGCCTGCGGTACTTCTCCGGGTCGGCGTGCGGCTCGTCGCGGGTGTTGATGATGGGCCGCTTGAGCGTGGTCTCCAGCCCGACCTCGACCTCGAAGAAGTCGGCGCGCTGGCTGATCTGGAAGCCTTCGCCGCGGGAGTCCTGCCCGATGCCGACCTTGCCGGCGCCGACGACGACCTGCCGGGAGACGAAGAAGGGGGTCAGGTGGCGGACGATGTCGGCGAAGGGGGTGGCGCGCCGCATGAGGTAGTTCTCGTGGCAGCCGTAGGAGGCGCCCTTGGCGTCGGTGTTGTTCTTGTAGAGCTGGATGGGGGCGTTGGTGGGGATGGACGAGGCGCGCATGGTGGCGTCGTACATGACCCTTTCGCCTGCCTTGTCCCAGATGACGGCGGCGCGCGGGTTGGTGACCTCGGGCGTGGAGTACTCGGGGTGGGCGTGGTCGACGTAGAGGCGGGCGCCGTTGGTGAGGATGACGTTGGCCAGGCCGAGGTCCTCGTCGGTCAGCTGGCTGGGGTCGGCGACCTCGCGGGCGAGGTCGAAGCCGCGGGCGTCGCGGAGCGGGTTCTCCTCCTCGAAGTCCCAGCGCGCCCTGCGCGCCCTGGCGGCCGAGGCGGCCAGGTAGGCGTTCACGACCTGGGAGGAGGTCACCATCGCGTTGGCGCCCGGCTGGCCGGGTACGGAGATCCCGTACTCGGTCTCGATGCCCATCACCCGACGCACCGTCATGCGCACCTCTCGTGGTCCGGCCTACAGAGTCCGGTCTGTCTATCCGCCGTTTATATGCCCGAGCCTATGCCCTTCACAGTCCCTCAGGGCCACAGAGTTATGGCACCGACGCCTTTTCCACCCGTACGGCGGGCATTGGCGGGCTTTGCGGGGTGCGGCGTGGCCGCAGAAGCCGCTGAATAGGACGTTCGGCACAGGAATAGACAAGATACGACAAGAGGAGGGTGATGAAGGTGGCGAGCGCGCCCAGCGCCCATGCGGGCATGGTGCCGACGAGGGGCGGGATGAGGGCGACGGCCACGACGCTGTGGAAGAGGTAGAGCGGGTAGGTGGTGCCGCCGAGCGCGGTCAGGACGGGCGAGGACGGCATGCGGAAGTAGCCGAGCGCGACCATGGCCATGACGGCGAAGATCAGCGTGATGGTGAAGACCACGCCCGTCTCGGTGACGGGCATGGCCGCGAAGCCCGCCGCCTCGATGCGCCTGGCGACGCGGCCGATGGCCGAGTCGATGGCCAGGACCCATGACAGGCCGAACAGCAGCCAGGGCAGCCAGGCCGAGCCGTGCCGGTGGATGAGGTAGAGGGCCATGCCGGCGACGAAGTATCCGGCGTAGGCGGGCATGACGGTCTCGGTGAGGATCTCGTTGTCGAGCAGGGCCGCCTCGAGGCCGAACCAGCGGGGGACGACGAGCGCCAGGGCGGCGGCGAGCCAGACGCTCATGAAGACCAGGATCCGCCGGTAGGTGACGCCGACGATCACCACGACCGAGATGAGCAGGTAGAAGCGCAGCTCGGCCCACAGTGACCAGTAGACCCCCATGGCGTCGGTCACGTCGAACAGGCGCTGGAGCATGGTGGCGTTGACCAGGTAGCCGGAGACCGACAGCTTCGGGTCGAGGGGCTTGGCGGCGAGCACGCCGTACACCAGCGCGACGGCGGCCAGGCTGACCCAGTAGGCCGGGTACAGCCGGACGAACCTGGACCAGGCGAACGCGCCGAGCCCGCGCCCCCACACGGTCATGAGGATGACGAAGCCGCTGATGACGAAGAACAGTTCGACGCCGAGGATGCCGAGGCCGGCCACGGGAGCGATCCAGGGGAAGAGCGTCGAGGGCCGCTGTCCCCAGACGGAGGCGAAGGCGACGAAGAAGTGGAAGGCGAGGACGGCCATGGCGGCGATGAAGCGGAGGAGGTCGAGTTCCGCGAGCCTGCCGCCCGGATGAGCGGGCCTCGCGGCCATTGGTCGTCTGCGCACGCCCCTTTGACGCGATCTTGTGACGGTTGGGTTCCATGTGTCCCCTGAGACTTTGCTGCCAACAGGGTTTTACTTTGCGTGTTCAGTAGATAACTTTACGTGGCCACATCTCCGAGCGAACAGGTGAGGGAATGACCGACGACCAGCTCAGCCTCAGTACAGCGGCGGCACGCAACCTGGCGACGACGACCAAGTCGGTGCCGCAGATGCAGGAGATCACCTCGCGGCACCTGCTGCGGGCGCTGCCGTGGGTGCAGGCGATCGGCGGCGTCTACCGGGTCAACAGGCGGCTGACGTACGCGGTGGGAGACGGGCGGGTGACCTTCACCTCGACGGGGGCGAGCATCCGCGTCATCCCCGGCGAGCTGACCGAGCTGCCCGCGCTGCGCGGCTTCGACGACCACGACGCGCTGGCGGCGCTGGCGGGCCGCTTCACCCAGCGGGAGGTGGAGCCGGGCGAGACGATCGTGGAGGCGGGCCGTCCGCGCGACGCGGTCGTGCTGATCGCCCACGGCAAGGTCCGCAAGGTCGCGCCGGGCGCCTACGACCACGAGACGGTGCTGGGGGTGCTGGCCGACGGCGACTACCTGGGCGAGGAGGTCCTGGTCTCCCAGGACGGCCAGTGGGACTACACGGCGACGGCGGTGACGGCGTGCACGGTGCTGACGCTGTCGGCCCAGGCGCTGGCCGAGGTCAGGGCGCTGTGGGAGCCGTTGCGCGAGCGGCTGGAGAGCGTGGCGAGCAGCGACGGGCACGAGCAGAACGCCCACGGTGAGGCGGCCATCGCGCTGGCGGCCGGCCATGTGGGCGAGCCGCGGCTGCCGGGCACGTTCGTCGACTACGAGCTGGCGCCCAGGCAGTACGAGCTGAGCGTGGCGCAGACGATCCTGCGGGTGCACACGCGGGTGGCCGATCTGTACAACGAGCCGATGAACCAGACCGAGCAGCAGCTGCGGCTGACCATCGAGGCGTTGCGGGAGCGGCAGGAGGACGAGCTGGTCAACAACAGGGAGTTCGGCCTGCTGCACAACGCCGACCTGAAGCAGCGCGTCCACACGCGCAGCGGCCCGCCGACGCCGGACGACATGGACGAGCTGCTGGCCAAGGTGTGGAAGGACCCGGCGGTCTTCCTGGCCCATCCGCGGGCGATCGCGGCCTTCGCCCGCGAGTGCAACGCCCGTGGCCTGTACCCGGCCAACACCGAGTACGGGGGGCAGAGCGTGCCGGCCTGGCGGGGCATTCCGGTGCTGCCCTGTAACAAGATCCCGGTGAGCGACAGGGGCGTCACCTCGATCATGGCGATGCGGCTGGGCGAGGCGAACCAGGGCGTGATCGGCCTGCACCGGACGGGTCTGCCGGACGAGTACCAGCCGGGCCTGTCGGTGCGGTTCATGGGCATCAACGACCAGGCGGTCATCTCCTACCTGGTGACGACGTACTACTCGGCGGCGGTGCTGGTGCCCGACGCGCTGGGCATCCTGGAAAGCGTCGAAGTCGGCTGATGGGGCCCTTCGAGCTGCCCGACTTCTACTGCCCGTATCCGGCCAGGCTGAATCCGCATGTCGAGTCGGCCCGCGTCCACACCAAGGAGTGGGCGCGGGAGATGGGCATGCTGGACGATCCGGAGATCTGGGAGGAGCGCAGGTTCGACGGCATGGACTACGGCCTGCTGTGCGCCTACACCCATCCGGAGTGCGACGCCGAAGAGCTGGACCTGGTCACCGACTGGTACGTGTGGGTGTTCTTCTTCGACGACCACTTCCTGGAGATCTTCAAGCGGACGAGGGACGTGGCGGGCGCCCAGGCGTATCTGGATCGGCTCGATCTGTTCATGACCGACGATCCGCCGGAGCCGTCCAACCCGGCGGAGAAGGGGTTGCGGGATCTGTGGGCGCGTACCGTGCCCGGCATGTCGGACCGGTGGCGGGAGCGCTTCACCAGGGCCAACCACGAGCTGATGCAGGAGTCGATGTGGGAGCTGTTCCACATCGAGGACGGCCAGGTCTCCAACCCGATCGAGTACATCGAGGAGCGCCGCAAGGTGGGCGGCGCTCCGTGGTCGGCGTGCCTGGTCGAGCACGCGGTGGGCGCGGAGGTGCCGGAGCGGGTGGCGGGCAGCCGTCCGGTCAGGGTGCTGACGGAGACGTTCGCGGACGCGGTGCACCTGCGCAACGACCTGTTCTCCTACCAGCGTGAGGTGGAGGAGGAGGGCGAGCTGTCCAACTGCGTGCTGGTGGTGGAGCGCTTCCTCGGCTGTGACACGCAGAAGGCGGCGGAGATCACCAATGATCTGCTGACCTCTCGCCTGCACGTGTTCGAGCACACGACGTTCACCGAGCTGCCGGTGCTGTTCGCCGAGCAGGCGCTGCTGCCGCACGAGCAGGAGGCGGTGCTGCGTTACGCGCGGGGGCTGCAGGACTGGCAGTCGGGCGGCCACGAGTGGCACATGCGCTCCAACCGGTACATGAACGGCGGTGGCCGGACGGGGTTGCGCGTCTCGCCGCGCCATGTCATGGGGCCGGGCGGGCTGCGCAACCACGTGCACGTGCCGTACCAGCGGGTGGGTCCGCTGCCGCTGCCGGAGATCCCCATGCCGTTCGCGGTGCGGGACAACCCGCACCTGGAGGCGGCGCGCCGGGCGACGCTCGACTTCGCCGAGGCGATGGGCTTCTACACGCTGGTGTGGGACCGGGCCGGTCACGACGGCTACGACCTGGCGTTGTGCGCGGCGGGCATCGATCCGGACGCGGGCCTGGAGGCGCTGGTGCTGGCGACCGACTGGCTGAGCTGGGGCACCTACGGCGACGACTACCTGCCGGCGGTGTTCGGCCGGTCGAAGGACTTCGTGGGGGCCAAGGCGTTCAACCGGCGCCTGTCGGCGTTCATGCCGCTGGATCTGGTGGTGACGGCGGTGGCGGCCAATCCGGTGGAGCGTGGCCTGGCCGATCTGTGGCTCCGTACGGCCGAGCCGATGGCGCCGGACCAGCGGGCGGAGTTCAGGTCGGCGGTCGAGCGGATGACCGACAGCTGGGTGTGGGAGCTGGCCAACCACATCCAGAACCGGGTGCCCGATCCGGTCGACTACCTGGAGATGCGGCGCAGGACGTTCGGTTCGGACATGACGATGGCGCTGGCGCGGCTGGAGCCTGGGCGCTCGATCCCCGCGCGGGTGTGGGGGTCGCGGCCGATGACGGCGCTGGTCGACGCGGCGCAGGACTACGCCTGCCTGCTCAACGACCTGTTCTCCTACCAGAAGGAGATCGAGTTCGAGGGCGAGCTGCACAACATGGTGCTGGTGATGCAGACGTTCTTCGACTGCGACGCGCCCAGGGCTGCCGAACTGGTGGGCTCGCTGATGGCGGCCAGGATGCGGCAGTTCCAGAAGGCGGCCGAGGTGGATCTGCCGGCGCTGCTCGACGGAGTCGACGCCGATGCGGACGTGCGGGCGTCGGTGGCCGCGTACGTGGTCGAGCTGCAGGACTGGATGGCGGCCATCCTGCGCTGGCACCGGGAGTGCAGGCGCTATGACGAGCCGACGTTGAGGGGCACCCGGTGGGTGGCCGGCCCGACCGGGCTGGGCACGGCCGGCACCAGGATCGGGACGCTGCTGGGGAGGGTCGCCTCGTGACCGCCTTGAGCCTGAGCACGGCGGCGGCCAGGAATCTGGCGACGACCACCAAGTCCGTGCCGTTCATGCAGGAGATCACCCCGCGGCATCTGCTGCGGGTGCTGCCGTGGATCGAGGTGACGGGTGGCGCCTTCCGGGTCAACCGTCGCCTGTCCTACCGGGTCGGTGACGGCCGGGTGAGTTTCGTCTCGACCGGCGCCGACGTGCGGGTGGTGCCCGGCGAGCTGTGCGAGCTGCCCGCGTTGCGGGGGTTCGCCGACGCCGAGGTGCTGGCGGAGCTGGCGGCGTTGTTCGAGCAGCGGGAGTACGAGCCAGGGCAGGTGATCGCCGAGGAGGGCGCGCCGGTCGAGGAGCTGCTGCTGGTGGCGCACGGCAAGCTGGCCACGTCGGTGCAGGGCGCCTACGACGGCCGGGCCGAGCTGGGCCGGCTGGCCGACGGCGACCATCTGGGCGACGCGCTGCTGGCGGGCGGCTCGCCCGGCTGGCCGTACACGGTGCGGACGGTCACGGCGGCCACGGTGCTGGCGCTGCCCGGCCCGGCGTGGCGGGCGCTGCTGGACCGCTCCCCCAGCCTGGCCGCGCATCTGGCGCCTTCGGGTACGGCCAGGCCGCAGAACAGGCACGGCGAGGCGGAGGTGGCGCTGTCGGCCGGGCACGTGGGCGAGGCGCTGCTGCCGGGCACGTTCGTCGACTACGACCTGGCGCCCCGGGTGTACGAGCTGAGTGTGGCGCAGACGGTCCTGCGGATCCACACCAGGGTGGCCGACCTGTACAGCGATCCGATGGATCAGGTGGAGCAGCAGGTGCGGTTGACGGTGGCGGCGCTGCGGGAGCGGCAGGAGCACGAACTGGTCAACAACCGGGAGTTCGGGCTGTTGCACAACGCCGATCTGCGGCAGCGGCTGCACACCAGGTCCGGTCCTCCGACGCCGGACGATCTGGACGATCTGCTGGCCCGGCGCCGCAAGACGCACTGTTTCCTGGCGCATCCGCGGGCGATCGCGGCCTTCGGCAGGCAGTGCAACGCGCGCGGGGTGTACCCGTCGACGGCGGAGGTGCCGGGCGGGACGGTGATCGCCTGGCGGGGTGTGCCGGTGCTGCCGTGCGACAAGATCCCGATCTCGGATCGGGGGCTGACCTCGATCATGGCGATGCGCCTGGGTCAGGACGACCAGGGCGTGGTGGGGCTGCGCCGTACGGGCCTGCCGGACGAGTGGGAGCCAGGGGTGTCGGTGCGGCTGGCCGGCATCAGCGACCGGGCGGTGATGTCGTACCTGGTGTCGGCCTACCACTCGGCCGCGGTGCTGGTGCCGGACGCGCTCGGCGTGCTGGAGAGCGTCGAGGTCGGCTGACGGGGTAGGACGCGGGTGGCGGGTCGCCGTGACGGCGGCCCGCCACACGTGTTCCCGCGGCCCTGTCATCCGGCCCCGGGAAACGCGGAGGGCCGCTCCCGGTGCGGGAGCGGCCCTTCGGCGGTGGGACCGTTTACAGGTACTGGCCGGTGTTGGCGACCGTGTCGATCGACCGGCCGGCCTCGGTGCCCTGCTTGCCGGAGACCAGCGTGCGGATGTAGACGATCCGCTCGCCCTTCTTGCCGGAGATGCGGGCCCAGTCGTCGGGGTTGGTGGTGTTGGGCAGGTCCTCGTTCTCGGAGAACTCGTCCACGCAGGCCGCCAGCAGGTGCTGCACCCGCAGGCCCTTCTGCCCGGACTCGAGGAACTGCTTGATGGCCATCTTCTTGCCCCGGTCGACGATGTTCTGGATCATCGCGCCGGAGTTGAAGTCCTTGAAGTAGAGGACTTCCTTGTCGCCGTTGGCGTAGGTCACCTCGAGGAAGCGGTTCTCTTCGCTCTCGGAGTACATGCGCTCCACGACGCTCTGGATCATTCCCGCGATCGTCGACTCGCGGGAGTCGGAGTGCTCTGCCAGGTCGTCCGGGTGCAGCGGGAGGTCGGCGATGAGGTACTTGGAGAAGATGTCCTTGGCCGCCTCGGCGTCCGGCCGCTCGATCTTGATCTTGACGTCCAGGCGGCCTGGCCGCAGGATCGCCGGGTCGATCATGTCTTCGCGGTTGGAGGCGCCGATGACGATGACGTTCTCCAGTCCCTCGACGCCGTCGATCTCCGACAGCAGCTGCGGGACGATGGTGTTCTCGACGTCGGAGGAGACGCCCGAGCCTCGGGTGCGGAAGATCGAGTCCATCTCGTCGAAGAACACGATCACCGGGGTGCCCTCGGAGGCCTTCTCCCGTGCGCGCTGGAAGACCAGGCGGATGTGCCGCTCGGTCTCGCCGACGTACTTGTTGAGGAGCTCCGGGCCCTTGATGTTGAGGAAGAAGCTCTTGCCGGACTGGCCGGTCTTCTCCGCGACCTGCTTGGCCAGGGAGTTGGCGACGGCCTTGGCGATGAGCGTCTTGCCGCATCCGGGCGGGCCGTACAGCAGCACGCCCTTGGGCGGGCGGAGCTTGTGCTCGCGGAACAGGTCGGCGTGCAGGTAGGGCAGCTCGATGGCGTCCCTGATCTGCTCGATCTGCCGCATGAGGCCGCCGATCTCCTCGTAGGAGATGTCGGGGACCTCTTCGAGGACCAGCTCTTCCACTTCGGACTTGGGTATGCGCTCGTAGACGTAGCCGGAGCGGGGCTCCAGCAGCAGGGAGTCGCCGGCGCGCACCGGCTGGCCGAGCAGCGATTCGGCCAGGCGTACGACGCGCTCCTCGTCGGCGTGGGAGATGACCAGGGCGCGCTCGCCGTCTTCGAGCAGCTCCTTGAGCATCACGATCTCGCCGACCTCTTCGTAGCCGAGCGCCTCGACCACGTTGAGCGCCTCGTTGAGCATGACCTCCTGGCCACGCCTGAGCATGTCGACATCGACCGCGGGACTGACGTTGACCCGCAGCTTGCGGCCGCCGGTGAAGACCTCCACCGTGCCGTCTTCTCTGGCCTCGAGGAAGACGCCGAAGCCGGATGGCGGCTGGGCCAGCCGGTCGACCTCCTCCTTCAGAGCCACGATCTGGTCCCTGGCCTCCTTGAGTGTGGCGACCAGCCGTTCGTTCTGGCTGGTCACCGCGGCAAGGTTGGCCTGCGCCTCGTGGAGACGCTCCTCGAGGACCCTGGCCTGACGGGGTGACTCGGCCAGCTTCCTCCGCAGCGCGGTGATCTCCTCCTGCAGGAAGGAGACCTGTGTTGAAAGATCAGCGACCTCCCGTTCGCGCTGCGCGGCTCGAGCCTCTGCATCATCGCGAGCTGCCACGCCCCGTCACCTCCTTCCCAGTCGAGAGCGACTACTAGGGACCTTACCCATCTCCCGGCTTTCCGCTACCTTGCCGGAAAGTGTTCGTAGAGTGACATTCGGTATTCGGTGAATAAATCCCGCGGGCGTGTTTAGTAGTTCCAGCATATGAACACGGTCATCTGTTCCCGTGTCACGCACCAAGGCACCGCCGTGGCCAAATCGTCATAGTTCTTCGGTGGTCCCCTTCGGTCGTCTGCGCCTTGGCGGGGGCGTGACGCCGTCCGCCATGCGGCGGGCGGTGACGAGGAAGCCGGTGTGCCCGATCATGCGGTGATCTGGGCGGACGGCGAGTCCCTCGACATGCCAGTCGCGAACCAGGGTCTCCCACGCGTGGGGCTCGGTGAAACTCCCGTGCTCCCGCAGGGTTTCCACCGTCTTCGACATCTGGGTGGTCGTGGCGACGTAGACGCAGATCACGCCACCGGGGGTGAGGGCCTTGGCGACCGCGTCGACGCACTCCCACGGGGCGAGCATGTCGAGGATGACCCGGTCGACGTCGCTCTCGTCGATGGAGTCGTTGAGGTCGCCGACGACCAGGCGCCAGCTGTCCATCTCCCCGCCGAAGAACTTCTCGACGTTCTTGCGGGCGACGTCGGCGAACTCCTGGCGCCGCTCGTAGGAGGTGACCTTGCCCTCGGCGCCGACGGCGCGCAGCAGGAAGCAGGTCAGCGCGCCCGAGCCGACACCGGCCTCGATGACGCGCGCCCCGGGGAAGATGTCGGCCATGCCGACGATCTGGGCGGCGTCCTTGGGGTAGATGACGGCTGCGCCGCGCGGCATGGACAGCGTGTAGTCCTGCAGCAGGTGGCGGAAGGCCAGATACTGGGTGCCGCCCGAGGAGCGCACCACCGAGCCTTCGGGCTGGCCGATCAGGTCGCTGTGCGGGATCGCCCCCTTGTGCGTGTGGAAGACCCCGTCCTGCTTGAGCGTGATCGTGTGGCGCTTGTTCTTGGGGTCGGTGAGCTGCACCTGATCCCCTACCTGGAACGGCCCGTGCCTGCGAAAACCCATGGGCATGAGGATAGGGCGAATCGGGGGGTCGCTAGGCCTGTCGCAACCCCCTATATCTGGGCCCTTCTTGACCGTAACATCCCTCACGTGGCAACGCGGTGGCCCTTCGCCGGCCGGGTCGAGGAGACCGACCGGTTGCTGACGCTCATGAACGATCCCGCGACCTGCGGCGTGGCGATCGTCGGGGCGGCGGGCGTGGGCAAGAGCAGGCTGGCGATGGAGGTGGTGACCTCGCTGCGCTCGCGCGGCCGTACGGCGGTGCACGCCATCGCCTCGATGGCGGCGCGCGGGCTTCCCTTCGGGGCGCTGGCCCACCTGCTGCCCGCCGCGCTCCCCCAGGGCGCCAACCCGCTGAAGTGGATCTCCGACACGCTGGTGGGGACCGAGCGGCGGCCGTTGGTTCTGGTCGACGACGCCCACCTGCTGGATTCCGGGTCGGCGGCGGTCCTGCACCACCTGGCGCAGGACTCGGCCGCGCAGCTGCTGCTGACGCTGCGCGGCGGCGAGCCGGCGCCGGAGGCGGTGGTGACGCTGTGGAAGGACCTGGGGCTGGTCAGGATGGAGCTGGCGCCGCTGAGCCGGCACGAGGTGGCCCGCATCCTGGCGGGCGTGCTGGGCGATCCGGTGGACTCGCAGAGCGCGGCCAGGCTGCACCGGCTGACCGGCGGCAACGCGCTGTTCCTGCGGGAGCTGGTGGCGGGCGCGCTGGACGCGGGGGCGCTGGTGCGGGTGCAGGGGCTGTGGCGGCTGCAGTCGGCGCCGCCGGTCGCTCCCCCGCTGGCCGAGCTGGTGGCCGCCCGCATCGGCAGGCTGGAGGCGGCCGAGGAGGAGGCGATGGAGTACGTCGCGCTGGGCGAGCCGCTGGGCGCGCGGTTGCTGGCCGGCCTGGTGTCGGCGGCGGCGGTGGAGGCGCTGGAGGCCAAGGACCTCATCAGGGTGCTGGTGGACGGCAGGCGGACGCTGGTGCGCCTGGCCCACCCCCTGTACGGCGAGGCGGCCAGGGCGCGCAGCCCGCTGCTGCGTACCCGCCGCCGCTACCGCCGGCTGGCCGAGGCGCTGGAGGCCACCGGCGGTAGCGGCGGCAGCGGCGGCAGGCGGCGCGACGACGTGGTGCGGACGGCGATGTGGCGGCTGGAGAGCGGCACCGCGAAGGATCCGGCGCAGCTGCTGTCGGGCTGCGAGATCGCGTGGGCGGCGCACGACGCCTCCCTGGCCGCGCGGCTGGGCTGGGCGGCGCTGAACGCGGGCGGCGGCGCGGAGGCGGCGGCCACGCTGGCGGACGTGCTGTCGTTCTCGGAGCGGTTCGCCGATTCGGAGGCGGCGCTGACCTCGGTGTGGGACGAGCCGTGCGCTCCGCAGGTGCGGGCGCGGCTGGCGATGCGGCGTGCCTGGAACCTGAACGTCGGGCTGCGCAGGCCGGGCGAGGCGGACGAGGTGCTCGACGCCGCCGAGGCGACGCTGGAGCAGCCGTCGCTGCGGATGATGGTGCAGGCCATGCGGCTGAACCTGCGGATCCTGCGCGGCGAGGTGCACGAGTGCGCGGCGGCGGCCGACCTGATGCTGGCCGGGGGGCCGCACGAGGGGACGGGCGCGGTGGTGGGCAGGGCGATGGCACTGGGCATCACCACCTACGGCCTGGCGTACATGGGGCGGTGCGCGGCGGCCAGGCGGATGTCCGAGCGGGGCATGGCGGAGGAGGAGACGTGGCGTGACGTGGCTCCGTCCGAGGTGCTCACGATGGTGGCCGGCCGCTATCTGGCCGAGCTGTCCGCCGGCGACCTGGACGCGGCCGAGCAGGCGGTCGTCCACGGCGAGCAGCTGATGGGCGAGGACGGCACGGTGCGGCTGTTCCGGCGCCTGTTCCTGCAGTGGCACGGCGAGATCGCCAGGATGCGCGGCAGGGTGGCCGACGCGGCCACGATCGTCAGGGAGGCGGCCACGCCGGCGGGCGCGGGCCACTTCACCGCGCCGGCGGTGGCCGAGCTGGCGCACTGCACGGCGTTGCTCGGCGACCAGCGCACCGCCACGACGCTGCTGGAACGGGCCGAGAAGGACCGCGCGGACGTGGTGTACCTGCTGCAGACCTCCATCGACGCGGCGCAGCGCTGGGTGGCGGCGGCGGGCGGGCGGCTGACGCACGCGGTGGAGCTGGCGCTGTCGCACGCGGCCCGCGCCCGCGCCCAGGACCTGTACGGGATCGAGCTGGTCGCGCTGCACGACGCGGTGCGTTTCGGCGCGGCGGCGAAGGTGGCCGCGCGCCTGGGCGAGGTGGCCGCGCGGCACGATGGAAGGCTCGCGGCGATCTGCGCCGGCCACGCGGCGGCGGCCGCCGCGGGCGACGCGGAGGGCCTGGAGCGGGTGGCGGCCGGGTTCACCGAGCTCGGCATGGTGCTGCACGCGGGCGACGTCCACGCGCAGGCCGCGGCCGCCTTCCTGGCCAGGGGCCGGCCGCGCCAGGCCAGGGCCGCCGCGGCTAGGGCGGCGGCGTACGCGGGGGCGTGCCAGGGCGCGCGCACGCCGATGCTGGCGCGCCTGAGGGCCCGGCGCTGACGCCGCGCGAAACGGAGATCGCCCGCCTGGCGGCCTCCGGCGTGGCCAGCAAGGACATCGCGGCGATGCTGGTGGTGTCGATCAGGACGGTGGACAACCACCTGCAGTCGGTCTACGGCAAGCTCGGAGTGAACAGCAGGACGGATCTGGCGGCGCTACTCGGCCCGGACTCGCCGACGTGGCAGGGGGATTGATAGCAATGGACCATGTTGCCGCGTGAAGTGATCTCGACGGGCGCGCTGATCCTGCGTCCCCCCTCCCGTGAGGATCTGCCCGCGATCGTGCGGGCCTCGTCCGACGACGAGACGGCCCGTTTCCTCTACCGGTTGCCGATCCCGTACACGATGGACGACGCCGCGGGCTATCTGTCGATGGCGCAGCGGCGGTGGGCGGAGGGCGGCGCGGAGTTCACGATCGTCGACGCCGGCAGCGGGCAGTACCTGGGCGCGGTGGGGTTGCGGTCGCCCGACGAGCGCGGGGCGCTGTCGATCGGCTACCGGGTGGCGGAGTGGGCCAGGGGCAAGGGCGTGGCGACGGCGGCGACGCGCGCGGCCAGCGAATGGGCCTTCGACAAGGGGGCGCGGCGCATCGAGCTGCACGCCGAGGTGGAGAACATGCCCAGCCTGCGGGTCGCCTACGCGGCCGGGTACGTGCAGGAGGGCATCGCGAGAGAGCGGACCCGCACGCGTGACGGCAGGGCGGCCGACTTCGTGGCGTTCGCCAGGCTGGCGGCCGATTCGGGCGAGCCGGCCGAGCAGTACCTGCCGTTCCTCGACGGCGGGGAGCTGTCGGACGGGGTGGTGCGGCTGGCGCAGCTGGCGCCGCGTGACGTCGGCGACTTCCTGGCCATGGTGGGCGAGGAGAGCGTCTCCCGCTGGATGATCGGTCCCGTCCCGACGGCCGACGTCGTCGAGCGCCGCTGCCGCTACGCCGGCTACTGGTGGCTGTCGGGGCAGCGGGCCGAGCTCGCGATCCGTGACGCGGCCACCGACGCGTTCGCGGGCCACATCCAGCTCGTGCAGGTGACGCCGTCGCTCGGGCAGGCGATGGTGGGCTACTCGCTGCGGCCGTCGTTCCGGGGCCGCGGGTTCATGACGCGGGCGGTGCGGCTGCTGGTCGACTGGGCGTTCGCGAACACGGCGCTGCACCGGATCGTGGCCGGCACCGACGTCGCCAACGACGCCTCCCAGCGGGTGCTGCAGCGGGTCGGCTTCACCAGGGAGAGCCTGCAGCGGGAGCTGTTCCCCCGGCCGGACGGCACGCGCGGCGACGACGTGGAGTGGCTGCTGCTACGGCCGCGCCTCAGCTGAAAATATCTATTACCTGTTGTGGGGGTGGCCAAGGGCGGCTTCGACGGTAATACTCCGAGTCGCCGCCCGTTAACACTCCGCCGTTCTCGGCGAGCCTTGCATCAGGGGATGAGGCATGAGCAGCGACTGCGTGAAGGAGCTCATCGAGTCGTTCTCCCATGTGGAGCCGGACGCGCTGCTGGACCAGGTGGTGCGATGCGCGTCGGCGGTGGGCGGCACGCCGTACGCGGGGTTCGTGGACGTCGATCCGCTGCAGGAGCTCGCCTACCCGTCCCATGTCCTCCTCGCACCGGGCGACCCGCTGGGAGTGGCCGGCTGGCTGCTGGAGTCGGGGGTGCTGAAGGAACTGGCGAACGCCTCCGACCCGGTGCTGCTGCTGCAGGACTGGTCAGTACGCGGGCCCGGGTTCCTGGCGGTGCCGGTGCCGCTGGCCACGCGCGACCAGGCGTACCTGTGGGTGGCGGGCAGGCGGTTCACCGAACGCGAGGAGCACCTGCTCGGCCGCCTGGCGGCCGCCGCAGGCCGCGCGATCGAGGCCTCCCGCGGCCTGCAGGTGGCCGCCCGCATGCTGCGCTCCGTCCACGCCTTCACCGCCTGATCCTTCTGCCGCGTCCGTCCTCGGCGCCGCGTTCGGGCGCGCGTGGCCGGCGTCCGCTACGGCATGACCACCCGTCAGGCTGCGACCGCAGCCCGCAGGCAGCAGATCACCCGCACCGCGATAGCCGTACTGGCCCAGCGCGACGGCGAAGGTGGCGTCGGCGATCTCGACCGCGACCGTCCGCGCCGCCTCGGCGCTCAGGTGGCGGCGGCGCCCTCCTCCCGGCCGGTCTGCGTGAGGCGCCGAGGGGTGAGCCTGCGGCGCGGCCGGTCCGGTGAGGATGGCAGGGATCCGGGTCATTCGGCGGCGGTGTCGAGGGCGTCGCGCAGGAGGGTGGTCACCTGGGCGACGAGGGTCTCGGTGTCCAGCTTGGCCAGCAGGTCGAGGTCCACCGTGATCTCCGAGCCGACGCGCAGCCTGAGCGCCACCTGCCTGCCGCGCGTGCGCAGCCAGAACTCCACCGTTCTGGCCAGCGTCGTGGCCTGCCCCTGGGAGGCGACGTCCACGACGAGGTCGGGCGGTTCGCCGCCCATCCGCCCGGCGGCCGGGCGTCCGGGGCGCAGGCGGGTGCGCCCGCGCAGGCCGCCGGCGTCCCGGAGCCAGTCTTCCAGAGAGGCCAGCTCGTCGAAGGAGCCCTCGAACACGACACGGGTCACGCGGTCACCTCACGATCGGGGCGGTCCTGGCCCGGGTGAGGCGGACCAGGTCGGCCGGGTCGAGTTCGAGTTCGAGGCCGTGGCGGCCGCTGGAGACGTAGACGGAGGCCGCGGCGGCGGCGCTTTCCTCCAGTACCGACGGCAGGTACGGCAGGGCCAGCGGGCTGAGGATGTCGGCGGCGATGGTCTCGCCGATGCGCAGGACGTCGGCCAGTCGCGCCACCCTGGCGTCGGTGGCACCGAAGGCGCGGGCCAGCGCGCGCTCGTCGATGACGCCGGCGCTGGGGGCGATGGCGACGACGGCGTGCTCGCCGAGGTAGAGGATGACGGCTTTGAGCAGCCGCTCGGGTGGGATGCCGAGCTCGTCGGCGACCGCGGTCCTGGATTTCACTCTGGCCGGATCGTGGGGATAGGGATGGGCCCTGAAGTCCACCTGTGATTTACGAAGAATCCGCATCACTGGGGTGTCTCGCAGGACATTTCGGCTATTACGGGTTTTCGAGCTGCCGCGTCGTCGGCGAAAAGACTGGTAGGTGCGGGAGAAACGGTAAAGGTAGTCGACGAAGGCCTCGGCCAGCTCCACCGCCTCCTCCGCCTCCGGCCTGGCGAGCGGGTGCGCGCCGACGTGGGCGGCCTCGTTGCCGAGCTCGCGCAGTTCCTCTGCCCAGGCCAGCAGCCAGCCGTCGATCAGGCCGCCGTCGCGCAGCTCGCGAAGGGCGTGGAAGAGCGTGCGGCCCGTGACGCCGTGGTCGGCGCACACCGCCTCGAGCAGCCGTCGCACGTGCAGCACGGCCGAGGTGGGCGATCCCGAGCGCAGGCCGGCGCGCGCATGGGTGAGCTCCTGCCGTACGACGGGAGGCACCTCGGCACGGATCGGCGGCCCCGAGGGCGGCCACAGCACCTGCGCGGGGCGGGCGGGCAGGTCGTCGGGGTCGCGGTCGTCGACCTCGTCGCGATTCTCCAGCAGCAAAGCCTGCCCGCAACTCTGGCAGACGGCCAGCCAATAGGGCCGCAATGGCGTGGGTAGAAAAACCCTGTGTAATCCGTCGGCTTCGCGTGCGACAGTAGGTCGGGCACAACTCGGGCAATCGACATCGAATTTCGCACCCCATCGCGCCACAAAAGGACAATAAGGTATCGAGGGGGCCAACATGAAGCGCTGGCCGTTCGCGGGCCGCAGGCACGAACTCGACGACCTGGTCCGGCTCGCCCGCGACCCGACCGCGCAGGGCGTCGTCATCGCCGGTCCCGCCGGCGTCGGGAAGTCGCGCCTGGCCGGCGAGGTGCTGACGCGCTTCCACGCGGCCAAGGTGACCACCCTGCGGATCAGGGCGACCAAGGCGGCCAGCTCGATACCGAACGGCGCGCTGGCCGACCTCATCCCGCCCCAGCACCCCCCGCACCTGGTCAACACCGTGCGCTGGGCCGCCGACGAACTGCTCGCCCAGGCCAGGGGCAGGGTCGCGGTGCTGTCGGTCGACGACGCCCACCTGCTCGACAGCCACTCGGCCGAGGTGATCGCCTGCCTGGTCAGGGGTGGGCAGGCACGGCTGGTCGCCACGCTGCGCACGGGCGAGCCCGCCCCCGATCCGGTGACGCTGTTGTGGCGGGACGGCCACGTACGCCGCTACGACACCGGCCCGCTCAGCGACGACGACGTCACCGCCGTCCTGACGGCCGCGCTCGGCGGCCAGCCCGACGACGCCACCGTGCGCAGGCTGGCCGAGGTGACCGAGGGCAACGCGCTGTTCCTGTCGGAGGTGGTGGGGGCGGCCATCGCCGCCGGCTCGCTGTCGGAGATCCACGGGATGTGGAAGCTGACCGGCGCCCCGCCCCTTGCGCCCCGCCTGGTCGACCTGATCCACGAGCGGATCGGCGCGCTGTCGCCCGAGCTGAAGGACGTCCTGGAGTACACGGCGCTGGCCGAGCCGATCGGCGCCCGCACGCTCGGCGCCCTGACCGGCGAGCGCGCGGTGCTGGAGGCCGAGGAGCGCGGCCTGGTCAGGGTGCGCGTCGAAGGACGGCGGGAGATCGCCCGCCTCGGCCACCCCCTCTACGGCGAGGTCGCCCGTGAGCACCTGCCCGAGCTGCGCCGCCGCCGCAGGCACGCCGACCTGGCCGCGGCGCTGGAGGCGACCGGCCTGCGCCGCAGGGAGGACCCGCTGCGGGTGACGGTGTGGCGGCTGGCGGGCGGGCTGGGCGCGGCCCCTCGCCCGCTCCTGGACGCCTCCCGCCTGGCCTGGTCGGCGCACGACTACCCGCTGGCCATCCGGCTCGGCGAGGCCGCCCTCGACGCGGGCGGCGGCACCGCCGCGGCGATCCAGCTGGCCACGCTCCTCGACTACGCCCAGCAGCCGGACCGGGCCAGGTCCGTGCTCGACGCCACCCTCGAGCCCGGCGACGAGCCGTCGAAGGCCCGCCTGGTACTGGCCAGGGCGAGCAACCTGGCCTGGGGCATGGACCGGCTCGGCGACGCGCTCGACCTGCTCGCCGTCACCGAGAAGGAGCTGGCGGAGCCGTCGGGCCGCCGGCGGCTGGCCGTCCAGCGTCTCGGGCTGACCGCGTCGGCCGCCCGCACCGGCGACGCCCTGCGGCTCGGCACGGAACTGCTGGCCCAGGACCTCGAGCCGGCCCAGCGCGCCCAGGTGCTCAACTCCCGAGCCCTGGCCCTCTGCTACGCCGGGCGCACCGCCGAGGCGACCGCACTGGTCCGCGAGGCGCTCGGCGCGGCGGCGACCTGGCGCGACGAGCTGCCCGCCCTGGTCTCGCCGCTGCACTCAACCTGGTCCATGTGCGGATACTTCTCCGGCGACCTGGCCGTCATGGACGAGGCCATCGCCTCCATGCGGTCCGCCCTCGCCGGCCAGCGCGGCTGGTCGCGCGGCGAGGGGAGCCTCGCGCTGGCCAGGGGCAACGCCGCCACCCTGCGCGGCCAGCTGGGCACGGCGCTGCTCGTCCTGCACGCGCCCGCCAACCACGAGACGGCGCTCACCGTGGGCGGCTGCATGGCCGCCTACGCCGCCGCCCAGGCGCTGCGCGGCGAGGCGGACGCCGCCCGCGACACCCTCAGGGCGGCCGTGGAGCGCAATCGGGCCACCTGGACCGCGTTCATGCGCTGGGTGGCGCTCACCCGCGTGTGGATCGCCGCCGCAGCGGGCGAGAGCAGCCGCGCGGTCGAGCTGGCGCTGGCGGCAGCCGCCGACTGCAGGGAGAGCGGACTCGCCGCGTTCGAGGCGGTCGCCCTCCACGACGCGGTACGGCTCGGCGCGCCCGTCGCCGTCGCTGCCCGGCTGGCCGAGCTGGCCGCGGCCCACGACGGGCCCCGGGTGCGGCTGGCGGCCCGGCACGCCGCCGCGCTGGCGGAGTCGGACGCTGACGGACTGCTGGCGGTGGTGGAGGGGTTCGACGCGCTGGGGCTGCGCCTGCACGCGGCGGAGGCGGCCGCCCAGGCGGCGGGGCTGTTACGGCGCTCGCGCGGCGAGCGGGCGGCCCGGGCGGCGGCGACGGAGGCGTGGTCGCTGGCTGGAGCGTGCCAAGGGCCCGACACGCCCGCGTTACGGGAGCTGGCCGCGCCCGACCTGACCGAGCGGGAGTTGCAGGTGGCGCAACTGACGGCCGCGGGACGGTCGCACCGGCAGATCGCCATGGAGCTCGGGATCGCGATGCGCACGGCCATGAACCACAGGAACCAGGCGTACTGGAAGCTGGGCGTCAACTCGCCGACCGAGCTCGCCAAGGCCCTCAACCGCTTCCGCCGGCCGGCGGGCGGGACGGACGGCCCCCGACCGATCAGCCCCCCGCCGAACGGCAGACCCGGGCAGGCCACACCCGGGAACAGGAGGGCGGGACCGGCGGCGGAACCTGGCGGTGACGGCCGGTAGCAGGCCGCCCGGACGGCGCAGGAGAGCCTGGCAGGCCGCGCCCGGATCCGGGTGCCTCGGGCGCCTGCGCGTATCGTGCGGGGCTTCCCACGCTCTCGATGATCCGTCGTGGTCGGCCGGTCGGCCTGAGTAGGGCGCTACTCAGGTCACCGGACGGCGGGGCGACGTCACGGCGGGCGGGCGGAGTCGGCTGGAGCGGCGTGACGGACGGGCGGTGACCGGTGACCACGGTGGCCTCGGCCCGGCTTGCCGTACGGGAGGAACTGGAGGCCCGGCTTGCCGTACCGGAGGACGGGGGAACTGGACGCCCGGCTTGCCGTACGAGAAGCACGGGAGAACGGGAGGCCCGGCTTGCCGTACCGGAGGAACGGCAAGCCGGGGCGCGGGTCAGCCGCGGTGGGACTCGTAACGCATCGTGCGGGAGACGCCGATGCGGACGGTCGTTCCCGGCGCGATGGTGACGGGCTCGTTCGGCGGGATGTCGTAGAAGTTGGGGTCGCCGGGCGGCTGGATCTGGGTGCCGTTGACCGAACCGAGGTCGACCAGGTTGACGTCCCAGCCGTCGAGCGCGACCCGCAGGTGGCGGCGGGAGACCGACCCGTCGGGGCTGGTGACCTTGGCGGGCCTGGCGGTGCCGCCGGCGACCTCGGGCGCCCGCTCGGGGTCGCGGCCGAGCAGGTAGTCGCCGTCGAGCGGCAGCGAGGTGCCGTCGTCGAGCAGCAGCACGCCGAGCTGCGGCCGCGGCCCCTTGTACGGCACCAGCGTCCGCTGCACCAGCTCGATCCCGCAGATCACGCAATACGGCGAGCGCGGGTCGTTGAAGTGGTCGTTCTTGCAGTCGACGCCGAACACCATCGGCCGGCCGTCGGCCGCCTCCTCGCCCGGCTGCTCCTGCGGAGGACCGTAGGGGGGCTCGTGCTGCTCGGGCGGAGGGCCGTAGGGGGGCTCGTGCTGCTCGGGCGCGACGGGGCCGCCTGCGTGGGGCACGTCCTCGAAGGGCATCGGTCCCGGACCCTGCGGCGGCGGGCCCGGCGGCATGGGCGGGCCGGGCGGCGGCATCGGGCCGGGGCCCGGCATGGGCGGGCCGGGCGGGGCGGGCTCGGAGTACGGTTCGGCGGCCGGCGGCGGGCCGTAGGGGCCCTGCGGCCCCGAGGGCCCGCCCATCGGGTAGGGGGCCATCGGCTGGGATGGCGGCTGGGGCGCCGGCTGGGCCTGCACCGGCTCCTCCTGCCGCGGCTCCGGCCTGGGCGGCGGGGGCAGCAGGTCGGGCTCGAAGTGGAGGCCGGTCGCCGGCAGCTCGCTGGTCTCCAGCGGCTTGACCTTCGCCTTGGCCGGCGCCTCCTCGACGTCGCCCACCTCGCCGCGCAGACCGCCGCCGAGCACCACGCCGCTGTCGAGGCGGACGGCCGGGTGGGCGTCGCCGGCGCCCGGCAGGACCAGCTCGACCCGCTGCACTGGCCCCGGGATCAGCCGGTCGGTCCAGGTGAGGGAGTCACGCCCGGACAGCCTGGTCTCGCCGTCGTCTGTGCTGACCACGGCTGAGGCCGACCCGCTGACCAGCACGGCCATGCCACCACCCGCGGGCCCTGCCACCGCGCAGCTGACCGGGTCGCCCGACATGGTCCTGAACAACACCTGTGCGGCACGGCGGGCCAGCGCGAGACCGTCCGCCCCCGACGCCGCGCTCTCACGGAGTGCTTCGAGCAGCTCGCCGCTCGCTCCCTCCGCCGCGTCGCAGACGAGTAGCAGCCCACCCATGTGGGCGACCAGCCCGCTGCCCGGCAGTGGGCGCACCACCCCGAAGCCCTGCTCTGCCACCGAAATCTCCCTCCACGGAAAATCGCCGGTCAACCGCCAGCCATACGCATACCCAGACGAGGAGGAACAGTATCGGTCTGAGCTGCTCGCCTCGAATCCGCGATCGGTGATCGGGTTGTCTGAAACACTAGTCCTACCTGGCCGTTCAGACGAGTGGTCACACCCCGCTGAAGACCTTGTTGACGTCGGCGGTGGCCAGCACGCCGTAGACCTCGCCGCCGCGTTCGACCAGGAGGTACTCCCCCGCCGGGGCGTCGCGCATGGCGTCGATCAGCGACTCGCCCGACAGGTCGGCGGGCAGCACCATGGACGGCTCGATGGTGCGGGAGAGCGATCCGACGTTCACCCACGGCCTGCGGTGCTCGGGCGTGGCCTGGACGGCCGCCTCGTTGACGATGGCGGTCGGCTTGCCCTCGTGGTCGACGATCACCATGGCGCCGGCGCGGGCCTCCGTGGTCCTGCGCAGGGCCTCCGCCAGCGGGGTCTCGGCGGTCACCGGGATGGCGCGGCGGGCCAGGGCGCGGGCGTTGGCCTGCGGGAGCCGCGCGCGCACGCGGGCCACCCGCAGCGACTGGGTGGCGCCGAACCAGATGAAGCTGGCCAGCAGCACCGACCAGATGACGTAGGTGTCGAGCAGCGACTGGCCGCTCATCAGCGACATGGCGAACGCCGCGGCGACGATGGCGACGGCCAGCGCCCTGCCGACCCACGCGGCGGCCAGGGTGCCCGAAATGGCGCTGCGGGTCACCCTCCACACGCCCGCGCGCAGCATCCGGCCGCCGTCGAGCGGCAGCCCGGGCAGCAGGTTGAAGACGCCGACGATGAGGTTGGCCACCCACAGCTGCCAGGCCAGCGCGCCCGGCACGCCGCCCTGGGGGATGACGAACTCGTAGACGAGGTAGCCGCCGCCGGCCAGGCCGAGCGACAGCAGCGGCCCGGCGAAGGCGACCATGAACTCGCGGCCGGGTGTCTGGGGCTCCTTCTCGATCTCCGAGACGCCGCCGAGGAGGTAGAGGGTGATGCGGCGGACCGGCAGGCCGTACATCCTGGCCACGACGCAGTGGGCCAGCTCGTGCAGCAGCACCGACACGTACAGCAGCACGGCGAAGACGAAGGCCACGGCGTAGGCGGCCGGCTCGCTGACGCCGGGCATCATCCTGAGCATGACGCGGCCGAAGCTCCAGGTGATGAACGCCGCGACGATGAACCAGGTCCACGAGACGTAGACCGGGATGCCGAAGGGCCTGCCCATCCGGATGCCGGAGAACTCCTGGCGGGGACTCTCGGCGCTCACCTATCACTCCTTTGTCCAGTGGCTGCCTTGATGCTACTCGGCGCGCCCATACTGTCGGTGTCTTGACTTACAGTGCGGAGCATGACGTTGACCGAACCCGTGATCATCGGGGCCCTCTCCCCTTCGCGGGCGGGTGACTTCATGACCTGCCCCCTGCTGTACCGCTTCAGGGTGATCGACCAGCTTCCCGAGAAGCCCTCGGCGGCGGCGGTGCGCGGCACGGTGGTCCACGCGGTGCTGGAGCGGCTCTACGACCTCCCGGCGCCGCGGCGTTCGGTGGAGGCGGCGCTGGAGCTGCTGGAGCCGCAGTGGGCCAGGCTGCTCAGCGAGGACGCGGCCTATGCGGAGATGTTCGCCGACGAGGCCGAGCGGCTGGAGTGGCTGGGGCAGGCGCGCTCGATGCTGGAGCGCTACTTCACGCTGGAGGACCCGACGCGGCTGGAGCCGGCCGAGCGGGAGCTGTACGTGGAGGCGGTGCTCGACAGCGGCCTGATGCTGCGCGGCTACATCGACCGGCTCGACGTGGCGCCCGGCGGCGCGGTCAGGGTCGTCGACTACAAGACCGGCAACGCGCCGGGGCCCGACTTCGAGGCCAAGGCGCTGTTCCAGATGAAGTTCTACGCGCTGGTGCTGTGGCGGTTGCGCGGGGAGATCCCGCGGCTGCTGCAGCTGGTCTACCTGGGCGGCGCCGGCGAGGTGCTGCGCTACGCGCCCGACGCGGCCGACCTGCTGGCGACCGAGCGCAAGGTGCAGGCGTTGTGGGCGGCGATCGAGCGGGCGCTGGAGACGGGCGAGTGGCGGGCGCGGCCGTCCCGGCTGTGCGACTGGTGCGATCATCAGGCGCTGTGCCCCGAGTTCGGCGGCACTCCCCCGCCGGTGCCCGCCAGGCAGCCGGGTGACACGGTCAGAAGCAGCCGGCGGGCGGCGACCGACGAGCTCTGAAGTCCTCCCCAAGGAGGAGGATTCCCGCTTTCACCTGGTCTTACATTGAAGCGGTGCGCACCGACCGAGCCCTGTTCCGCGACTCGCTCCTCGCCGCGGCTCTGGCGGCGGCGTCGGTGGCGCTGTTCGTCGCCGGCGGCAACGGCGGCGTGGCCGAGGCGGTGCTGCTGGCTGTCGGCTACCTGCCCGTGGCGGTGCGCAGGCGCTGGCCGCTGGGGGCGTTGTGCGCCGCGCAGGTGCCGATCGTGGTGTTCGGCGCGCTCCACATGGATCCGGGGCTCGCCGGGCTGACCGGGCTGATCGTGCTCTACACGGTGGCCGCCCACCGGGGTCTGGCGGTCGCGCTGTCGGGGCTGGCCGTCTCGGCGGTCGGCTACGTCACGGCGCTGGCGCTGGCGCCGCCCACGATGACCTGGCCCGATCACGCGATGGCCGCGCTCATCGGGCTGGCGGTCTGGGGCACCGGCCGCAGCGTGCGGCTGCGGCGCGCCTACCTGGAGGAGCTGAAGGACCGCGCGGCCAGGCTGGAGCGGGCCAGGGACGCCGACACCAGGGCGGCGCGGGCGGAGGAGCGCTCGCGCATCGCCAGGGAGCTGCACGACGTGGTCGCCCACCACGTGAGCGTGATGACCGTGCAGGCCGCGGCCGCGAGGAAGGTGCTGACCGCCAGCCCTGAGCTGGCGGGCGAGGCGCTGTCGGCGATCGAGGAGACCGGCAGGCTCGCGATGAACGAGATGCGCAACATCGTCGGCGTGCTGCGCACCGACAGCCTGCCGGGCCCGCCGGAGCGGCGCCCTCAGCCGGGGCTGCGCGACCTGCCGGCGCTGGTGGAGCAGATGCGTGAGGCGGGCCTGCCGACCGAGCTGGAGGTCGAGGGCGGAGGTCCGGTTCCCGCGGGCGTCGACCTGGCCGTCTACCGGCTGGTCCAGGAGGGGCTGACCAACAGCCTGCGCCACGCCGGCCCCGGCGCCCATGCCAGGGTGTCGGTACGGCAGGCGCCGCGCGAGCTGAGCCTCGTCGTCGAGGACGACGGCAGGGGCCCGGGCGACTCTCCGCCAGGTGACAGGACCGGGCATGGATTGGTCGGGATTCGCGAGAGGGTGGCCCTCTATGGTGGAATCCTCAGGATCGGTCCGCGCACGGGGGGCGGTTTCGAGGTGCGGGCGACTTTCCCGCTGAAGGACGGATGATGACGATCAGAGTGCTGCTGGTGGACGACCAGCCACTGCTGCGCACGGGGTTCCGCCTGATCCTCGAGGCCGAGCCGGACATCGCGGTGGTCGGGCAGGCGGGCGACGGCAAGGACGCGCTCGAGCAGGCACGGGCGCTGCTGCCGGACGTGGTCCTGATGGACATCAGGATGCCGGGCGTCGACGGGATCGAGGCGACGCGGCGGATCGTGCGCGACGCGGCCGCGGGCGCGCACGTGCCGAAGGTGCTGGTGCTGACCACGTTCGACCTGGACGAGTACATCGTGGAGGCGCTGCGGTCCGGGGCGTCGGGCTTCCTGCTGAAGGACGTGCCGCCGGACGAGCTGGTGCAGGCGATCAGGGTGGTGGCGTCGGGCGACGCGATCGTGGCGCCGAGCGTCACCAGGCGGCTGCTCGACCGGTTCGCGGCGAAGCTGCCGTCGGCCTACCAGCAGGCGACCCCGGCGCGGCTCGACCGACTGACCGAGCGGGAGTTGGAGGTGCTCAGGCTGATCGCCAGGGGCATGTCCAACGCGGAGATCGCCGCCAAGCTGGTGGTGAGCGAGACGACGGTCAAGACGCACGTGGGCAACGTGCTGACGAAGCTGGGGCTGCGCGACCGCGTTCAGGCGGTCGTCCTGGCCTACGAGACCGGGCTGATCACGCCAGGCGCCCTGTCCTGACGGCGGTCCGCGCGCCGACCCTGGTCGTGACGGCGGTCCTCGCACCGGCCCTGCCCGGGTGAAGGGCCGGGAGCGTCCATGTGGGCGGGCCTGGGAGCGCGGGTATCGGGGCGGTGGCCTGTGGTGGCCTGGTGGTGGCCTGCTCGTGCTGCGTGTCGGCGGCCGGCCCCGCGCGCTGGAGGAGCGTCTCCCTGGAGGGACGCCCGCCCCGTGACCGGGGTGGGCGTGACCCGGCGTGCCGTACGGGGAGGAGACCACGCCGCCCCGCGGACACCGCATGCCGGGCCGGGAGGCGGCCACGCCGGCCCGCAGACGCCACGAGCAGGGCCGAAGGAGGACCTCGCCGCCCCGCAGACACCGCGAGCAGGGCCGGGAGGAGAGAGCACCGCCGCGCGGACACCGCATGCCGGGCCGGGAGGAGAGCGCGCCGCCGGGCAGACACCGTGCCGGGCCGGAGGGGGGTGACGGCCCAGGAGGCCGTGCCGGCCGGCAGGAGAGCGTGCCGGGCGGGGCGGTGGCGGAACGCGCGCCGGGGTCAGGCCTTGGCGGGTTCCGGGGTGGCGGCCGCGGGGGCGTTCTCCGGGAAGTGGCAGGCGACCTTGTGGCCGCTGGCCAGCTCGGTCAGGGGCGGCTCGACCTTCTTGCAGATCTCCTGCGCCTTCCAGCACCGGGTGTGGAAGCGGCACGCGGGCGGCGGGTTGATCGGGCTGGGGACGTCGCCCTGCAGGCGGATGCGCTCGCGTTCGGTGCCCGCCTTGGGGTCGGGGACCGGCACGGCCGACAGCAGCGCGTTGGTGTAGGGGTGCATCGGCGAGGTGTACAGCGACTTGCGGTCGGCGACCTCGACGATCTTGCCCAGGTACATCACCGCTACCCTGTCGCTGATGTGGCGCACCACCGACAGGTCGTGCGCGATCACCACGTAGGTGAGGTCGAGCTCGTTCTGCAGGTCCTCGAGGAGGTTGACGACCTGCGCCTGGATGGAGACGTCCAGGGCGGAGACGGGCTCGTCGGCGATGATGAGCTTCGGCTTCAGGGCGAGCGTGCGGGCGATGCCGATGCGCTGGCGCTGTCCGCCGGAGAACTCGTGCGGGTAGCGGTTGTAGTGCTCGGGGTTGAGGCCGACCAGTTCCAGGATGTCCTGGACCGCCTTCTTGATGCCCTGCTCGGTCTGGATCCCCTGGATGCGGAACGGCGCGCCGACGATGGCGCCGACCGTGTGGCGGGGGTTGAGCGAGGAGTAGGGGTCCTGGAAGATCATCTGCATGTCGCGGCGGAGCGGGCGCAGCCGGCTCTGCGGCATGTGGGTGATGTCCTGGCCCTCGAAGGTGATCGTGCCGCCGGTGGGCTCGATGAGCCTGGTCACCAGCCGTCCCGTGGTGGACTTGCCGCAGCCGGACTCGCCCACCAGGCCGAGGGTCTCGCCCTTGCGGACCTCGAAGTCGATCCCGTCGACCGCCTTGACCGCGCCGACCTGTCGCTTCAGCAGCCCCTTGTGGATGGGGAAGTGCATGCGCAGGTCCTGCACGGACAGCAGCGTCTCGCTCATGTGGTCTCCAGCATCGGCTTGATCTCGCTCTCCCACAGCTGCTTGCGCTCCTCCGGCGCCATGTGGCACCGGACGAGGTGGCCGGGGCCCGACTTCAGCAGCTCGGGCACCTCGGTCTGCGAGCGGCCCTCGGTGCGGGCGGCGTGCGGGCAGCGCGGGTGGAAGGCGCAGCCCGGGGGGACGTTGATCAGGGAGGGGGGCGATCCCTTGATCGGCATGAGCCGCTCGGTGCGCTCCCTGTCGAGGCGGGGCATCGAGCCGAGCAGGCCCCAGGTGTAGGGGTGTTCGGGGTGGTAGAACACCGTTTCGGCGCTGCCGTATTCGACGCACTTGCCGCCGTACATCACCAGGATGTCGTCCGACAGCTCGGCCACGACGCCGAGGTCGTGGGTGATGATGATCAGCGCGGAGTTGAACTCGCGCTGCAGGTCGCGCATCAGGTCGAGGATCTGCGCCTGCACGGTGACGTCGAGCGCGGTGGTGGGCTCGTCGGCGATGAGCAGCTCGGGGTCGCACGACAGCGCCATGGCGATCATGGCGCGCTGGCGCATGCCGCCGGAGAACTGGTGGGGGTAGTCGTCGACGCGCCTGTCGGGCGTGGGGATGCCGACCCGGCCGAGCATGTCGATCGCGTGCTTGCGGGCGACCTTCTTGCTGACGTCGTTGTGGATCCGGTAGGCCTCGACGATCTGGTCGCCGACCGTGTAGTAGGGGTGCATGGCCGACAGCGGATCCTGGAAGATCATCGCCATCTTCTTGCCGCGCAGGCCGCGCACGTGATCGGCGGAGGCGCCGACGAGTTCCTCACCGTCGAGCCAGATCTCGCCGGAGAGCTTGGCCTTGCCGCCCTTGTGCAGGCCCAGGATGCCGAGGCTGGTCACGCTCTTGCCCGAGCCCGACTCGCCGACGATGCCGAGCGTCTTGCCGCGCTCGAGGGCGAAGGTCAGCCCGTCGACGGACCTGACCAGGCCGTCGTCGGTCGGGAAGTGGATGCGCAGGTCCTTGACGTCGAGGAACGCGGTCACGAAAGCCTCACTCTCGGGTCGACCACAGCGTAGAGGAGGTCCACGACCAGGTTGGCCACCACGACGAACAGTGCGGCCAGCAGCGTGACGCCCATGACCGCGGGCAGGTCGTTGTTCTTGATGGCGTCGACGGAGAACTTGCCGAGGCCGTTCAGCGAGAAGGTCGTCTCGGTCAGGACGGCGCCGCCGAGCAGCAGGCCGAAGTCCAGGCCGAACACGGTGACGATGGGGGTCAGCGCGGCGCGCAGGCCGTGCTTGACCACGACGCGGCGCTCGAGCAGGCCCTTGGCGCGCGCGGTGCGGATGTAGTCCTCGCCCATCGTCTCCAGCATGCCCGCTCGGGTGAGCCTGGCGTAGGTGGCGGCGAACAGCAGGGCCAGGGTGATCCACGGCAGCAGCAGGTTGTAGGCCCACTGCAGCGGATCGATGGTGACGTCCACCCACGCGCCGCCGGGGGCGGTCCAGCCGAGGCCGTAGCTGAAGACGGACAGGGAGATCATGCCGGTGAAGAAGATCGGCAGCGACACGCCGGCCAGCGCGATGCCCATGGCCGCGCGGTCGAAGAAGCTGCCGCGCCGCAGCGCCGACAGCACACCGGTCGCCACGCCGCCGAGCAGCCACAGCACCGCGGCGCCGATGCCGAGCGACAGCGTCACACGCGAGCGGTCCATCAGGCTCGGCCAGACGGGCTGCTGGTTGATGAAGGAGTAGCCGAAGCAGGGCGCGGGGCAGTGCTCGACGCCCGCTCCCGTGTTGTACTCGGTTCCCAGCACGATCCCCTTGAGGAAGCGCCCGTACTGCACGATCACGGGATCGTAGAACCCGAGCCGCTCGGCGACCAGCTTGATGGTGTCCATGCTGGCCCCACGGCCGACGTACCGGGCGGCGAACGCCTCCGGTGTTGCGCCGGCCAGGCGCGGCACCAAGAAGAAGATCCCGAAGGTGACGATGCTCACGATGAGCAGCATCGCCAAAGCGCCGATCACGCGCCTGATGATGTATGTGACCACAGTGCCCGGCTCCGGTCCCCGGCCGGTTGTGCCGGCCGGGGACCTGCTGCCTTCACCCGCCTATCTAGGTGTGGTTCGTCTTACTGCTGGACGCCGAGACCGACGTAGTCGTACATCTGCTGGGAGTCGCTGATGAAGACGTTGGTCAGCCCCTTGCCGCGCATGTACAGGGCCTTGCCGTACACGCTCGGCATGACGACGGCCTGGTCGATGACCATGTGGTCGACCTGCGACCACAGCTCGGCGCGCTTGGCGGCGTCCGGCTCGGCCTTGATCTGGTCGATGATCTTGTCGATCTCGGGGAACTTGACGCTCAGGTTGTAGTTACCTGCCTCGCGGATGTCCCGGCTGTCCATGATGGCCTGCATGAAGCCGTAGGTGTCGGGGTAGTCCGAGCCCCAGCCGTTGATGGCCAGGCCGATCTTGTTCTCCTTGACGTAGGACGGCTTGCCGGCGTAGAGCGCGAAGTAGTCGTCCTGCGGGTACGGCTTGAGCGTGAGCTTGATGCCGACGCGGGCGAGCGACTGCTGCAGCGACTCGGCCGCGGCCTTCTCCTTGGTCCGCTCGGTGCGGTAGGAGATGTTGGTCTCGAAGCCGTTGGGCTGGCCGCACTTGGCGAGCGCCGCCTTGGCCTTCTCCACGTCACCCTTGTCGTCGGGCGACTTGTAGAGGTCGATCTCCTTGTGGCCGGCCAGGCTCGGCGGGATCATCGCGCTGGCCGTGATGCCGCCGGTCTCACCGCCGTAGGCGCGGAAGAGGCTGCTGCGGTCGGCGGCGAAGGCGATGGCCCTGCGGCACTCGACGTTGTCGAGCGGGGGGACGTCGGGAATGATCGAGGTGTACCAGGTGCGCTGCTGCACCGGGTTGTCGGTGCGGGCCTTGAGCGCCGGGTCGGGCAGGACCTTCGGCAGCGCGGCGTTGCCGATGCCGAGACCGTCGACGGCGATCTGGACGTCACCGGAGATCAGCCGGTTGTCGAGGTCGTCGGCGTTGACGCCGGTCTGCACCTCGATGCGGTCGGGCAGGGCCGGCCGGTTCGGGTCGGTGGCCGGGTCCCAGTTCTCGTTGCGGACCATCGTGAAGCCCTTGCCGATCTCGTTCTTCTCGAACTTGTAGGGCCCCGTCGAGATGATGTGTTCCTGGTACTTGGTGCCGGTGTCCTTGTCCTTGGGGACGGGCATGGTCATCGGCATCTGCACGATGTAGTCGAACAGACCGAACGGCTCCTTCAGGTGGAACACGATCGTCTGGTCGTCGGGCGTCTCGACGGCCGAGGAGATGTCGGCGTCCTTCGACTTGTAGGCGCCCTTGTAGCCCTTCGGCCAGTCGAGCAGCGCGTTGAGGTAGGACGGCCCGTTCGGGTGGACCTCCTTGTCGAACTGGCGCGCCACCGCGTACGCGACGTCCTTGGAGGTGACCGGGGTGCCGTCCTCGAACTTGATGCCCGAGCGCAGCTTGTAGGTCCAGGTCTTGGCGTCGTCGCTGGACTTGCCCAGGCTCTCGGCCAGGTCGGGCACGAGGGTGTTGCCGTCGGGGCCGGGCGCGGCCTTGAACATCAGCAGCGCGCGGCCGTACAGGCGGGCGAAGTTCAGGGCGTAGCCGTAGTAGGTGTTGCCGGGGTCGAGGCTGTCCCAGTCGGCCGTGTTGGCCATCTTGAGAGTGCCGCCCTTCTTGTCAGAAGGGTTGTAGATCTTGCCCACCGCGGCGTCTGCCACTTCCGCGGCGCCCGAGGCGCCGGAGCTCGCGGGGGCGCTCTGACCCTGGCCGGGGGTCTGGGTCGGCGTGCCCGCACAGGCCGCCAGTGCCATGGCGAGAGTGAGCCCGGCCGTGGCTGTCGTCAGCGCTTTTCTTCTCATCAAGGTGTCGCACCCCTTTGGGTTGGAAGCAGGGTTAAAGGGAGTCCGGGAGGGGTCAGCGGCTGCCACGCGGGTCGAGCGCGTCCCGCAGGCCGTCGCCGAACAGGTTGAACGCAAGCACGGTGATGAAGATCGCCAATCCGGGGAAGATCATGAAGTGCGGGATCGTGTAGAACCTGGCCGCGTCGGAGAGCATGCCGCCCCACGTGGGAGTCGGCGGTCGCACACCCACGCCGAGGAACGACAGCGCCGCCTCGAACAGGATGTTCGACGGGATCAGCAGCGTCGCGTAGATCAGGATCGGCGCGACCAGGTTGGGCAGCAGCTCGCGGAAGATGATGTACGGCCCGCGGGCGCCCAGGCTCCTGGCGGCGTCGACGAACTCGCGCTCGCGGAGTGACAGCGTCTGGCCCCGGATGATGCGACCGAGGTAGGGCCAGTTGAAGAAGCCGATGATGAAGATCAGCAGCGTGACGCGGAGGGTGTCGCCGGACAGCCCGAACGCCTGGTCCGGCACCACACCGGCCAGCGCGAGCGCGAACACCAGCAGCGGGAAGGCGAGGAAGACGTCCATCGCCCTGCCGATGAAGCTGTCGATCCAGCCGCCGCAGTAGCCGGCGATGACGCCCAGCGCCGTGCCGATGACCACCGACACGAGGGTGGCGAGGAAGGCGATCAGCAGCGAGATGCGCGCGCCGTAGACGACCCTGCTGAAGATGTCGCGGCCGTTGACCGGCTCGACCCCGAACAGGAACTCGGAGCTGATCCCGCCGTAGGCCCCCTTCGGCGCGAGCGTGCCGCTGTCGACGAGATCCTCGTGGTACTGCAGCGGGTCATGCCCCAGCGCTCCCACGATCAGCGGCGCGAAGACGGCCACCAGCATGAGAAAGATGATCACGCTGGCGCCTGCCATCGCGACCTTGTCCCGCTTGAGCCGCCGCCAGGCGATCTGGCCGAGCGAACGGCCCTCGATGGCCTTGCCGCTGGTTGCTGCCACCACCGCTTCGGGAGCCGCCGAGCTGGCTGACTCCGGCACGTCGAGCGGTGCGGTCATGCGCCCTCCTCTGTCCTGACCTTCCAGGGGGCTGGCACGACCGGGGTTGTGCGCATACTGCTCGTGCCCCCTGGGTGAGACGGCGTCGTCCGTCACGGGCACCGGCCCGGTCTGGACTCACGCCCGTGCTTGCCAGGACCGTCCGTCACGGTCCCAGGAGGCAGAATGTATGGCCTGAGCTGCGCTGACTAGCCCCCAAGAGGTCGATGTGGCTCAACTGTGATTCCGGCGAAACTCATTCGTATCGATCTTGGACAGAATGTCTACAGCCCGTTCCGGTTGCATCTCGGAACTGTGACATTGCACTGGCGTGCGCGTTAGCTGATTCCGCGGCGCTTGAGAATGTCCTCGATATCGGAGAAATCGTCGTCGTTCGTCTTGGGCTGCCGCGGCGTGACCGCAGGCTTTGCCGTGGCGGCCTTCGCGGCCGGCGCAGACTTCTCCCCCGAGGCGGCCGGGGCCTTGCCCTCCCCCGCCGACAGCTTCCTCGACCTGATCACGCCCGAGACCATGAACAGCACCACCGACAGACCGGCGAGCACCACCCCGGCCCAGGTCATCGGGTTGAACACCAGGCTGGTGACGAAGCCGACCGCCGTCGCGCCGATGGTCCACAGAGCGGCCAGCGCGCCGGTGAGGTAGGCGGCCATCGGCAGCAGCGACCAGGCCGTCATCCGCATCGCGGCATGGACTCCTCTACGGCGCAGCAGCAGGAAGCTGAACACCAGCCCCAGGCCGGTGGCGCCGGCACACAACGGCAACCACGCGATGGTATTGAATCCGCCCATATTGGCCACCCCTCATCTCGGCTGACGTCTCCATCCTGGCACGCGGTCCGGCCGTCGCCGCTCCTCCCTGAGGAGGGATCTTTCCCTTAGGGGGTGGTTTTTCGGTTCCGTTCGCCGGGAGTTCCCGCCACCGCCACCGTCGCCGTCGCCGCCACCATCGCCGCCACCATCGCCATCGCCGCCACCGTCGCCGGACCTCCCTTGCCCCTGCCCCTCTCGACCGGACGCTCAGCCCGGCGAGAGCGGGCGTGCGGGGAGGCGCATGCGCGTTGGCCGGGAGGTGCGCGATCGTTGGGAGACGCGTGCGCCGTCGTCGGGAGACGCGTGTCGCGTGCGCCGTCGTCGGGAGACGCGTGCATTCTCGTCGGGAGACGCGTGCGCGATGGTCGGGAGACGCGTGCGCGGTGGTTTCGGGTGCCGGTTGCTGTCCGCCCGCCCGGGTCCGGCGGGCCGCTCCTCGCCGCCGTCGCGCGGATCGTTTCACCCGGGCATCCCGCTCGTCCCGCGCCTGGCATCCCGCCATCCGCCGCCCGAGCGCCCTGCCCATCCCCAATCCGGCGCTCTGGCCGATGCGCGCCCAGGCGCCCTGCCCGCCCCCACCCGGCTGCCCTGCCCATCCCCAACCCAGACGCCCTGCCCGTCCCCAGTCCGGGCGCTCTGGCCGCCTCGTGCCAGGGCGCCCACTCATCCCCCACCCGGACACCCTGCCGGGCACCCCGCCTACCCCGGTCCCGGCCGCCCCGCTCGTCCCCGTCTGGTCGCCTTGCGTGCTCGCCTCCGCACCCCCGCGTGCCCCTCCCCGTACGGCAAGCCGGGACGAGCCCACCGTGGTCACGTGGCCGGCGCCTGTCCTACCACGCCGCTCCAGCAGGACGTGGCGGGCGTCCGCAACGTCGCCCGTGTACATCTGCCACCGTGTAGCGGCGGTTCGCTGTCCCGGGGGCCGCCCAGGCCGATGGAGCAGCCGCGACCGCCGGCCCGGGCGAGGACCACCGTCCCAGAGGCCAAGCCCAGGAGCCGAGGCCGTCAGACAAGGGCGGGACGACGCGCCGGGGTCGGGAGCCACGAGCCGAAGAGCCATCATGACGTCGCTACGAGCCCGGGCTATGAGCCAAAGCCCCATCGTTAAGACCCAGGGCTATGAGGCGAAGTCCGTACAGGCACTAGCGCCTCGCCAGCCTGCCCCGAAGCAGGGCGGAAGCGCCTCGGCAGCGGGTCGCACGACGGCAGTGCCTCGGGAGCGAGGCGGCCTCGAAGGCAGGGCGAGCGGTAGCGCCAACGCAACAGGCCACAAGAGCAGGGCGGTAGGTAGAGCCTCAGCAGCGAGGTGGTTGGGGGGAGGCTGGGATCAGAGGTTGAGAGGGGGCACGAGGGCGCGCAGGTGGTCGGGCGCGATCTCCATGAGGGACGACACCACCAACCGGCCGGGTGCGGGCTCGATCGGCAGCAGACTGGGGACCGCCACCACAGCGCATCCGGCGGCCGTTCCCGCCGCCACACCGTTGGGTGAGTCCTCCAGCACGACGCATCGCACCGGCTCCACGTCCAGCAGGCGGGCCGCGGTCAAATACGGCTCGGGGTCGGGCTTGGTGTGGGTCACGTCGTCGGCCGTCACGATGACGTCGAACCGGTCGCGGCCCACCGAGGCCAGCACCGCCTCGGCGATCTCCTTGAGGGACGAGGTGACCAGCCCGACGGGCACACCCTCGGCGCGCAGGCTCTCCAGGAGTTCGATCGCGCCCGGCATGGTCTGCACGCCTCCGGCCAGCGCGGTGACCATCCCGTCGATCATCCACTCGCGCAGGGTCTCCGGCGCGACGGACGAGCCCGACACGGCGAGCATGTAGTCGACGGTGCGTTCCATGGAACCGCCGACGAGGTGGGTCTGGTGCTCGGGAGTCCAGATGCCGCCGAGGCGGGACATCACCTCGATCTCGATCTTCAGCCACACCTTCTCGGTGTCGACCAGCAAGCCGTCCATGTCGAAGAATGCGGCGTCCACGTTTCCCCCGATGCACTCGATACGGACTTCTACGGTAGGGCGTCCTCGTGACTTGGTATTGTTCGGGTCCGCTTCTGAGGTGGTTGGTAGCGCCGTGACGGCGGCCAGCCACGTGGGCTCGGTGAGCGTATCCCTGGACGGAGGCCCGCCCCGCGCCCCGGGTGGCGCTTGCGCCCGCTTGCCGTACGGGGAGGGCCGCGGCCTGCCCGCCACGAACGCCAGGGGACCGGACTCCGCCGCGCCCAGCCCGAACGACGCCGACGGGTCCGACCCCGCCGCATGCTCCACGAACGCCAAGGGATTGCACCCTACCCCGCCAAGGACCCCGGTGCGCGGGGCGACACTCCCCACGGCGGCCGGCGACGGGACGGCGCCCGTCTGGAGAGGCCGGACGACGCCCGCGCCCTCGGAAGGCCGGCGGCGGAACGGTGCGCGCCTGCCGCGACGAGCGGCCGGAGAGCGTCTTCCCGCCACAGCTGATCGGCCGGAATATCCCCCACCGCAGCCGAACGACCGCCACGTGTCCGACCGCCGCAACCGAACGACCCGGAGCGTCCGGCCACCGAGCGACCTGGCAGGCGCCTGCCCGACGCGGTCGGGCGACCGCGCCCCAGCAGTCACGACCGCGCGGACGTGCCGCAGCCGATGAGTGCGGCGTCCGTGGCGCGGGCGACGCGATCGATGGTGCGGGCTCGCCGGGCCGCCTGTTCTGTGGGACGTGGCGGCCGGCCGGCGCGTGGCAGAGGTGCCCCTGGGCTGCCTCTGCCACCGCGGCGCGCAGTTAAACGTTGAAGTACTTGGCTTCCGGGTGGTGGGCGACCAGGGCCGAGGTGGCCTGCTCGGGGTGGAGCTGGAACTCCTCCGACAGCGTGACGCCGATCCGGCCCGGGTCGAGCAGCTCGAAGAGCTGCACCTGGTCCTCCAGGTTGGGGCAGGCGGGGTAGCCGAAGGAGTAGCGGCAGCCCTGGATGTTGACCTTCAACATGTCGTCGAGAGATTCCTGGCCGCCGATGCTGAGCTCCGAGCGGACCCTGGCGTGCCAGTACTCGGCCAGCGCCTCGGTGAGCTGCACCGACAGGCCGTGGAGCTCGAGGTAGTCGCGGTAGGCGTCCTTGGCGAACAGCTCGGCCGTGGCCTCGGAGATCTTGCCGCCCATGGTGGCGATCTGGAAGCCGACGACGTCGACCTCTCCGGAGTCCTTCGACCGGAAGAAGTCGGACAGGCACAGGTGCCGGTCGCGCCGCTGGCGCGGGAAGGTGAAGCGGGTGCGCTCGTTGCCCGCGTCGTCGAGGATGATGAGCGCGTCGCCGTCGCTGACGCACGGGAAGTAGCCGTAGACGACGGCCGCCTCCAGCAGTCCCTCGGTCTGGATGCGGTCGAGCCACATCCGCAGCCTGGGCCTGCCCTCGGTCTCGACGAGCTCGTCGTAGCCGGGTCCGTCGCCGCCCCTGGTGGGCTTGAGGCCCCACTGGCCGAGGAACAGCGCCCGCTCGTCGAGGAAGGCGGCGTACTCCTGGAGCGAGATGCCCTTGACGATGCGGTCGCCGTGGAACGGCGCGACGGGGACGGGGTTGTCGGCGGCCACGTCGGAGCGGGCCGGGAGCTCCTCGACGGGCGTGCGGACGAGGGTGGCGCCGGACTTGACGCGGCGCTCACGCAGCGCGGGCAGCGGGGAGCCCTCGCGCTTGTGCGCCATGAAGGCGTCCATCAGCCGCAGGCCCTCGAAGGCGTCGCGGGCGTAGCGGACCTCGCCGTCGAACAGCTCGGCCAGGTCCTGCTCGACGTAGGCGCGGGTGAGGGCGGCGCCGCCGAGCAGCACGGGGTAGCGCTGGGAGATGCCCCGGGAGTTCATCTCCTCGAGGTTCTCCTTCATCACGACCGTCGACTTCACCAGCAGCCCGGACATGCCGATGACGTCGGCGTTCTTCTGGTCGGCGGTCTCCAGGATGGTGCTGACCGGCTGCTTGATGCCGAGGTTGACGACCTCGTAGCCGTTGTTGGACAGGATGATGTCGACCAGGTTCTTGCCGATGTCGTGGACGTCGCCCTTGACGGTGGCCAGCACGATGCGGCCCTTGGACTCGCCCTCGACCCTGTCCATGTGGGGTTCGAGGTAGGCGACGGCGTTCTTCATGACCTCGGCCGACTGCAGCACGAACGGCAGCTGCATCTGGCCGGAGCCGAACAGCTCGCCGACCGTCTTCATGCCGTCGAGCAGGACGTCGTTGATGATCTCCAGCGCGGGGCGCTGCGCCAGCGCCTCGTCGAGGTCGGCCTCGAGGCCCTTGCGCTCGCCGTCGATGATGCGCCGCTTGAGCCGCTCCCACAGCGGCAGCGCGGCCAGTTCCTCGGCCTTGCCCGCGCGCAGCGCCGCGGCGTCGACGCCCTCGAACATCGCGATGAACTTCTGCAGCGGGTCGTAGCCGTCGCGGCGGCGGTCGTAGATCATGTCGAGCGCGACCTGGCGCTGCTCGTCGGGGATGCGCGACATCGGCAGGATCTTGGAGGCGTGGACGATCGCCGAGTCGAGGCCGGCGTTGACGCACTCGTTGAGGAACACCGAGTTGAGCACCATGCGGGCGGCCGGGTTGATGCCGAAGGAGATGTTGGACAGGCCGAGCGTCGTCTGCACCTCGGGGTAGCGGCGCTTGAGCTCGCGGATGCCCTCGACGGTCTCCAGGCCGTCCTTGCGCGACTCCTCCATGCCGGTGGCGATGGTGAAGGTCAGGCAGTCGACGATGATGTCGGAGACCTTCATGCCCCAGTTGGCGACCAGGTCGTCGATCGTCTCCGAGGCGATGCGGGCCTTCTCGGCGGCGGTGCGCGCCTGGCCGTTCTCGTCGATGCACATGACGACGACGGCCGCGCCGTGCTCGCGCACCGCGGTCATGGTCTTGTGGAAGCGGGACTCGGGCCCGCGCCCGTCCTCGTAGTTGACGGAGTTGACGACCGCTCGGCCGCCGAGCATCTCCAGACCGGCCTTGAGCACCTCGGACTCGGTGGAGTCGAGCATGATCGGCAGGGTGGAGGCGGTGGCGAAGCGGAAGGCCAGCTCCTTCATGTCGGCGACGCCGTCGCGGCCGACGTAGTCGACGCACAGGTCGAGCATGTGGGCGCCGTCGCGGGCCTGCTCGCGGGCCATCTCGACGCAGTCGTCCCAGCGGCCTTCGAGCATGGCCTCGCGGAAGGCCTTGGAGCCGTTGGTGTTGCAGCGCTCGCCGATGGCCAGGTAGGACGTGTCCTGGCGGAACGGGACGGTCTGGTAGAGCGAGGAGGCGCCCGGCTCGGGGTGCGGCCTGCGCGACGCCGGCTGCTGGCCGCGGACGCGCTCGACGACCTGGCGCAGGTGCTCGGGCGTGGTGCCGCAGCAGCCGCCGACGAGCGACAGGCCGTAGTCGCGGGCGAAGGTCTCGTGGGCGTCGGCCAGCTCGCCGGGGCTCAGCGGGTAGTAGGCGCCGTCGGAGGTGAGGACGGGCAGGCCCGCGTTGGGCATGCAGGAAAGGCGCAGCCGCGAGTGGCGGGCGAGGTAGCGCAGATGCTCGCTCATCTCGGCGGGGCCGGTGGCGCAGTTGAGGCCGACGAGGTCGACGCCGAGCGGCTCGATCGCGGTGAGGGCGGCGCCGATCTCGGAGCCGAGCAGCATGGCGCCGTTGGTCTCGATGGTGACCTGGGCGATGATCGGCACGTCGCGGCCCGCGGCCTCGATCGCCCGCTTGGCGCCGACGACGGCGGCCTTGACCTGGAGCAGGTCCTGACAGGTCTCGATGATCAGCGCGTCGGCGCCGCCGGCGATCAGGCCCGCCGCGTTGTCGCGGTAGGCGTCGCGCAGCGTGGCGAACGGCAGGTGGCCGAGCGTGGGCAGCTTGGTGCCAGGACCCATCGAGCCGAGCACGAACCGCGGGTGCTCGGGCGTGGACCAGTGGTCGGCGCGCTCGCGGGCCAGGCGGGCGCCCGCCTCCGAGTACTCGTAGACCCTGTCGGCGATGTCGTACTCGCCCAGCGCCGCCATGTTGGCGCCGAAGGTGTTGGTCTCGACGCAGTCGACGCCGACCGCGAAGTAGGCGTCGTGAACACCGCTGACGATGTCGGGCCTGGTGACGTTCAGCACCTCGTTGCAGCCCTCGTAGCCCTCGAAGTCGTCGAGGGTCGGGTCATATGACTGCAGCATCGTCCCCATCGCACCGTCGGCGACCATCACGCGCTGGGAGAGGACTTCGCGGAAAGACGGGGAGGCGTTCATGCGGTCAAGCTTAACGGGCGCTACCCTGTCGACAATTGACACTGAGTCCAATTGGGGTCCTCCATGGCCTACCGCACCGTACTTGTCGGCACCGACGGCTCCGCCTCCTCCTTCCGCGCCGTGACCGCCGCCGCCGCGCTGGCCGCCGCCACCCGCGCCACTCTCGTGCTGGCCTGCGCCTACATCCCCATGCGCGAGAGCTCCCGCGCGGCCGCCGCCGACGTGCTCGGCGACCTGGCCTACAAGGTCAGCGGATCCACGCCCGCCGACGACGCCCTGCGCGCGGCCCGCGAACACGCGGTCGCGGCGGGCGCCGACGACGTCCTGCTGGCGGCGGAGGAGGGCGACGCGGTCGACGTGCTCGTCAAACTGGCCGACCGGCACCACGCCGACCTGCTCGTGGTCGGCAACCGCGGGCTCAACAGCCTGGCGGGACGCCTGCTTGGCTCGGTCCCCTCCAACGTCACCCACCGCGCCTCGTGCGACGTCCTGATCGTCCACACCACCTCGGGCCACTGACCACACCGGCGCTTCACCAGGGCCCGCGATCCGTCCCACGAGTCCTGTGCAGGATCCGTCCGGCCCTGCGGGTTCCCGGCCTGTTCTGCGATGTCCTCTCCGCGGAGACCGTCCGATGCGGCGCACTTTGCGAACGGACCGTCCGGTGCGACGGTCTTCCCATACCCCATCCGGTGCGACGGTCTTTGCGCGGGGACCGTCCGATGCGACGGTCTTCCCGCGCCCCATCCGGTACGGCAAGCCGGGTCAAGGCCACCCTCGTCACCGGTGACCGCCCGTCCTTCACGCATACTCCAGCAGGACTTCGGCCGGGCCGGTAAACGTCGCCCGGCGAAGTCACTCGCGGAACGCACTCCCCCTGCGTCCCGGCACTCGGGACCGGCGCTCGGACCGGCCCTCGGGACCGGCAGGGGTGCGGCCCCGCAGCCGGACGAAGAGGTGCCGCACCACGGAACCAGCCCCTTCTACGCCGCCTGTACCGCCGCTGACCTGCCGTTCTCGACCGAGGACCGGGCGTGCGGGGCCCGGTGGGATTACGCCCGTGGAGATCAGTGACGTAAAGCGCTGTCCAGCGCATAGGCTTAGGCGTTGAGACCAGCGAGAGGAGGCGGCGCGTGATCGAGCTCGAAGGGCTCCCCGAGCTCGTCGATCCGGTGCTCATCGCCGCGTTCGAAGGGTGGAACGACGCAGGTGAGGCCTCCAGCGGCGTCATCGCGCACCTGGAGAGCCAGTGGAAGGCCGAGCCGCTGATCGCGCTGGACCCGGAAGACTATTACGACTTCCAGGTCACGCGCCCCATCGTGGAGATGGGTGACGGGCTGACCCGCTCGATCGTCTGGCCGACGACCAGGTTGTCGCTGGCCCGCCCGCCCGGCGTCGAGCGCGACGTGGTGCTGCTGCGCGGCATCGAGCCCAACATGCGCTGGCGCGGCTTCTGCGAGGAGATCATCGGGATCTGCCGCGAGCTGGGCATCGAGATGGCGATCATGCTGGGCGCGCTGCTCAACGACTCGCCGCACACCCGTCCCGTGCCGATCGTGGGGTCGGCGACCGAGGAGGGGCTCGCCCGCTCGATCAACCTGGAGCTGAGCCGCTACGAGGGGCCGACGGGCATCGTCGGGGTGCTGCAGCACGCGTTCGGCGTGGCCGGGCTGCGGGCCGTCTCGCTGTGGGCGTCGGTGCCTCACTACGTCGCCCAGCCGCCCAACCCGAAGGCGACGCTCGCGCTGCTGCGCAGGGTGGAGGACGTGCTGGAGATCCCGGTGCCGCTGGGCGACCTCGCCGAGGAGGCCCGCGCGTGGGAGACCGGCGTCGACGAGCTGGCCTCGCAGGACAGCGAGGTGGCCGAGTACGTCAAGGAGCTGGAGGAGCGCAAGGACGCGGCCGAGCTGCCCGAGGCGTCGGGTGACGCGATCGCGGCGGAGTTCGAGCGCTACCTGCGCCGCAGGGATCGCGACCCGGGCGACCAGTAGTCCCGAGCGAGCCCGCGACCGCCTGACCGGCACCCCCGGTTTCGTGGCGCCCAAACACCCCCGCCATCCTCGCGAACCGCCCAGTCCGGGCCGACCCGAGCATCACCCCCATGCGGCCACCCTCAGGACGGCACGCATACCGCCCCAAACAGCCCCGCACAGCAGCCCGCACGCCACCTGACAGCAGCCATCCCTGCCGAGGACCCCATACAGCCCCGCACAGAACGACACGCTCGCCCCAAATGACCCCGCGGAGTGCGGCCCGCACGCCACTCGATACTGCGCCCGCTCCCTGCCCGAGGATCCCGACGGCGCCGCTGAGGAAGGCAGGCGTCTCACTTCTTGCGCAGGCTCATACAGGGCGGCCTGCGGATCTCGTGCGTTTCCGGGCCGAGTGGCTCGCGTATCACCCAGGCGAGCGCCACAAAGGGGCCGAAACCATGAAAGCGGCGTCCGGAAATGCCCACTTTGGCGGGTCCTTTACATCCACTCGTGAAAGTTCTTTCGGGTTCCGGCTCCGGCGGCACCGGACCGCACCGCCTCGACCAGACAGCCCCTGAGCTCGCCCTCCACACGCACCAGACCGTCTCCTCCCCGCCCCGGCCGCCCGGCATGTCCGAAGGTGGGCGACATGTCGTGACAACTGTCAGGGAAGTTTCAGGATTCAATCACCGGATTTCCCAACGGTTTCAGGCAATAATCAGTGCCCCGCGCGTTTCGACCGGAATGCGCCAGGCTGGCACGCCAGCTCGCAACGATCCGATAACCAGGAGAAACACGTCTTAGCAACATCAGTGAATTCCGGCACGGCCACGTTGAACCTACCCCTGTGACTGCGCACGTTAGGGCAACCATGGCTACTTCCCATGTCGACCCGCACCAGAGAAGCCAGGACACCAGGCGCCGCGTGCTGGAGATGGCGCTGTCCCTGCGGGAGGAGCGCGGCGGAGGACCTGTCGACCTGTTCCTCGCCCTGCTCCAGGACCGGCTCCCGCTCTGGCTCCGGATCCTGCACGACCTGTCCCACCTCGTGGGGAAGGGACGGGTGAGCGACAACCTGCTCCCCATCGCGAGGGCGGGCATCGACTACTACCTCGAGGTCCAGTCGGCGGCGCTGCCCGCCTTCACCTCTCCTTCGGTGACGGTCCGCTTCCGCGCGGCCGTCCGTGACAACGGTCTGGGCCCGATGGCCGAGATCGTTCCGCTGGCCGACTACCTGGCGGCCGAGCAGCGGCTCGGCAGGGTGGCGCCGTCGGTCGATCCGGTGGCCAGCGCCAGGCTGTTGCTGGCCGGCTGCTTCCAGCACGCCTACTACGAGATGTTCGTCGGCGCGGACGCGGGTCCCTCGCGGGACGCCGGCGCGGAGGAGATCGTCAAGGAGTTGCGGCTGGAGCCCGACGCCTGATCGTGGCGTGCCCATACCAGGGCGGCCAGGTCAGGGTCGGCGCCGATCGGGTCGGTGACCGCGGCGGCACCGCAGGCGGCCAGCCTGTCGTGGAAGAAGCCGGGCGCCAGCAGGTAGGAGGCGAGGACGACGCGAGGCGCTGGACCATGCCGCATGCGGTCCAGCGCCTCGCGCACGGTGGGGCTGCCGCCTGCCGCGAAGGCGGCGGTGACCGGGCGCGAGAGCCGTACGGCGAGCAGGCGCGCGGCGGCTCTGACGGCGGCCAGGGCCGCGGGGTCGGAGGAGCCGGCCGCGCCCAGGACGACCGCGTCGGTGGCGCGCAGTCCCGCCCCGGCGAGCCGGCGGACCAGCGCGGAGGTGAGCAGCGGGTGCGGGCCGAGCGGCGGGGCCACGGTGGCGTCGGGACGGGTCGCGGCGATGACGCCCGGCAGGTCCACGTGGACGTGGTAGCCGCCGGCCAGCAGCAGCGGGACGACGGTGACCGGCCCCGGCAGCCCCGGCAGCACGTCCGCGAGCAGCGGCTCGCTGATCTCCAGGTAGGCGAGCTCGACGCGGTGCCCCTCGCGTAGGTTGCGGACGGCGGCGGCGAGCCGGGAGAGCGTGCGCAGGCCCGCCGCGCTGCGCGTGCCGTGCGCGGCGATCACCAGCGTGCCGTGCCCGTTCCCGTACGGCAGCGCGAAGCTCACCGGTCGTCCCGGTGGGTGGCCAGGCGGTAGCCGCGCTTGACCACGGTCTCGACGATGCCGCCGGGGCCGAGGGCCCTGCGCAGCCGGGTGACGGCCATCTCGACCGCGTGCTCGGCCGACTCGCGCGCCGCGCCGCCCGGCAGGGCCGTGCGCAGCTCCGAGCGCGGCACCACGTGGCCGGGCTTGTCGGCCAGGCGCTTGAGCACCGCCATGGGCGCGGGTGGCAGGGGTTTGAGCTCGCCGTCCACGGCGACGGCGTGGCCGCGGATCTCCAGTGCGTGCCCGCCGGCCACCAGCCGTGTGACGCCGTGCTCGGGCAGGTGCCTGGCGAGCGTCCTGGCGAGGGCGCCGAGCCTGGAGCGGTCCGGCTGGATCACTGGCACGCCCTTGGACTGGAGCGGCTGGGCGGTCACCGGGCCGACGCACGCGGCCACGACGCGTCCGGCGAACGCCGACAGCAGCGCCTCCTCCAGGCCGTCGGCGCGCGCGGAGTTGAGCATCGCCAGCACGGCGGGGGCGCTGGTGAAGGCGACCGCGTCGACGCCGCCCGTGATGGCCTGGCTGACCAGGCGGCGCAGCGGTGAGATGTCGCGGTAGGGCAGCCACCGGTAGACGGGCACCTCGATGACCTCGGCGCCTGCCGCGCGGAGTTCGGCGACGAATCCCGTCAGCGGCTCCCCGTGCAGCTGGACGGCGATGCGGCGGCCGCGCAGGTCCTGGGCGAGCAGGTGCTGCTTGACCTCCTCGCAGGACTCGGTGGCCGGTGTCCAGTGGTCGTTGAGGCCGGCGGCGCGGACCGCTCCCCTGGCCTTGGGGCCCCGCGTGAGCAGCCTGGCGCGGGTGAGGTGGTGCGACAGCTCGGCCGACAGCCCCCAGCCTTCGGCGGCGGCCATCCAGCCGCGGAACCCGACGCCGGTGGTGACGACGACGTCGTCGACGGGGGCTTCCAGGCTGCGGCGGGTGGCGGCGAGCAGGTCGCTGTCCTCGGCCAGCGGGACGAGCCTGATGGCCGGGGCGCTCACCACGCGGGCGCCGCGCCGTTCCAGCAGCGCGCGGAACTCCTCGCGCCGCCTGGTCGCGGTGACGCCGATGGTGAATCCGGCCAGCGCGTCGGGCGCCGTCTCCGGCGATCTCGGCTCTTCCACGGTCAGGGCGGTCAAAGCCCCACCTCCACTCTGCCGTCGTTCACTCGGGTCGGATAGGTCGGCACGGCGACCGTCGGGTCGTCCAGGCACTGGCCGGTGACCAGGGAGAAGACCTGCTTGTGCATGGGCGAGGCGACGGTGGGCTCCTCGCCCCTGGAGCCGACGATGCCGCGGGACAGGACGTGGGCGCCGGAGAAGGGGTCGCGGTTGCCGACGGCGTGGACCCGGCCGTCGAAGGTGCGGAACAGCGCCACCTGCCGCCCGTCGACGAGGGCGCACGCTCCCCGCTCCGGCAGCAGGGCGGTGTAGGCGCAGACGGGGACCCAGGTGCGGGTGGGGAGCTCGGCGACGGTCATCTCTGGTGCTCCTTTCTGGTCGGGCGGGGGCGGCGGGGGGCTCAGGTGGCGGCCGAGGTGAGCCGGTCCACGGGGATGAGGACGGGCTTGATCTGGTCGCGTTCGGTCTCGAAGACGATCGACGGGTCGGGGGTGCCGGGGGCGTTGACGAAGCTGACGAACCTGCTGAGCTTGTCGGGGTCCTCGATGGTGGCCCGCCATTCGTCGACGTAGGTGGCCACGTGCCGGTCCATCTGCGCGTCGAGGGAGTCGCAGATGCCCAGCGCGTCGTCCACGATCACCGACCGCAGGTGGTCGAGCCCGCCCTCGAGGGACTCCAGCCAGGCGGATGTGCGCTGCAGGCGGTCGGCGGTGCGGATGTAGAACATCAGGAACCGGTCGACGATCGTGATCAGCTGCTCGGTGGACACGTCGGAGACCAGCAGGTCGGCGTGGCGGGGCTGGAAGCCGCCGTTGCCGCCGACGTACAGGTTCCAGCCCTTCTCGGTGGCGATGATCCCGAAGTCCTTCGACCTGGCCTCGGCGCACTCCCTGGCGCAGCCCGAGACCGCGGACTTCAGCTTGTGCGGGGAGCGCAGGCCCCGGTAGCGCAGTTCGAGGGCGATGGCGAGGCCGACCGAGTCCTGCACGCCGTACCTGCACCAGGTGGAGCCGACGCAGGACTTCACCGTGCGCAGCGCCTTGCCGTAGGCGTGGCCGGATTCGAAGCCGGCGTCGACCAGGCGCTTCCAGATCTGGGGCAGCTGCTCGACGCGGGCGCCGAACAGGTCGATCCGCTGGCCGCCGGTGATCTTGGTGTAGAGGCCGAAGTCGCGGGCGACCTCGCCGACGACGATGAGCTTGTCCGGGGTGATCTCGCCGCCGGGGACGCGGGGCACGACCGAGTAGGTGCCGTTCTTCTGGATGTTGGCCAGGAAGTGGTCGTTGGTGTCCTGAAGGGCCGCCCGCTCGCCGTCGAGGACGTGCCCGTTGTGCAGGGAGGCGAGGATGGAGGCGACGGCGGGCTTGCAGATGTCGCAGCCGCGGCCCCTGCCGTACAGGCCGATCAGCTCGGAGAAGGTGGTGATCCCGCGCACCCGGACGATGTCGAACAGCTCGGCCCTGCTGTGGTCGAAGTGCTCGCACAGCGCCTTGGACAGCTCGACGCCCGACCTCTCCAGCAGCCGCTTCAGCATCGGCACGCACGATCCGCAGGTGGTGCCCGCCCTGGTGCACGCCTTCAGTCCCGGCACGTCGCTCGCCCCGTCGCCGATGGCGCCGCGCAGGTCGCCGGCCGTGACGTTGTTGCACGAGCAGACCTGGGCGTCGTCGGGCAGGTCGAGGTTCACCGCCGACCCGGTGAACAGCAGGTCGGCGGGGGCGGCCGGCAGCGGCTTGCCGACGAACGGCTTCAGCGTCGTGTACGGCGCGGCGTCGCCCACGCAGATGCCGCCGAGCAGCGTCCGGGCGTCGTCGGAGACGAACAGCTTCTTGTACACGCCGCCCACGGGGTCCATGTAGGTGACGTCGAGCGCCCCCTCCATCGCGCCGAACTGGGCGACCTCGACGCCGAGGAGCTTCAGCCTGGTCGACAGGTCGGCCCCGTCGAAGGTGGAGCCGCCGCCGAGCACGCGGTCGGCGGCGACCTCGGCCTGGGTGAAGCACGGTCCGACCAGGCCGTAGACCTTGCCGCCGGCCAGCGCGCACTCGCCGACGGCGTAGACGGCCGGGTCGGCGGTCCGCATGCCGGCGTCGACGACGATGCCGCCGCGCTCGCCCACCTCCAGGCCGCAGTCGCGGGCCAACTCGTCGCGAGGCTTGATGCCGACGGAGAAGACGACCACGTCGGCCCCGATCGTCCGGCCGTCGCCGAGCACGACCTTGCCCGGCTCGATCGCGGCCGGCGACAGGCCCGCGTGCACCGACAGGCCGAGCCTGGAGATGTGGTCCTTGAGCACGGCGCCGCCGCCCTCGTCGACCTGCCGGGGCATCAGCCAGGGGCTCAGCTCCACGATGTGGGTGTCGAGGCCGAGCCCGCGCAGCGCGTCGGCGGCCTCCAGGCCGAGCAGCCCGCCGCCGACGACCACGCCGCGGGTGGCGTGGGAGGCGGCCTTCCTGATCAGCTCCAGGTCGTCGATGGTGCGGTAGACGAAGGCGCGGGAGGCGCCGGGCACCGGCGGCACGAACGGCGCCGATCCCGTGGCCAGCACCAGCGTGTCGTACGGCTCGGCGTGCCCGTCGGCGGTCGTGACGACCTTGGCGGCCCGGTCGATCCGGGTGACGCGCGCCGACAGCCGGGTCAGCGCGCCTGGCAGGTCGGGCAGCTTGAGGTCGGCGAAGCCGGTGCCGGTCAGGTAGGAGGTGAGCGCCACCCGGTCGTAGGCGGGGCGGGGCTCCTCGCCGAAGACCGTGATGCGCCCGTCGAAGCCCCTGGCCAGCAGCGTCTCGACGAACCTGTGCGCGGCGGGACCGTAGCCGACCACGACGACCCTGTTCACGCGGAGACCCCTTCCTGCTCGCACAGCCAGCCGACGATGCCCTCGACGGCGTCGCGGCAGGTGCCGCAGCCGGTCGTGGCCCTCGTCGCGGCCGCCACTGCTATCACGTCACGCGCGCCGGACTCCCAGCACGCTCTGATCTGGCCCTTGGTCACGTTGTTGCACTGGCAGACCTTGGCCGAGTCGGGCATCCTGACGGGGCTGTCGGCCATCGCCGCTCCTGCCAGGCGGGGGAACAGCAGCCCGGCCCGGTCGCCCGGCAGCGGCGCTCCCCTGTCGTAGAGCTGGGTGAGGGTGCCGACCGCCGCGCTCTCGCCCAGCAGGATCGCGCCGACCAGGCGCCCGTCGCGGATGACGAGCTTGCGGTAGGTGCCTGTGGCCCGGTGGCTGAAGCGCACGACCTCGGCGTGCTCCTCGGTCAGGTGCGTCTCCCCCATCGCGGCCAGCTCGACGCTCTTGGCCTTCAGCCTGGTCACCAGGCGGGAGCCACGGTAGCGGGCGTCCTTGGCGGCGCCGGTGATCACGTCGGCCGCGACGGCGGCCTGCTCCCATGCGGGGGCCACCAGGCCGTAGACGACGCCGTCGTGCTCGGCGCACTCCCCGATCGCGAAGACGGCCGGGTCGTCGGTGCGCAGCTCGTCGTCGACGACGACGCCGCGCCGCACCTCCAGGCCGGCCTGGACGGCCAGCTCGGTCTCCGGCCGGACGCCGCAGGCCAGCACGACCAGGTCACCCTCGACGAGGCTCCCGTCGGCCAGCCGTACGCCCTCGGGCAGGATCTCGGCGGCGCTGACGCCGGTGCGGATGTCCACGCCGAGGCCCGCGAGGGTCTCGCCGAGCACGAGGCCGGCTTCGGCGTCGAGCTGGCGTTCCATCAGGTGGCCGGCCAGGTGCAGCAGCGTGACCGGCAGGCCGCGGCCGGCCAGGCCGCGCGCGGCCTCGATGCCGAGCAGCCCGCCGCCGATGACGACCGCCCTGGCGCTGCCGCGGCTGTCGGCCAGTATCGCCCGGCAGTCGTCGAGCGTGCGGAACGGCAGGGCCCGTCCGGCGCCGGGGATCGGCGGCACGACGGCCTGGCTGCCGGTGGCCAGCACCAGCACGTCGTAGGGGAAGCGCCGCCCGTCCTCGGCGGTGACCGTCCTGGTCTGCCTGTCGATCCGGACGGCGCGGGTGCCGAGGTGGGCCTCGACGTCGTGCTCGCCGTACCAGGTGGGGTCGAGCAGCCGGATCTGGTCCGGCCCCGAGCTGCCGGCCAGGACGTTCGACAGCAGCACCCGGTTGTAGGGCTGGCGGCTCTCGGCGCCGAGGACGGTGACCTCGATGTCCTTGTCGCGTGCCCGGACCTCGCCGACCAGGCGGGCGCCGGCCATGCCGTTGCCGATGACCAGGAGTCTCATGCCGGCTTCCCCTTCTCCAGCTTGTCCAGCTTCACGGCACAGACCTTGAACTCGGGCATCCTCGACGTGGGGTCGAGCGCGGGGTTGGTCAGGCGGTTGGCGCCCTCCCAGTGGAAGGGCATGAACACCGTGTCGGACCTGATCGCGTCGCTGATCCTGGCCACGGCTTCGACGCAGCCGCGGCGGCTGCTGACCCGTACCAGGTCGCCGGCGCCGATCGCGAGGTGTTCGGCCAGGTCGGGGTGGATCTCGACGTAGGGTTCCGGCGCGGCCGCGACGAGCGGCGCGATCCTGCGGGTCTGGGCGCCCGACTGGTAGTGCGCCAGCAGGCGTCCGGTGGTGAGGTGGACGGGGTAGTCGGCGTCGGTCTCCTCGGCGGCGGGCCGGTGGTCGACGGGGACGAACCGGGCGCGCCCGTCGGGGGTGTGGAAGCGGTCGAGGAACATGCGGGGCGTGCCGGGGTGGTCGGGTGCGGGGCAGGGCCAGAACACCCCGTCGCGCTCGCCGGTGATGCCGGCGTAGTCGGCGGTGCCGCCCTGGGAGGCGCGGCGCAGCTCGTCGAAGACCTCGCGCGGGCCGGCGGGCCAGCTGTGGCCCATCCGCCGGGCGAGCTCCTGGATGATCTCCAGGTCGGTCTTGACGCCCGCGGGCGGCGCGACGGCCCGGCGGCGCCGCTGGACCCTGCCCTCCAGGTTGGTCATCGTGCCGTCCTCCTCGGCCCACTGGGTGCCGGGCAGCACGACGTCGGCGATGCGGGCGGTCTCGCTCGGCACGAAGTCGACGACGACGAGCAGATCGAGGGCCTTCAGCCGCTCGGCGACGTGCGCCGACCCGGGGGCGGAGACGACCGGGTTGGAGCCGAACAGCAGCAGCGCCCTGGGCCCGCCGGCGGTGCCGAGCGCGTCGAGCAGCTCGTAGGCCGACCGTCCTGGGCCGGGGAGCGAGGCGGGGTCGATGCCCCAGACGGCGGCGACGTGCGCGCGGGCGGCGGGGTCGTCGATCCTGCGGTAGCCGGGCAGCTGGTCGGCCTTCTGGCCGTGCTCCCTGCCGCCCTGGCCGTTGCCCTGTCCGGTCAGGCAGCCGTAGCCGGATCCGGGCGTGCCGGGCAGGCCGAGGGCCAGGGCCAGGTTGATGAAGGCGGTGACGGTGTCGGTGCCCTTGGCGTGCTGTTCGGCGCCGCGCCCCGTCAACACCACCGCCTTATCCGCATTTTTCAGCATCTGTACGGCCTGGCGCATGGCGGCGACCGGCACCCCCGTGAGCCGTTCGACGCGCTCGGGCCACCACGGGGACACCGACGTGCGCACCGCCTCGAACCCGGTCGTGCGGCGCTCGACGTAACCGGTGTCGATCGCGTCCTCGGCGATCGCCAGGTGCAGCAGGCCGAGCGCGAGCGCCAGGTCGGTGCCTGGCGTCGGCTGCAGGTGGAGCCCGGCCAGCTTGGCCGTCGCCGTACGCCTGGGGTCGATGACGATCAGCGCCGGCCCGGTGAGCTGCCTGACCAGCGGCGGCATGGTCTCGGCCGGGTTGCCGCCCGCCACCAGCACCACGTCGGCGGCGGCAAGGTCCGTGACGGGGAAGGGCAGCCCCCGGTCGGCGCCGAACGCCCTGATCGAGGCGGCCGCCGCCGACGACATGCAGAAGCGGCCGTTGTAGTCGATCTGGCTGGTGCCGAGCGCGACCCGGGCGAACTTGCCGAGCTGGTAGGCCTTCTCGTTGGTGAGCCCTCCCCCGCCGAAGACCGCCACCGCGTCGGGGCCGTGCGCGGCGCGCACCTCCTGGAGGCGGGCGGCGACGTGGTCGAGCGCCTGCTCCCAGGTGGCGGGACCGCCGTCCAGCAGGGGCGTGGTCAGCCGGTCGGGGCTCGACAGCAGGTCGGCCGCGGTCCAGCCCTTCTGGCACAGCGCGTCGGTGGCCTCGACGGTGACGCGTTCCCCCGGGATCAGCGCCATGCCACACTGCAGGGCGCAGTACGGGCAGTGGGTGAGGGTGGGTGCGATCACGCGATCGATGGTGCTTTTGGGGCGTTTCACATCTGGGTCCCTTCTGTTACCGGCGTGCTAACAGCGGCTCACCGCCGAAGTGAGGCGCTCAGACCCGGGCGTGCGCGAGGCTCGGCACCCTGGTCACGCCGACCGTCCGCACGTAGCACCACCAGGTGAGGGCGAAGCAGGCGGCGTAGAAGAGGCCGAAGGCGACGAAGGCCCCCGCGGGGCTGCCGGTCTGGGCGAAGGACATGCCGAAACCGCGGTTGACGAGGAACCCGCCGAACGCCCCGATCGCCGAGATGATGCCGATCGCGGCCGAGGCCTGGCGCTTGCCGTACAGGAGGGCCGCCTCGCCGCCGCCGAGCTCGGCGGCGGCCTTGGCCTGGAAGATGGCCGGGATCATCCGGTAGGTGGAGCCGTTGCCGATGCCGGCGGTGAAGAAGAGCGTCTGGAAGGCCAGGAAGAACAGCCAGAAGTTCCCCGAGCCGCCGGCCGCCCAGACCAGGGCCACGCCGGCGCCCATGGCGGCGAAGTTCCAGAGGGTGACGCGCGCGCCGCCGAGGCGGTCGGACAGCCAGCCGCCGACCGGCCTGATCAGCGAGCCGAGCAGCGGCCCGACGAAGGCGACCTGCGCCCACGCCGAACCGGGGAACAGACTCTTGGCCAGCAGGGGGAAGGCGGTGGAGTAGCCGATGAACGAGCCGAACGTGCCGATGTAGAGGAACGACATCACCCAGGTGTGCGCCTTGCCGGCGACCGCCCACTGCTCGCGCGGCCTGGCCTTGGCGCTGGACAGGTCGTCCATGAACAACCAGGCGCAGGCGGCCGAGACCACGATGAACGGCACCCAGAACCAGCCCGCCGCGGCCAGCCCGAACGCGCCGATCACCAGCGGCATGACCAGCTGCACCGAGCTGACGCCGATGTTGCCGCCCGCGGCGTTGAGCCCGAGCGCCGAGCCCTGCCTGTGCTGGGGGAAGAAGTAGGTGATGTTGGCCATGCTGGAGGCGAAGTTGCCGCCGCCGACACCCGCCGTCGCCGCGATCACCAGGAACACCCAGTACGGCGTGCCGGGGTCGCTGACGGCGACGCCGAGCAGGATCGCGGGGACCAGCAGGAGCAGCGCGCTCGCCACGGTGAAGGTCCGCCCGCCGAACCTGGCGGGGCCGAAGGTGTAAGGGACACGCAGCGCCGAGCCGATCAGGTTGGGCAGCGCGACCAGCCAGAACAGCTGGTCGGTGGAGAAGTCGTAGCCGCCCATCTTGGCCGCGACGATGCTCCACAGCGTCCAGACGGTGAAGCCGAGGTGCTCGGCCAGGATGGAGAAGGCCAGGTTGCGCCTGGCCACGCGCCTGCCGTCGCGCTCCCAGAAGGCGGGGTCGTCCGGGTGCCAGTCGGTGATCCAACGCGCCATCGTTCCTCCTACGGTTCGGGGGATCTCGACCGTAGGAGGGGCGGGTTACGCACCTTGACGTTCTGTGACGGTGCGCCGGTTACAGGTGACTCACCGCCGTAACAGGCAATGCATGTGTTTCACGGCCGCAACACGGAGTTAACGCCGTCCTGCCGGACGGCGGCGGCGCGCGCGGTCGCCGCGCCCGCATGTGACGGTTCGCCGCCCGCGGCGCAGGGAATCGTCTCCTGGACGACGACAACGATCTCGGGGAGTTGCCGTGGCCGTACAGCGCATCCGCGCTTTCGACGACCCCGTGCTGCGCGAGGTGGCGCGGCCGGTGACCGACTTCGACAAGGAGCTGCGGGGGCTGGTGAAGGCGCTGACCCTCACGATGCGCCAGGGGCACGGCAGGGCGGGCCTGGCCGCGCCGCAGATCGGGGTGAGCGCGAGGGTGATCGTCTTCGACTACGACGGCAGGGCCGGGCACCTGGTCAACCCGCGCCTCGAGCTGTCGGAGCGGACGGTCGTGGCCGACGAGGCGTGCCTGTCGGCGCCTGGGCTGTGGTGGCCGCTGGAGCGTTCCTTCGGCGTGACGGCGCGGGGCCGCGACATGTACGGCAAGCCCGTCACGGTGCGGGCCATCGGCATGCTGGCCAGGGTGCTGCAGCACGAGGCCGACCATCTCGACGGCATGCTGTTCGTCGACCGTCTGGGCGACGACGAGCGTGACCGCTTCATGGAGTCGGCGGCGCCCTGAGCGCGGCGGAAAACCGGATGCGGCCGGACGGCGGCCTCGCGTAACCTCTCCGCCATGTCGACGCCCCGGATTTCTTAGCCAGGACACCCGCTTTCACGCCACCCGTGTGTCCATCGGCTTCTCCGGAGCGTCACCTCATGATTACCTTTCGCGACGTCGACGTGCGCGTCGGCGCCCGTCTGCTGCTGTCCGGCATCGCCGCCCACGTCGGCCCCGGCGACCGTGTCGGCCTGGTCGGCCGCAACGGCGCGGGCAAGACCACGCTGATGCGGATCCTCGCCGGTCAGGCCGCGCCGGCGGCCGGCGTCGTCACCCGCACCGGCCCGGTCGGGTACCTGCCGCAGGATCCCGCGGCGGCCGACCCCGGCCTCACCGTCACCGACCGCATCCTGTCGGCTCGCCGCCTGCACGAGGCGGTACGCGCGCTGCGCGCCGCCGAACGCGACATGGCGGCCGGCGGCGAGGCGGCCATGTCCCGCTACGTGCGCGCCGAGGCCGAGTTCCAGGCCCGCGGCGGTTACGCCGCCGAGGCGGCGGCCGCCAGGGTCGCGGCGGGGCTCGGCCTGCCCGACCGGGTCATGGCCCAGCCGCTCGGCACGCTGTCCGGCGGGCAGCGGCGGCGGGTCGAACTGGCCAGGGTGTTGTTCGCCGAGCGCGGCACGCTGCTGCTCGACGAGCCGACCAACCACCTCGACGGCGACTCCATCGCCTGGCTGCGCTCGTTCCTCGCCGGCTACGCGGGTGGTCTGGTGGTGATCAGCCACGACACCGGGCTGCTGGCCGAGGTGGTCAACCGGGTGTGGCGGCTGGAGGCCGACCTGGCCGGGATCGAGGTGCACAACACCGGCTGGGAGACCTACCTGGCCGACAGCGCCACCGCGGAGCGGCGCAGGGCCAGGCAGCGGGCGGCGGCCGAGCGCAAGGCCGCCGCGCTGCACGCCCAGGCCGACAGGATGCGGTCCAACGTGGCGACGGCCGTCCGCGCCAGGGACATGGCCCGCAGGGCCGACAGGATGCTGGCGGGGGTGCAGCCGGCCCGCCGTACCGAGAAGGTGGCCAGGATCAGGCTGCCCGAGCCCGCGCCGAGCGGGCGGACCCCGCTGGGCGCCGTCAGCCTGGTCAAGTCCTACGGCGAGCTGCCGGTGCTGTCCGGGGTGGACCTGGCCGTCGACCGCGGCAGCAGGCTGGTGGTGCTCGGGCTGAACGGCGCGGGCAAGACCACGCTGCTGAAGATCCTGGCGGGACGGCTCGCGCCCGACTCCGGCAGGGTGGTGCACGGGCACGGCCTGCGGCTCGGCTACTTCGCCCAGGAGCACGACACCCTCGACCCCGAGCGCACCGTCGGCCAGAATCTCGCCGCCGCCGCGCCGCACCTCACCCACGGTGAGGCGCGCAACGTCCTGGGGTCGTTCCTGTTCGGCGGGGACGACGTCGACAAGCCGGCGGGGGTGCTGTCGGGCGGCGAGAAGACGCGCCTGGCGCTGGCGGGGCTGGTCAGCTCGGGGGCGAACGTCCTGCTGCTCGACGAGCCGACCAACAACCTCGACCCGGCCTCGCGGGCCGAGGTGCTGGGGGCGGTGGGCGCCTACAAGGGCGCGGTGGTGATGGTCACGCACGACGAGGACGCGGTGGAGGCGCTGCGGCCGGACCGGGTGCTGCTGCTGCCCGACGGGGTGGAGGACCTCTGGAACGCCGGCTACGCCGACCTGATCACCCTCGCCTGAGCGCCGGGACCGCGCGGGCCCCGGCCGCGAGCAGGCACGCTCCCCCGCCGGGAGCGGGCGGCGAACGTCGTCGCAGGCGGCGGCGGCCGGGGAGGCGGGGTCGCGGCGGGTGGTGCGGGAGCGCGGCATGTTCCGGCAGACTCTGCTGACGATGGTGGCCGGCCGGCCGCCCAGGTTCTCGACGCCGCCGGCGGTCACACCTGTCTCTCTCGCCGGGTCATCACGGTGACCCGGCGAGCGACGCCGATGTGCCGGCGACGCGCCTTCGACACGACGACGTGAGGAAAGACATGCATTCCGAAGCCCGGACCGCCGAGCAGCGCAGGAAGGACACCCTCGCCCGGCTCGAAAACGACGTGGACGCGTGGGTGGCCACCGCCGACCAGGAGGGCGGGCCGTACCTGATGCCGCTGTCGTTCCTGTGGGACGGCGCCAGCCTGCTGCTGTCGACGGCCGCGGGCAACCCGACCGCGCGCAATCTGGTGGCGTCGGGCACGGCCAGGCTCGCTCTCGGCCACACCAGGGACGTCGTCCTCATCGAGGGAAGCGTGGAGACGCTGGAGCAGGCGGAGATCTCGCCGGAGCTCGGCGACGCCTTCGCGGTCAAGACCGGCTTCGATCCGCGGCGCCTGCGCGGCCGCTACCTGTACTTCCGCGTCCGGCCGCGGCAGGTGCAGGCGTGGCGTGAGGTCAACGAGCTGGAGGGGCGCGACCTCATGCGTGACGGGCGATGGCTGGTTCGAGAGTGAGGGCGAGCGCCCGGCGTTCGGCCGGGTCCATACCGCCCCACACGCCGTCCGCCTGGCGGGTGGCCAGCGCGTAGTCGAGGCAGGGCAGCCGGACGGGGCAGCCGTGGCAGATGGCCTTGGCCCGTTCGGCCTGGGCGTGTCCGGCGCCCTCGAGTGAGATGGGAAAGAAGATCTCCGGGTCCTCGTCCAGGCAGGCGGCCCGGCGCGAGCGGTCGAGGATGAACATGGAATTCCAGACATATCGGTATCGACGTGTTCACTCCGCGTACCCGGTCACCGGCCCAACAAACTGTTCCAATCGTCAAGGAATCGGGTGAGGCCGTACCGGGAGAGGGCGGCCGTGCGGGCGGCCTTGCCGTACTGGGCGGCCAGGGCGGGGTCGCCGACGAACGCCGACAGCGCCTCGACCAGCGCGGGGAGCCTGGTGGACAGCACGCCCGCCTCCTGGGGGACGGCCTCGACCGCCTCGGTGGCGGCGAGCGCGACGACGGGCAGGCCGATCATCATGGCCTCGATCAGCGAGAGGCCGAGCGAGGTCCAGCGGTAGGGGTGCAGGTAGGCGCGGCGCAGCGCGAGGGCCTGGTGGAGCTCGGCCTGGGGCAGGTCGTAGGCCTTGTAGGGCAGCTCGGCGGCCTTCATCCCGAAGAGGTCGAGCGGCACGTCGAAGGCCGGCAGCAGGTCGGTGCCGGCCACCCGCGCGCGCCGGACCGGCTCGTTGACGACCACGGCGGCGCGCGGCAGCTCGCCGGTGTAGAGGTGGCCGGGGTCGACGACGCCGTGCTCGATGACGTGCACGGGCGCGATGCCGTTGTCCCAGTAGAGGGCGTTGAAGTGGGTGACGTGCACCAGCGGGACGGCCGACTGCCCGGCCAGCGGGTGGCGGGTGGCCGGCACCTCGCCCTTGGGCGTGTTGTGCTCGACGTAGACGCCGGGCACCGTCCTGCCGAGCCAGTCCCTGGCCAGCTCGATCTCGTGCGGGCGCTGGTAGACGACGAGATCGACGTGCTCGGCGGCGAGCCTGTCCCAGGGCACCTCGCGCACCGAGGCCGGCCAGTCGAAGGTCTGCGCCCTGCCCCGCCCGTCGGCGTCGCGTCCCGGCGTGAGCGGGACGAGGTAGGTGTGGCGGCCCTGCACGAAGGAGGTGGTCCACGAGCCGTGGACGTGCCAGAGCAGGATGTTCATGCGCGCACCCGTTCCACCGCTTCGCGCAGGTCGCGGGCGACCTCGGGGGCGGCGGCGATCTCGCTCGGCCGGGTCCTCGGCGTCGGCACCATGATGGCGCGGGCGCCGGCGGCCCTGGCCGCCTCCATGTCCCTGCCGATGTCGCCGATGACCACGCAGTCGGCCGGGTCGACGCCGAGCGTGCCCGCCGCCTTCAGCACCAGGCCAGGGTTCGGCTTGCGGCAGGCGCAGCCGGCGTCCTCACCGTGGACGCAGATGGCCCAGGCGTCGAACGGCCCGAGAAGTTCCTCGACCCGCTCGTTGACCTGATGGAGCTCGTCGGGCGAGATGAACCCTCTGGCCACACCTGACTGGTTCGTCACGACCGCCACGGGAATCCCAGCGGCCCTCAGCGCCCGCAGCGCCTCAACAGCACCGGGCATGGGCTCCACCAGTCGCGGATCATTGTTGTAAGGGACATCTTTTATCAGGGTGTCATCGCGGTCGAAAAGCACGGCCGCCGCTGGGCGTCGCGTGAACATGACCGGTCGCTACCCCGCCTACCTTGTGTTTAACAAGCGCTTCTCTCGGTAGCGGTTCTCCATGAGGTTCCTGGGGATAAACGCGGTCTTCCACGACCCGGCCGCCGCGCTCGTGGTCGACGGCACCGTGGTCGCGGCCGCGGAGGAGGAACGGTTCAGCCGCCGCAAGCACGGCAAGCGGCCCGTGCCGTTCTCGGCGTGGGAACTGCCCGAGCAGGCCGCCGCCTGGTGCCTGGCCGAGGCGGGGCTGCGGCCGGAGGATCTCGACGCGGTGGCCTACTCCTACGACCCCGCGCTGGTCCGGCCGGAGACGGGGGCTCCGTGGGAGGAACTGCGCACCATCTACGCGACCAGGGCGCCGAGCTTCCTGGCCACGGCCCTGCCCGGGCTCGACCCCGCCCAGGTGCGCTTCGTGCCGCACCACATCGCGCACGCGGCGTCGGCGGGGCTGGCCGCGCCGTACGAGGAGTGCGCGGTCCTGGTGTGCGACGGCCGCGGGGAGGCCGTCTCCCACCTGGCCGGGCACTACCGGAACGGCCGGCTGACGACGCTGGCCACGCAGGAGCTGCCGCACTCGCTCGGCCTGATGTACGAGGAGGTGACCGAGCACCTCGGCTTCCTGCGCTCGAGCGACGAGTACAAGGTGATGGCGCTGGCCTCCTACGGCACGCCCCGCCACCTGGACGCGCTGCGCCAGCTCGTCACGGCCACCGGCGACGGCGGCTTCCGCGTCGAGCCGATCGACTGGGGCGGCTTCGCCAAGCGTCTCCGGCCGGGCGAGAGCTGGACCGCCGACCACGCCGACCTGGCCGCCAGCGTCCAGGCGCGGCTGGAGGAGGTGCTGCTGGAGCTGTCGTTCTGGCTGCACGGCAGGACGGGGGCGCGATGCCTGGCGTTGGCCGGCGGGGTGGCGCTCAACTGCGTGGCCAACACCAGGCTGCTGGCCGAGGGGCCGTTCGAGGAGATCTGGGTGCAGCCGGCCGCCGGCGACTCGGGCACCGCGCTGGGCGGGGCCCTGCACCTGGCCCAGGAGCACGGCGAGCCCGCCGCGCCCATGCGAGGCGCCGACCTCGGGCGCGGCTGGAGCGAAGGCGACCTGGCGGCGTGGCTGCGGGTGGCGCGCGTGCCGTACACGCGGCCTGATGATCTGGCCGGCGAGGTGGCCGCGGCGCTGGCCGACGACCGGATCGTGGCCTGGTTCCAAGGCCGCAGCGAGTACGGCCCGCGCGCGCTCGGCCGCCGCTCCCTGCTGGCCCATCCCGGGCACGCCCGCAACACCGAGCGGCTCAACGACGTCAAGGGGCGCGAGCAGTTCCGCCCGATCGCGCCGATGGTGCTGGAGTCGCGGGCGCGTGACATCTTCGGCCGGGGACCGGTGCCCTCGCCGTACATGCTGTTCGTCCACGACGTGCGGCCCGAGTGGCGGGAGCGGATCCCCGCCGTGGTGCACGTGGACGGGACGGCGCGCATCCAGACCGTCTCGCGGGAGCACGACCCGCTCATGGCCGAGGTGCTCGAACGGTTCGAGCGGCTGTCGGGGCTGCCCGTGGTGGTCAACACCAGCCTCAACACGGCGGGCAGGCCCATGGTCGACTCGCCGAGGGACGCGCTGGAGTGCTTCGGCTCCTCGCCGGTCGACGTGCTCGTGTTGGGGCCGTTCGTGGTGCGGAGGCCGGTGTGATCACCGTGGTGATCCCCACGGTCGGGCGGCCCTCCCTGGTGGACGCCATCCCGGACGGGGTGCCGGTGATCGTGGTGGAGGACACCGAGCGGCGGGGGCCCGCGGCCGCGCGCAACAGGGGATGGCGGCAGGCGCGCACGCCGTGGGTGGTCTTCCTCGACGACGACGTGGTGCCCGGCGAAGGATGGCTGAAGACGCTCACCGAGGATCTCGCGGACCTGCCGGAGGACGTGGGCGGCAGCCAGGGCAGGATCGAGGTGCCGCTGCCGGCCGGCCGCCGGCCCACCGACGCCGAGCGCAACACCGCGGGCCTGGCCGGCGCTGACTGGATCACCGCCGACATGGCCTACCGGCGCGACGTGCTGGAGCTGGTGGGCGGTTTCGACGAGCGCTTCCCCCGGGCCTACCGGGAGGACGCCGATCTCGCGCTGCGCGTGCGTGAGGCGGGCTTCCGGCTGGTGAGGGGCGAGCGGCTGACGCGCCATCCGGTGCGGGACGACGGGTTCTGGGCCAGCGTGCGCTTCCAGCGGGGCAACGCCGACGACGCGCTGATGCGCCGGATCCACGGGCCCGGCTGGCGGGCGCGGATCGGGGCGCGGGGGCTGCTGCCGCGCCACGCGGCCACGACCGCGCTGGGGTTGAGCGCGCTGGGCCTGGGCGCAATGGGCCTGGGTGCGCTCGGTCGGGGCGCACTCGGTCGGGGCGCGCAGGGTCGGGGCGCACTCGGTCGGGGCGCGCTGGGTCGGGGCGCGCAGGCTGTCCCGCTCGCCGGCGGCAGGCGCGCCGTGCCGGCCGCCGTGCTGGTCGCCGGGCTGGCCGCCGCGGCCGGGTGGGCGGCGCTCACCGCGAGGTTCGCCTGGGAGCGCATCGCGCCGGGGCCGCGCACGCCTGTAGAGGTGGCCAGGATGGCGGTGACGAGCATCGCCATCCCGCCCGCCGCCTGCCTGCACCGGCTGCGCGGCGAGCTGAGGGTGCGCCGGTGACCGGCACCGTCCTGGTGGCCAGGCCGGACAGCGCGGGAGACGTTCTCCTCGCCGGTCCGGCCATCCGCGCGGTCGCCGCCCATGCCGGGCAGGTGGTGCTCCTGGCGGGGCCGCTGGGCCGGGCGGCGGCCGAGCTCCTGCCGGGCGTCGACCGGGTGATCGAGTGGCGGACCCCGTGGATCGACGCCGATCCGCCGCCCGTCACCCGGCGGCACGTGGCCCGGCTCATGGAACTGCTGCCCGACGCCGACCAGGCGCTGATCCTCACCTCCTTCCACCAGTCGGCCCTGCCTCTCGCCCTGCTGCTGCGGCTGAGGGGCGTCCGGCGGATCGCCGCGATCAGCAACGACTATCCCGGGTCACTGCTGGACGTCAGGGTCCAGGTCGACGAGACCAGGCACCTGCCGGAGGCCGAGCGGATGCTGGCCGTCGCGACGGCGGCGGGCTTCGGGCCCGGTGACGGCGCCGGGCTGGCCGTCATGGCGCCGCCGCCGAGCATCGTCGGCCCGCCCGGCTACGTCGTCGTCCATCCGGGCACGACGGCGCCGGCCCGCGCGTGGCCGCCCGAGCGGCACGCGGAGGCGGTCGAGGCGCTGTCCTGCGAGGGCTTCACGGTGGTGGTCACCGGCGGCAGGGGCGAGCGTGAGCTGACGGCGCGGGTGGCCGGGCGGCACGGCGTCGACTTGGGCGGCATGACGAGCCTGCCCGAGCTGGCCGGGGTGCTCGCCGAGGCGTGCGCGCTCGTGGCGGGCAACACCGGGCCCGCCCACCTGGCCGCGGCCGTCGGCACCCCGGTGGTCAGCCTCTTCGCGCCGGTGGTGCCGGCGGGGCGCTGGGCGCCGTACGGCGTGCCGTGCGTGCTGCTCGGCGACCAGCGGGCCGCCTGCAGGGACACGAGGGCACGCGTGTGCCCGGTCATCGGGCATCCATGCCTGTCGGGAGTGACGGCGGAACAGGTCGTCAAAGCAGTGAGGGAGCTGGTCCCATGAGAGTCGATCTCATCTCCGAGCACGCCGATCCGCTGGCGGCGATCGGCGGGGTCGATGCGGGCGGCCAGAACGTCCACGTGGCCGCGCTGGCCGCCGCGCTGGCGGAACGCGGTCACGAGGTCGTGGTGCACACCAGGCGAAGCTCGCCGGACCAGCCGCGGAGCGTGCCGATGACCTCGGGGGTGCGGGTGGAGTACATCACCGCGGGGCCCGCCGTGCCGGTGCCGAAGGACGAGCTGCCGCCGTACATGCCGGCCTTCGCCAGGGAGCTGGCGCGCCGGTGGGCGGCACGGCCGCCGGACGTGGCGCACGCGCACTTCTGGATGAGCGGCAGGGCCGCGCTGCTGGCCGCGCGGGGGCGGCCGGTGGTGCAGACCTTCCACGCGCTGGGCACGGTGAAGCGGCGCTGGCAGGGCAGGGCCGACACCAGCCCGCCCGGCCGGATCGCCGTGGAGACGCAGATCGGGCAGCGGGCGGCGGCCGTCCTGGCGACCTGCGCCGACGAGGTGACCGAGTTGCGCGCCATGGGCGTGCCCGACCACCGGGTGACGGTCGTGCCCTGCGGCGTCGACCTTCACCACTTCACCCCCGGCGGGCCGCCGGCCGCCAGGGGCGCGGCCAGGCGGGTGCTGAGCATCGGCAGGCTGGTGCCGCGCAAGGGCGTCGACACGCTGCTGCGGGCGCTGCGCGAGGTGCCCGACGCGGAGCTGGTGATCGCCGGCGGCTCGGCCGACGATCCCGAGGCGGTCAGGCTGTCGGAGCTGGCGACCGCCTACGGCCTGGCCGGCCGGGTGCGGGTGATCGGCAGCGTCCCCCGCGACGAGGTGCCCGCGCTGATGCGCTCGGCCGACGTCGTGGTGACGGTGCCCTGGTACGAGCCGTTCGGCATGGTGCCGCTCGAGGCGATGGCCTGCGGCGTGCCGGTGATCGCCTCCGCGGTCGGCGGCCACCTCGACACCGTCGCGGGCTGCGGCGTGCTGGTTCCGCCGCGCCGCCCGCAGGCGCTGGCCCGCGCCCTGCGCGACGTGCTCGACCATCCGGACCGGGCGGCCCAGATCGGCGCGGCGGGCGCGCGCAGGGCCAGGGAGCGCTACGGCTGGCCGCACGTGGCCGAGCAGACGGAGGCGGTCTACCTCAGCGTGCTGGGGGACAGGGTGAGGGGGATGACATGCACAGGCACCTGACCAGGCTGCGCGACGCGCTGTCGATGAGCGCCGACCTGGCGCCGACGGTCGAGGCGTGGGGGCACAAGCTCGCCGACATCCTCGGCTGCGGCGGCAGGCTGCTGGTGTGCGGCAACGGCGGCTCGGCCGCCGAGGCCCAGCACCTGACGGCCGAGCTGGTGGGCAGGTTCAGGGGGGAGCGGCGGCCGTTCGCCGCGATCGCGCTGCACGCCGACACCTCGTCGGTGACCGCCATCGCCAACGACTTCGGCGCCGACGCGGTCTACGCCCGCCAGGTCCGCGCGCACGGCCGCCAGGGCGACGTGCTCATCTGCCTGTCGACCAGCGGCGCCAGCGGCAACGTGCTGGCCGCGGCGCGGACCGCGCGCGAGTGCGGCCTCACCACCTGGTCCATGACCGGCAGGGCGCCCAACCCGCTGGCCGAGCTGAGCGACGAGGTCGTCGCCGTGCCCGAGTCCGACACGGCGACCGTCCAGGAGGTGCACCTGGCGATGATCCACCTGCTGTGCGACTCGATCGAGGAGGCGTGCGCGTGAAGACAGGACCGCTCGTCGTCATCGGCGACACGCTGCTGGACGTCGACATCGAGGGGACGGCCGAGCGCCTCGCACCCGACGCGCCCGTGCCGGTCGTCGACGTCGAGGAGGAACACCGGCGTCCGGGAGGGGCGGGACTGGCGGCGCTGCTGGCGGCCCGCGACGGCGCGCAGGTGGTGCTGGTCACCGCGCTGGCCGACGACCAGCAGGGCCGTACGCTGCGCTCGCTGCTCAACGGCCATCTCGAGGTGGTCAGGCTGCCTCTGCACGGCTCCACCGTGTGCAAGACCAGGCTCAGGGCCCGCGGGCAGACGCTGGCCCGGATCGACACCGGCGACGGGCGCGCGGCCGGGCCCGTGACCGCGGCCGTCCGGGCGGCGGTGCTGGCCGCCGGCGCCGTGCTCGTCTCCGACTACGGCAGGGGCGTGGCCGCCACGCTGGCCGGTCTGCTGGGCGAGGTCGCCGTGCCGATCGTGTGGGACCCGCACCCCAAGGGCACGCCGCCCGTGCCGGGGTGCACGCTCATCACGCCGAGCGAGGCGGAGGCCAGGCAGCTGTGCCCGCTGCCGTACGCCGGCCCCGACCAGGCGGCCCGCCACCTGACCAAGGCCCTGCACGCGCAGGCCGTCGCGGTGACGCTGGGCCCGCACGGCGCGGCGCTGGCCCACGCGGGCGGGCACCACCGCAGGATCCCGCCGCCGACGTTCACCCTGGGCCACGACGTGTGCGGCGCGGGCGACAGGTTCGCGGGCGCGGCGGCGCTGGCCCTGCGCGACAGGCTGCCGGTGGAGGACGCGGTCGCCGTCGGCGTCGGCGAGGCCTCCAGGTTCGTCGAGGGCGGCGGCGCGGCGGCCGTCCGGCTGCAGCACCACGAGATGGGCGACCGGCCGCGCACGCCGCTGGAGGTCGCCGAGCTGGTCAGGGCGAGCGGCGGACGGCTGATCGCCACCGGCGGGTGTTTCGACCTGCTGCACGCGGGGCACGTGAGCCTCCTGCGCCGGGCCAGGGCGCTCGGTGACGCGCTGATCGTGTGCGTCAACTCCGACGCCTCGGCCAAGCGGCTCAAGGGGCCCGGCAGGCCCGTGGTCGGGCAGCGCGACCGCGTGGAGGTGCTGAGGGCGCTGGGCTGCGTGGACGCCGTCATGGTGTTCGACGAGGACACCCCGAGCGCGGCCATCGAACGGCTGCGGCCGCACGTGTGGGTGAAGGGCGGCGACTACTCCGGGCGCCGGCTGCCCGAGGCGGCGGCGCTGCGCCGTGTCGGCGCCGAGACCGTGGTGCTGGCCAGCGTTCCGGGCCGGTCCACGACCGGGCTCATCGCCGCGATGCAGGAGGCATGAGCCGCCACGCGGCAGGCACGAGCCGCCACGCGGCAGGCATGAGCCGCGACACAGGAAGCACGAGTCGCCACGCGGCAAGCACGAGGAGGAATCGATGCTGGGAAACATCCTGATCACCGGAGGGGCCTCCGGACTCGGCCTGGCGGTCGCCGAGGCGGTCGCGAAGGCGGGAGGCAGGCCGCTGGTGATCGACGTCCGCGCCGGGAACGGCTTCGACCAGGCGCCGGCCGACGTGTCCGACCGGGAACAGGCCGAGCGGGCGGTGGCCGAGCTGGCCGAGCGCGCGGGCGGGCTCGACGGGGTGGTCACCGCGGCCGGGATCGACGCCTGCGGCCGGCTGGAGGACGTGCCCGCCGCCGACTGGGAGCGCGTGATCAGGGTCAACCTGCTGGGCACGGCCACGGTCGTGCGGGCGGCGCTGCCGTACCTGCGGCGGTCCTCGGGCCGGGTGGTGACCTGTGCCTCGACGCTGGGGCTGCGCGCGCTCAGCGACGCGACCGCCTACTGCGCGTCCAAGTTCGGCGTCGTCGGCTTCACCAGGGCGCTGGCCGCCGAGCTGGCGGGGCAGGTGGGGGTGACGATGCTGGTGCCGGGCGGGATGTCGACGCACTTCTTCGACGACCGGCCCGAGCAGTACAAGCCGGGCCCCGGCGCCAGGCTCAACCGGGCCGAGGACGTGGCGCAGACGGTGGTGTTCGCGCTGTCGCAGCCGCCCGGCTGCGAGGTGCGGGAGCTGGTGGTCTGCCCGTCCACGGAGACCTCGTGGCCCTAGAGGTCCTGGTGCTGCGGGGGCTGGGGCTCGGAGACCTGCTGACGGCCGTGCCGGCGTTGCGGGCGTTGCGCCGTGCCTTCCCCCGCCACCGTCTCGTGCTGGCCGGGCCCTCGGCGTTGCGGCCGCTGCTGCCGGTGGACGAGGTGATCGAGGTGCGGGGGCCGGGGCCCGTCCCGTACGAGAAGCCTGAGATCGCGGTCAACCTGCACGGCAGGGGGCCGCAGAGCACGCGCGCGCTGCGCGCCACCGGGCCGCGGCGGCTGCTGGCCCACGGGGACGGCGGTCCGGCCTGGCGCGAGGGCGTGCACGAGGTGCGCCGCTGGTGCGAGCTGCTGGAGTGGTACGGCGTGCGGGCCGACCCGGGCGACCTGTACCTCGGGCGCGGCGACCGCGGCGGGCCCGTGGTCGTCCATCCAGGGGCGGCCGCCCCGTCCAGGAGGTGGCCGGCGGACCGGTTCGCGGCGGTGGTCGCCGCGCTGGGCGCCCGGGGCGAGCAGGTGGCCGTCACGGGAAGCGCGGCCGAGCGCGAGCTGGCCGAGCGGGTGGCCGGCGACTCGGGGGCCAGGGTGCTCGCCGGGCGCACCGGGGTGCGCGAGCTGGCCGCGCTGGTCCGCGACGCCCGGATGGTCGTGTGCGGCGACACGGGGGTCGCCCATCTGGCCACCGCCTACCGCACCCCGTCGGTGCTGCTGTTCGGCCCCGTCTCGCCGGCCGTGTGGGGGCCGCCCGCCGACGGGCCGCACACCGTGCTGTGGAAGGGCACGACCGGCGATCCGCACGGCGCCTCCCCCGATCCTGGCCTGCTGGCCATCCACGTCGACGAAGTGATCGAGGCGATGTCGCGATGAGAGCTGTGGTGACGGGAGGCGCCGGGTTCCTCGGCTCCTACCTGTGCGAGAAGCTGCTGGAGCGGGAGGCGGAGGTCATCTGCATGGACAGCTTCCTCACCGGCTCCCCCCGCAATCTGGAGCACCTGCTGGGCCGCCCGGGGCTGCACATCATCGAGTGCGACCTGACCGGGTTCGTGCACGTGCCGGGCGAGGTGGACCTCGTGCTGCACTTCGCGTCCGCGGCCTCGCCCGCCGACTACCTGCGGCACCCGATCGAGACGCTCAAGGTCGGCAGCCTGGGCACGCTGCACGCCCTCGGCCTGGCCAAGGAGAAGGGCGCGCGGTTCGTGCTGGCCTCGACCAGCGAGGTGTACGGCGACCCGCTCGAGCATCCTCAGCGGGAGACGTACTGGGGCAACGTCAATCCCGTGGGGCCGCGCAGCGTCTACGACGAGGCCAAGCGTTTCGCCGAGTCGCTGACCACGGCCTACCGCAACTCGCACGGCACCGACACCGGCATCGTGCGGATCTTCAACACCTACGGCCCCCGCATGCGGCCCTTCGACGGCAGGGCCATCCCCACGTTCGTCAGGCAGGCGCTGGTGGGCGAGCCGATCACGGTGACGGGCGACGGCAGCCAGACCCGTTCCATCTGCTACGTCGACGACACCGTGGACGGCGTCCTGCGCATGGCGGACACCGACTTCGCCGGCCCGGTGAACATCGGCAACCCCGACGAGCTGACCATGATCCGGCTCGCCGAGCTGATCCGCGACCTGGCGGGCTCGTCCTCGCCGATCCGCTTCATCGACCGGCCCGTCGACGACCCGAAGGTCCGCAGGCCCGACACCTGTCTGGCGGCCGCGAAGCTGGGCTGGCGGCCCCGCGTCGGAGCCGAGGAGGGACTGCGCCGTACGGTGGCGTGGTTCTCACAGCTCGATTCGCTTGAGCGGCTCGGTGGCGGGTCCCTGGAGGATCGTGCCGTCCAGCGCGAAGCGTGACCCGTGGCAGGGGCACTCCCAGGTCCGCTCGGCGTCGTTGAAGCCGACGACGCAGCCCAGGTGGCTGCACACGGCCGACACGGCGTGGACCCGCCCGTCGGCGTCGCGGTAGGCGGCGCACCGCTCCCCGCCGACCTTCACCACCGCGGCCTGGCCGGGCAGCAGGCGGGCCAGGTCCTCCTCGCCGCCGGCGCCGAACCGGTCGCCGACGAAGTGGGCGGCCACCGAGGCCTGCGCCTTCAGCAGCGCGCCCGCCTCGCGCAGCGGGTGGATCCTGCGCGGGTCGTACAGACCCGCCCAGGGCCGCTCCTCGCCGCCGATGAGCGCGGCGACGAGCAGCCCGGCCATGACGCCGTTGCTCATGCCCCAGCCGCCGAAGCCGGTGGCCACGTAGGCGTGGCGGGCGCCCGCGTGCAGCGGGCCGACGAACGGCAGGCCGTCGGTGGTGTGGTTGTCCTGGGCGGCCCACCGGTAGACGGGCGCCGCGCCGAACCTCTCCCGCGCCCAGGCGGCCAGCCGGTCCAGCCGGGCGCCGACCCCGCCTTCGCCCGGCCGGTACTGCTCGCCGGTCACCAGCAGCAGCCTGCCGCCGTCGCGGGGCGCCGTCCTGACCGACCGGATGCCGTGCTCGGGGGTGATGTACATGCCGTGCGGGTCGTCGTCCTCGGCGATCGGCACGGCCACGACCAGTTCCCTGCGCGGGACCATGCGGGCGAACAGCAGCGCCCGGTCGAAGATCGGGTAGTGGGTGGCGACCACGACGTCGGTGGCCGTCACGACGCGGCCGTCGGCGGTGCTCACCTTGCCGTCGGCCAGCCGTACGGCGCGGGTCCGCTCGTAGATGCGCGCGCCGCGCGCCTCCATCGCCGCGGCCAGCCCGAGCAGGTACTTGCGGGGGTGGAACTGTGCCTGGGCGCGCACCCTGACCGCGCCCACGACCGGGTACGGCAGCGCCGTCTCGGTGACGAACTCGGCGGGCAGGCCTGCCTGCCTGGCCGCCTCCGCCTCGTCCCTGATCCGGCGCAGTCCCTCGGTGGTGTCGGTGTAGGTGTAGGCGGCGGCCCGCTCCAGCTCGCAGTCGAGGTCGAGCTCCGCGCACGTGCGGGCCACGTGCGCGACGGCCTCCGTCTGCGAGCGGGCGTACAGCCTGCCGTCCTCGGCGTTCAGGGACGAGTAGACGAGCGTGTGCAGGGCCGACAGCTTGGCGGTGGTGTGGCCGGTGACGCCGGAGGCGATCCGGCCGGCCTCCAGCACCACCACCGAGCGGCCGGCCCTGGTCAGCTCCCACGCGATGCTCAGCCCGGCGATGCCGCCGCCGAGCACGGCGACGTCCGCGCGGACGTCGCCGGTCAGCGGCGGCCGGTCGGGCTGGGCCGCGCTGTCCATCCAGTAGGAGGCCATGGACGGCCCGGGGACCTGCTCCATCGCGCTCAGTCGCTGGTGAGCGCGTCGAGCAGGTCGCCCACCTTGGCGTCCGGCAGCGCCTTCGCCACTTCGGCCAGCGCCACGATGCCGACCAGCCGGTGACCGTCGATGACCGGCAGGCGGCGGACCTTGTGCGTGGCCATCGTGCGCAGGATCTCCCTGGCGTCGTGGTCGGCGCCGATGGTGACGGCCTCGCCCTGGGCAAGCTCACCGGCCAGGCAGGACTTCGGGTCCTTGCCCTTGGCCAGCACCTTCACCACGATGTCGCGGTCGGTGAGCATGCCCTTGAGCCGGTCGTCGGTGCCGCAGATGGGCAGCGATCCGACGTCGAGCCTGGCCATCTTCTCCGCGGCTTCCTGGATCGACTCGTCGGCGTTGACGCACTCCGGGTCCGGGGTCATGATCTCCCGTGCGCTCGGCATGATCTGTCTCCCTTCGTCATGCGCCCGCTGCCCGCGGAATCGCCGCCGAAACGGGGACGGATCGGCTACGCGCTCCGGAGGTCGACGCCGAGCAGCGCGTCGGCCAGGTCGCGTACCAGGCCGGGCGCGGCGGCGTCCTGGCCGTCTCCGGCCAGCGCCGCGGCGGCCCACGCGTCGACGGCGGCCAGCGCGCCCGGCGCGTCGAGGTCGTCGGCCATCCGCTCGCGCACCGTGGCCAGCAGCTCGCCGGCGGGCGGCGCGGCGGGCAGCGCCACGGCCGCACGCCACCGCTGCAGCCTGGCCTCCGCCGCCTCGATCTGGTCGCCGGTGTACTCCCAGTCGGCGCGGTAGTGGTGGGCCAGCAGCACGAGCCTGACGGCCATCGGGTCGTGCTCGGTGCGCAGCTTGGAGACGAAGACCAGGTTGCCGCGCGACTTCGACATCTTCTCCCCGTCGAGGGCGACCATGCCGGCGTGCGTGTAGAACTTGGCGAAGGGCCACTCGCCGCTGGCCGCGTAGCCTTCGGAGGCGCCGCACTCGTGGTGGGGGAAGATCAGGTCGGAGCCGCCGCCCGCGACGTCGAAGCCGGCGCCGAGGTTGGCCAGGGCGATCGCCGTACACTCCACGTGCCAGCCGGGACGTCCGGGCCCGAGCGGCGAGGGCCACGACGGCTCGCCGGGCCGCTCGGCCCGCCACAGCAGCCAGTCGAGCGGGTCGCGCTTGCCCTGACGGCCGGGGTCACCGCCGCGCTCGCCGAACAGCGCCAGCATCTGTTCGCGGCTGTAGCCCGACACCTCGCCGAACTTGGGCGCGTCGGCGACGCTGAAGTAGACGTCGCCGTCGAGGGTGTAGGTGACGCCCTTGGCGGCCAGCTGCGCGATCAGCTCAGCGACCTGGTCGACCACCTCGGTCACGCCGACGTACTCGCGCGGCGGCAGGATGCGCAGCGCCCGCATGTCCGTCCTGAACAGCTCGATCTCGCGCTCGGCCAGCTCGCGCCAGTCCTGCCCGGTCTGCTCGGCCCGCTCCAGCAGCGGGTCGTCGACGTCGGTGGCGTTCTGGGTGAAGTGGACCTCGTGGCCGCCGTCCCGCCACACCCTGCTCACCAGGTCGAAGGCGAGGTAGGTGTTGGCGTGGCCGAGATGGGTGGCGTCGTAGGGGGTGATCCCGCACACGTACATCCTGGCGGTCGCCCCCGGCTCGGTGAGCCGCACCTGGCGTGCCGCGGTGTCATACAGCCTCAGGGGTACGGCTCCGCCGGGCAGGCTGGGAACGTCAGGGGCAGACCACGATCGCATGCTTTGACCTTATCCGTCTCGGGAAACACCACGATCAACGCGGGGCAGCGGCACCGCATTCCAGCTGCTGAGATCGGAGAAGTCGTAGTCCAGCCGCGCGCCGATGGTGATCAGCGTGGCCGACAGCGAGGCGTGGACGCGGCCGTCGGGCAGCTCGTGCCGTACGGTGGCCGCCCCCACCAGGTCGTGCCAGTCGGCCGCGGCGTCGAACAGCGGCAGCAGCTCGACCGCCTTGGGGTCGTCGGCGCGGCCGCTGTTGACGATGACGCTGGTGCCCTCGGGCAGGTCGGCGGTCCTCAGCCGCTCGCCGTCCCACGACCACACGCGGGCGCGGGAGCGGTCGGCGACCACCAGGTGGAAGGGGTCGTAGCGGGGCAGCTCGGCCTCGGGCATCCCGCCGGCGACCACGGCGCGCAGCGGCAGCTCGCCCCGGGAGATCTTGGTGCGCTCGTCGGCCGGCAGGCCGTACCCGTTGAGCACCGCGGCGACGCGGGCGCGGGCGGGCAGGGCGGCCAGCCACGTGCCGCCCGCCTTGAGGTCGCGCCCGCCGACGACGCCTGGATACTCGGGCCAGTACTCGCCGGGACCCTCCCACGGCCGATCGGCGAACTCGTCGCGCACACCCAGCAGGCTCAGCGGCTCACCCGTCCGCACGATGACCGTACACACGGGCACAGACTACCTAGATGGGCGGCCAGGGAATCGCGGGCCAGTCCTCCGAGGGGTAGGGGTGCACGCCGGTGTCGAGCAGCCGCCTGACCCGCATCCAGGTGGCCTCCACCTCCGCGAGGGTGAGCAGCTCGCGCAGGCGGCGGCCGAGCGGCCCCGACTCCAGCTCGCGTTCGAGCCTGGCCAGCACGCCGACGGCCTCGCGCGGCAGCGTCTTGCCCCGCCACTGCCACAGCACGGTGCGGAGCTTGTCCTCGGCGGAGAAGCAGACGCCGTGGTCGACGCCGTAGATGGTCTCGCCGTCGGGCAGCGGCAGCAGGTGGCCGCCCTTGCGGTCGGCGTTGTTGACGACGGCGTCGAAGACGGCCATCTTCCGCAGCGCGGGGTGACGGCTGCGGATCAGGCTCATCAGGTCGATGTTCTCGTCGGTGTCGATCCACAGCTGGCACATGCCGGGGCCGAAGGGCCCCTCGCGGTAGACCGTGGGCGGCACGATGCGCCAGCCCGTGGCTCTGGACACCTCGTAGGCGGCCACCTCACGGGCGGCGAGCGTGCCGTCGGGGAAGTCCCACAGCGGGCGCTCGCCGCGCACCGGCTTGTAGACGCAGGCCGCCGAGCGGCCGTCGAGCGTGATGCCGCAGTAGAGGGTCATGTTCGTGGCCTCGACCAGGCGGCCCGCCACTTCCAGCCGGCCGTCTCTGAGTAGCCTGAGGGCAGCGTCTTCGTCGTAGCGAAGGTCTTCAAGCTCGCGCTCGGGCACGCTCACGTAGTGACCTCACCTCCGCGGTAGCCGTTGAGGCGCACGCAGATGTGGCCTTCGGCGTCGAGTGGCTGACCACACAGCGGGCAGGGCGGGCGGCCCTGCGCCACGATCTTCAGCGCGCGCTGGGAGAAGGCCCTGGCGGCGCCCGCGCTGATGTGGACCCTCAGCATGGAGGGCTCCGGCGCTTCCAGGTCCTCTTCGTCGGTGATCTCCTGAGCCTCGACGATGACCTGGTCGCGGTCGGGGTCCCAGGCCAGCGCCATGGTGCCGACCCTGAAGTCCTCGGTGATCGGCTGGTCGAGCGGGGCGTTGTCGATGAGCTCGGTGGGGGCGACGGCCGGCACCTGCGCGCTGCCGCCGGTGCGCCTGAGCACCTCGTCGAGCAGTTCCTCGAGCTTGCCCGCGAGGGCGGCGACCTGCAGCTTCTCGAGAGCGACCGTGGTCAGTCTGCCCTCGGCTCGCGCCTGCAGGAAGAAGATCCGTGCCCCCGGCTGCCCCAGGGCACCCGCCACGAACCTCTCTGGTGGGTCGTAGTCGAAGACCGGCATAGCCCGACCTTACGTGGTTCCTGATCCGCCGCCGACGGCGGCATCGCTCCCGGTGATGTTTTCTCCCCCGTCTTTCTCCTCCGAACCCTCGGGGAGCCGCAATTCCCCCACATCGTTGAGGGTGAGGAGAAAGGGGCGCAAGGGGGTGTAGCGAATGATCGTCACGGAGGCCGGATCAGCCGTTATGCGCTGAAACTGATCGAGGTGGAGGCCCAGAGCGTCGGCGACGATCGCCTTGATCACGTCGCCGTGCGTGCACACCAGGTAGACGCCTTTCTCCCCCAGTCGCTCGTTCCAGTCACGTACCGCGGCCACCGCGCGGCGCTGGACGTCGGCCATCGCCTCCCCGCCGGGGAAGACCGCCGCGCTGGGGTGGTACTGCACGACCTGCCAGAGCGGCTCCTTGGCCAGCTCCGCCAGGGGGCGTCCGGTCCACTGTCCGTAGCCGCACTCGCCGAACCTGTCGTCGGTCCGCACCTCCAAGCCCCGGTCCTCGGCCACGGCCCGCGCGGTCTCCTGGCAGCGGTCGAGCGGGCTGGAGACGACGGCGTCCAGGCGCACCGCGGCCAGCCGTTCGGCCAGCGCCTTGGCCTGCGCGCCGCCGGCGTCGCTGAGATGGACGTCAGGAGTCCAGCCGGCGAGGACGGGACCGGTCAGAGCGGTGAGGCCGTGTCTGGCCAGGAGGACGGTCGCCATGAGACAAGTCTTGCAGGCGTCGATCACGTTTGTTCGCCCGGGCGAGCGGTAGCCTGGCCGGATTCCCTGCCCTGATCGACAGATGGGAGCGCCGGAGCTTCATGGAACAACGCTATGTCGGTCGGAGCGGCCTATCGGTGTCCCGTCTGGGCCTCGGCACGATGACCTGGGGCAGGGACACCGACGCCGAGGAGGCCGCGGCGCAGCTGCGCGCCTTCGCCGAGGCGGGCGGCAACCTGATCGACACGGCCGACGTCTACACCGGCGGCGACGCCGAGCGGCTGCTCGGGCGGCTGCTCAGGGACGCGGTGCCGCGTTCGGAGCTGGTCGTCTCCACCAAGGCCGTGCTCACCCCCGCAGGGCGGCGGCCGCGCGACGCCTCGCGGCGCCACCTCATCGCCGCCGTCGACGCCTCGCTGGCCCGGCTCGGCCTCGACTACGTCGACCTGTGGCAGCTGCACACCTACGACCCCGAGGTGCCGCTGGAGGAGACGCTGGGCGCCCTCGACGCGATCGTCTCCTCCGGCAGGGCGGTCTACGCAGGCGTGTGCGACTACTCCGGCTGGCAGCTGGCCGCGGCGGCGGTGACGCAGCGCGCGACGCCCGGCCGGATCCCGATCACCGCCGCGCAGGTGGAGTACTCCCTGCTGGCCCGCGACCCCGAGCGGGAGGTCCTGCCCGCGGCCGAGCACGTGGGCGCCGGGGTGCTGGCCTGGTCGCCACTGGGCAGAGGGGTGCTGACCGGCAAGTACCGCACCGGCATCCCCGCCGACTCCCGCGCCGCCACCCCGCACTTCGCCGACTTCGTCCGCCCCTACCTGGACGAGCGCTGCCGCAGGGTGGTCGAGTCGGTCACCACCGCCGCCGAGGGGCTCGGCGTCTCCCCCCTGGCGGTGGCCCTGTCGTGGGTGCGTGACCAGCCGGGCGTCTCGTCGGCGATCGTCGGCGCGCGCACCCACACCCAGCTGAAAGGCATCCTTCAGGCGGAGGACGTGGAACTGCCCCGCGAGATCCGCGAGGCGCTTGACGACGTCTCCTCCCTCGACTGACGGGCTCCGCCCGCGCGCGGCCGTGCGGGACATGCGCCGAGATGATCAACGTGAGTAGGCTGGGCCTGTCTTTCGCGCGTCCGGGTTCGTCGCATGTCCGGGCAGCCGAACGAGAGTCACCCTCGCGTATCACTACTCGATATCGAATCGTAACTTTGCGTGGAAAACGGCTTCGCCTCAACAAAGCTGTCCATCGGGAGAACGACACAGGAGGGGTAGATGGGCGCAGGACGCCACAGAACCACGGTCTCGGCCGGCCTCCTCGCGCTGGCGCTGGCCGCGCTTCCGATCGGCGCCGGCTCCGCGCAGGCCCAGGCGCGCGACTGCGAGCGCGGCGGCGGGTTGCTGTCCGGCGTGACCAGCGGGGTGTGCGACCTGGTCGACGGGGTGACCGACGTGGTCGACGGCGTCACGGGCAACTCGCTGTCGCCGGTGACCGAGACCGTCGACAGGACGACGGACACCGTCCTCGCCCCGGTGGGCGAGGTGGCGCCCACCGCCAAGCCCGCTCCCACCTCCACCCGCTCCCCCGGCACCCCGCGCGAGGAGCCCGGCGGGCAGCCGACCGGCCGCGGCGACGACCTGGTCTCCAGCACCCTGGAGGAGGTCTGCCTGCCGGTGCTGGCCTGCGAGGGTGAGGGCGTGCTGAGCCCCGTCGAACGGCCCGCGACCGAGCCGCCCGCCTCCGCCGAGCCCGCCGCGAGCCCTTCGCCCTCCCCCAGCGCCACGCCTGCCAGGCGGCGCAAGGACGCCGTGACGCCGCCCACCGAGGCAACGGTGCCGCCCATGAGCAGGCCGCAGCTCAGGACCACCCGTGAGGTCGTGCCGCCCGAGCCCGCGCCCGTCGACCCCGACGACCCGCGGGTGGAGCTGCTGTGGCCGGGGCCCTTCTCCGAGAAGCTGTCCGACCGCATCGGCGGCCAGGTGGTCCGGCCGAGCGAGCCCGAGTCCGACGTGCTCGGCACCACGCTGACGGCGGTGCTGCTGGCCTCGGCGGTGCTGGCGGCCAGGGTGATGCAGTCGCGGCGGGGCCGCGAGGAGCGTCCCGAGTCGATCCCGTTCGAGCCGATGCGCGTCGGCGGCGGTCGCCACCGCCTGGCCTGACCCGGGGTCGGCGCCCTCCGGCGGGTGCCATGGCCGCCCCGGGCCGCTGGCGGTGCCGGCGGAGCTAGGCGCCCATGGCGTGGACGCCGCCGTCGACGTGGACGATCTCGCCGGTGGTGGCGGGGAACCAGTCGGACATCAGCGCCACGCACGCCTTGGCGGCCGCCTCGGTGTCGGCCAGGTCCCAGCCGAGCGGCGCCTTCTCCGGCCAGCTGTCCTCGAACTCCTTGAAGCCGGGGATCGACTTGGCGGCCATCGTGCGCAGCGGACCGGCGGCCACGAGGTTGACCCTGATGCCCTGCTTGCCGAGGTCGCGGGCCAGGTAGCGGTTGGCCGACTCCAGGCCCGCCTTGGCCACGCCCATCCAGTCGTAGACGGGCCACGCCTTGGTGGCGTCGAAGTCGAGGCCGACGACGGCGCCGCCCTCCTTCATCAGCGGCAGGCAGGCGACCGCGAGCGACTTGTAGGAGTAGGTGGAGATGTGGAGGGCCGTGGAGACGTCCTCCCACGTGGTGTTGAGGAAGTTGCCGCCGAGCGCGGTCTGCGGGGCGAAGCCGATGGAGTGGACGACGCCGTCGAGGCCGTCGACGTGCTCGCCGACGCGGGCGGCCAGGGTGTCGAGATGCTCGTCGTTCTGGACGTCGAGCTCGATCACCGGCGGCGTCTGCGGGAGCCGCTTGGCGATGCGCTCGACGAGCGACAGGCGGCCGAAGCCGGTCAGCACGACCGTGGCGCCCTGCTCCTGGGCCAGCTTGGCCACGGAGAAGGCGATGGAGGCGTCGGTGAGGACGCCCGTGACGAGGATGCGCTTGCCATCGAGGATGCCCATGATCAGTGCCCCATTCCGAGTCCGCCGTCGACGGGGATCACTGCCCCGGTGATGTAGGAGGCGTCGTCGCCGGCCAGGAAGCGGACGACACGCGCGACCTCCGCGGGGGACGCCTGGCGGCCCAGCGGGATGTTCTTGACGATCGCCTCGTGGTCGAGGTCGGCGGTCATGTCGGTCTGGACGAAGCCGGGGGCGACGACGTTGACCGTGATGCCGCGCGAGCCGTACTCGCGGGCGAGGGAGCGGCCGAAGCCGATCAGGCCCGCCTTGGAGGCGGCGTAGTTGGACTGGCCGGCCTGGCCGAGCATCGCGATGACCGAGGAGATGAGGATGATGCGGCCGCGCTTGAGCTTCATCATCGGCCTGATCGCGCGCTTGGCGACGCGGTAGGCGCCGGTGAGGTTGGCGTCGATGACGTCGGTGAAGGTGTCTTCCTTCATCATCGCCAGCAGGGTGTCCTTGGTGATGCCGGCGTTGGAGACGAGCACCTCGACCGGACCCTGCTCGGCCTCCACCTTGGCGAAGGCCGCGTCGACATCCTCCGCGCTGGTCACGTCGCAGCGGACGCCGAACAGGCCCTCGGGCGGCTCGCCCGATCGGTAGGTGACCGCGACGTTGTCGCCTGCCGCGGCGAGTTCGCGGGCGATCGCGAGGCCGATGCCGCGATTGCCGCCGGTGACGAGTACAGAGCGTGCCATGGCACCTGACGCTATCTCCTACCGGCCGGTATCCGCTTGTCCGGGTGGCACAAGATCACAGGGCTAGGATCGTTGACATGCGCCAGATCGATCCCGACTTCCTCGCCCTGCCGCTCAGGCAGCTCGCGGACGCCGCGCTCCAGCGCGCCCGCGACCTCGGCGCCTCCCACGCCGACTTCCGGCTCGAGCGCGTGCGCGCCGAGACGCTCGCCCTGTACGACGCCAGGCTCGAAGGGGCCATGGACGCCGACGACCTCGGCTACGCCGTACGGGTGGTCAAGAACGGCACGTGGGGCTTCGCGGCCGGCCTGGTGCTCACGCCCGAGGCGGCCGCCGAGGTGGCCGCGCAGGCCGTGGCGGTGGCCGAGGTGAGCGCCCCGATCAACAGGGAGCCCATCGAGCTGGCGCCCGAGCCGGTCCACGCCGATGTCACCTGGGTCTCCCCCTACGACATCGACCCGTTCTCGGTGCCGCAGAAGGAGAAGGTCGCGCTGCTGGCCGACTGGTCGGCCGGGCTGCTGAAGGGCGCCGACCACGTCAGCGCCCGGCTCCTGCAGGTCAAGGAGCAGAAGTTCTACGCCGACACCGCCGGCACGGTCACCACCCAGCAGCGGGTCAGGGTGCATCCCGAGCTGAACGCCATGAAGGCCGGCCCCGACGGCTTCGACGACATGTCGACGATCGCGCCGCCGGTCGGCCGCGGCTACGAGTACCTGACCGGCGGCTTCTACGACTGGCAGTCGGAGCTGGCCGCCCTTCCCGAGCTGCTGGCCGAGAAGCTGGCCGCGCCGTCGGTCGACGCCGGCGAGTACGACCTGGTGATCCACCCGTCGAACCTGTGGCTGACGATCCACGAGTCGATCGGCCACGCCACCGAGCTCGACCGGGCCCTCGGCTACGAGGCGGCCTACGCCGGCACCAGCTTCGCCACCTTCGACCAGCTCGGCTCGCTGGTGTACGGCTCGCCGGTGATGAACGTCACCGGCGACCGGACGGTCGAGCACGGCCTGTCGACGGTCGGCTACGACGACGAGGGGGTGGCCACCCGCGAGTTCGACATCGTCAGGGACGGCATCCTGGTCGGCTACCAGCTCGACCGCAGGATGGCGCTGATGAAGGGCCTCGGGGCGAGCAACGGCTGCGCCTTCGCCGACTCGCCCGGCCACATGCCGATCCAGCGCATGGCCAACGTCTCGCTGCGGCCCGAGCCCGACGGCCCCTCCACCGAGGAGCTGATCGGCCGCGTCGAGCGCGGCCTGTACATCGTCGGCGACAAGAGCTGGTCGATCGACATGCAGCGCTACAACTTCCAGTTCACCGGCCAGCGGGCCTTCCGCATCGAGCACGGCGCCGTCGTGGGCCAGGTCCGCGACTTCGCCTACCAGGCGACCACGACCGACTTCTGGGGCTCGATGGAGGCCGTGGGCGGGCCGCAGACCTACGTGCTCGGCGGCGCCTTCAACTGCGGCAAGGGCCAGCCGGGCCAGGTCGCCCCGGTCAGCCATGGCTGTCCCTCGGCGCTGTTCCGCCATGTCAGGATCCTCAACACCGTCCAGGAGGGTGGAAAGTGACGTCTCCTCAGGAAATGGTCGAGAGGGCGCTGGAGCTCTCCCAGGCCGACGACTGCGTCGTCATCGCGGACGAGGGGTCGACGACCAACCTGCGTTTCGCGGGCAACACGCTGACCACCAACGGCGTGGCCAGGTCCGCCCAGCTGACCGTGATCTCGATCGTGGACGGGCGCGTCGGCGTGCTGTCGCGCGCGGCCGTACGGCCCGAGCAGCTGGCCGAGGTCGTGGCGGCGGCCGACGCGGCGGCGCGCGAGGCCCAGCCCGCCGAGGACGCCAGGCCGCTGGTCGAGGGCGCGGCGACGAGCGCCACCTGGGCCGACCCGGTGCGGCCCACCTCGATCGGCGTGTTCGGCGACTTCGCGCCCGCGCTCGGCGAGACGTTCACCGCGGCCGAGGCGGGCGGCAGGAAGCTGTACGGCTTCGCCGAGCACACCCTGACCTCCACCTTCCTCGGCTCCTCCACGGGGCTGCGGCTGCGCCACGACCAGCCGACGGGGCGCCTGGAGCTGAACGCCAAGTCGGCCGACCTCAAGCGCTCGGCCTGGTCGGGGGTCGCCACCCGCGACTTCTCCGACGTCGACGTGGCCGGGCTCGACTCCTCGCTGGCCCAGCGCCTGGAGTGGGCCAAGAACCGGATCGACCTGCCGGCGGGCCGCTACGAGACGCTGCTGCCGCCGAGCGCGGTCGCCGACCTGATGATCTACCTGCTGTGGTCGTCGGGCGCCCGCGACGCCCTCGACGGCCGCACCGTCTTCTCCAGGCCGGGCGGCGGCACCCGCGTCGGCGAGCGGCTGTCGCCGCTGCCGGTCACGCTCACCAGCGATCCCCTCGCGCCGGGCATCGAGTGCGCGCCGTTCGTCACCGCCCACGCGTCCAGCCGCCGCAGCTCGGTCTTCGACAACGGCCTGCCGCTGGCGGCCACCGACTGGGTGAAGGACGGCACGCTGTCGGCGCTGCTGCAGACCCGCCACTCGGCCGAGCTGAGCGGCCTGCCCGTGACGCCCGCGGTCGACAACCTGATCATGCACGGCGGCGACGGCGGCCGGACGCTGGAGGAGATGATCGCCTCCACCGCGCACGGGCTGCTGGTGACCTGCCTGTGGTACATCCGCGAGGTCGACCCGCAGACGCTGCTGCTGACCGGGCTCACCCGCGACGGCGTCTACCTGGTCGAGCACGGCGAGGTCGTCGGCGAGGTGAACAACTTCAGGTTCAACGAGAGCCCGGTCGACCTGCTCGGCCGCGTGAGCGAGATCGGCGAGAGCCGGCAGACGCTGCCGCGCGAGTGGAACGACTACTTCACCCGCACGGTCATGCCGCCGGTGCGGGTGCCCGATTTCAACATGTCGACGGTCAGCCAGGCCAACTGAGCGCCGGCCCGCCCGGAGGGCTCACTCCTGCGGGCGGGCCAGCGACAGCGTGTGCACCTTGCCCCAGCGCTTGGCGGTGACCAGCCTGGCCGTTCCCGCCGCGAGGTCGTAGACGACCGACCAGCGGGTGTGGCCCTGGGCGACGCTCTTGAGCAGCTCGAGGCCGTCGGTCTTGGAGTCGATGGTTCTGGTCAGCCTGGTGTGGCGGTCGTCGGGCGTGCCGCTGACGACGCTCCAGTTGGTCAGCACGCGGTCCTCGACCACGTTCATCCTGCCCTTGCCGTACTCGACGACGGCCGAGTCGCCGCTTTTGTCGACGATCAGGTAGTGCACCTGGGGCCCGCCGGTGAAGTCGACGTTGTAGGTGCGCATCAGGGCCACTGCCTCCTTCACGGTGGCGGCCCGGTCGAGCAGCACCCGCATGATCCGCACGCTGCCGAGCGTGGGCCGGTCCGGCATGGGAGCGGGCAGCTCGGCGGTGGGCGTGGTGGCCAGGCCCACGGCCAGGCCCTTCTCGTTCATGCCGTCGAAGGGGGCCAGCACCGCGTGGCCGAGCCGCCGCCGCTGGACGGGGTCGGACAGGTCGGGGGCGGCGGACGAGCCGAGCAGGTAGGAGGCGTCGGCGATCGACAGGGAGGCGTAGCCGTCGGGCGGGTCGGCCCGCACGACGATCGCCGGGTTGGGGTCCCAGTCGAAGTTGCGGCCGAACTCGGTGCCGCGCAGGAACAGCGAGCACGCCCAGCCGTCGGCCTTGCGGGCGAGCTCGTCCTCGGTGAGCGGCGCCTCGGCGTCGTAGCCGCCGTCGAAGGTCATCTCGTACATGGGCAGGTCGTCGAGCTGCCTGATGCTGGCGGAGGTGCGGGCGATCTGGTCGGGCGTCTGGCGCAGGACGGGCGAGGACGTGGCCGCCCCCTTCTGCTCGCTCGGATGCTGGGCGCTCGGTGCGGGGGAGGCGGCCCGGCCGGTCACGGGAACGCTGGAACAGCCCGTCGCCAGCGGTACGGCCAGCGCCAGCGCGGCCACCAGCGAGCGGGCCCCGCGGCCGCTGTCACGGCCGGCCCTGACGCCGGTCCCGCGGCTGTGGTCGCGGGCGGCTGCCTGGCTGTCGTCGCGGACGGCTCCGCGACCCGCGCCCGGTAACGACCGCGAGCCGATGCGGAGGAGCGGTGCCATCACGTGATCCCTTCGCCGAGCCCTTTTGGTACCGCAGTGTGCCCCGCGAACCCGGCGAAGTCACGCCTCCCACGAAACGGTGACAGAGATCAGGCGTCCTCGAGCCGGAAGCCCACCTTCATGCCCACCTGGTAGTGGGCGATCTCCCCCTGGTCGATGTGTCCGCGGATCTCCGTCACCTCGAACCAGTCGAGGTGACGCAGCGTCTGCGAGGCCCTGCGGATGCCGTTGCGGATGGCGTCATCGAGGCTCTCCCCCGACGTGCCGACTATCTCGGTCACCCGATACGTTCGATCCGACATAGCTGCTCCTCCCTTACCTGAAAGCCATGATCGCATGACCAGCCGTACCGTTCATGGGGCTCATCGCGCCGGCGCCGTCCGAGGTCTACGGTGGAAGGTGTGAAGCGCTGGCGCCGCCAGAAGGACGTGCACAGGGTGACCGACGCCCGGCCGTCCCTGAGTGCGGACATCCACCGCCGGGAAAAGATCTACCTCATCCAGATGGGCATCCGGACGATCTGCCTGATCCTGGCGGTCGTGGTTCCTGTCCCGTGGCCGTACCGGCTGCTGTTCATCGCCGGGGCCGTCTTTTTGCCATACATAGCGGTTATAGGTGCCAATGAGCGGGGAAGAGATGCGCCGCCTCCGACCTTTTCCAACCCCTCCCATGACCAAGGCGAGATACCGCATCACCGACGCGAGATCGGGTCGTGACTAAGTCTTGACGCATCCCACGGGTAGTAGGTGTACGCTTTAGCCAAGCGCTCCGGTCCCCCGTCGGAGTGCTGGTGCCGGCGTTCCGGGCCCCCGTCGGAACGCCGATGAAGCGATGCCGGGTGGTTTGCCCCCGTAACCACCCGGCATCGCCCTTTTCTCCCCCAATTTCGTTGCGGCCCGCCGGTTGGATAGGCCTGCTTTCCCAAAATCGTTTGCCGGCGGGTTCACAGCAAATCTTCAGCTTGACCGGGATCTTCAGTCGTCGGTCAAGGTCTCTGTCGTGGCGCGTTCCCAGTTACGGGCCAGCGTCGTGATCCGTTCGACGGCGTCTTCCGGCGCGGTGCCCATGCCCTGGGCAAGGCCGAGCAGGTAGGCGGTGAGCGGGGCGGCGGGGCGGGCGACGCCGTGGGCGACCTCCTTGGTCAGCTCCAGGACGAGGTCCCTGTCGACCCGGGAAGGGTCGACGCCCAGTTCCTTGCAGGCCAGTGCGGTCCACTCGGCCAACACGTTCATCTGTGCCACCTTTCGAAGATCGTCCAATGTGTCGCAGTCGAGCCACGGGGTTCCCGGCAGGCGCAGCCGTACCGGGTCGAGGGGGGCCAGCAGGGCGTGCAGGGAGCGGCCCTGGTAGCCGGCGAGCGCCGCGCGCAGCGGCGCGGTGCGCCACGCCCCGGCCAGCCACTGCTCGCGCCCCTCGTCGTCGACCAGCACCGCGCCCACCCTCTGCCGGCCCGGCGCGCGCCCCGGGTCCGGAGCGGCGGGGGCGCGGCCGGGTGCGGTGGCGGCCTGGAGGAGGGCGGTCACGCAGGCGGGTTCCATGAGCGGCAGGTCACCGGCCAGCAGCACCACCCACGGGGCCGCCACCAGGTCGAGGCCCGCCCGCAGCGCCGGCACAGGCCCGCCGCCCTCGGGCTCCTCGCGGGTGAACAGCACGCCGGGCAGGTCGCGCGGCGGGCCCACCACCACGACGCGCTCCGCCTCCCGCACGGCGGCGGCGACCCGTTCGAGCAGCGTCCTGCCGCCGAGCCGCAGGCCCGGCTTGTCCCTGCCGCCCATCCGGCGCGCCGCGCCGCCCGCGAGAATGATCGCGTCATGCCCCATGTGCACACCGTACGGCGTCCGCCGGGGTGATCACACGGTCCCCGCCGGGGACCGTCAGGCGAAGGCCGCGTGGCCGGTCAGCGCCTTGCCCAGGACGAGGGCGTGGATCTCCGAGGTGCCCTCGTAGGTGAGCACCGACTCCAGGTTCACCGCGTGCCGGATCACCGGGTACTCCAGGGTGATGCCGCTGGCACCCAGGATGGTCCGGCACGTCCTGGCGATCTCCAGCGCCTCGCGCACGTTGTTGAGCTTGCCCGCGCTCACCTGCTCGGGGGTGATCGTGCCCGCCTCCTTCAGCCGTCCGAGGTGGACGGCGAGCAGCAGCCCCTTGCCCAGCTCGAGGGCCATGTCGGCGAGCTTGTCCTGGGTGAGCTGGAAGGCGGCCAGCGGCCTGGCGAAGACCTCCCGCTCGCCCGCGTAGGCCAGCGCCGTCTCCAGGCAGTCGAGCGCCGCCCCCATCGCGCCGAACACGATGCCGAACCTGGCCTCGTTCAGGCACCGCAGCGGTCCCGACAGGCCGCGGGCGCCCGGCAGCACGGCCTCGCGCGGCAGCCGTACCTCGTCGAGGACCAGTTCGCTGGTGACGCTCGCGCGCAGGGACACCTTGTGCTTCAGGTCCCTGGTGGTGAAGCCGGGCGTGCCGGCGGGGACGAGGAAGCCGCGGATGCCCTCCTCGGTCTGCGCCCACACGACGGCCACGTCGGCGACCGAGCCGTTGGTGATCCACATCTTGGTGCCGTTCAGCACCCAGTCGCCGCCGTCGCGCTTGGCGCCGGCGCGCATGCGGGCCGGGTCGGAGCCGACGTCGGGCTCGGTCAGGCCGAAGCAGCCGATGCGCTCGCCCGCCGCCATGGCGGGCAGCCACGCGTTCTTCTGCTCCTCGCTGCCGTAGCGCCAGATGGCGTACATGGCGAGAGAGCCCTGGACCGACACCAGGCTGCGCAGCCCGGAGTCGGCGGCCTCGAGCTCCAGGCAGGCCAGGCCGTAGGAGACCGCGCCGAGACCCGGGCAGCCGTACCCTTCCAGGTGCATGCCGAGCAGCCCCAGTCCGCCGAACGTGCGGGCCAGCTCGCGCGCGGGGATGACGCCGTCCTCGAACCACTGGGTCAGGTGCGGGCGCAGCTCGCGGTCGCACAGGCGGCGGACCGTGCTCCTGATCTCGCGCTCCTCGTCGGTCAGCAGGCCGTCGACGGCGAACAGGGCGGTGGGGTGCATGGCGGAGCCTCCAGATTGGATCCAATATTGAATATCCAACATGGCACAGCATAGGCTGCCCTGCCTATGGAGACTTCAGGAGCGCTGTCCGGACTGCTGGTGGCCGACTTCAGCAGGGTGCTGGCCGGCCCGTACGCCACGATGCTGCTCGGCGACATGGGCGCCGACGTGGTGAAGGTGGAGCGGCCCGAGGGCGGCGACGACACCAGGGCATGGGGCCCGCCGTACGCCGACGGGCAGGCGACCTACTTCCTCGGCGTCAACCGCAACAAGCGCTCGATCGCCCTCGACCTGCGCGACCCGGACGACCTGGAGGTGGCGCGGGCGCTGGTGGCCAGGGCGGACGTGCTGGTGGAGAACTTCAGGCCGGGCACGATGGAGCGCATGGGGCTGGGCTACGAGGCGGTCCGCGAGCTCAACCCCGGCCTGGTCTACTGCTCGGTCACCGGGTTCGGCGCTGGCAAGGGGGCCGACCTGCCCGGCTACGACCTGGTCGTCCAGGCGGTCGGCGGGCTGATGAGCGTGACGGGCGAGCCCGAGGGCCAGGGCACCAAGACCGGCGTCGCGCTGGTCGACGTGATCACCGGGCTGCACGCGGCCTTCGGGATCCTGGCCGCGCTGCGCCACAGGGACCGGACGGGGCAGGGCCAGCGCGTCGAGGTGACGCTGCTGACCTCGCTGCTGTCGGCGCTGGCCAACCACGCCTCGGCCTACGCCGCGGCGGGCGTGGTGCCGCGCGCGATGGGCAACAGGCATCCCAGCATCGTGCCGTACGAGGTGTTCGAGGCCGCCGACCGGCCGATCGTCATCGCCGCCGGCAACGACCGGCAGTTCCGCGCGCTGTGCGCGGCGCTCGGCCGCGACGACCTGGCCGCCGACGCCCGCTACGCCACCAACGACGCCCGGGTGCGGGCCCGTGGCCTTCTGGTGCCCGAACTGTCGGCGGCGCTGGCCGGGCGGAGCGCCGACGAGTGGTTCGCGGCGCTCACCGCGGCGGGCGTGCCGTGCGGGCCCATCAACGACGTGGCCGGCGCCTTCGAGCTGGCCGCCTCGCTCGGGTTCGAGCCGGTGGTCGACGGGCAGGTGGCCAACCCGGTGGGACTCGGGGCCACGCCCGCCGCCTACCGGCTGCGGCCGCCCGCGCTCGGGCAGGACTCCGACTGGGTCCGTGAGATATTGGGGCGATGAGCCCGCTCGAGGAAGAACGCCGCCGGCCGCCCACGGCCCAGCAGTTCGTGCTCGGCGAGCTCCGCAGGGCCATCACCACGGGCAGGCTGCGCCCCGGCAGCCCGATCAGGCAGGACGCGCTGGCCGAGGAGTTCGACGTCAGCAGAGTGCCGCTGCGGGAGGCGCTGAAGACGCTCCACGGCGAGGGCCTGGTCACCTACCAGGCGCATCGCGGCTACTTCGTCGAGACGCTCTCGCTCGACGACCTGCGCGAGGTCTACCGCATCAGGGAACTGCTGGAGGAGGAGGCGGTACGGCGGGCCGTCCCCCGCCTGACCGCCGGCGATCTGGCGCGGCTCGAAAGGGCGCAGGACGAGGTGGAGCGGGCCGCCGCCGCGGGCGACGTGCAGGAGATGGCGGCGGCCAACAGGGTCTTCCATCTGACGCTCTTCGAGTGCGCCGGGATGCCCCGGCTGGTGCGGCTGATCAGGACGCTGTGGGACACCACCGACGCCTACCGGTCGATGTACTACGGCGACGGGGGCAACAGGGAGCGGGTCGTGAGCGAGCACCGCGCGGTGCTCGGCGCGCTGCGGGCCGCCGACGCCGACGCCGCGGTGCGCCTGCTCGACGAGCACCGCGCGCACGCGGTCGCCGCCCTGTCGGCGGTCCTCGACGGCTGACACCGGCGGCGGACACCGGCGGCGGACTCCTACCGGCGGCTGATCAGCCTCCGATGGCCGACATCGGCCTGACCGGCTGCAGGAACGACGGGTCGTCGATGCCGTGGCCGGCGCGCTTGCCGCGGACCGCGGCGATCCAGCGCTCGGCCAGTTCCTCGTCGGTGGCGCCGTCGCGCAGCGCCGCCTTGAGGTCGGACTCCTCCCTGGCGAACAGGCAGTTGCGGATCTGGCCGTCGGCGGTCAGCCGTACCCTGTCGCAGGCTCCGCAGAACGGGCGCGTCACCGAGCCGATCACGCCCACCCGCGCCGGGCCGCCGTCGACGAGGAAGCGTTCGGCGGGCGCGCTGCCCCGCTCCTCCAGGTCGTCAGGGCACAGGTCGAAGTCGGCGGCGAGCAGGGCGAGGATCTCGTCGGCCGTGACCATGTCGGCCCGGCTCCAGCCGTGCTGGGCATCCAGCGGCATCTGCTCGATGAAGCGCAGCTCGTAGCCGCGCTCGAGGCAGAAGCGCAGCAGCGGCACGGCCTCGTGCTCGTTGACGCCGCGCATGAGCACCGTGTTGACCTTGACCGGCCGCAGCCCCGCCCGCTCGGCCGCCTCGAGACCCGCGATGACGTCCGCGAACCTGTCGCGATGGGCCAGGCGCTTGAACGTCTCGCGGTCGAGGGTGTCGAGGGAGACGTTGACCCGGTCGAGGCCCGCCTCGGCCAGCGGGGTGGCGAGCCTGGCCAGGCCGATGCCGTTCGTGGTGACGGAGATCTGCGGCCTGGGCGCCAGCGCCGAGGTGCGGGCGACGATGTCGACCAGCTCGCGGCGCAGCAGCGGCTCTCCCCCCGTGTAGCGCACCTCGGTGATGCCGAGGCGTTCGACCCCGATGGTGACCAGGCGGACGATCTCGTCGGCGGTCAGCAACTGGGCGTTGGGCATCCAGTCGAGGCCTTCGGGCGGCATGCAGTAGGAGCAGCGCAGGTTGCACTTGTCCGTGAGGGACACCCGAAGGTCGGTCGCCACCCGGCCGAACGAGTCCTTCAGCACTGGGCGGTCACCTCCTAGCTCATCGAGGGGAACACGTGTTCAGCCTATTCCATGGCGCCACATGGAACCGAGCCCGCCCCGTCCGTGCGTCGGCCGTGACCCCGGGTACGGCCGGCTCGGCCATGCGGTTCGGGCGTATCCGCACCGGTGCCGAATATCGTCGGCGGAGTGAGCGTCGGCGAAAAGATAAAATGAGTGGGATTTCCTTTCTGGTCACGCCACACTGATCAAGAACCAGTAAGGAGATTGTTCTCATGTCGCCGAACCAGCCCGCACCCAACCTGCTGTCGTGGGCCAGCGAGATCGACGAAGGCGCGATCATGCAGGCCGCTCGTGCCGCTCGCCTGCCAATCGTCTCCGGCCACGTCGCTCTCATGCCGGACGCCCATGTCGGCATCGGTGCGACCGTCGGCTCGGTGATCCCCACCAAGAACGCGATCATCCCGGCGGCCGTCGGCGTGGACATCGGCTGCGGCATGGTGGCCACGGAGACGACGCTCACCGCCGCCGACCTGCCCGACACCCTGGCCGCGCTGATGCCGATGGTGGAGCGCCGCATCCCCGCCGGCGTCGGCAAGGGCCACGACGACCCGTCGGTGGACCTCGCCCTCGGCGACCTCGGCCTGCCCCACACCGACCTCGACCAGCGGCTGACCAAGAAGGTGTCCGACCAGTTCGGGACCCTCGGCTCCGGCAACCACTTCGTCGAGGTCTGCCTCGACGAGCGTGACCGGGTCTGGACGGTGCTGCACTCGGGGTCGCGTGGCATCGGCAACCAGCTGGCCACGATGCACATCGTGAGCGCCAAGAAGCTGATGAAGAAGCAGGAGATCGGCCTGGAGGACCCGGACCTGGCCTACCTGGTCCAGAACACTCCGGAGTTCACCGCGTACATCGAGGACATGCTGTGGGCCCAGCGCTACGCCATGGCCTCGCGCGCCCGGATGGACAAGGTCCTGATCAACGCCCTGTTCAGGGTCGCCGGCATGGGTCAGCGGGTGCGCACGATCAACTGCCACCACAACTTCACCCAGCAGGAGACCCACTACGGCAAGTCGCTGTGGATCACCCGTAAGGGCGCCATCAAGGCCGACAGGGGCGACGAAGGCGTCATCCCCGGCTCGATGGGGACGCGCTCGTACATCGTGCGCGGCCGCGGGAACCCCGAGTCGTACAACTCCTGCTCCCACGGCGCGGGCCGCCGCATGTCGCGCACCAAGGCGAAGCGGGAGCTGTCGGCGGCGTCCCTGACGGCGGCGATGAGCGGCCGCACCTGGAACGCGGACCGGGCCGCCGCGCTGGTGGACGAGCACCCTGACGCCTACAAGTCCATCGACCAGGTGATGGCGGACCAGAAGGATCTGGTCGAGGTGCAGCACACGTTGCGGCAGATCTTCAACTACAAGGGATGACATTCCCGAACGGGACGCCCTCGCCCATTATCGCGGCGGGGGCGTCCTTTCTGCTTTCACGCTGTCGAAATCGAACTTCACGGGAAAGACGTTCTCCTCGCCATGATCACGCATCCCGAGCGCCTGGAGCGCGGGCATCCGTTCCGGCAGTGGAAGACGTGGACGCTGCCCGGCACCCGGCTGACCCTTACCGGCTATTCGCGCGCCAACGACAAGACCTTCTTCCACGTCCCCGAACTGAAGCTCGCCCTCGACGCCGGGCTGGCCGAGGGCCGTCAGGTCGACACGGTGCTGCTGATGCACACCCATCTGGACCCGGACATCCCGGGCAACCCTTTTACCCCGTACACCTCCGTCCGCGGGCTCCGGCCGGGTGCGCGTCGGCGGGGTTCAGGACCCGGGGGCGGCCGAGGTGACCGGTAACGCGACGGGACGGTAGGTCAGCCCGTCGCTCCACTCGACCGCCTCGGCCGGGATCGCCAGCCGCAGCGTGGGACGTTTGACCGCCAGGGCCCGGACCGCCTCGGTGAGCTCCACCCTGGCCAGCGCGGCGGCCAGGCAGCGGTGCGGGCCGTACCCGAAGGCCAGGTGCGGGTGGGGCGGCTGCGCGCCGAAGCGGTGGATGTCGAAGCGCTCCGGGTCGGGGAAGGCGCTCGGGTCGTGGTTGGCGGCGTTGAGGTTCGGCAGCACGACGGAGCCGGCCGGCAGGGTGCCGCAGGACACCTCGACGTCCTTCGTCATCCTGCGCATGAACGCGCTGGCCGGCGGCCCGTCGTAGCGCAGGATCTCCTCGGCCGCGCCGGCCGCCAGGTCCGGCCGGGCCACCAGTTCCGCCCACTGCGCGCGGTGCAGCATGAGGCGGAAGGCGCCGCGGGAGACCATCGAGGCGGTCGTCTCGTGCCCGGCGGTGATCAGCGAGAAGACCGTGTTGACCAGCTCCCCCTCGGTCAGCCGGTCCTCGTCGTCCCTGGCCTGGACGAGCAGGTCGATGAGATCGTCGCCGGGTCGCGCGCGATGCCGGGCGACCAGGTCGGCGGCGTAGGCCATGAACTCGGTGTAGGCCCGGTGGCGGGCCTGCCCGGTCGCCGTGGAGGTGGTGAGGAACATGTCCGTCCACGTCACGAACCGGTCGTAGTCGGCGTGGGGCACGCCGAGCAGCCGGCAGACGACCTGGCCGGGCAGCCGCACGGCGAAGGCGGCCACCAGGTCGAACTCCTCCCCCAGCCCGTCGAGCAGTTCTCCGGCGATCCTCGCGATCCGGGGCCGCCACGGCTCGGTGCGGCGGGGGGTGAAGGCCGCGTGCATGATCCGCCGGTAGCGGGTGTGCTCCGGCGGATCCTGGTTGATCAGCGCGTCCGGGTCGTCGTCGATGCCCATGCCGCTCACCAGCCGAGGCAGTCCCGGCAGGCGCAGGTTGCGGCTGGAGGCAGCCGACCCCAGCAGGGTGCGCACGTCCTCGTACCGCACGGCGACCGGGACCAGGTCGCCGCTGGGCATCGCGGCCGGGTCCAGCGGTCCCTCCGCGCGGCGGCGGGCGAACTCCGGCGGGGGCGTGCCCAGCGGTCCGGGCACGATGTCGGGCCAGGTCTGCTGGTGCGGGTCGGGTTCGGCGGTCATCGCATTCCCTCCGGTCCGGGCGGCGCGAAGGCGGCCCATGCGGAACGTATGCGGGGCGATGCCCACGGTCAACGGCCGAGGCGGGCCAGTTCGTCCGGCGTCAGGGCCAGGTCGGCGGCGGCCGCCGAGTCGAGGATGCTCTCCGGACGGCTGGCGCCCGGGATGGGGATGACGACGGGGCTGCGGGCCAGTTCCCACGCCAGGCACACCCGCTGCGGCGAGACCCCGCGCTCGGCCGCCACCTCGTTGAAGGCGGCGTGCGCGGCGCCCAGGCCGGCGGCGGCCGAGATGCCGCCGAGGGGCGACCACGGCAGGAACGCCACCCCCAGCTCGGCGCACACGTCGATCTCCGGCTCGCTGGTGCGGAAGCGGGGCGAGTACTCGTTCTGCACGCTCGCCAGCCGTCCGCCGAGGATGTCGTGGGCCTGCCTGATCTGCGCGGGATCGGCGTTGGAGATGCCCGCCAGGCGGATCTTGCCCTCGTCGAGCAGGTCGCGCAGCGCCCCGATGCTCTCCTCGTACGGCACGGCCGGGTCGGGCCGGTGGTGCTGGTAGAGCCCGATGGCCTCCACACCGAGGGCCTTCAGCGACCGCTCGCACGCCTGGCGCAGGTAGGCGCGGCTGCCGTTCAGGCCCCAGCCGTCGCCGGGCGTGCGGGTGTGGCCGCCCTTGGTGGCCACCAGGACGGCGTCGCGGTCGCCGCTCCACAACGCCAGGGCCTTGGCCACGAGCCGCTCGTTGTGGCCGAGCTCCGCGGTGGTGGGCGCGTACGCGTCGGCGGTGTCGATCAGCGTGACGCCCGCGTCGAGGGCGGCGTGGATGGTCCTGATGGAGCGCGCCTCGTCGGGCATGTGGTCGGCGACCGACATGGGCATGGCGCCCAGGCCGATGGCGCTGACGGTGACGTCGGCGATGGATCGGTTCCTCATGGGCACCATCCTCGCGGCTGGAGTTCGGTCCAGGGCAAGCGCAGGATGGTGATTCATGAGCTTCGACGTGACTCGGGTACGCGCGCTGTACCCCGCTCTCTCCGACGGGCACGCATGGCTGGACGCCGCCGCCGGCACCCAGGTGCCGCGGACGGTGATCGACGCGATCGCGGGCGCCTACCGGGCCGGCATCGGCAACGCGCACGGCGCGTTCGCCGCGAGCGCCCGCTCCGACGCGATCGTGGCCGAGGCCCGCGCCGCGGTGGCCGACCTGGTGGGCGGCGAGGCCGGCGGCGTGGTGTTCGGCGCCAACATGACCACGCTGACCTGTCGTTTCGCCGCCACGCTCGCCCGAACCTGGGCCGAGGGCGACGAGGTGGTCGTCTCCCGGCTCGACCACGACGCCAACGTGCGCCCGTGGGTGCAGGCGGCCGAGCGCGCGGGCGCCGTGGTGAGGTACGCGGACATCGTGGTGCCGTCGGGCGAGCTGCCCGCCGAGCAGTACCGGCGGCTGGTCACCGAGCGGACCAGGCTGGTGGCGGTGACGGCGGCCAGCAACGTGCTCGGCACGATCCCGGACGTGGCCGAGATCGCCGCCGTCGCCCACGGCGCGGGCGCGCTGGTCTACGTGGACGGCGTGCACGCCACCCCGCACGGTCCCGTCGACATGGCGGCTCTCGGCGCCGACTTCTACGCCACCAGCGCCTACAAGTGGTGTGGCCCCCACGTCGGCGCGGTGGTCGCCGCCCCGACGCTGCTCGACTCGCTACGGCCGGACAAGCTCGCCTGCTCGCCCGACGAGGTGCCCGCCAGGTTCGAGACGGGCACGCTTCCCTTCGCCGACCTGGCGGGCGTGCGCGCGGCCGTGGAGCACCTGGCCGCCCTCGACCCTGACGCCGCGGGCCCGCGCAGAGCGCGGATCCTCGCCTCGATGTCGGCCGTTGCCGCCTACGAGCAGGCCGAGCTCGCCCACCTGCTCAAGGGCCTGGCCGCGCTGCCCCTGGTACGGCTGGTCGGCGCCCCGCGGCGGCGCACCGCCACCGCCTACTTCACCGTGGCGGGCCACTCACCGCGCCGGGTGGCCGAGCACCTGGCCGCGCGGAAGGTCAACGTGTGGGACGGCCACTGTTACGCGTGGGAGCCCACGAAGGCGCTGGGCATCAGGGACACCGGGTCGGCGGTGCGGGCGGGGCTGGTCCACTACAACGACCGGGCGGAGATCGACCGGCTGCTGGAGGCCCTGGACGAGCTGTCCCGCCCGTGACAGCGGGAGTGGGAGGGACCTCACCGGCGAGGGCACCTGGCGCGGGAAAGACAAGAGCCCCGGCCGGGGCCGGGGCTCTTGCGATCACCGGCTAGTGGCCGACGACCTTCACCCAGTCGGTGGCCTCGGCCGGCTCGAGGTACCAGGCGCCCTCGAACACCGCGCGCCACGTGCCCGAGGTCCAGGCGCGCTCGCGCGTGTAGAAGTAGCCGTCGCGCCCGGTCCTGACCGTGTCGACGTGCTCCCAGCGGCCGGAGCCGTCCGGCCTGAACAGGATCTCGATGTTCTTGCCGCCCAGCCGCTTCCAGCCGCCCGCCTGCTTGCAGTGGTCGGCGTGGCGGACCACGACGAAGCCGTCGATGTAGTCCTCCTCGCACTCGACCGAGAGCTTGCCCTCGATCGAGATGCCGCGGCCCTTCCACGCGGGCTCAGGACCGACGTCGAGCGACAGCCTGGTGTGGCCGCCGTCCCAGTCGGGGTCGCGGTCGTAGCCGGGATCGGCGAGCGCGGTGCCCGTGGTCGCGAGCACCGAGGCGCCGAGCGCGGCGGCCACCGCGCCGGCGGCGAGTCGTCGCATCATCTGAACTTCCTCTCCCCGTTGAAGACGCGCTCGGGACGGAGTGCGTCACCACCACCGACGAGTCAAGGTAAAGAAAAGTTGCAGTAAAGAAGCTAACGATCTGGTAACGCCGGCTCAGCGCTGGGTTCTGGCCTGCTCGGCCGCGTAGGTGTCGGTTCCCCCGTAGCGGACCCGCCACATGCCGCGCTCCCGGCCCGGCAGGCGCCGGTCGAAGCGTCCGGTCTCGCCGGTGGTCACGACTCCGACGGGACGCCAGTCGGCGTCGGCGTCCTGGCGGTAGAGGATCTCCAGCCGCTGCCTGGCGAACGGCGCGAAGTCCGAGACGCCGCTGGGGTCGACCCGGTGCAGCGACCCGCTCAGCCGTACGCCCCGCGCCGGGCCCGCGTCGCTCACGCGCACCGAGCTGAGCTTGGTCTCGCGGCGCAGGTTGAAGGTGGCGTAGGCGGTGACACTGGTGCCGTCGTCCGCCGTGGCGGTGGCCGTGATGGTCCAGGCGCCCGCGGGATAGAAGCGGTTCAGGGGCTGGGTGGGCAGGAAGCGCCAGGTCTCCCACCTCCCGTCACGGTCGACGGGCTCTCCGTCCGGACCGGCGGGCGGCGCGGGCTCCTGCTCCGGCGCCGGCTCGGACGAGGGGTCCGGCGCCCCCGCGAGGTCACCCGCGGACCCACTCGTGGAATCGGTCGCGGCGTCGGCTGCGGCGTCGGTCGCGGGGTCGGCTGCAGCCGCGGCGTCGGTCGTGGAGTCGGTCGCGGGGTCGGCGGCTACGGAGTCGGCCGTGGAGTCTGCTGCGGGCTCGACCGTGGAATCGGCTGCGGCGTCGGCCGCAGGTTCAGCCGCAGAATCAGCCGCGGAGTCAGTCGTGGAGTCGGTCGCGGCCGAGGGCTCGAACCAGGGCTCTCCCGGGTGCGGGGGTGGCGGCTCGCCCGGCCAGGAGATCGCCCCTCCTATCACGCCCTCGGTGGACGGGCGCTTCGCGCGCGGGAGTTGGACACGGCCCTCGCCCCCCTCGTCGGCGGGCGGTGGCGCCACGGGGGGCTTCGGTGCCGCGAACGCGGGAGAGACCTCCTCCGGCGACAGGACACCTGCCGCGGGCTGGTGGACGTTCAGGGGTACCAGCGCCAGCCTCGCCACCGGCGCCTGGGACACGGGGCCGGGGAGCCTGCCGCCCCCGACGGGCTTGCGGCCGAGTACCGGGCCCGGCGGAGCGCCCGGCTCGACCTTGATGGTCACGCCGTTCTCCTCGGCTCCGCTGGCCACGACGTCGATCACCAGCTTCACCGAGCCGTGCGGACCCACCACGGGGTCGCCGGGACGGATCGTGATTTCCTTGATCGCGAGGGGGGCGGGCGCCTCGACCAGAGCGGGACCGGTCAGTGTCCCCGCCACCAGCGATGTGAGCAGGACTGTCTTGGTCATGAGTTGGACGGTAGGAACCGCCCGGCAATGCCCAGGGGCGAGACACACGCCCCTGTTGGCAAAGGTGTCACCCGGAGTAGAGGCCCTCGATCACTTCGGCGTACTTCGCGTGGATCACCCTGCGCTTGAGCTTGAGGCTCGGGGTCAGCTCGGCGGTCTCGGCCGTCCACTCGTCAGGCAGCAGCGCCCACTTCTTGACCTGCTGCACCCTGGCCAGCTTCGCGTTGGCCGCCTCGACGGCCGTCTCGACCGTCTTGACCACGTCGGGGTGCTCGGCCAGCTCGGCCAGCGTGGTGAACGCGATGCCCTGGGCCTGCGCCCAGCCGGGGGCCACCTCGCCGTCGAGGGTGAGGACGGCCACGGGGTAGGGCCGGTTGTCGCCGTAGGCGAGCGCCTGGCCGATGAGCGGGTGCTCCTTGAGGTGGTTCTCGATCGCGGCGGGCGAGATGTTCTCGCCGCCGGCGGTGATGATGAGCTCCTTCTTACGGTCGACCACCCGGTAGAAGCCGTCGTCGTCGACGGTGCCGATGTCGCCGGTGTGCAGCCAGCCGTCCTCGTCGATCAGCTCCTCGGCCGCCCTGCCGAGGTAGCCGCCGGTGTTGAGCGGGCTGCGGGTGAGGATCTCGCCGTCCTCGGCGACCCGCACCTCGACGCCCGGCTCGGGCCTGCCGACGGTGCCCAGCTTGTAGCAGGCGGGACTGTTGGCGGTGAAGGCGCCGGTGGTCTCGGTCATGCCGTACACGTCGATGACGCGCAGACCGAGCCCGGCGAAGAAGCCCTGCACGTCGTCGGGCAGGGGGGCGGCGCCGGTGGCGGTCCACTCGGCGCGGTCGAAGCCGATCATGCCGCGGACGACCGACAGTAACGCGGCGTCGGCGGCCTCGAAGGCGGCCTGGATCTCGGGGGTGACGGCGCGGCCGTACTGGCCGGCCTCGATGTAGGCGCGGCCCGCGGCCATGGCCTGGCGTGCCTTCTGCTGCTGCTCCTCGGGCTGGGTGGCCAGCAGGGCCTGGAGCTTGGCCATCGTCTTCTCCCACACCCGTGGCACCCCGAAGAACATCATCGGCCGCACCTGGCCGAGCGTGGCGCCGAGGGCGGCCAGGTCGGTGCAGAAGTGCACGTGGGAGACCTTGGTCAGCGGCAGGTAGAGGCTGAGGACGCGCTCGGCGATGTGGGCGTAGGTGAGGTAGGAGATCTGGGTGCCCTGAAGGGGCAGGGCGGTCATGCGGTCGGTGGCGGCGCACTCGTAGAAGACGTTGGCGTGGGTGAGCGGCACGCCCTTGGGCATGCCGGTGGTGCCGGAGGTGTACAGGACGGTGAGCACGTCGTCGGCGCCGACCGCCTGCCAGCGGGCCTCGACGGCCGCGGGGTCGACGGCGAGCCTGGCCCGGCCGAGCTCGAGGAAGTCGTCCCAGCTCAGGAAGCGGTCGGTGGAGGGCGTGCCGTCCAGCAGGATGATCCTGCGCAGGTCCGGCAGCCGGTCGAGGACGGGCTCCCAGCGGGCCAGGTCGGCGGGGCCGCCGAGGACGGCGTACCTGGCGCCCACGTTGTCGGCGACGAAGGCGATCTGGTCGGGGGCGAAGGTCGAGTAGACCGAGCAGGACGTGCCGCCCGCGTGGACCGCGCCGAGGTCGGCCAGCACGTGCTCGCTGCGGTTGACCATCATCAGCGCCACCGCGTCGCCTGGCTCCATGCCGAGCGCGAGGAAGCCGGCGGCGATCTCGAGGACCCGCTGCCTGGCCTGGCCGTAGGTGAGCGTGCTCCAGCCGCCCTCGACGGGGTCGGAGTAGGCGGGTGAGTCCGGGTACCGCTCGGCGATCTGCTTGAGCTGCTCACATACCGTACGGCCGGCGATCTCCCGAAGGATCTCGGCCTGTACCTCAAGGACATCGGCCATGACGCGCGCCCTCCATGTCAGTGCCCACTTGCATGAGTGGCATGCATCGCATCACACGGCGTTACCCACCGACAAGACCTGGGCAGGGGACAAGAACGCGTCATCACCACCAGTTGTCGATCACATGCGCCGCGTCATCGGGGGGACGGGATGAGGACGGCAGACAAGACCTTTTTCGGACATCCGTGGGGCTTGGCCACGCTGTTCGGCACCGAGATGTGGGAGCGCTTCAGCTTCTACGGCATGCGCGCCATCCTGGCCGCCTTCCTCATGGCCCCGCCCATCCGCAACGGCCTCGGCCTGCCCGAGGCCACGGCGTTCGCGATCCTCGGCGTCTACCAGGGCATGGTGTACCTGACCGCGCTGCCCGGTGGCTGGGTGGCCGACCGGGTGCTCGGCGCGCGCAGGGCCGTGCTGCTGGGCGGCGTCATCATCATGTGCGGCCACATCAGCATGGCCCTGCCGGTGAAGGGCCCCTTCTTCGTCTATCTCGGCCTGCTGCTCATCGTCTCCGGCACCGGCCTGCTCAAGCCGAACGTCTCCGGCATGGTCGGCTACCTCTACCGGGAGGACGAGGACGCCCGCCGCGACTCGGGCTTCTCGCTGTTCTACATGGGCATCAACATCGGCGCGCTGGCGGGCATCAGCCTCACCCCCGTCCTGGCCGGCGACTCCCACTGGCACCTGGCCTTCGGCGCGGCCGCGGTCGGCATGGCCTTCGGCCTGACCTGGTACGTCCTGGGCAAGCGGAGCCTGCACGGCGCGGGCGAGCGGGTGCCGCAGCCGCTGACGCCGGCCGAGCGGCGGGTGGCCGTCAGGTGGGTGCTGGCCGCCGTCGCCGCGCTCGCCGTCATCGCCGCGCTGCTGAGCGCGGCGGGCCTGTTCACCGAGGACGGCATCACCTGGACGGTGACCGCGATCATCGCGTTGGTCACGATCTTCTACCTCAGCTACATCATCCACGGCGGCCACGGCATCACCCCGCTGGAGCGGCGCAGGTTCGGCGCCTACATCTGGCTGTTCTGCGCCGCCGTCATCTTCTGGATGATCTTCGACCTGGCCCCCGGGCCGGTGACCAACTTCGCCATGAAGAGCGTGGACCTGGAGTTCTTCGGGTTCACGATTCCCGCGGGCTGGACCCAGAACCTCAACTCGCTGTTCGTGATCGTCTTCTCACCGATCTTCGCGGCGCTCTGGCTGACCCGATGGGGAAGCAGGGTGAGCAGCCCGATGAAGTTCACCTTCGCCCTGTTCATGGCGGGCCTGAGCTTCGTGGTGCTCGCCTCGGCCGCCACCGTCGCCGCCACCGGGATCAAGGTCTCCATCCTGTGGCTGGTCGTCATGTACCTCATGCAGACGATCGGCGAGCTGACGCTAAGCCCGGTGGGCCTGTCGGTGTCCACCAAACTCGCCCCCCACCACTTCAAGGGCCAGATCCTCGGCGTGTGGTTCCTGGCGGCCGCGCTCGGCGACGCCATCGGCGGCCAGACCTACCGGCTGACCGCCTTCCTGACGCTCCCGCAGTACTACCTGGTGCTGGGCGGCATCGCCCTGGCCGCCGGCCTGTTCCTGCTGATGTTCGTGGGCAGGCTGAAGGCGTTGATGGGTGACGAGGACGTGGCACCGGGGCAGGCACTGACACACTGACCTTTGTGTCTGAACTGCTCGATCTCGCCGGAATCTTTGTCTTCGCCCTGTCCGGCGCGCTCATGGGCGTCCGCAAGCGCCTCGACGTCGTCGGCATGGCGGTGCTGGCGTCGATGACCGCACTGGGCGGCGGGATCATGCGCGACCTGATCCTCAACGTCCCGCCCGCCGCCTTCCAGAGTCTCGGGTACGTGCTGGTGCCCATCGCCGCGACCGTGATCGTCTTCTTCTGGCATCCGCAGGTCACCCGGATCATGCCGGTCCTGCTGGTGCTCGACGCGGCGGGCCTCGGCCTGTTCTGCGCCGTCGGCACGGAGAAGGCGCTGCTGTACGACCTGTCGCCGCTGCACGCGACCCTGCTCGGCGTCACCACCGCCGTCGGCGGGGGCGTGCTGCGCGACATGCTGGCCGGCGAGATCCCCACCCTGCTCTACGACCGCCAGCTGTACGCCGTGCCCGCGACGCTCGGCTCGGCCGTGATGGCCGCGCTGTTCGAGCTCGACCTGCACGGCTGGCCCGCCGTGCTGGCCTCCGCCGTGCTGGCCTTCGGGCTGCGGATGCTGGCCATGAAGTACGGCTGGCGGGCCCCGCTGGCCAGCGGCGTCAAACCATCCGAATGAGCGGGTCCCTCGGACGGGCGCCGACCGGTCCCCTGGCCCTGGCCGTCGCCAGCCTGGCGACCGCCTCGGTGATCACCTGCGGCGGCTGGGTGTACGGCAGGCGCAGGTAGCCCTCGAGGGTGCCGCTCACGCCGAACCACGGGCCGGGCGCGAGCCTGACCCCGTGGCAGGCGGCGCTCTCGGCCAGCGGGGTGGCGCCCTCGCCGGCCAGCCGTACCCACAGGGTGCCGCCGCCGCGCGGCACGGTGAAGCTCCACTCGGGCAGGTGCTCGCGCAGCGCGGTGACCAGCGCCGCGCGGGAGGCGCCGAGCGAGCGGCGGCGCTCGGCGCGGGCCTCCTCGATGCGGTCGAACAGCCGGGCGACGATGAGCTGCTCGAGCACGGGGCTGGCGATGTCGACGGCCGCGCGGTGCACGGCCAGGCCGCGCGCCAGGGCCGCGCTGGCGCGGATCCAGCCGATGCGCAGCCCGCCCCACCACAGCTTGGACGCGGAGCCGATGGTGATCACCCTGCTGTCGGTGTCGAAGGCGGCCATCGGCGCGGCTCTCGGCACCTCGTCGACCGCCAGCTCCGCCCATGTCTCGTCGACCAGCAGTGTGGTGTCCATACGCCTGGCGTGGCCGACGACGGCGGCGCGGGTGGCGTCGTCCATGAGCGCGCCCGTCGGGTTGTGGAAGTCGGGCATGAGGTAGGCCAGCCGGGCCGCCGACTGCCGCATGGCGCCGGCCAGCAGGTCCACCTGCCAGCCCTCGGCCGAGACGCCGACGGGCACGATGCGGGCCGACCTGTGGCGGGCGGCGTCGATGGCGTGCGGGTAGGTGGGCGACTCGACCACGACCGGGTCGCCGGCACCGACCAGCAGGCTCATGACGAGCTGGAGGGCGTGCTGGGAGCCGGTCGTCACCAGGATCTGCTCGGGGCGGGTGGCCAGGCCGCGGGCGGTGTAATGGGCGGCGATGCGCTCACGCAGCTCGGGCAGGCCCATCGGGTCGTAGCCGGTGCCCATGCCGTACCTGGGCAGATCCTGGACGGCCTCGGCGACGGCCTCCGGCAGCAGCGTGGTGGCGGCGGGGGCGGCGCAGTGCAGCTGGAGCAGGCCGTCGTCGTCCACCGACAGCCAGGGGTTGTCGGCGCACACCGAGGGGTCGGGCAGCGCCGTCCAGCTGCCCGCGCCCTGGCGGCTGTCGAGGTAGCCCTGCTCGCGCAGCAGGTCGTAGGCGGCGGTCACGGTGGTACGGCTGACGCCGAGCTCCTGGGCCAGGTGCCGTTCGGCGGGCATCCGCATCCGCACCGGCACCCTGCCGTCCCGCACCAGGGCGCGCACCTCCTGGGCCAGCGCCCGGTAGTACGGCCGGGCCGACCGGTCGGCGTCGAGGAGGCGTCCGAGCTGATGGGCGGACAGGTGGCGATCCGACATAAGGCCACTTTCGCCGATTGGCCCTTTTGGCGCAAGCCATTGGCCTTGGAGGATAGCGGCCATTATGAGCGAGATATCCGTACCGTCCCTTGGCTCTCTTCCGTCCCGCCTGGTCCGCCTCTACGGCGGCCTGGCCCTGTACGGCATCGGCATCGGCCTGCAGGTCGAGTCGAACCTCGGCAACGACCCCTGGGACGTCTTCCACGAGGGCCTGGCGATCAGGACCGGCATGACCATCGGCACCTGGATCATCGCGGTCGGCGCGCTGGTCATGCTGCTGTGGATCCCGCTGCGGCAGAAGCCCGGCATCGGCACGATCAGCAACATCGTCTTCCTGGGCCTGTTCGCCGACGCGGCGATGTTCGTGCTGCCGGCACCCGGCCACTGGGCCCTGGCGTGGACCTACCTGCTGGTGGCGATCGTGGCCGTCGCGCTGGCGACCGTCCTGTACATCGGCGCGGGGATGGGCCCGGGGCCGCGCGACGGGATCATGACCGGCCTGATCAGGCTCGGCCTGTCGGTCCGGCTGTCCCGCTTCCTCATCGAGATCACCGTCGTGGCCGTCGGCTGGCTGCTCGGCGGGACCGTCGGCATCGGCACGCTGCTCTTCGCCGTGGCGATCGGCCCGATCACGCAGTTGTTCACCCGGCGCTTCCCGCTGCCGTCCTGAGCGCGAAGCGGGCCGACACCACGAAATCCACCTGTCCGCCCATGCCTGGCGGTCAAGGTCGCTGTACCGTCGGGTTCATGCGGATCGAGGACTACGCCCTCATCGGAGACATGCAGTCGGCGGCGCTGGTGGCTCGCGACGGGTCGATCGACTGGCTCTGCCTGCCCAGGTTCGACTCGCCGGCCTGCTTCGCGGCGCTGCTCGGCAAGGAGAGCAACGGGCACTGGTGGCTCGGACCCACCGGCCGGCCGGCGGCCGACCGGCGCCGCTACCGGGGCGAGACCCTGATCCTGGAATCGGAGTACGACACCCCCACCGGCACCGTCAGGGTGATCGACTTCATGCCGCCCCGCGACCGCAACCCCGACGTGGTGCGCATCGTCGAGGGTGTGTCCGGCACGGTGGAGATGTCCACCCAGATCAGGATCCGCTTCGACTACGGGAGGATCGTCCCATGGGTGCGCCGCAGCGACGGCCACCTGCAGGCGATCGGCGGCCCCGACTCCATCTGGCTGCACTCCCCCGTCCCGCTCAAGGGCGGCGACTACGCCCACCGCGCCACCTTCCACGTCAAGGAAGGCGAGCGGCACGCCTTCGTCTTCACCTGGCACCCCTCCCACCAGCCGATGCCGCGGCTGATCTCGGCCGACGAGCACCTCACGCAGACCGAGGAGCTGTGGGCCGAGTGGGTGAGCCAGTGCACCTACAAGGGCCCGTGGCGCGACGCCGTGATCCGCTCGCTCATCACCCTCAAGGCGCTGACCTACGACCCCACCGGCGGCATCGTCGCCGCCCCCACCACCTCGCTGCCCGAGGACCTGGGCGGCGTGCGCAACTGGGACTACCGCTACTGCTGGCTGCGCGACGCCACCATGACGCTCGACGCGCTCATCGGCTCCGGGTACCTCGACGAGGCGGCCTCCTGGCGGGCCTGGCTGCTGCGGGCCATCGCGGGCAGGCCGCAGGACCTGCAGATCATGTACGGCGTGGCGGGCGAGCGCCGCCTGCCCGAGATGGAGCTCGGCTGGCTCGACGGCTACGAGGACTCCCGCCCGGTGCGCATCGGCAACGGCGCGGTCAACCAGCTGCAGCTCGACGTCTACGGCGAGGTGCTCAACTGCCTCTACCACTCGCGCACCTCAGGCCTGGCCCCCAGCGACAGGGCGTGGTCCATCCAGCGGGAGCTGCTCGACTACGTCGAGGAGCACTGGGACGAGCCCGACGAGGGCCTGTGGGAGGTGCGCGGCCCGCGCCGGCACTTCACGCACTCCAAGGTGATGTGCTGGGTGGCGATGGACCGGGCGATCAAGCAGGTGGAGAACTTCGGCCGCACCGGCCCCGTCGAGCGGTGGCGCGAGGTGCGACAGCGCATCCACGACGAGATCTGCTCCAAGGGTTACGACCCGGTCCGCAACACCTTCACCCAGTCCTACGGCTCCGTCGAGGTCGACGCGTCGCTGCTGCTGATCCCGGTCGTCGGCTTCCTGCCGGTCGACGACCCCAGGGTGAGCGGCACGGTGAGCGCGATCGAGCGGGAACTGCTGACGGACGGGTTCGTGCTGCGCTACCCGGTCGCCGCCGACAACGACATCGACGGCCTGCCGGGCGGCGAGGGCGCGTTCCTGGCGTGCAGCTTCTGGCTGGTGGAGGTCATGGCCATGCAGGGCCGTACCGAGGAGGCGCGCGAGCTGTTCGAACGGCTGCTGACCCTGCGCAACGACGTGGGGCTGCTGGCCGAGGAGTACGACCCGCGCTACGGCCGCCTGGTCGGCAACTTCCCCCAGGCCTTCTCCCACGTGCCCCTCGTCCACGCGGCCCGCGCCCTGTCATAGAGCCCGGTCGTGGGGTCGTCCCGGGCCTGCCCTGGGGGCCGTCCCGGGCTTGCCTGGGGCCGTTCTGAGGCCCGTTCTGGGCGCTGCCGGGCGCGCTCCCCCGGTCAGGCGGCCAGGCGGGCCAGCACCCTGGCGAACTCGGGTGGCGGGGCCACGACGAGCCGGGTCTGGCCGTCCTGCAGGACGATGTCGGCGCGGATCAGCGTCAGCATGCCGGCGTGCCACCAGTAGACCTGCTGGCTCAGCCCCCCGGCGCGCTCGGCGTGCAGGCGCAGCCGCTCGATGGCGCGCACGACGCCGATGCCGTCGACCGGGTAGAGCAGCAGCGTGGCGGGGTCGGGCAGGATGACCAGCACCCCGTCCTCCGGCACGGCGACGTACTGCTCGAGCCAGCGCAGGTGCGCGGCCGCGGCCACGGTACGGCCCGACAGCCGCCAGGCCTGCAGCCCGGCGAGGTCGAGATGCGAGAGCGTCAGCCGCTCGTCCTGCCGGACGTTGCCCAGCGCCAGGTCGAGCGCCTGGCCCGACGGGATGGGCCAGCATCCGGCCTCCTCGGGACGCACGAAGCGGGTCCCGACGGTCAGCAGCTCGACCAGGTCGCCGTTGAGCGAGCGGCCAACCACCCTGGTGAGGTCCTCGACCGCGTCGACCGACTCGACCCTGGTGCGCAGCAGCGGCCTGACCTGGTCGAGGTCGCACACGTCGAGCAGGTCGTCGGCGGCGGCCACCGCGTTGGTCAGGTGCTCGGAGACCAGCACGGGCCAGTCCTCGCGGGAGCGGCGGCCCGCCTCGCGGCGCAGGCCCGCCAGCCGTACCAGGATCTCCCTGCCGCCGCCGAGGGTGAGCGAGCCGCCGTCAGGGGCGAACGTGCAGGTGTAGCCGAGGGAGTCGGCGACGAGCGCGAGGAGGGAGTCGAGATCGATGTCCTCGACGGATCTCCGGGAGGGCTCCCGGTCGCGCCTGAAGAACTTCACGCGTCCCCGACCTCCGGAATCGTCGCTTTTCTCCCTATGCGTCTTACACTGCCTGCTCCATGCCACCATGCAGACCAGTAAGGGAGCACGATTCGGTATCGATAACACCAAGCGCTCCGAGCCACACAGACCTCTGTGGTGTGCCGTGCCCCACGGTCAACCCCGCGATGATCGGCACGCCCAGCGGCCCGAGCCGTTCGGCCAGCACCGGGTAGGGGTCGCCGCACTCTACCCAGGAGCCGAGCGCGATCCCGCGCACGCCGTCGAAGGCGCCGGCCTGCAGCAGCTGGGTGAGCATCCGGTCGATCCGGTACGGCTGCTCGCCGACGTCCTCCAGCAGCACCAGCCTGCCCGCGAAGGACGGCTGGTAGCGGGTGCCGCACAGCGAGGCCAGCAGCGCCAGGTTCCCGCCCGCGAGCACGCCCTGGGCGCGGCCCTCGCGCAGGACCCTGTCGCCCGTGACGGGCGGCGGGGTCGTGGCGAAGAGCGCGGCCCGCAGGTGGTCCCACGTCACCGGCTCCGGCTCGGCCTCGAAGGAGAGCGGACGGCAGGCGGGCATCGGACCGTGGAGCGTGGGCAGGCCGAGCTCGACGCCGAAGACGTGGTGCAGGGCGGTGATGTCGCTGGAGCCGAGCAGGATCTTGGGGCCCGCGGCGCGCATCTCCCGCCAGTCGAGCAGGTCGAGGATCCTGGCCGCGCCGTACCCTCCGCGCGAGCAGAACACCGCCGAGACGGCCGGGTCGCACCAGGCGGCCTGCAGGTCGGCGGCGCGGTCGGCGTCGGTGCCTGCCAGGTAGCCCTCGCGGTCGAGCACGTGCCGGCCCAGGACGACCTTCAGCCCCAGCCCTTCCAGCAGCTTCACCCCCCGCTGCAGCAGCGTCGCGTTCGGCGGCCCTGACGGCGAGACGATGGCGACCGTGTCACCCGCGCCCAGGCGAAGCGGTCCTGATCCGGAGCCGGCGCCCGCTCCCGGGGTCGCCGTGGCCGATGTTGGCGTGGCCGGTTCGTTCACCCGGCAAACGGTGTCACACTTACCTGACGTATGCGACCTCCGCCCCACATTCTCGTGGTCAACGGCATCAAGGTCCGCAGGCCGGTCTTCCTGCTGGGAGCTCCTCATTCCGGCGCGGACCTGCTCGCGCGTGCCCTGAAGCGCTCCCCCGGCTTCCACATGACCATGGGCCGCCAGTCGGTGGCGCACGTGGTGCACGCCTTCGCCCGCCGCCCGTCCATCGGGCGCAGCTCGGGCGCGGTCAGGGTGCTGCGCGACTCCCTCGCCGAGTCGTGGCAGGTGCTGCCCGGCTCGTGCGGCCAGTGCGCGCTGCCGTGCCGGGAGGCGGGCGGCGTGACCGGCAGCGGTCCCTGCGTCGCCACCGCCACCGTGACACGCTTCGGCGACGCGAGCCCCGACCTGCTCTACAGCGCCGAGGTCCTGCTGCGGGCCTTCCCCGACGCCCGCTTCGTGCAGCTGATCCGCGACGGCCGCGACGTCGCCTGCGACATGGCCGCCGACCCCGACTGCCTGGCCTGGTTCAAGCCGCCGATGATGGCCGACGACACCGAGTTCCCCAACACCTTCCTCGGGATCAACCGCGACGAGCACCGCGACCGGTGGAAGACCATGCCGACGGCGGGCAAGTGCGCCCTCCGCTGGCGCAGCGCGGTGCGGCTCAGCGCCGCCCTGCGCCGGCAGCTGCCGGCCGAGCAGCTGCTCACCGTCCGCTACGAGGACCTGGTCCACTCCACCGGCGAGAGCGTCGCGTCGCTGTCGGGCTTCCTGGAGACGAGGGTGTCGAAGGTCGCGCTGTACGGCACGCGCATCCCGGAGGTGGGTGGGTGGCGCACCCGGCTGCGTCCCGACGACCGCGAGCTGGTGGAGAAGGTCGCCCGCGAGGAGCTGACCAGGCTCGGCTACCTGTAGGGGCCGGGCTCGGCTGGCTGTAGGGGCCGGGCTCGGCTGGCTGTAGGGGCCGGCTCGGCGCGGTGCGGGCGGCTCGACCGGTGGTCGCGGGGCGCGGGGTTCAGGACCGCTCGCGCGCCTCGGCGGCGAACTGGGTGCGGTAGAGCTCGGCGTAGGCGCCGCCGCGGGCCAGCAGCTCCTCGTGCCTGCCGCGCTCGGCGATCGTGCCGTCCTGGACGACGAGGATCTCGTCGGCCTCGCGGATCGTCGACAGCCGGTGCGCGATGACCAGCGAGGTGCGCCCCGCCAGCGCCGTCTTCAGCGCCCGCTGCACCGCCGCCTCCGACTCGGAGTCGAGGTGGGCGGTGGCCTCGTCGAGCACGACCACGCTGGGCGCCTTCAGCAGCAGCCGGGCCAGGGCGAGCCGCTGCTTCTCCCCTCCCGACAGCCGGTAGCCGCGGTCGCCGACCACGGTGTCGAGCCGGTCGGGCAGGCCCTCGACCAGGTCGGCGATCTGCGCGGCGCGCAGCGCCTCCCAGATCTCCTCGTCGTCGGCGCCGGGCTTGGCGTAGCGCAGGTTGGCGCCGATGGTGTCGTGGAACAGGTGGGCGTCCTGCATGACGACGCCCACGGTGTCGCGGATGGAGGCGAGAGTGGCGTCACGCACGTCCAGCCCGTTGAGCCGGACCGCACCCTCACCGACGTCGTACAGGCGCGAGACCAGCGAGGTGATGGTGGTCTTGCCCGCCCCTGACGGCCCGACGAGCGCCACCAGCCGCCCCGGCCGGGCGGCGAACGAGACGCCCTTGAGGACGGGATGCGCGGGGCTCGTGTCCTGCCTGGCCACCGACTCCAGGGAGGCCAGCGAGACCTCCTCGGCGGCGGGGTAGCGGAAGTGCACGTCGTCGAACTCGATCGTCACCGGGCCGGCCGGCACCGGACGCGCTTCCTCCTTCTCGGCGACCATGGGCCGCAGGTCGAGCACCTCGAAGACGCGGTCGAAGCTGACCAGCGCGGTCATCACGTCGACGTGGACGTTCGACAGCGAGGTCAGCGGGCCGTACAGGCGCATCAGCAGCGCCGTGAGGGCGACCAGGGTGCCGAGCTCGAAGTAGTCGCCCACGGCCAGGACCCCGCCGATGCCGTAGACCAGGGCCGTGGCCAGGGCGGCGACCAGGCCGAGCGCGACCCTGAAGACGGTGCCGTACATGCCCACGGTGACGCCCACGTCGCGGACCCGGGCGGCGCGCCTGCCGAAGGTGTCGGCCTCCTCCTCCGGCCTGCCGTACAGCTTGGCGACCATGGCGCCGGCCACGTTGAAGCGCTCGGTCATCACCGAGCTCATCTCGGCGTCGAGCTGCATCTGCTCGCGCGTGAGCGCGGACATGCGCCGCCCCACCCACTTGGCGGGGAAAATAAAGATCGGCAGCAGGACCAGGGCGACCAGCGTGACCTGCCACGAGAGCACGAACATCGCGCCCAGCACGAGGACCAGGCTGATGACGTTGGAGACGACCGACGACAGCGTGCTGGTCAGCGCGCGCTGCGCGCCGATGACGTCGGTGTTGAGCCTGGAGACCAGCGCGCCCGTCTGGGCGCGCATGAAGAAGGCCACCGGCATGCGCTGGACGTGGTCGAAGACCTCGGTGCGCAGGTTGTAGATGAGGCCCTCGCCGATGCGGGCGGAGAACCACCGCTGGGCCAGCGTCAGCCCGGCGTCCAGCGCGGCCAGCGCCGCGATCGCGACGGCGAGCCAGACGACGACGTCCGGCCGCTTGGGCAGGATGCCGTCGTCGATGATGGCCTTCATCAGCAGCGGGTTGGCGACCACGATGACCGCGCCGGCGACCACCAGCACCAGGAAGGCGGTGATCAGACCGCCGAAAGGCCGGGCATGGCCGGCTATCCGCCTGACCGTGCCAGGCCGGAGCCGCTGCTTCATGACCGACTCGTCACGGCGCAGCGATCGCATCGTCTGGGGCGCGAAGCCCCCACCCATCATCGTCATCGGCAATCTCAGCACCCGCTGGGCGGCACCGATTCCCTGATCAGCTCCCGGCGAACAGTGTCCTGATCCTGACCTGCTGCTCGGCCCGCTCGGCCGCCGCCTGCTCCTCCAGGGTGCGCCCCGCCGCGCCCTGGAGCAGCCGCTTGGTGGCCGTGGCCGCGTCGCGGTTGGTCGAAAGCAGCTCGGCCGCCTTGTCCTGTACGGCCTGCGCCAGCCCTTCCCTGCTGACGACCCGTTCGGCCAGCCCGATCCTGAACGCCTCCTCGGCGCCCACGACCCTGGCCGTGAGACAGATGTCGATCGCCTTGGCCGTGCCGACCAGATCGACAAGGGGCTTGGTCCCCGTCAGGTCGGGCACGAGCCCGAGCGCGGGTTCCTTCATGCAGAACTTGACGTCTTCGGCCACGATCCGCAGGTCACAGGCGAGCGCCAGCTGGAATCCGGCGCCGATGGCGTGACCGTGAACCGCGGCGATGGAGACGATCTCCGGACGGCGCAGCCACAGGAAACCCTGCTGGGCCTGTTCGATCCGCTGCTCGAAAGACTTCTCGTCGAGTTGTGCCGTCGAGCTGAACGAGCCCTGTCCTGGCACCCCCTCGGGTGTGAACATCCGCAGGTCGATCCCTGCTGAGAAGGACGGTCCCTCACCTTGGACCACGACGATTCGAACCTGCTCGGGCAGGTCGTCACCGATCCGAGCCAGAGCCGACCAGGTAGCGAACGTCTGTGCGTTCCGCTTGTCCGGCCGATCCAGCGTGATCGTCGCGATCTCACCGTCCACCTCGTAGCGCAGACCGGCCTCCTCGAAGGAGACGTCCGCCGCACTCCCCCCAAGCGTCGCTTCCGCCATCGCTCACTCCCGCGTGGTCACGGGTAGCGTCCCGACCTGTGACGGTCGGGTCCGCTCCCTCGCTGGTCCGTCGCGCCCGAGCCTACCGATTCCCTAGAATGAGGTTCTAGTAGGGCCCGGGCGGGACGGCACGCTGACTGGGAGACGAGCGGCTGCGGTCGCGCGTATCCGAGGCGGCCTCAGCGCTTGGACTTGCCTCGGGTGGCCCCGCCGCGTCCGCGCAGAGTCACACCGGACTCGCTGAGGATGCGGTGGATGAACCCGTATGACCGGCCGGTCGAAGCGGCCAGGGCGCGGATGCTCTCACCCGCGGCGTAGCGCTTCTTCAGATCGCCGGCCAGTTTCTCACGGTCGGCCCCGGTGACCCGGGTGCCTTTCTTCAGAGTCTCGGCCACGAGTACCTCCTGTAGTGCCAGACTTCCGCAGCGTTACTCCGCCATGATCAGTCATTTCAGCGGGATCGGCTACCTACTCCAGGGGAAAAGATCCCTACCCGCTCAAATTAAGATCAGGCAAGTGCCACAAGATCGGAAAATTCAGCGCTCCAAGCGTCTTCAGTTCCGTCAGGTAGCAAGATCACCCTATCGGGTTGCAGCGCCTCAACAGCACCCTCGTCGTGCGTAACCAGGACGATCGCCCCAGAATAGGACCTAAGTGCCGAAAGTACCTGCTCTCTGCTGACGGGGTCGAGGTTGTTCGTGGGCTCGTCGAGAAGGAGGACGTTGGCGCTCGAGAGCACCAGGATGGCCAGGGCGAGACGGGTCTTCTCGCCGCCCGACAGCACGCCGGCCGGCTTGTCGACGTCGTCGCCGGTGAACAGGAACGAGCCGAGCACCTTGCGCAACTCGGTGTCGGTGAACGTGCCGCCCGCCGACTGCATGTTCTCCAGCAGCGTGCGATCGCCGTCGAGGGTCTCGTGCTCCTGGGCGTAGTAGCCGACCTTGAGGCCGTGACCCGGCTTGACCTCGCCGGTGTCGGGCTTCTCGATGCCGCCGAGCAGCCGTAGCAGCGTGGTCTTGCCGGCGCCGTTCAGGCCGAGGATGACGACCCTGCTGCCCCGGTCGACGGCCATGCTGACATCGGTGAAGATCTCCAGCGAGCCGTACGACTTGGACAGGTCCTCGGCCGTCAGCGGCGTCTTGCCGCAGGGCAGCGGGTCAGGGAAGCGCAGCTTGGCGACCTTGTCGCTCTTGCGCACCTCCTCGGTGCCCGACAGCAGCCGGTTGGCGCGGCGCATCATGTCCTGGGCGGCCTTGGCCTTGGTGGCCTTGGCGCGCATCTTGTCGGCCTGCGACAGCAGGGCGTTGGCCTGCTTCTCGGCGTTGGCACGCTCGCGCTTGCGACGCTTCTCGTCGGTCTCGCGCTGGGCGAGATAGGCCGTCCAGCCGACGTTGTAGATGTCGATCACGCTGCGGTTGGCGTCGAGGTGGAGGACCTTGTTGACCGTCGCTTCAAGTAGACCAACGTCGTGGCTGATGATCACCAAGCCTCCCTGATGGGAGCGCAAAAAATCCCGAAGCCACCCAATTGAGTCGGCATCTAGGTGGTTTGTCGGTTCGTCCAGAAGGAGAGTTTCTGCACCGCTGAAGAGAATTCGGGAGAGTTCGACCCTTCTGCGCTGGCCGCCGGACAGGGTTTCCAGCGGCTGCTTGAGCACCCGGTCGGGCAGCCCGAGGCTGGAGGCGATGGAGGCCGCCTCCGACTCGGCCGCGTAGCCGCCGAGGACGTGCATCTGGTCCTCGAGCCTGCCGTAGCGCTTGACCGCCCGGTCGCGCACCTTCGGGTCGTCGCTGGTCATGCCTTCCTCGGCGGCGCGCAGCTTGCGCAGCACCTCGTCGAGGCCGCGGGCCGACAGGATGCGGTCGCGGGCCAGCACCTGGAGGTCGCCCGCGCGGGGGTCCTGGGGGAGGTAGCCGATGCTGCCGGAGGCGGTGACCGTGCCCGCGGCGGGGACGCCCTCACCCGCGAGCACCTTGGTCAGGGTGGTCTTGCCCGCACCGTTGCGGCCGACGAGACCGATCTTGTCACCGGGGTTGACGCGGAACGTCGCGTTCTCGATGAGCAGGCGCGCTCCCGCGCGCAGCTCGATATCACTGGCGATGATCATGGTTAGGAGGACACTCCCGGGCTAGGAAAGTCGGTCAGGCGGCGGGGGCCGGTCAATCGGGAGTGTGCATGGGGATCAGTGTACGGGCCGGGGCACGCCTCCTCCCCTTGTTAACGGGCTGGGCGGGGCAGGGCTTCCCGTGACGGCGAGAAGGGCGGCCCGCGGGCCGCCCTTCTCCTCGATCTTCGGTTCTCCCCTGAGGGGACTCAGCGGGCCGGACCGGCCGCCCGTCCATGGACCGGAGACAGGTCCGGATCCCCGCCACCCGGCTTCCGCCGCTTCGCGGTCCGGATCCCCGCCACCCGGCTTCCGCCGCTTCGCGGTCCGGTGACCTGGGACACAGCGCCCCGTGAGCCGGGTCAGGGTCCGGGGTTGGGGTCCGGGGGCGGGGCAGCCGGGTCCGGGTCCGGGTCCGGGGCAGCCGGGCCGGGGGCGTTTCGGTGGTGGTCGGTCAGAGGCGGGTGATGCGGACGGCGTCGGCTATGACGTAGCCGGTGCCGGAGGTCCAGCGGCTGACGCCGACGACGTCGCGATCACCGGCGTTGAGCGTGAAGGTGCCGATGCTGCGCCAGCCGCCGCCGCCCGACCGCTGGTCGACGTAGACCGTCTGGTTGCCGCTGGAGGTGGCCACGATGTAGGGGGCCGAGCTGTTGTAGCCCGGGTCGGAGGGGTACCAGACCTCGACCCGGTAGCTGCCCGTGCTGGGCAGGTTGGCCCGGTACCATGCGGGGTCGCTGGCCGCCACGGGGTTGGCGAAGCGGTAGTCGGCGCCGTAGCGCTGGGCGGAGTAGCTGGAGGTGCCCCAGTTGCCGCTGGCGGTGAACGCGCCGGTGTTGTCGATCGTGGTGGACCACGAGCCGCCGCCACCGCCGGTCACGTACGACATGTAGGTGGTCCAGTTCCAGTACTGGCCCGGGTCGGTGTGCGTGGCGCCGGGGACCTCGTTGTGGCCGATGATGTGGGCGCGGTCCTTGGGGATGCCGTACTTGTCGCAGATGTTGCGGGTCAGGGCGGCCGAGGCCCGGTACATCGCGTCGGTGAACCACGAGGCGTCGCTGATGAAGCCCTCGTGCTCGATGCCGATGGAGCGGGTGTTGTAGGACCAGTTGCCCGCGTGCCAGGCGACGTCCTTCTCGCGGACCATCTGGGTGATGGCGCCGTCGGAGGAGCGGACCACGTAGTGCGCCGAGACCTGGGCGCTCGGGTTCTGGAACCAGGAGATCGTCCCGGCGTAGGAGCCCTGGGTCACGTGGATGACCACCCGGTCGATGGCGTAGCTCGACGGACGGCTCGACGCGGTGTAGTTGCTGGAGCTGGCGGGCACCCAACTGGCGTTCGGGTAGTCGGGGCTGGCGGCGGCCACGGCGTTCGTGTCCTTGGCGTTCAGGTCCTTGACCGTGGCGTACCGTCCACGCTCGGCGGTGACCTCCCGGGGGGCCACGCGCAGGCCCTTGGCCTTGAAGCCGAGGCCGAGCATCTCGTAGACGGCGTCGGCGTAGAGGCGGGCGAGCTCGGGCGAGGTGGCGTTGCCGTACGCGGCGACGGCCTCGTACCAGCGGCCCTCCTCCTTCCTGGCGGCCTCGTCGAGGCCGAGGCCGTCGGCGAGGGAGCGCAGGACCGCGGCGCCGCCGAGGATGTTGGCCTCGGTGTCGGCGCGCAGCTTCTCCACCGGCAGGCCGGTGAGTTCGGCGGCCTTCTCCAGCGTGTGCGTGGTGGGGTTGCTGACCAGGTGCATCACGCCGTAGCCGCCGCTGGCGCTCGGCTCGCCGTTGTGGCCGTCGAGGTGGGTCTCGGCGTAGGCGATGGCGGCGAGCAGGTCGCGGGGGACGTCGTGGGCGGCGGCGGCCTTGTCGAAGGCGGCGCCGAGGGGTGTCGCCCGGTCGGCGACGGCAGGCTGACCGGTAAGGACGAGGAGGGCGGAGAGGGCAGAGGCGACAAGAGCGGCTAATCGGGTCATGAGCGCTCCTCGAGCAGGGGGTGTGGCTGCACATTAAGGGCTCTTCATGACAGATGTCGATAATTGACATTACCGCGATTGTGGATGAAAATTTCCGTCCTTCGCCGAGGAGGGGATGACCGCCGGGCGCCGGCCACGCGCCACCCGTCGCCGCGTCGCCCGGCGATCGGGATGAAGACTATTGCGTTCGTCGGCATCTTGGATGAAAAATTCCTTCTGTGACCCGATTAGCGGCGCTCTTCGCCCTCGTGCTCACCTTCCTCGTCAACCCAGCCGCCGTCCCGACAGCCGCCTCCGCAGCCGCCGCTCCCGCCACGGCGGCCTGCGTCCCCGATCCCGCCACGCCCAAGCGGCAGCTCAGAGCCATGTGGATCTCCTCGGTCGCCAACATCGACTGGCCCAGCAGGACGGGCCTGTCCGTCTCCGCCCAGCAGGCCGAGTTCCGCTCGTGGCTCGACCTGGCCGTCCAGAAGCGCCTGAACGCCGTCGTCGTCCAGGTGCGCCCGACCGCCGACGCGTTCTGGCCCTCGCCGTACGAGCCGTGGTCGCAGTGGCTGACCGGCACCCAGGGCACCGACCCCGGCTACGACCCGCTCGCGTTCATGGTCGCCGAGGCGCACGCCCGCAACCTGGAGTTCCACGCGTGGTTCAACCCCTACCGGGTGGCCAACCACGACGACCCCACCAAGCTCGTCGCGACCCATCCCGCCCGCCAGAACCCCGGCTGGCGCTTCGCCTACGGCGGCAAGCTGTACTACAACCCGGGCATTCCCGCCGTCCGCGCCTTCATCCAGGACGCCATCATGGACGCCGTCACCCGCTACGACGTGGACGGCGTGCACCTCGACGACTACTTCTACCCCTATCCGGTCAACGGCCAGACCATCCCCGACGCGGCCACCTTCGCCCAGTACGGCGGCGCCTTCACCGACATCGCCGACTGGCGCCGCGACAACGTCAACCTCCTGGTGCGCGAGCTCGGCCAGCGCATCCACGCCGCCAAGGCGCACGTCGCCTTCGGCATCAGCCCGTTCGGCATCTGGCGCAACGCCTCCACCGACCCGCTCGGCTCGCGCACGTCGGGCCTGCAGTCCTACGACGCCATCTACGCCGACAGCCGGCGCTGGGTGAAGCAGGGCTGGATCGACTACCTGACGCCGCAGCTCTACTGGCACATCGGCTTCGCCGCCGCCGACTACGCGGTGCTCACCGCCTGGTGGTCGGAGGTGGTGCGAGGCACGAACGTGCAGCTCTCCGTCGGACAGGCCGCCTACCGCGCGGGCGCCTCCGGCCAGGATCCCGCCTGGCAGGACCCCGCCGAGCTCAGCGACCACCTGCGCGACAACCGCGGCCACCCCGAGGTGCAGGGCGACGTCTACTTCAGCGCCAAGGACGTGCGGGCCGACAGGATCGGCTCCTTCTCCCTGGTCGTCTCCGACCACTACCGCAGGCCCGCCCTGATCCCGCCCAGAGGTACGGCGTCCGCCCCGCCGTCCCCGACCGGCGTCTCGGCGACCCCGGTGTCCGGCGGGGTGAAGGTGTCGTGGCAGGGCAGCGGCGCCGCCTACGCCGTCTACCGGGGCGACCCCGCCGACCCCTGCCTGTTCACCGACGCCCGCAACCTGATCGGCACCACCCGGGGCACCTCCTTCATCGACACCTCGCCCGGGCCCGGCACGTACCACGTGACCGCGCTCGGCAGAACCCACCAGGAGAGCGCCGCGAGCTCGGGCGGCGGCGGCGGCCCGTTCAGCGTGATCGTCGACGGGCCGGCCGCCGGGTCGGCGTGGGGCACCTCGGCGTACTCCACGCAGCGCTACGGGGCCGACTACCGGTTCGCCGACCCCGTCGCCGCCAGTGACCCGGCCTGGTTCAGGACCACCGTCCCCCAGGCGGGCGCCTACCGGGTGGAGGTCTGGTATCCGGCCAACGCCGGGTACAACAGCGCGACCCCGCACCTCGTGGCCGCCGCGAGCGGGACCCAGACCGTGACGGTCGACCAGCGCGCGGGCGGCGGGCAATGGCGCTCGCTGGGCACCTTCACGCTGAACGCGGGCACGTACAACGTGGTCGGGGTGAGCAGATGGACCTCGGCCACCGGCTACGTCATCGCCGACGCCGTCCGGATCACGGCGACCGGCTGAGGCGGCCGTGCGGAGTGGCCCGCATCTCCGGACGGCGGGTCACTCCGGATCGGCGACATGGATCCGGACGGCAGGTCACTCCGGATCATGGATCCGGACGGCAGGTCACTCCGGATCGGTGACGTGAATCCGGACGGCGCGGAACAGCGCGGGGGTCTCCCGCAGGACGGCGAGTCTGGGGTCGGGCACGGTGAGGAACGGCTCGGTCTCCAGCGCGAACAACGGCGCGAGGCGCCGGTCGGCACGCATCGCGTCGACCGCCTTCCTGTCGCCGCCGAACACCACCCCCGCCAGCGCCTCCAGGTGCGGCGACAGCGCCTGGAGCGCGGTGTCGGCGGCGGCCTGCCAGACCTGGTCGGCCTGGTTCTGCCTGCGCCTGGCGAAGCGCTGCTGGGACCAGCCGCCGGCCGCCGTGCGGCCCTGCACGTAGCGGGAGCCGACCTTGGAGGCGACCAGTTCCGAGCCGTGGAAGACGCCCGCCGCGTAGCCGCCGAGGCGGACGAGCACCACCCCGACGAGCCGGTCGGCGCGGGCGTGCGTCACCAGCCGGGCCACCCTCGGCGGGCCCTGCGGCAGCGGCGGGAACGGGGCGTGGCACGCGGCGATCGCGCCGTCGGCGGCGGCCAGCCGTACGACATGGGTGTCACCTGTCGCCTCGAAGGGGCCGTGCCGGTCGGCGAAGCCGTCGATCCAGCGCTGGACGCGCTCGGGGGGCACCGACACCCACCGTCCCCCGCCCTTCGCCGGTCGCGCCTTCACCCTGGCAGCGTACCGGTGCCGGGGTGAAGATCCGCGAAGTCGGCCGGCGAAGATCATCCAGTGGCTACGCTGGGTGGCTTCACGACCCAGGGGGACGCATGGCAACAGTCGTGGCATTCCACGCGCATCCGGACGACGAGGCCATCCTGACCGGCGGCGCGCTGGCCCGTGCCGCCGCCGAAGGCCACCGCGTGGTGATCGTCGTCGCCACCGACCACATGGGGGCTGCCGCCGACGGCGACACGACGCGCATGGACGAGCTGCGCGCGAGCGCCGCCGTCCTGGGCGTCCACCGGGTCGTCCACCTCGGCTACGCCGACAGCGGCCACGGCGCGATCCTCTACCCCGATCCGCCGGACCGCGCCCGTTTCGTCGCCGCCGACCCGGCCGAGGCCGCGGGCAGGCTCGCGGCGATCCTCACCGAGGAGCGGGCCGACATCCTGCTCAGCTACGACGCCAACGGCGGGTACGGCCACCGCGACCACGTCAGGGTGCACGAGGTCGGCAAGCTCGCCGCCGCCGAGGCGGGGGTGCCGCGCCTGCTGGAGGCGACCCTCCCCCGCGACATCGTCGCCCGGCTGATGACCGCGGCGCGCGTCCTGCGGCTGCCGCTCCGCTACGACCCCGACGCGCTCAGCCGCGCCTACAGCCCCCGCGAGGCCATCACCCACCGCATCGACGTACGCCGCTTCGCCCGGCAGAAGCGCGACGCGATCGCCGCCCACCATTCGCAGGTGGCGGGCCGCGGCAGGCCGGCGCCCGTCATGCGGGCGCTCCTCCGGCTTCCTGTCCCCGTCTTCGGGTGGGTGCTCGGCAGGGAGTGGTACGCCGAACCCGCCGCGGGAGCGGGACCGGGGCGCGTCCTCGACGACCTGTTCACCCCGGCCGCGCCGCGCTGACCCTTCGGCGGCCGCCCTCGATCACCGGCTTGACGTCGATGACCGGCGGGGGACGCGATGTCCGTCACCCGTGCGGATGAGGGCGGGGATCATCCGCCTGCGCGACGCGCCCGGCGCGGTCCCCGGCCGACCATGGCGGGCATGAATCGTCTTCTCCTCCTGATGCTCACCGCGCTGTCGGCCGTCCTGCTGGCGTTCGGGACGGGGCTCACGCCGGTGTGGTGGTGCGCGTGGATCGCGGCCCTTCCCGTGCTGGCCGTGGCCGTCAGATCGGGCCCATGGACCCGCACGGCCGCGGGCACGGCCGCCTGGCTCGGCGGCCAGACGCCGATGTGGGGCTACTACCTCGATGTGCTCGAGCTGCCGCCCGCGCTCGGGGCGGCGCTGATCGTCGGGACCTCGCTGCTGTTCGGTCTGGCGGTGCTCGCCTTCGGGGCGATCGCACGGCGCGGCAGGCCGCTCGTCGCCGCGCTGGCGTTCGGCTCGTCCTGGGTGGCGGCGGAGTTCGCCGTGTCGCTCACGCTGCCGCACGGCGCCTGGTGGAGCATGGTCTACTCGCAGGCCGACGTCCTGCCGGTGCTCCAGCTGGTGTCGCTGACCGGCCCGTGGGGCGTCACCTTCCTGCTGCTGGGCGTCCAGGCCGTCCTGGCCGGCCTGCCGTGGACGGCGGGCGGGCTGCTGCGGGCCGCCGGAGCGGCGGTCGTCGTGGCACTCGTGACCGGCTACGGCGCCGCACGGCTGGCCGCCGCGCCCGGCGCGGCCGGCGGTACGACGCGGGTGGCGCTGCTGGCCACCGACGAGCCGAACGACACCGTCCCCGTCGGCACCCCGCAGGGCAGGACGCTGGTCGCGCGCTACGTCGGCGCGCTGCGCAAGCTGCGCGCCGACGTCGTCGTCCTGCCCGAGAACACCTTCGCCGCCGACGCCGCCACCCTGCCGGCGCTCGCCCGGCCGCTGGGCGCGCTGGCCGCCGAGCGCCACGCCACCATCCTGGTCGGCCTCACCCTCGCCGACGGCGACGTACGCGGCAACAGCGCGCTCGCCTTCTCCGGCAAGGCCGCCCCGGTCCGCTACGACAAGCGACATCTCATCCCCGGCATCGAGTCGGCGTACGAGCCGGGACCCGCGGACGCGGTGGCCTTCCTCCCGGGATCAGGCGGCCGGTGGGCCATCGCCATCTGCAAGGACCTCGACTTCACCGCGCTCGTGCGCGACTACCGGCGGCGCGGCGCGACCGCCGTCTTCGCCCCCGCGTGGGACTTCCCCGGCGACGCGTGGATCCACAGCAGGATGGCGCTGGTGCGCGGGGTGGAGAACGGCATGACCGTCGTGCGCGCGCCCAGGGCGGGCATCCTGCTGGCCAGCGACGCCTACGGGCGGGTGCTCGCCGAGGCCCGCACCGGGCCGGGCTTCGCCTCCGCCGTCTTCACGCTGCCCGCGCCCGTGGCGGCCACGCCGTACAGCGTGCTCGGCGATTGGCTAGGCTGGGCCGGCCTCCTGCTGCTGCCCCCGACCCTGCTCGTCGGGCTGCGGGCCGCAGGGGACGGAAGGGATGGCGATGGTGCGCGCGGCCGGCTCGGCTCCGACCGTTCCGCGAAGCGGGCTCATGCGGTTCGCCCGTAGCCTGCCCACACCGCCCGCCGGGCTGGTCGACGCCGTGCTGGCAGGGGCGGTCACCGTCGCGACCGTGGCGCCCACGCTCCTGCCCACGCCCGCGCCGTGGTGGGTGGTCCTGTCCGCGGTGGCCTCCGGCGTGCCGCTCCTGTGGCGGCGGCGCGCCCCCGTGCCGGTCTCCGTCGTCTCCGGACTGGCCATGACCGCGATGGTGCTGTGGGAGAAGCCGTTCCTGCCGTGGGGGCCGCTGCTGGGCGTCTACACCGTCGCCGAGCTGAGCGGCACCACCGTACGGCTGCTCGCCGCGCCCGTCGTCGGGATCGCCGTCTACGTGTCGCTGGCCGTACCGCACGAGGAGAGCGAGGTCTACCGGATGGTCGGCACCGCGTTCGTGGCCGCCTGGGCGCTCGGCGCCGGGGCGCGGGCGCGGGCCGCGCGGCTGGCCGAGCGGGCCGAGCGCGGCAGGAGGGTGGAGCTGGAACGCGCCGCCGCGGCCGCGCTGGAGCGCACCCGCATCGCCCGCGACGTGCACGACGTCGTCACCCACTCGGTCGGGCTCATGGTCGTGCAGGCCGAGGCGGGCTCGGCCGTCCTCGGCTCGGACCCGCGGCAGGCGCAGGCGGCGCTCGACGCGGTCGCCGACACCGGCAGGACCGCGCTGGTCCAGCTGCGCGGCCTGCTCGACACGCTGCGCCGCGACGACCGCCACGACGCCGACCCGCCGGGACACCCGCCCCCCGGCCTCGACACCCTTCCCGGCCTGATCGACAGGACCCGCCGAGCGGGCCTCGAGGTGACGCTGGAGACCGGCGACGGTCCTCACCCGGTGCCCCGCGAGACGGCCGTCGCCGCCTACCGGATCGTCCAGGAGGCGCTGACCAACGTCATCAGGCACGCCCGAGCCCGCCATGCCCACGTGGCGGTGACCTGCGCGGACGACCTGCTGACCGTCACCGTCACCGACGACGGCGCGGGCGCGGGCCCCGGCGGGCCCGGCGGCCACGGCCTGGCAGGGATGCGGGAGCGGGTCGCCGCCTGCGGCGGCACGCTGCGGGCGGGAACCGCGCCCGGCGGTACCGGGTTCGTCGTCCACGCCGAGCTTCCCCTCCCCTAGGAGTCGCGTGATCAGCGTCCTCATCGCCGACGACCAGGATCTGTTCCGCGCCGGCTTCGCCATGATCCTGGGCGTCCACCCCGACATCACCGTGGTCGGCGAGGCCGCCGACGGCGCCGCCGCCGTCGCGGCGGCCGAACGGCTGCGGCCCGACGTGGTGCTCATGGACGTGCGGATGCCCGGCATGGACGGCCTGGAGGCCACCGCGCGCATCTGCGCCGCCACGAGCGCCAAGGTCCTCGTGCTGACCATGTTCGACCTGGACGACTACGTCTACGACGCGCTGCGGGCCGGGGCGAGCGGATTCCTGCTGAAGGACATCCGCCGCCAGGAGCTGGCCGAGGCGGTCAGGGTCGTGGCCGCCGGAGAGGCGCTGCTGGCACCCTCCGTGACCCGACGGCTGGTGGAGAGCCTGGTCCGCCGCCCTGGGCACGGCGTCGCCCCGCGGCTGGCGGCCAGGCTGGAGCGGCTGACCGACCGCGAGAGCCAGACGCTGAGACTGCTGGCGCGTGGGCTGTCCAACGTGGAGCTGGCCGCCGAGCTCGTCGTCAGCGAGAACACCGCCAAGACGCATGTCAGCCGGATCCTCACCAAGCTGGGGCTGCGCGACCGGGCCCAGGCCGTGGTGTTCGCCTACGAGTCGGGGCTGGTCGTCCCCGGCGCCCCTGCCGACGGCGGCGGGTGGCCGCTCTAGACGGGCCCAGGGCCGCGCCGGGCTGGAGACCCGGTGTGGCGTCCCAGGAACCGGGAGCGAAATGTCGGTGAATTTCCCCGCACCGGGCTTCTGGGCTGCCAGGAGCGGCCCCAGAATTTGGACGTGTCTCCCCAGACTCCCCTGCTTCCCCAGTACGACCAGGAAGCTTCCGCCGCGGTCTCCCCTGTGGTCGACCTCGAGACCGGCGGTGTCATCGCGTTGCACGTGTCCCCTGACGCCGCCGAGATCGGCGCAGGAACCCTTCCCGTCATCCTCGATCTTCCCACCCACATGGTCATCGGCGGCTCGGCCGCGCTCTCGCCGCTGCACGAGGCCCTCAGGAGGTCCGGCAGGCGGCCGAGGGAGGTGATCCTCCAGGTGCACGGCCCGTGCGTGGACGCGGACAGGAAGGCGCTGCTCGTCGGGCTGGACGGCCTGCGGGCGATCGGCTACCTGGTCGCCTTCGGCGGCCTGGGCGTCGGCAGCCTCCCGATGGAGCTGATCATCGAGGCCGCGCCGTACCTCATCGTGCTCGCCCCCGAGCTGGTCGCCCGCGTTCCGCAGGATCCCAGGAGGTCGGCGGCGGGCGAGGCGCTGGCGACGCTGGCGCGCGGCATCGGCGCGCACGTGCTGGCCCCCGCCATCGCGCAGGAGGCCCAGCTGGCGGCCGTGCGCTCGTGGGGCACCCGGCTGGCGGAGGGACCGCTGCTGCGGCCGGGACCGGACGGCCGGGTGCGGGTGCCGCTGCCGGTGCGCAAGCCGTCGCAGGCCGACATGATGCTCGGCCCGCGCGTGCACGAGCTGCTGATGCCGGCCGTGTCGCTGCCCGCCGGGGCGACGGCCGAGGAGGCGGTGGAGGCGTTCGGCACCGAGCCCTCGATCACCAGCGTGATCCTGGTGGACGAGTACCAGCGTCCCGAGGGCAGCCTGGACCGCAGCAGGTTCCTGCTGTCGATCGCGGGGAGGTACGGCCACGCCCTGCACGCCAAGAAACCGGCGCTGCGGCTGGCCGACCCGCCCAGGACCGTTCCCAAGACCACCCCTGCCATCGCCGCGATGCAGGTCGCGGGGCGCGACACCGCCCGCGTCTACGACGACCTGGTGGTGACCGACGAGGTGGGCAGGTGCATGGGGATCGTCAGGGTCAGCGACCTCATGCGGGTGGCCAGCGGGCCGTACCGGTGACCCGCGCGGGGCCGGCCGCGCTCGTCTCAGAGATCCTTCTCCAGGATGACGGCCAGGGCGGCCACCTCGGCCAGCCGTACGGCCGCATCCGGTACGGCCCGCCCCTCGAGCACGTGCCGCCGCGCGGCCGCCACGGGCACGTCGACGAGCGCGAACGTGACCCGCTCCAGCCCGTCGGCGCCCGGCACCCGCTCCGCCAGCTCGCGCAGCGCCGCCATGACGTCGGTGTTGAGCGCGTCGAGCTGCGCCCCCAGCTCGGCCGGCCAGCGCTCGCGCAGCTCGGCCACGTTGTGCGCGAGCAGCAGCCGCGCCTCGTCGGGGTGCTCGGCCGACCAGCGCACCACGTGCGCGGCCGCGGCGCGCACCGCCTCGGCCAGGTCGGGCCTGCGCACGGCGCGCAGGAAGCCCTCCTGGAAACGCCGCACGGCCCTGATCCACAGGTGTGCCAGCAGCAGGTCGCGCGAGCCGTAGCGGTGGTAGATGGATCCGCTCGGCGCGCCCAGGCGCGCGGCGACGGCGGTGACGGTGACGGCCTCGTGGCCGCCCTCCGCGGCGAGCGCCGCGGCGGTGTCGAGGATCTGGTCGGCGCCGAACTTGGCTGGTCTTCCCACATCGGCACGTTAGCGTGCTAGGAAGGAAGTCGTGCTGAACAGGCGGACGTTGCTGGTGGGCGGAGCGGGCGCGACGCTGGCGGGCTGCACCGCGCCCGCCGAGGGCCCGAGGCCGGTGACGGACGACTGGGCCTCGGTGCGCGCGCAGTTCGCCCTCGACGCGAAGGTGGCCAACTTCGCCGCGTACGTGCTGGCCGCCCACCCGGCCGTGGTGCGCGCGGCGATCCAGCGCCACCGCGACGGGCTCGACGGCGACACCGCCGGATACCTGGAGGCCGATGACCGCGACGCCGCGGTCCGGGCGGCCGCCGAGCGCTACCTCGGCGCCGAGGCGGGCCAGGTCGCGCTCACCGACAGCACGACGATGGGCCTGAGCGTGATCTACTCGGGCTTCCGCCTGCGCCCAGGCCAGCACGTGCTGACCACCGAGCACGACTTCTACGCCACGCACGAGAACCTCAGGATGCTGGCCGAGCGCACCGGCGCCCGGGTCACGCGCGTGCGGCTGTACGACGACCCGGCCAAGGCCGACGCCGGGCGGATCGTGGCGGCGCTGAAGGCGGGGCTCACCCCGCGCACCCGGATCGTCGCGGTCACCTGGGTCCACTCCGGCACCGGCGTCAGGCTGCCGATCCGCGCCATCGCCGACATGCTCGCCGAGGCCAACCGCGACCGCGACGAGGCCGACAGGGCGCTGCTGTGCGTCGACGGCGTCCACGGCTTCGGCGCGCTGGCCGACTCCGTCACCGACCTCGGCTGCGACTTCCTGGCCTCCGGCACCCACAAGTGGCTGTTCGGCCCACGCGGCACCGGCATCGTGTACGGCAGGGCCTGGGAGCACGTCGCCCCCATCATCCCGAGCTTCAGCGGCCCGGGCTTCAGGGCCTGGTTCGGCCGTACCGCGCCCACCGGGCCTGGCGGCCTGGTCAACACCCCCGGCGGCTACCAGACCTTCGAGCACCGCTGGGCGATGGCCGAGGCCTTCGCCTTCCAGACCTCGATCGGCAAGCAGCGCGTGCACGAACGGACGATCGAGCTGGCCACCCGCCTCAAGCAGGGCCTGGCCACCGACCGGCGGGTGCGGCTCATCACGCCGATGGATCCGGCGCTGTCGGCGGGGCTGGTGTGCTGCGAGATCGACGGCGTGACGCCCTTCCAGGCGACGGAACGCCTGCGCGCCCGGCGCATCCTGACCAGCACCACCCCCTACCAGCAGGTCTACCTGCGCTTCGGCACCTCGATCCTGGTCAGCCCCGAGCAGGTCGACCAGGCCGTCAAGGCGGTCGCCGCGCTCTAGCGCGGCCTCACAGCCACCCCTGCTCCCTGGCCCGCCGGACGGCCTCCATGCGGTTGCGGGCGTGGGTCTTGCCGATGGCCGACGACAGGTAGTTGCGCACCGTGCCCTCCGACAGGTGCAGGCGGCGGGCGATGTCGCCGATCGTGGCGCCGTCGACGGCCGCCGCCAGGACGTCGCGTTCGCGGGGCGACAGCGGGTTGGGCCCCGCGCTGAGCGCGGCGGCGGCCAGAGCCGGGTCGATGACCCGCTCCCCCTCGTGGACCCGGCGGATGGCGGCCGCCAGCTCGCGCGCGGGGCTGTCCTTCACCAGGAACGCCACGGCGCCCGCCTCCATGGCCCTGCGCAGGTAACCCGGTCTGCCGAAGGTGGTCAGGATCATCACCCTGCATCCGGTGGCGGCGATGGTCGCGCCCGCGGTGATGCCGTCGACGCCGCCCGGCATCTCGATGTCCAGCAGGGCGATGTCGGGCCGTACGGCTGCCGCCACGGCGACGGCCTCCTGCCCGTTGGCCGCCTCCCCCACCACCTCGATGTCGGACTCCAGGTTGAGCAGCGAGGCCAGGGCGCCGCGGACCATGCTCTGGTCCTCCGCCAGCATGACCCTGATCATGCGGGTACCGCCACCCACAGCCGGAAGCCGCCCGCCTCGCGGGGGCCCGCCTCGATCGAGCCGCCCGCCGCCCTGACCCGTTCGGCCAGGCCGGCCAGGCCGCTGCCGGTCGACTCGGGCGGACCGCCACGCCCGTTGTCCACGATCTCCAGCGTGGCCGCCGTCCCGTCGTAGGTGACGTCGATCTGGCAGCGGGTGGCGTCCGCGTGCCGTACGACGTTGGTGACGCCCTCGCGGGCCGCCCACCCGAGCAGGCCGTCCAGGGCCTCGGGCAGCGGGGTGCCCGTGACGCGCACCACCGGCTCGGCCCCCGCGGCCCGCAGCACGGCGCGCGCGTTGTCCAGCTCCTCCGACAGCTCCCGCTGGCGATACCCGGTGACGGCCTCGCGCACCTCCATGAGCGCCTGCCTGGCCACCTTCTCGATGTCGCCCACCTCCTCCTGGACCCGGCCCTCGGCCAGGCGCCCCGCCAGCTCGCTCTTGAGCACGATCAGCGACAGGCTGTGGCCGAGCAGGTCGTGCAGGTCGCGGGCGATGCGCAGCCGCTCGTCGGCCGCGGCCAGCCTGGCCACCTCGTCCTGCGCGGTGCGCAGGCGCTGGGCCAGCAGCCGGGTCCTGCGTACGCCCATGAACAGGATGCCGAGCGTGACGACCTGCAGGCCGAGGATCACGATGGTGGCGGCGTCGCTGCCGGACAGCAGGCCGCAGCCGACGACGGCCGCCAGCATGCCCGCGATGCCCACCGCGGCGGGACGCGGGGACAGGATGAAGGAGTACAGGACGGTCGTGTAGACGGGCAGGGTCAGCCAGCCCTCGCCGAAGACGGCCGCTCCGGCGACCGCGACGACGGTGGTGAGCGCGAGCAGCGGGTAGGTCCAGGGGCTGCGCTCCTCGAAGGTGCGGGGGCCCAGCGTGGTGGCGATGTAGGAGGCGGCGAAGACGACGAGGGTCACGCCGCCCCACGCCGCTCTGGCGCCGGTCACCGCGCCGGTCGCGATCTCCGAGGCGGGGAAGAAGAGGTAGACGAGCCCGACCGACATGCCCGCCAGGCGCCTGCCGCGGGAGGGGACGTCGCCGGCGCCGAAGGTCATCAACGACTGGCCCGAGGTCATCCCCGTACGGTAGCCCTCCGGTACGACCATGTCGCCACCAGCCCCAGGGCCACCGCCCAGCCGAGCACGACCAGCGCGTCCCCGAGAGGCAGGCCGTGGCCCTCGGTGATGCTCCACCCCATCTCGGCGTAGTGGTAGGAGGGCATGAGGTGGGCGATGGTCCTCATCGCGCCGCCCATGACGTCGGCGGGGAACCACAGGCCGCCGAGGATCGCGAAGGCGAACATGCCGATCATGGAGGCGGGCTGGGCCACCTCGGGCGGCAGCAGCGAGCCGATGGTCAGGCCGAGCGCCACGAACGGAACCGCGCCGAGCCACAGCGACAGCACGAGCGGGATCCACTGCCCGGGGGGCAGCGACACGTGCCTGACCAGGATCGCCGCGAGAGCCACCAGGGTGAGCGCGGGAAGGACCAGGGTCATGGCGGCGGCCAGCTTGGTCACGATGATCATCCAGCCGGGCAGCGGGGTGATCTGCAGCTGGCGCAGCCAGCCCGACTGCCGCTCCTGCGCCCACGGCATCGCGGTGCTGACCAGGGCGGCGGCCATCGCGCCGTAGGCGGCCATCGAGACCATCAGGTAGACGTTGGCGGTGACCCCGCCGCTCGCCACCTGGTCGCCGTAGATGCCGGCGTTGATCAGGTAGATCACCACGGGGAAGGCGACGACGAAGATGATGTAGCGCCGGTTGCGCAGCATCCTGACGATGTCGGTTCTGGCGTAGTGGAGCATGCTCAGGACTCCTTGGTGAGGGCCAGGAAGGCGTCTTCGAGGTCGGCACCGTCGAGCCGGAGGTCGCGGACGTCGAGCGTGGTGCCCCGGTAGAGCGCCGCCACCGTCGCGTCGGCGTCGGTGGTGCGCAGCGTGGCCGTGCCGTACGCGATCTCCACGGCGGTGACGCCGGGAAGCGCCGCCAGGCCCGCCGCCGGCTGGGCGCCGATCGAGAAGCGCACGCTCTGGCCGCCCACGGCGGCCTTGATCTGGGCCGCGGTCCCGTCGGCCACCACCCTGCCCCTGGCCACGACGACCACCCGGTCGGCGTGCTCGTCGGCCTCCTCCAGGTAGTGGGTGGCGAACAGCACGGTACGGCCACCGGCCGCGTAGTCACGCATCCCGGCCCAGAAGCGCAGCCGCGACTCCACGTCCATGGCCGCCGTGGGCTCGTCGAGCAGCAGGACCCTGGGCGCCCCTGCGATGGCCAGGGCGAACCTGACGCGCTGCGTCTGCCCGCCGGACAGCCGGTCCGCGCGCCGCTTCGCCAGGTCGGTGAGGTCGGCGAGCTCGAGGGTCTCCTCGAGCCCCATGGGGTCGGGGTACAGCCGCCTGACGAGGTCGACCAGCTCTCTGACGGTCAGCTCGGGGATGAGCGCGCCGTCCTGGAGCATCGCGCCGAGCTCGCCCGCGGCCACGGCCGCGTCGGGGGTCCGGCCTAAGATCCCGATCGTGCCCGAGGTGGGGCGCAGCAGGCCGAGCAGCATGCCGATGGTGGTCGACTTGCCCGCCCCGTTGGGGCCGAGCAGCGCGACCGTCGTGCCCTGCCCGATGGTGAGGGACAGCTCCTCGACGGCGCGGACGTCCCCGTACGCCTTGCTGACCTGGTGGAATTCGATGGCGTTCATGGAGACGACGCTAGAGGCGGCTCCGGCGCGGGGGCAGTGCCGTCTGTCCGGCGCTCGCCATGACATTTGTCAGACGCCACCGGCGCCGCCGCTTCGCCCGCTTTCCGGAGCCACCCCCGGCCGTCGGCCACGGGTCTCCTCAGCGCGGTGACGTCACGGGCCGGATCTCCCGGACGACCAGGAGATCGGCGTCGTGGCCTGGCCTGATGCGGCCTTCCTTGCCCGCCAGGCCGCACACGTCGGCGGCGACCGAGGTGGCGGCGCTCAGCGCGGACGTCCCCGTGACGGATGGCGGCGCCGCCGGATCCCGCCGCGCGGCTTCGTCGTGAATCCGCGCGGCGGCTGCCTGCCACCGGTCAGCCGGCCGTCACCGGCGCCGTGACCGGTCCCGCCAGGCCCGTGACCGATCCCGCCAGGCCCGTGACCGATCCCGCTTGATCCGTGACCTGTTCCGCTAGATGCGGCAGGCGTAGATGTCGGTGACCAGGATGGCGCGCGCGCCGATCTGCCAGAGCTGGTCCATCACCTGCTGGTGGCCCTTGCGCGGCACCATCGTGCGGACGGCGACCCAGCCCTCGCGGTGCAGCGGCGAGATGGTGGGCCCCTCCATGCCGGGCGTGATCGCGCTGGCCTGCTCGATCTGCTCGGCGCGGATGTCGTAGTCCATCATCACGTAGTCGCGGGCGTGGATGACGCCCTGCAGCCGGCGCACGAGCTGCTGCATGCCCTGCGTCTCCGCCGAGCCCTCGCGCCTGATCAGCACCGCCTCCGAGCGCATGATCGGCTCGCCGAAGACCTCGAGGCCGACGTTGCGCAGCGTGGTGCCGGTCTCGACCACGTCGGCGACGGCGTCGGCGACGCCCAGCCGGATGGCGGTCTCGACGGCGCCGTCGAGCTTGATGACGCGGGCGTCGACGCCGCTGTCGGACAGGTACTTCTCCAGCAACCCTGCGTAGGAGGTGGCGATGCGCAGGCCGTTGAGGTCCTGCACGGCCGCCATGGTGCCCGACTTCGCCGCCAGGCGGAAGGTCGAGCCGCCGAAGCCCAGCGGCAGCACCTCCTCCACCGGCGCGCCCGAGTCGAACAGCATGTCGCGACCGGTGATCCCGGCGTCGAGCGTGCCCTCGCCGACGTAGACGGCGATGTCGCGCGGACGCAGGAAGAACAGCTCGCAGGAGTTGTCGGCGTCGACGACGACCAGCTCCTTGCTGTCCTTCCTGGTGCGGTATCCGGCTTCCTTCAGCATGGTGGCGGCGGCCTCGTTGAGGGCGCCCTTGTTGGGTACGGCCAGCCGTAGCATCGTGGACGAACCTTTCAGAGGTACTTGTAGACCTGGTCAAGCCCGATGCCGCGGGCGATCATGAGGCACTGCACGTGGTAGAGCAGCTGCGAGATCTCCTCGGCGGCACGGTCGTCGGATTCGTGCTCGGCGGCCATCCAGCTCTCGGCGGCCTCCTCGACGACCTTCTTGCCGATGGCATGGACCCCGGCGTCCAGCGCGGCCACGGTCCCCGACCCCGCGGGCCGGGTGCGCGCCTTCTCGGACAGCTCGGCGAACAGCTCATCGAAGGTCTTCATGATCTCTCTCGGTGCTCGGTCGATGTGGTCTTCCAGCCTATCGGCCCTCAGACACCGGTAGCGGGGGCGTCCGCCTCCCGAGACGGCTGCGCCCAGAAGACGGTGCCGGAGCCGCGCACCTGGACGGCGGCCTGCGAACCCGGCACGAACGCGGACTCGCCCGGCCGCAGCGTCCGCCCGTCGACGGCGACCTCGCCCTCGACGCAGACGAACACGCGCGGCACACCGCCCTCCAGCGTGACGTCGGGCGCCTGCGCGCGGCCCAGCGCGAACTCGGGGACGGGCACGGTGTAGAGCCCGTCCACCGGCTCGACCCGCAGCGGCTGGGCGGCGAAGTCGGTGATGCGCAGCAGCTCGTCGACGTCGATCGGCTTGGGGGTCAGCCCCGCGCGCAGCACGTTGTCCGAGCCGCCCATGATCTCCACCCCGAACCCGCTCAGGTAGCAGTGGAGCACCCCCGCACCAAGGAACAGCGCCTCGCCCGGCATCAGGTCGTGCCGGTTCATCAGCAGCGGCGCCAGCACGGCGGGGTCGTCGGGATACTGCTCGGCCAGGCGCGTGACGAGGTCGTGGCCACGCCGCCCGGCCGCCGCCGCGACGGCCTCGACCAGCGCCTTGCGCTCCGGCCACTCCAGCAGCAGCCGCAGCGCGCCCGCCGAGTCGCCCGCCTCCAGCAGGCCGACGACCGGCCGGAGCTCCGGCAGTTCGAGCTCGGCCAGCAGCCGCGCCGCCTCACCCGGCGCCCGGAAGCCCGCCAGGCCGCTGAACGGGGTCAGCGCGCAGACCAGCTCCGGCTTGGGGTGGGCGTCAACGTAGGCGCCGCGCGCGTGGCCCGCCTCGGCCTGCTCGGCCGAGGGATGCACCTGCAGCGACAGCACCCGCTCGACCGCGATCAGCTTCAGCAGGTACGGCAGGCGCGCCCCGAACCTGGCCACCGTCCCGGCGCCGAGCTCCGCCTGCGGGTCGGCGGCGATCGCCTGGTCGAGGGTGATGCCGCGCTCCACGAGCAGGGAGGGCCCTGACGGGTGGGCGCCGAGCCACATCTCCGCCTCGGGGTCGGGCGAGGGCGACGGCCGGCCCGTCAGCGTGGCGATGGCGGTGCGGGAACCCCAGTCGTAGTGCTTGACGGGGTTGGAAAGCAGCTCAGTCACGAGATCTCCGATGATGCCCAGAATGCGGCCTGATCGAGACTATCGCGCCCGTGTGAACGGCGACGGAACCCCAGGAAACGGCACCACCCGCGCACGTCGCCCACCTCGCGGAACGACACCGCGGGCACTCCTGCGCGTCCCACCGGCCCTCCCCCGTGCTTCCGGACGAGGGTGCCGCTGTACTCCCGAACGAGCGCGCCGCCCTCCGGACGAGACTGCCGCCGTGCCCCTCAACGAAGGTGGCGTCGTGCTTCTGGACGGGGTGCTGCGGTGCTCCTGAACGAAGGTGGCGTCGTGCTTCTGGACGGGGGTTCCGTCGTCATTTGGGGACCTGGTGAACGTCACAGGGGACCGGGTGAAACGGCGCTGCCCGCCGTACCGCGCCAGCAGGCGGGTACGGCGGGCAGCCGGGAAGGTGGGTCAGCGGCCGAAGCGACGGCCCGGGTTGCCGCGGTCGGAGCGGTAGCCGCCGTTGCCGCGCTCGTCGGAACGGTAGCCGCCGGAGCGGGGGCCCCGGTCGTCACGTCCGGCCGAGAACGGGCGGCCCCGGTGCTCGCCGCGGTCGTCCGAGCGGTAGCCGCCGGAGCGGGGACCCCGGTCGCCGGAGAAGGGACGGCCGCGGTCGTCCGAGCGGAACCCGCCGCGGGAGCCCCTGTCGTCGCGGTAGCCGCCGGAACGGGGCGCGCGGTCGTCGGAGCCGAAGCCGCCGGAACGGGGCGCGCGGTCGTCGGAGCCGAAGCCGCCGGAGCGGAACCCGCCACGGGCACCACGGTCGTCGGAGCGGAACCCGCCGCGCGGCCCGCGGTCGTCCGACCGGTTGCCGCCGCGCTCGCCGGAGCGGAAGTCGCCGCGGTCGTCGGAGCGGTAGCCGCCCTGGCGCCGGTCGCGGTAGGGCGCCCTGTCCTCGCCGAACGTGCGCGGCTCGGTCGAGCCGCCCTCGTGCTGGCGGGACCGGCGCTCGCCGTCGAAGGAGCGGTGCGGGCGCCGCTCGCCACCGAAGTCGCCACGCGAACCGCGGTCGCCGCCGAAGTCGCCACGGGAGCCGCGGTCGCCGCCGAAGTCACGCTGGGGGCGGCGGTCCTCGTCGTCGTGGCGGCGGGGGCGGCGGTCGTCGCCGAACCCGTCGGCCGTACGGCGCGGGCGCCGGTCGTCGCCGAAGTCGCGGCGGCGTCCACGGCGCTCACCGCCATGTCCCGCGCCCTCGCGGCGCGGACGCAGCGGCTTGCGCACGTCGGGCTCCCACACCGGGATGGACTCCCCGCTGGGGGCGCGGGCGCCCGTCACCTCGGCGACACGGTCGTTGCCCGGCGCGGCCTTGAGCCGGAACGGGTGGATGCCCGCCCGGCGGGTCAGCGCGTCGGTGGAGCGGCGCTCGTTCGGCAGGACCAGGGTCACCACGGTGCCCTTCTCCCCCGCGCGGGCCGTGCGGCCACCCCTGTGCAGGTAGCTCTTGTGGTCCTGCGGCGGGTCGACGTGCAGCACCAGGCTGATGCCGTCGACGTGGATGCCGCGGGCCGCGACGTCGGTGCAGACCAGGACGTCGACCTGGCCCTCCTTGAACTCCGACAGGATGCGGGTGCGCTGGTTCTGGCGCTTGCCGCCGTGCAGGCCGCCGGCCTTGACGCCGACGCGGGCCAGCTGCTTGCACAGCCGGTCGACGCCGTGCTGGGTGCGCACGAAGATGATCGTGCGGCCCTCGCGGTTGGCGATCTCGGCGGTGACGTCGAACTTGTCGTCCCGGCTGACCTGGATCACGTGGTGCTCCATCGTGTCGACCGGCGAGGTCGCGGGCGCGATGGAGTGGGTGATCGGGTCCTTGAGGAAGCGCTGCACCAGCTTGTCGACGTCGCCGTCGAGGGTGGCGGAGAAGAGAAGCCGCTGGCCGTCGGCGGGGGTCTGGGCGAGCAGGTCCGACACGACGGGGAAGAAGCCGAGGTCACACATGTGGTCGGCCTCGTCGAGCACGCTGACCTCGACGGCGTCCAGCGAGCACTCGCCCTGGCGCATCAGGTCGCCCAGGCGGCCGGGCGTGGCGATGATGACGTCGACGCCGCGGCGCAGCGCCTCGATCTGCTTGCCCATGGACATGCCGCCGACGACGACCTTCATGCGCAGGCCGAGGCCGCGGCCGAGGGGCTCGAGCGCGTCGTGCACCTGCAGGGCCAGCTCGCGGGTGGGGACGAGGATCATCGCGCGCGGGCGCTTGGGGGCCGGCTTGACGCCGGCGATGCGCGCCATCGTGGGCAGGCCGAAGGCGAGGGTCTTGCCGGAGCCGGTCTGGCCGCGGCCGAGAACGTCAGCGCCGGTCAGCACGTCGGGGATGGTGGCGCGCTGGATGGGGAACGGGCTGTCGATGCCCTGCCGGGACAGGCCGGTCACGAGCGGCTTGGGCAGGCCAAGCAGTTCGAACTCCGGAATGCCGTGCTCCTCGGTGGAGGTTTCGGGCATGGCAGCGTCGAGCATGGTCACGAAGTCGTGCCTTTCAGTCAGAGTGGCCGCGTCACTTCTGCGAAAGGACGAGCCATGTGCGCGGGCGTCTCTCACGCCCGCCTGGGAAGGACGGGGCCGCTATGTCCGGCCCGTCTGCGCGCATCCCATCTGCCGGCCGCAGGCGGCGTTCACGCACAGTGGTGCGTCAGATGCACGTGTTGCCTAACACGCGAGAGGATTGGGGTATTCCCGCGCGGGACGCCGGACCTTCCGGAGCCCTGGCATGCTGAAACGGCCGGCGCCGATATTCGCCGACCGTCGCAGCAAAAAAGATCAGACGTTGAATCCTAGCATACGCAGCTGGTCACGCCCGTCGTCGGTGATCTTGTCGGGGCCCCATGGCGGCAGCCACACCCAGTTGATCTTCACGTCGGAGACCATGCCGTCGAGGGCCGAGTGAGCCTGGTCCTCGATGACGTCGGTCAGCGGGCAGGCCGCGCTGGTCAGCGTCATGTCGATGGTGGCCACCGGCTGGCCGCCCTCGACCGGGTCGAGGTTGAGGCCGTAGACCAGGCCCAGGTCGACGACGTTGATCCCGAGCTCGGGGTCGACGACGTCCCTGAGCGCCTCCATGACCTCCTCGACGGTCGCCTCGCCGTCGAACGCCGACGTAGGCGTCTCCACCGGCTTGCTCATATCTATGCGCTCCTCACAACAGCGTCCTTGTAGGCCATCCAGGACAGCAGCGCGCACTTGACACGCGCGGGGAACTTGGCCACGCCCGCGAAGGCCACCGCGTCGCCGAGCACGTCCTCGTCGGCCTCCACCTGGCCCCTGCCCTGCATCAGCCGGGTGAACTCGTCCACCACCGACAGCGACTCCTCGACCGTCGAGCCGGTGGCCAGCTCGTGGAGCACCGAGGCCGCGGCCTGGCTGATGGAGCAGCCCTGCCCGTCGTAGGAGACGTCCTCGATCTTGCCGCCGTCGCCGAGCTTGACCCTGAGCGTGATCTCGTCGCCACAGGTCGGGTTCACGTGGTGGACCTCGGCGTCGTACGGCTCACGCAGCCCCCGCCCCTGCGGGTGCTTGTAGTGCTCCAGGATCAGCTCCTGGTACATCGACTCGGCGATCATCTCAGGCGAACACCTTCTGCACGTGGTGGAGACCCCTGACCAGGGCGTCTATCTCGCTCGTGGTGTTGTACAGGTAGAACGACGCCCGCGTGGTCGCGGGTATTCCGAACCTCAGGTGGAGCGGCCGCGCGCAGTGGTGCCCCACCCGGACGGCGACGCCGAACCGGTCGTCAAGGATCTGCCCCACGTCGTGCGGATGTATGCCGTCGAGGGTGAACGACACCGTGGCGCCCCTGCCCTCGGTGGAGGCGGGACCGATGATCCGCAGCGTCGGCACCTCGGCCAGGGCCTGCAGCGCGTAGGCCGCCAGCTCCCGCTCGTGCGCCTCGATGGCCGCCATGCCGACGCCCTCGAGGTAGTCGACCGCCGCGCCGAGCCCGATGGCCTCGACGATCGGCGGCGTGCCCGCCTCGAACTTGTGCGGGATGGGCGCGTAGGTCGAGCGGTCCATCCAGACCGCCTCGATCATCTCGCCGCCGCCGAGGAACGGCGGCATGGCCTCGAGCAGCTCCGCGCGCCCCCACAGCACGCCGATCCCCGAAGGACCGAGCATCTTGTGGCCGGTGAAGGCCACGAAGTCGGCCCCGAGCCCGGCCAGGTCGACCGGGTGGTGCGGCACCGACTGGGAGGCGTCGAGCATCAGCAGCGCCCCGGCCGCGTGGGCGCGGCGGGCGATCTCGGCGACCGGGTTGACGGTGCCGAGCACGTTCGACTGGTGGGCGACGGAGACGATCTTCGTGCGCTCGGTGATGACGTCGTCGGCCAGGTCGAGCCGGCCGTCGTCGGTGACGCCGAACCACTTGAGCGTCGCGCCCGTCCGCTGCACCAGCATCTGCCACGGCACGATGTTGGAGTGGTGCTCCATCTCCGAGATGACGATCTCGTCGCCGGGGCCGAGCGTGAAACGGGGGTCGGTGTTGGTGCGGTTGCCGAAGGAGTAGGCCACCAGGTTGAGCGCCTCGGAGGCGTTCTTGGTGAACACGATCTCGTCACGGCTCGGCGCCCTGACGAAGGCGGCGACCTTGTCACGCGCCGCCTCGTACGCCTCGGTCGACTCGGTGCCGAGCGCGTGGTGAGCCCGCCCCACGTTGCTGTAGTGCATCGCGAAGTGCTCACGCATGGTCTCGATGACCTGCGCCGGCTTCTGCGAGGAGTTGCCCGAGTCGAGGTAGACGAGCGGGCGCCCGCCGGACAGCTCGCGGGACAGGACAGGGAAGTCTTTCCTGATCCTCTCCACGTCGAATGCTCCGTTCATCGGTCGCTCACCCCTCTCCGCTCACTACGCCGGGCTCGCTCCGTGCCCATCGGTCGCTCACCACTTCTCAGGCCGAGGCCTTGGTGTACTGCTCGTAGCCCTCGGCTTCGAGCTTCTCGGCCAGCTCAGGGCCACCCTCCTCGACGATCCTGCCGCCCGCGAAGACGTGCACGAAGTCAGGCTTCACGTAGCGCAGGATGCGGGTGTAGTGGGTGATCAGCAGGACGCCGGTCTCGCCCGAGGCCCGGAAGCGGTTGATGCCCTCGGAGACGACGCGCAGGGCGTCGACGTCGAGGCCGGAGTCGGTCTCGTCGAGGACGGCGATCTTCGGCTTGAGCAGCTCGAGCTGGAGGATCTCGTGGCGCTTCTTCTCACCGCCGGAGAAGCCCTCGTTGACGTTGCGGGTGGCGAAGGCCGGGTCGATGGCCAGGGAGTCCATGCCCGTCTTGAGGTCCTTGCTGAACTCGCGCAGCTTCGGCGCCTCGCCGCGGACGGCGGTGACGGCCGAGCGCAGGAAGTTGGAGACGCTGACGCCCGGCACCTCGACCGGGTACTGCATGGCGAGGAACAGACCGGCGCGGGCGCGCTCGTCGACCGACATCTCCAGCAGGTCGACGCCGTCGAGCAGGACCTGCCCGCCGGTGATCGTGTACTTGGGGTGACCGGCGATCGCGTAGGCGAGGGTGGACTTGCCCGAGCCGTTCGGACCCATGATGGCGTGGGTCTCGCCGGCCTTCACGGTCAGGTTGACCCCGCGCAGGATCTCCTTGTCGGCGACGGAGACCTGCAGGTCACGAATCTCAAGGGTGGACACTGTTATGACTCCTTCGAGAGCGAGACGAGGACGTCGTCGCCGTCGATCTTCACTCGGTAAACGTTCACGGGCTTGGTGGCGGGCGGGCCGGTGGGCTTGCCCGAGCGCACGTCGAAGCACGAGCCGTGCAGCCAGCACTCGAGGGTCCCGTCGTAGACCTCACCCTCGCTGAGCCTGACTTCCGCGTGCGAGCAGACGTCGTGCAGGGCGAAGACCTCCTCGCCCTTGCGGACCAGCGCCACGGGGGTCTCGTCGACCTCGAGGCCGACGACCCCGCCGTCGGGGATGTCGCTGACCTTGCAGACCTTCTGGAATGTCACTTCTCGAGCTCCGCCTCCACCTTGGCGAACACGCGCTCGCGCAGCTCGGGCACGGAGATCTTCTCCACCAGCTGGCCGAGGAAGCCCCTGATGACCAGGCGGCGGGCCTCGTCGTAGGGGATGCCGCGAGCCTGGAGGTAGAAGATGTGCTCGTCGTCCAGGCGGCCCGAGGCGGAGGCGTGGCCCGCGCCGGCCACCTCGCCGGTGAGGATCTCGAGGTTGGGCACCGAGTCGGCGCGCGCGCCGTCGGTGAGGATGAGGTTGCGGTTGAGCTCGTAGGTGTCGGTGCCCTCGGCCTCGACCCTGATGATCACGTCGCCGATCCAGACGGCGTGCGCGTCCTCGCCCTGCAGCGCGCCGCGGTAGTCGACGTTGCTCTTGCAGTTGGGCTGCGAGTGGTCGACCAGCAGGCGGTGCTCCAGGTGCTGGCCGGCGTCGACGAAGTAGATGCCGGACAGGTCGGCGTCGCCGCCGGGGGCGGTGTAGGCGACGCTGGGCGACAGCCGGACGAGGTCGCCGCCCAAGGTGACCACGAAGCTGCGGAAGGTCGCGTCCTTGGCGAGCTGGGCGTGGTGGTGGGAGACGTGGACGGCGTCGTCGGCCCAGTCCTGCAGGCTGATGACCTTGAGGGTGGCGCCGTCGCCCACGACGAACTCGACGTTGTCGGCGTAGACCGCGCTGCCCTGGTGGTCGATGACGACCACGGCCTCGGCCATCGGCTCGACCTTGACCACGATGTGGCCGTAGGCCGCGCCCTCCAGGCCACCGCCACGGACCTCGATCTGGATCGGCTCGCCGGGGACGGCCTCCTGCGGCACGGTGACGACCAGCGCCTTCTCGAAGGAGGTGTAGGCCTGGGTGCTGACCCTGTCGACGGGCGCGTAGGCCTTGCCGACCCGCGCGTCGTCACGGCCGACCCACTCGACGGTGACGCCGGCGGGCGTGTAGGCCTGGGTGACGACCTGCCCGGTCACCTCGGCGGCGCCGTTGTGCAGGCCCTTCAGCCGCGAGATCGGCGTGAAGCGCCAGGCCTCCTCGCGCCCGGTCGGCACCGGGAAGTCGGCCAGGTCGTAGGACGACTTCTCGTGCAGGGTCGACAGGGGCTTCTCGTTCAGGCCCATCAGCCGACGGCTCCTTCCATCTGCAGCTCGATCAGGCGGTTCAGCTCGAGGGCGTACTCCATGGGCAGCTCGCGAGCGATCGGCTCGACGAAGCCGCGCACGATCATCGCCATCGCCTCGTCCTCGTCGAGCCCGCGGCTCATGAGGTAGAACAGCTGGTCCTCGCTGACCTTGGAGACCGTGGCCTCGTGACCCATCGAGACGTCGTCCTCGCGGACGTCGACGTAGGGGTAGGTGTCGGACCGGCTGATCTGGTCGACCAGGAGCGCGTCGCACTTGACGGTCGAGGCCGAGCCGTGGGCGCCCTCCTCGATCTGGACCAGGCCGCGGTAGGAGGTGCGGCCGCCGCCGCGGGCCACCGACTTGGAGATGACGCTGGAGGAGGTGTTCGGCGCCAGGTGGACCATCTTGGACCCGGCGTCCTGGTGCTGGCCCTCGCCGGCGAAGGCGACGCTCAGCGTCTCGCCCTTGGCGTGCTCGCCCATCAGGTAGACGGCCGGGTACTTCATCGTGACCTTGGAGCCGATGTTGCCGTCGATCCACTCCATGGTCGCGCCCTCGTAGGCCACGGCGCGCTTGGTGACCAGGTTGTAGACGTTGTTCGACCAGTTCTGGATGGTCGTGTAACGGCAGCGGGCGTTCTTCTTCACGATGATCTCGACGACCGCCGAGTGGAGCGAGTCGCTGGAGTAGATCGGCGCGGTGCAGCCCTCGACGTAGTGGACGTAGCTGTTCTCGTCCACGACGATCAGGGTCCGCTCGAACTGGCCCATGTTCTCGGTGTTGATCCGGAAGTAGGCCTGCAGCGGGATCTCGACCTCGACGTTCGGCGGCACGTAGATGAACGAGCCACCGGACCACACGGCGGTGTTGAGCGCGGCGAACTTGTTGTCGCCCACGGGGATGACCGAGCCGAAGTACTCCTTGAAGAGCTCCTCGTGCTCCTTCAGGCCCGTGTCGGTGTCGACGAAGATGACGCCCTTCTCCTCGAGGTCCTCACGGATCTTGTGGTAGACGACCTCGGACTCGTACTGGGCGGCGACACCGGCGATGAGGCGCTGCTTCTCCGCCTCCGGGATGCCGAGCTTGTCGTAGGTGTTCTTGATGTCGGCGGGCAGCTCGTCCCAGGAAGCGGCCTGCTTCTCGGTCGAGCGCACGAAGTACTTGATGTTGTCGAAGTCGATGCCCGAGAGGTCGGAACCCCAGGTGGGCAGCGGCTTCTTGGCGAACAGCCGGAGGCCCTTCAGGCGAAGGTCGAGCATCCACTCCGGCTCGTTCTTGAGCGCGGAGATGTTGCGGACGACCTCCTCGGACAGGCCGCGCTTGGCCGCCGCTCCCGCGGCGTCAGGGTCGGACCAGCCGAACTTGTAATTCCCGAGGCCTTCCAGCTCCGGGCGGTCGGTGACAGTCACCTTCCGGTCTCCTTGCTTTCTCTTATCCGAACGGGGCTCACGTGGGTGGTACAGACCCCGTCGCCGTGTGCGATGGTGGCCAGGCGTTGCACGGGGACACCGAGCAGTTGCCCGAAGGCCTCTGTCTCGGCTTCGCACAGCTGCGGGAACTCCGCCGCCGCGTGTGCCACCGGGCAGTGATGCTGGCAGAGCTGGTCGCCGCCGGACTTGGCCTTGCTGGCCGAGGCGGCGTAACCGTCCGCCGACAGCGCCTCGGCCAGCACCTGGACGCGCTGGTCTTCGGGCACTGTCCGCATGACCGGCTCGAGCCGCTGCAACAGGCCCTTGACCTGCGAGCGGGCGAACTCGGTCACCGCTTCCTCGCCCATGCGCTCGGCCAGGAAGCGCAGCGCGCTGCCCGCGAGATCGTCATAGGCGTGCTCGAAAGCACTGCGCCCCGCATCGGTGATGGCGAACAGCTTGGCCGGTCGTCCACGGCCGCGCTGACCCCGGGGCCGGGTCGTGCGCGGCTCGATCATCCCGTCGGCCAGCAGCGCGTCGAGGTGACGGCGGACGGCTGCGGGGGTGAGCCCGAGCCGCTCGCCGAGAGCCGCGGCCGCGACGGGACCGTGCTCCAGGATCAGCCGGGCCACGCGGGCGCGGGTGCTGCGCTCGTGTCCAGGCTCAATCGAAGGGGGCACGTTTTTCACAACATCAGTGTGCCGTAATTCCTTCCCGGTTCTCAAATGAACGGGGATGCAATTTCTCACGCAGGCAAGGCTTACCTAACTGCGAAGACGCGTCCGCGGCCGAGGAGCACGAAGACCAGGAAGGAGGTGATGACGAGCGCCAGCATGACGACGGCCATCGGCACCGCCGTACCGGAGCCGGCCAGGCCCACGAGAGGCGCGGCGACCGCGCCGAAGGCGAACTGCAGGACGCCGAGCAACGCCGAGGCGCTTCCGGCCACCTGCGGGGGCTGCCCGGCCAGCGCCAGCGCGCCGGTGCCCGGCAGGACCAGACCCGCGCCGCACATCATGACGAACAGCGCGGCCACCACGCCGCCCAGGCCCGCGCCCGTGCCGGGCGAGCCGGCGGTCGTGGCGGTGACCAGCAGCGCCGCGCCCACGAGGCTGACGAGCATGCCGGCCAGCACCAGGCGGGCGGGCGAGACGCGACCCGAGAGCCTGCCGCCGAGCTGGGCCATGACCGTGAGGCCGAGGGCGTTGAGCCCGAAGATGAGCGAGAACTGCTGCGGCGAGGCGCCGTACACCTCCTGCAGCACGAACGGCGAGCCGGAGATGTAGGCGAACATGCCGGCGAAGGCCAGCCCCGCGGCCAGCGAGCAGGCCATGAACGACCGGTCGCCGAGCAGCCGCCAGAAGGTGGCGACGGTGTTCCCGAGCCCGCCGCGCTCCCTCTGGTCGGCGGGGAGGGTCTCCTTGACGCCCGGCAGGACGGCCAGCAGCAGCACCACGCCGGCCACGCTGAGCGCGACGAAGATGCCGCGCCAGGAGGTGAAGGACAGCAGCTGGGCGCCCGCGATGGGGGCCAGGATCGGCGCCAGGCCGCTGACCAGCATGAGGGTGGCGAAGATGCGGGCGATGGCGGCGCCTTCGTACAGGTCGCGGACCACCGCCCGGACGATCACCAGCGCGGCGCCGCCCATGACGCCCTGGGCCAGCCGCGTGGCGATGAGCGCGGGCACGGAGGGCGCGAAGGCGCACAGCAGTGAGGCCAGCGTGTAGCCGGCGACGCCGACGATGAGCGGGAACCTGCGTCCTCTGACGTCGCTCAGCGGGCCCGCCAGGACCTGGCCGAGGCTGATGCCGACGAGACACGCGGTCAGCGTGAGCTGGACCTGCGCGGGCGCCGAGAGCATCTCCCCGGTGATGGCGGGCAGCGCGGGCAGGTACATGTCGATCGAGAGCGGACCGATGGCCGAGAGCGCGCCCAGGATCAGCAGCAACAGCCCGCGGCGGCCGCTCCCGGTCCCCCCTGCCTCCCCGGCGACGTCCGGCGCGGCGGCTGCCACGGACATGGTGAACCCCTCTCCCTCGTAGGCCGTGGCCCACGAGGGCCGAGGGGTCAAACCACGATCTGGTACGCCGAATTCCCAAATTTCGGCCTAATTTTCACGCAGTTTGGTTCAGCTGGATCACCGAGAACGCGGCGCCCTGCGGGTCGACGAGCATCCCGAACCTGCCGGGCGGGGCATCCATCGACTCGACCAGGACCGTGGCGCCCAGCGACCTGGCCGTGGCGATCGTGGCGTCGAGGTCGGCGACCGCGAAGTAGATCCCCCAGTGGGAGGGGGTGCCCTCGGGGTACTGGGGCGGCATCTCCATCATGCCCGCGACGCTCCTGTCGCCGACCAGCCATTCGGTGTAGGCCATGCCGTCCATCTGCTGGGTCCTGGGGGTCCAGGGCAGGACGGTGCCGTAGAAGCTCGTGGCCGCCTGCGGATCCCTGGTCACCAGCTCGTTCCAGCAGAACGCGCCGGGCTCGTTGACCAGCTCGGCGCCCTTGTGGTTGCCGGCCTGCCAGACCGAGAAGAAGGAGCCGTCCGTGGCCTGGAAGACGGCCATCGAGCCTTCCTCGAAGATCCGCATGGGCTCGACGACCACGGTCCCGCCCGCGTTCTTGACCCGGTCGGCGGTGACGGCCGCGTCGTCGGTGGCCACGTACGTGTTCCAGACCGGCGGCATGCCCTCCGCCATGATGGGGCCGACGCCCGCGACCCGCTTGCCGTCGCGGACGAACTGCCCGTATCCCCCCGCGGCCGGGTCGTCGATCATCTCGGCCGTCCAGCCGAAGATCTCGCCGTAGAAGCGGACCGACGCCTGCACGTCAGGAGTCGACAGATCAACCCAGCACGGGACGCCCGCCTCGTAACCACTTCGAACCGACATCGCGCTACCTCCTGTCGGTACACCACACAATCACGTGACTAACCTCACATCCCTGGAGTTGGCTGCCTTTTTAGCTTTTTGTCGCCCACGGGTGTCGCCGGCGCCGCCTGGCGCGCTGACCGCGCGTAGGGGTCCCTAAACTCGTGGCCATGAGCTCCCCTGCCGTCGAGGTCGTCGATCTGGTGAAACGCTACGGCGGCACCACCGCCGTCGACGGGCTGACCCTTGCCGCCGAGCGCGGCGCCGTCACCGCGATCCTCGGCCCCAACGGCGCGGGCAAGACCTCCACCATCGAGATCTGCGAGGGGTTCCGCGACGCCGACGGCGGCACCGTGCGGGTGCTCGACCGCGCGCCCGCCGACCCCGCACTGCGCGCCAGGGTGGGCGTGATGCCGCAGGCAGGGGGCGTGCCGCCGGCGATGCGCTGCGGGGAGTGGCTGCGGCTGATGTCGCGCTTCCACGCCCGTCCCCTCGACCCCCAGGCCCTTCTGGTACGGCTGGGCCTGGCCGAGCACGCGCGCACGCCGTACCGGAGGATGTCGGGCGGGCAGCAGCAGCGGCTCTCGCTGGCCGGTGCCGTCATCGGCCGGCCCGAGCTGGTCTTCCTCGACGAGCCGACGGCGGGCCTCGACCCGCAGGCCAGGCGGGCCTGCTGGGAGCTGGTCGCGGACCTGCGGACGGCGGGCGTGGCGGTCGTGCTGACCACCCACTACATGGACGAGGCCGAGCGGCTGGCCGATCACGTGGTGATCATCGACAGGGGCCGGGTGGTGGCCGAGGGCACCCCCTCCTCGCTCACCGGCGCCGAGCGGCAGCTGCGCTTCCGGGCCCGGCCTGGCCTCGGGCTCGAGGAGCTGCTGAGCGCGCTGCCCTCCGGATCGGCGGCCAAGGAGTCGCCGGCCGGCCATTACATCATCGAAGGGTATGTCGGGCCGGAGATGCTGGCCACCGTGACGGCCTGGTGCGCCGCCGAGGGCGTCATGGCCGACGATCTGTCCATCGAGCGCAGGACGCTGGAGGATGTCTTCCTCGAGCTGACCGGCAGGGAGCTGCGATGACCGCCCTCGACCTCACCCCCGCGCCCGGGGCGGCGCCCTTCCACCGGATGGTGCTGGCGCAGGCGGGCGCCGAGGCCAAGGCCATCCTGCGCAACGGCGAGCAGCTGCTGCTCACGCTGATCATCCCGGTGCTGCTGCTGGTCGGCTTCTCGCTGGCGCCGCTGGTGGACGTCGGCGGGGGCTCGCGCGTCGGCTTCCTGGCCCCCGGCGTGCTCGCGCTGGCGGTCATGTCGACGGCCTTCACCGGCCAGGCGATCGCGACGGGTTTCGAGCGCCGCTACGGCGTGCTGAAGCGCCTGGGCGCCACCCCGCTGTCGAGGGCCGGGCTGTTGCTGGCCAAGACCGCGGCCGTCGTCGCGGTGGAGCTGCTGCAGGCCGTGGCCATCGTGGTGGTGGCGCTCCTGCTCGGCTGGCAGCCGCGCGGCTCGCTGGCCGCGGCCGTGCTGCTGGTGCTGCTCGGCACGGCCGCCTTCAGCGGGCTCGGGCTGCTCATGGCCGGGCTGCTGCGCGCCGAGGCGACGCTGGCCGCGGCCAACCTGGTCTACCTGGTGCTGCTGGGCTGCGGCGGCGTGGTGTTCCCGCTGGCCGCCTTCCCCGACGCCGTCGAGCCGGTGCTGGCCATGCTGCCGATCTCGGCGCTGACCGGCGGCCTGCGCGCGGTGCTGACCGAGGGCGCGGCGCTGCCGCTCGGCGCGGTGGCGGTGCTGGTGGCGTGGGCCGCGCTCACGCTGGGACTGGCCTCCAGGACGTTCCGCTGGGAGTAGGCCGCCCACCGCCGGGGGATAGGCTCGGGGCTTGCCGTACGTTTTCTCCCCGAGGAGCCCTGTTGACCGCCTTTGCCCTTGACGGGCCCGCCGACCGCTTCAAGTCAGCCCTGCCGCGCACGGGCGGTCTGTTCCGCACGGCCGCCGACTCGATGCCGCCGTCGGGGTTGATCATGCTGGCCATCGTCTCGGTGCAGCTGGGCGCGGGCTTCGCCAAGGAGCTGTTCGCGGCGCTGCCTCCGGCCGCCGTGGTGTTCATGCGCATCGTGGCGGGCGCGCTGATCCTGGGTGCGTTCGCGCGGCCGAAGCTCAAGGGGCTGTCGTGGCGTGACTGGGCGGTCGGCATCGGCTTCGGCCTCACGCTGGCCGTGATGAACCTGTCGTTCTACGAGGCGCTGGCCAGGCTGCCGATCGGCATCGCGGTGGCGATCGAGTTCCTCGGCCCGCTCGGCGTGGCCATCGCCGCTTCGCGCCGGCGCCTCGACCTGCTGTGGGCGCTGCTGGCCGCGGTGGGCATCGCGCTCATCGCGCCCTGGACCGAGTCTGCCGCCGTCAGCTGGCTGGGCATCGGCTTCGCGCTGGTGGCGGGGGTCTGCTGGGCGGCCTACATCCTGCTGTCGGCCGCCGCGGGCAGCCGGTTCCCCGGGACCACGGGGCTGTCGTTCGCCATGATCGTCTCGGCGGTGGCCATCGCGCCGGTGGGCGTGATGACGGGCGGCGCCGACCTGCTGCAGCCCTCGGTGATCCTCATCGGGCTCGGGGTGGGGCTGCTGTCGTCGGTGATCCCCTACTCGCTCGAGCTGCAGGCGCTGCGGCGGATGCCCAAGCACGTGTTCGGCATCCTGATGAGCCTGGAGCCCGCGGTGGCGGCGATGATCGGGCTGGTGCTGCTGGGCGAGATCCTGCACGTGCAGCAGTGGGCGGCCATCATCTGCATCGTGGCCGCCAGCCTGGGCGCCACCCGCGCCGCCAGGGCCTGACCTCCGCGAGACAGCCGCTCACCCGGTGACCTGGGATGAGCGGCTTTCGTCTTGCGGCGGACCCGAAGCCTCGCGGGGCTCAGGTCGTGGGCTCGGCCCAGATGTCGCGGACGTGGTGGATGTGCTCGCCCATGATGCGCTCGGCCGCCTGCTTGTCGCCCGCCTTGAGCGCGTCGAGCAGCGCCAGGTGCTCGCGCGCCGAGTCGGGCAGCATGCCGCGCTCCGACAGCTGCGACAACCCGTACAGCCTGGCCCTGTTGCGCAGGTCACGCACCACCTCGACCAGGTGCGCGTTGCCCGACAGCGACAGCAGCTCGATGTGGAAGCGCAGGTCGGCGTCGATGTAGGCGAGCAGGTCGGCGCGCTCGGCGGCGTCGACGATCTGCTGGGCGATCGGCCGCAGCCGCTCGAACTCCTCGGCCCTCGACGCGTCGGCCAGCTGGGCGATCGTCGGCACCTCGATCAGCTGGCGGATCTCGGTCAGCTCGTCGAGGTCGCGGTCGGACAGCTCCGTGACCCGGAAGCCCTTGTTGCGCACCGCCTCGACCAGGCCCTCCTTGGCCAGGTCGAGCATGGCCTCGCGGACCGGCGTGGCCGAGACGCCGAACTGGGCGGCGAGCACGGGCGCGGAGTAGACCACGCCAGGGCGCATCTCGCCGGTGACGAGCGCGGCGCGCAACGCGTGCGCGACCTGCTCGCGCAGGCTCTGCCGCTCTCCCACCATCGGAAGGTCGAGCCGATCCTCCGCAGCCATCCCGGCTTCCCTACTTTCGTCCGTTCATGTGAGCCCACGCCTCGTATGCGGCCGCCGCGACCACCAGGTCCTCCCACGCCATGCCGACACTTTTGAAGACCCGCGGCCCCTCGCCCACGTCGACGCGACCGTTGACCAGGTCGGCGAGGTTGCCGGCGAGATGACCACTGGTGATCGTACCGCCGCGCAAAGGGAGGATCACATCTCCAGCCTCGGACAATGCCGCCTTCCTCGCCTCGACGACCAGGGTGGCGCGGGCGACGAGATCATCGTCGATCTCTCTGGCGTCGGGCTCGTGCGACCCGACGGCAGTCACGGTGACGTTGTTGCCGGTGAGCTTACCGGGGAACAAGGGATCCCTGGCGGTGGTACAGCAGGCGACCAGGTCGGCCTGCTCGAGCGGCACCAGCGCGTCGGACGGCGGCGCGCCGACGGCGGCCGAGGCGGCCAGGCCGATGTCGGCGCAGCGCAGGGCCAGCGCGGCGGCCCGCTCGTGGTCCCGGCCGACGATCGTGACCCTGTCCACGGGACGCACCTCGCGCAGCGCCCGCACGTGGCCCCACGCCTGCGGCCCGGTGCCGTACACCAGCAGGCTGCGGGCGTCGGGCGGCGCCAGATGCCTGACGGCGAGGGCGGAGACGGCGGGCGTGCGCAGCGCGGTGAGCGCCAGGCCGTCCATGGCCGCCAGCGGCGCCATGGTGTCGCCGTCGAACAGCAGGTAGGTGCCCTGGATGCGGGGCAGCCCGCGGGCGGGGTTGCCCGGCGCGACGGTGACCACCTTGACGCCCGCGTACCGGCCCGCCGAGGCGGGCATGAGCAGGAACTCCCCCTGCCCGGCCGGCACGGCGGCACGGGCGGGCGCGGTCTCGGGGTCGAACCCCGAGACCAGCGTCTCTTCCAGGACCGCGACGGCCCGTGCCATCGGCACCAGCCTCTCCAGGTCCTCGATGTACGGCAGGCCGCTCATCGGCGCGCTCCGGCCAGAGGGTGGCCGGCCGGGACCGGAGGCGCGGATCCAGCCCCGGCCGACATGCTCGCGAGGCGGCTCATCGCAGCGTGAACCCCGTTCCGATCGGGTCCCGCGGATCGAGTTCGAAGCTGTGCCGCCCGGTACGGTAGGCCATGCCCTCGATCTCCGGAATCACGCCTTCCGGGGTGGATTCGGCCACCCAGGCGCGGAACGACGAGCCGACGATGCTGTCGTGCGTGAGCGTGAACCCGGCCGGCAGTTCCTCGGCCAGCAGCGCCAGCCTGGCCGCGGTGCCCGAGCCGCACGGCGACCGGTCCACCTCCCCGTCGGCGAAGACGGTGACGTTGCGCTGGTGGGCGGGCCCGACCTCGTCGTAGAAGATCACGCCGTAGATGCCCGACAGCCGCTCGTCCGACGGGTGCCTGGCGGCGGGGTGGTCGGCGAGCGCCGCCTTGATCCGCCGCCCGTGGGCGATCAGCTCGGTCAGGTCCTCGGGCCGCACCGACAGCCCCAGCGAGGCGGCGGGCAGCGAGGCGTAGATGGCCCCGCCGTACGACACGTCGACCTGGACGCCGTCCGCGGGCACGGACCGGGCGATCACGTACGACGGGACGTTCCTGAAGGTCACCGAGGTGATCTCACCGCCGGTCATGGCCACCCTGGCCGTCACCCTCCCGGAGGGCACGTCGATGACCACGTCGGTGGTGCCGTCGGGGTCGGCCTCGACCAGCCCCTCCTGGACGGCGTGCACGCCGAGCGCGATCGTCCCGTGCCCGCAGGCGGTGGAGTAGCCGTCCTTGTGCCAGAACAGCACGCCCAGGTCGGCGCCGGGAGAGTCGGGCGGCACCAGGAAGCAGCCGTACATGTCGGCGTGCCCGCGCGGCTCGTGGCACAGCAGCCGCCGCACCCTGTCGATCTCCTCGTCCGCGAAGGCCGTGGCACGGCGTTCGAGGACGGACGAGCCCTTGATCTCGCCGACCCCGCCGACGACGATCCTGAACGGCTCGCCGCCGGTGTGGTAGTCGATGGTCTGGATCATGCCCCTCCCAGGTAGGCCTCGACGACGCGCGGGTCGGAGCGGAGCGCGTCCGCGCTGCCCGACAGCGTCCCTTGTCCGCTCTCCAGCACGTAACCCCGGTGCGCGATCTTCAGCGCGGCTGAGGCGTTCTGCTCGACGAGCAGCACGGCGGTGCCGGAGGCGTTGATGTCGGCGATGAGGTCCATGACCTGGGCGACGATCAGCGGCGCCAGGCCCATGGACGGCTCGTCGAGCAGCAGCAGGCGCGGCCCGGTCACCAGCGCGCGGCCGATGGCGAGCATCTGCTGCTCGCCGCCGGACAGCGTGCCGCCCTGCTGGGCGCGACGCTCGGCCAGACGGGGCAGCAGGCTGTACACGTGGTCGACCCGCCGCCTGATCTCCGCCTGGTCGCGCACGAGGTAGCCGCCGAGCAGCAGATTGTCGTGCACGGTCAGGGTGCTGAAGACCCTGCGCCCCTCGGGGCAGTGGACCAGGCCGAGGTTGGTGATCTTGTGCGCGGCCACGCCGGTGATGTCCTGGCCCTCGAAGACGACCTTGCCGCCGCTGGGCCGTACCAGGCCCGAGATGGCCGACATGGTGGTCGTCTTGCCCGCGCCGTTGTTGCCGAGCAGGGTGACGATCTCGCCCTCGCCGACGGTCAGCGACAGGCCGCGCAGCGCGTGCACGCCGTCGTAGTGGACGTCGAGGTCGCTGATCTCAAGCATGGGCGTCGCTCCCCAGGTAGGCCTCGATGACGGCGGGGTCGCGGCGCACCTCTTCGGGGCGGCCGTCGGCGATCTCCTTGCCGAAGTTGAGGACCACGATGCGTTCGGAGACCTGCATGACCAGGCCCATGTCGTGCTCGATCAGCACGATCGCGATGCCCAGCTCGCGGATACGCCTGATCAGGTCGAGCATCTCGGCCTTCTCGGCGTGGTTGAGACCGGCGGCGGGCTCGTCGAGCAGCAGCAGGCGCGGCTTGCGGGCGAGGGCACGGGCGATCTCGACGCGGCGCTGCTCGCCGTAGGGCAGGTTGCGGGCGGCCGAGTAGCGGTCGCCGCGCAGGCCCACGAAGTCGAGCCAGTGGTTGGCCGCGTCGGTGCACTCGCGCTCGGTGCGGCGGTAGCGCGGGGTGTGCAGCAGCGCGTCGAACACGTTCTGCTTGAGCCACAGGTGGCTGCCCGCGCGGACGTTCTCCAGCACCGACAGCTCGCCGAACAGCCGCAGGTTCTGGAAGGTACGGCTGATGCCCGCCCCCGCCACGGCCGAGGGCCGCAGGCCCAGCAGCGAACGCCCGTCGAAGGTGATCTGGCCGGCCGTGGGCCGGTAGAAGCCGGTCACGCAGTTGAAGGCGGAGGTCTTGCCGGCGCCGTTCGGGCCGATGACCGAGACGATCTCGGCCTCGTTCACCGAGAAGCTGAGCCCGTCGATGGCCACCAGGCCGCCGAAGGCCAGGCGCAGCTCGCTCACCTGGAGGAGTGTCACTTGAGCGCCTCCCTCGAACGGGCGGGCCACAGACCCTGCGGCCGGACGATCATCACGATGATCAGCAGCACGCCGAAGATGAAGAACCGGTAGTCGGCGGCGTCGCGCAGCAGCTCGGGCAGCAGGCTGATGATGATCGCGCCGAGCACGACGCCGGGCACCGAGCCCATGCCGCCGAGCACCACGGCCATCAGGACCGTCGCCGAGTACAGGAAGGTGAAGCTGTTGGGCGAGATGGCCGACACCTGGCCGGCGAACAGCACGCCCGCCAGCCCGCCCCACACCGCGCCCGCGATGTAGGCGGCCAGCTTGACCCGGTAGGTGTGCACGCCGGTCGCCTCGGCGGCGTCCTCGTCCTCGCGCACGAAGCGCATGGCCCGGCCGAGCCGCGACCTGCCCAGGCGGGAGGCGCCGATCACGGCGATCGCGACGATCAGCACCGTGACGAAGTACAGGCTCACCGGTCCGTCGGTCAGACCGGGGATGCCGTAGATGCCCGAGGGGCCGCCGGTGATGGGCAGGTTGTTGGCGGTGATACGGATGATCTCGCCGAAGCCCAGCGTGACGATGGCCAGGTAGTCGCTGCGCAGCCGCAGCGTCGGCGCGCCGATGATGACGCCGGCGATGACGGTGACCACGATGACGGCGGGCACGGTGGCGACCAGCGGCAGGTCGAACCGGGTCGACAGGATGCCGCTGGTGTAGGCGCCCACCGCGAAGAAGGCGGCGTAGCCCAGATCGAGCAGGCCGGTGAACCCGACCACGATGTTCAGTCCCGAGGCCAGCATCACGAAGATGGCGGCCGTGGTCATGATGGACATCGTGTAGTCGGTCGCGTTGACGAACGGCACGAGCAACGCGATCAGCAGGCCCGCCAGGCCGACCCAGCGGTTGTCGAACAGCTTGGACAGGCGCGTCTGCGGTTGCTTGGCGCCGATCTTGCGAGGGGCTTCGGGGGCTTTGGTCTGGTTCACACCCGCTCCGTCACACGTTCGCCGAGCAGACCGGTGGGTCTCACGGTCAGGAACAGGATCAGCACGCCGAAGGCGAACACGTCACGCCACTCACCCCCGAGCCAGTAGGTGCCGAACGACTCCAGCAGGCCGAGCACGAGGCCGCCGAGCATGGTGCCGGGGATGTTGCCGATGCCGCCGATGACGGCCGCGGTGAAGGCCTTCAGCCCGATGAGGAAGCCCATCAGGAAGTCGATCTTCCCGTAGTACGCGCCGGCCATCACGCCGGCGGCGCCGGCCAGGGCCGAGCCCAGGAAGAAGGTCCTGGAGATGACGGCGTTGACGTCGATGCCCATCAGCGAGCTGGTGCTCGGGTCGAGGGCGATGGCCCGCATGGCCCTGCCCTCGCGCGTCTTGGTCACCAGCAGGTTGAGGCCGACCATGAGGACCACGGCGACCCCGATGAGCACGAGCTGCTGCAGGGTGAGCCGGGCGCCGAACACCTCCAGCGTGGTGCCGCTGAGCCGGACGGGGTAGACCCGGGGGTCGGGACCGGAGACGGCCCGCATGCCGTACTCGATGGCGAAGGACGCGCCGACGGCGGTGATGAGCAGCGACAGGCGGGGGGCGCCGCGGAGCGGGCGGTAGGCCACCCGCTCCAGGACCACGCCCGCCAGGCCGGTGCTCACCATGGTCAGCAGCAGGACGGCCAGCAGCACCGGCAGCGTCATCGCCGCGGAGACCCCGCCCAGCGCGGACAGGACGGCGAAGCCGCTGAACGCGCCGAGCATGTAGAGGTCACCGTGGGCGAAGTTGAGCAGCTTGATGATGCCGTAGACCATGCTGTAGCCCAGCGCCACCAGAGCGTAGAACGAGCCGACGAACAGGCCGTTCCAGACGAGCTGTGTCATGAGAGAGCATCCTGTAGGGCGAACTTGTCACCCTTCCACACGAGGATCTGGAAACCGCCGGTGGACAGGGTGTGCTCGGGGGTGAACTTCAGCGGGCCGGAGAACATCTGGAACCCGTTGATGCCCTCGAGCGCGGTGATGACCTTGGCGCCGTCGGTGGAGCCCGCCTTGGTGATCGCCTCGGCGGCCAGGCGCACGGCGTCGTAGGCCTGGTTGGAGTAGGGGCCGGGAGCGGACCCGAACTTCTTGGTGTAGTTGTCGATCCAGCCCTTGGCGTTGGGCAGCGTGTCGGGGATCGGGGTCATGGTGGCGAAGACGCCCTCGGCCTCGGCGCCGGCGATCTCGCCGAGCTTGGCGGAGACCGAACCGTCGGCGACCATGATCGCGCCCTTGTAGCCCGCCTGGCGCAGCTGCCTGGTGATCAGGCCGCCCTCCTGGAAGTAGCCCGTCCAGTAGACGAAGTCGGGCTTCTTCTCCAGGACGTTGTGGATGTTGGCGCTGTAGTCGCTCTCCTTGGGCGTGACCGCCTCGGTGATGACCGCCTTGTCGCCCAGCAGCGGCTGGGTGCGGACCGCGATGTCCTTGGAGTAGCTGGTGTTGTCGTGCATCAGCGCGACCCTGGTGGCACCCTGCTTGGTGATCCACTGGCTGGCCGACTCGGCCTGCTGGGTGCCGGTGCCGTTGATCAGGAAGACGTGCTTGAGCTTCTGGTCGACCAGTTCCTGCGAGTTGGCGGCAGGGATGATCATGGGTATGTTCGACTTGCCGAACACCGGCAGCGTGGGCAGCGTGGCGCCAGAGCAGTAGCCGCCGATGGACACCTCGACGCCCTCGGTGACCACCTTGTTGGCGGCGGCGACGGCCGTCTGGGCGTCACAGGCGTCGTCGGCGGCCTTGAGCTCGAGCTGCCGGCCGAGGACGCCACCCTTGGCGTTGATCTCGTCGATGGCGAGCTGGGCCGCGTTGGTCATGTAGGGGCCGATCGCGGCCTCGCTGCCCGACTGGGGGACGAGCATGCCCAGGCGGATGGGGCCCTTGGCCTCCTGCTGGGCGCCACCTCCATCGCCAAGGAGGCCCTGTCCGCAACCCGCCAGCATCATTGCGGTCGCGACCAGGGAGACGACGTGCGTCTTGCGCATTGAGACTCTCCTCACGTGAGTGATGTGTGACATCACACCGACGCGCTCAGGGGCAGGTCAAGCGCCGAGACCAGACCGTTAGCGTCCTAACACGCAGGTGGAACGTCAAGAGAGATCGCGGTGTGCATCCCGGACCTCACATCGAAGAGGCGGTGATTTCGGGCGCGCCGAAACCGCCTTTCAGTTGTACGGCTGACCGCCGTGGGAAGGCCGCGCCCCGGCCACACGCGCAGCGGGACGGAAAGGGCGCGCGGTACCGCTCCCGGCCGAAAATCGGGCGGAAGGCCACGCGACGCCGCCCCAGGCGGAAACCGGGCGCAAGGCCACGCGACGCCACCCCGGCTGGAATCCGGGCGGAAGGCCGCGTGGCGCCGCCCCGGGCGGAAACCGGGCGCAAGGCCACGCGACGCCACCCGGGCGGAAACCGGGCGGAAGGCCGCGCGACGCCGCTCCCCTGCGGAAACGGGCGAAGGGCGCGTGGCGCCGCTCCCCCCACCGGGAAGCGGCGCGGCGGGCGCGTCAGAGGATGAAACCCTCGGGGAACGGGTCACGAGGGTCGAGGAAGTACTGCGCGGTCCCGGTGACCCACGCTCTGCCGGTGATGGTCGGCACCACGGCGGGCCGCCCGCCGACGCTCGTCTCCTCCACCAGCCGCCCCACGAAGCGCGTGCCGATGAAGGACTCGTTGACGAAGTCGGCGCCCAGCGCCAGCTCGCCTCTGGCGTGCAGCTGGGCCATCCTGGCGCTGGTACCGGTACCGCACGGCGACCGGTCGAACCAGCCGGGGTAGATCGCCATGGCGTGCCTGGAGTGGGCGGCCGTCGAGCCGGGAGCCGCGAAGTACACGTGGTGGCAGCCCCTGATCCGGTCGTCCTCCCGGTGCACCGGCTCGTCGGACTCGTTGATCGCCGCCATCGTGGCCAGGCCCGCGGCCAGGATCTCGTTCTTCGCGGCCCGGTCGAAGGGCAGCTTGTAGGAGTCGAGGTCGACGACGGCGTAGAAGTTGCCGCCGTAGGCCAGGTCGTAGCGGACCTCGCCGAAGCCAGGTACCTCCACCACCGCGTCCAGCCGTTCGCTGTAGGCCGGCACGTTGCGCAGCGTCACCGACTCGGCGGCGCCGTCCTTGACGGCCACGTCCACGACGACCAGGCCCGCGGGCACCTCGAGGCGGACGGTGGTCACCGGTTCGACGACCTCCACCATCCCCGTCTCCACCAGCACGGTGGCCACGCCGATCGTGCCGTGGCCGCACATCGGCAGGTAGCCGGAGACCTCGATGAACAGCACCCCCCAGTCCGCGTCGGGCCTGGTGGGCGGCTGCAGGATGGCGCCGCTCATGGCCGAGTGGCCGCGCGGCTCGTTCATCAGCAGCTGCTTGATCGGGTCGAGATGCTCGCGGAAGTACACGCGCCGCTCGGCCATGCTGTTGCCGGGGATCACGCCGACGCCGCCGACGATGACCCTGGTCGGCATGCCCTCGGTGTGGGAGTCGACGGCGTGGAAGACGCGCTTGGATCTCATGGTGGTCCAGCCTCTCTCATCGCACCTTCTCTCTCAGCGCAGGCCCTCGGCGAGCGCCTTCTCGGTGGCGGCCCTGATCACGGCGGCCTGCTCGTCGGTCAGCGGCAGCCTGGGCGCCCTGCAGGGACCGCCGTGGCGGCCCGCCACGTCCATGGACAGCTTGATGGCCTGCACGAACTCGGTCTTGGAGTCCCAGCGCAGCAGCGGGTGCAGCTGGCGGTACAGCGGCAGCGCGGTCTCCAGGTCGTGGGCCATGGCGGCGCGGTAGAGGGCGACGCTGGCGACGGGCAGCGCGTTGGGGTAGCCGGCGACCCAGCCCTTCGCGCCGGCCAGCGCCAGCTCGAGCACCACGTCGTCGGAGCCGATGAGCACGTCGAGCTCCGGCGCGAGCTCGGCGATCTCGTAGGCGCGCCGCACGTCGCCGGTGAACTCCTTGACGCCCACGATCAGGCCCTCGTCGAACAGCTTCGCCAGCAGCGCGGGCGTGAGGTCGACCTTGGTGTCGTAGGGGTTGTTGTAGGCCACGATCGGCAGGCCGGCCTTGGCGACCTCCCGGTAGTGGTCGATCACGATCCGCTCGTCGGCCCGGTAGGCGTTGGGCGGCAGCAGCATCACGCTCTCGCAGCCGGCCTCACGCGCCTGCTCGGCCCACCGGCGCGACTCGGCGGCGCCGTAGGCGGCGATGCCGGGCATCACGTTCCGGCCGCCGATGGCCTTCACCGCCGTCTCGACGGCCTTGGCACGCTCCTCCGCCGTCAGCGTCTGGTACTCGCCGAGCGAGCCGTTGACGGCCACGCCGTCACAGCCGTTCTCGACCAGCCAGCGGCAGTGCTCGGCGAACCCGTCGAAGTCGACCGACAGGTCCTCGCGCAGGGGCAGGGCCGTGGCGACCATGATTCCGTGCCAAGGCTCAACGCGGTTGCTCATCATCAATCCTCTCCAGACAGCCGAGGGGGATCGGCTGGGCAATGGGACGGCGGGGGGCTTGGGTGGTCGGCTCGCCCGACAGGCATGAGACGGCGTAGCCGCAGACGCGGCCCTGGCACCAGCCCATGCCCGGGCGGGCGAGCAGCTTGACCGACCGCGCGTCGGTCGCCCCCAGCGTCATGGCCTCGCGGACCGCGGCCAGGGGCACCTCCTCGCAGCGGCAGATGAGGGTGTCGTCGGCCAGCCAGTCCTGCCAGCCGGGTTGGACGGGATAGGCGTGCTGGAGCGCCTCGCCGAAGGCCCGCAGGCGTTCGGCGCGCCGACGCAGCACGCCCGGCACATGGTCGAGGGACCCGCCGGGGGCGGTCAGGTCGCGGGCGATGGTGAGGCCGGCGATGCGGCCCTCCAGCTCCGACAGGGCGGCGCCGCCGACGCCGGTGGGCTCGCCCGCGGCGTACACGCCTGCGACGGTGGTGCGCTGGGCGGCGTCGACGGCCACGACGGGGCTGCCGTCGGGCGAGTGGGCCGTGGCGCAGCCGAGCTGGACGGCCAGCTCGATCTGCGGGACGAAGCCGTAACCCGCCGCGACGGCGTCGCACTCGACGGTACGGGTCGACAGGATCCGCCAGGCGGGGTCCAGGCGGGCGACCGTCACGTGCGTGACGGAGGTGGTGCCGTGCGCGGCCACGACCGCGTGCCGCGTCCGGTACGGCACGCGCCGCCTGGCCAGCGCGGCCCCGTAGCCCACCGCCTCCCCCGCCTTGCCGGCCGCCAGCAGCGGGTGGCGGGCCAGCCCGAACAGGCCGTTGGCCTCGAAGACCCCGGCGACCGAGGCGCCCGCCCCGGCCAGCCCCGCGGCCACGGGCAGCAGGAAGGGCCCGGTGCCGGAGACCACCACGCGCCGCCCCGCCGTCACGCCGTTGCCCTTGAGCAGCGCCTGCGCGCCACCGGCGGTGAAGACGCCTGGCAGGTCCCATCCGGGGAAGGGCAGCGGCCTGTCGTGGGCGCCGGTGGCGACGAGCACGGCGCGGGCGGTGACGGAGACGGGCCGCTCGTCCCGCCCCTCCAGGCAGTGGACGGTGATCGAGCCGTCGCCGTCCTGCTCGACGGCCCACACCTTGTGGCCGAGCAGGAGGGTGGCCCTGGACTCCAGGGCACGGCACTGCCGGGCGAACCGCTCGGCGCCGTGACCGGTGGGCCGCCCGCCCGCCTGGTGGCGGAAGTACTGGCCGCCCAGGCGCGCGGCCGCGTCGATCAGGACGACGGACGCTCCGGCCTGGGCGGCGCTCAAGGCGCCGGCGACGCCCGCGGGGCCGCCGCCGATCACGACGACGTCGTAGCCGGAGTCGTGACGGGTGTCGTGAGCGGTGTCGTGGGTGGTCTCGTGGGTCATGAGGTCGTCACCTCGTCTCCCGGCATGGCCTCGACCAGGCAGGCGCGCTGGGATTCGCGTCCGTTGACGGTGACGAGGCAGTCGAAGCACACCCCGATCCCGCAGAACAGGCCGCGCGGCCGCCCGCCGTGCCTGGTCGTGCGCCAGGAGGTGATCCCGGCCGCGTGCAGGGCGGCGCCGACGGACTGGCCGGGGGTGACCCTCACCGGCCTGCCGTCGACGGTGATCTCGAAGCTCACGCGAATCTCCCTGGGCTGAACGGGGTGAGGTCGAGGTCGGTGCGCTCGCCGGCCAGCAGCTGGGCGAGCAGGTGTCCGGTGGCCGGCGCCAGTCCGATGCCCGCGCCCTCGTGACCGCAGGCGTGCAGCAGGCCGGGCACGCGCGGGTCGGCGCCGATGACGGGCAGGTGGTCCGGGCAGTACGGCCGGAAGCCGCAGTAGGACCTGATCACCCGCTTGTCCCGCAGCACGGGGAAGAGCGCGGTGGCCTGGGCGGCCAGCCTGCGCAGCACGGGGATCGAGATGGTGCGGTCGAAGCCGACGCGCTCCCTGCTGGCCCCGATGAGGACGGTGCCCGACGGCGTGCCCTCGACCACGCCTGAGGTCTCCAGGTCGGCCGAGTCGCTCGCGACGTTCGTCACGTAGGCGGCCGTGTAGACCTTGTGCCTGATCAGCGGCTCGGCGATGGGCTCGGTGACCAGGATGAATCCGCGCCTGGGCAGGATCGGCAGCTCGATGCCCGCCATGGCGGCGATCTCACCGCCCCACGTGCCCGCCGCGTTGACCACCGCGCCGCCGATGATGTCGCCGTGGTCGGTGCGCACGCCCGTGACCCTGCCGCCGTCGCCGCCCTCGCGCAGGAAGCCGGTGACGGTGACGCCCGTGCGCAGGCGCAGCGCTCCGTGCCCGAAGCTCTCGGCGCCGTGCCTGATGAGACGGGCGGCGGCCAGCATGGGCTGCACCTGGGCGTCCTGCGGGTAGAACACGCCGCCGGCCAGGCCCTGGGCCAGGTGCGGCTCGTAGTCGTGCAGCGCGCCGCCGGGCACCACCGTGTGCTCCACGCCCTGCTTGCCGGCCAGCGCGACCAACTGCCGCTGGATCTGCTCGGTCTCGGCGACGACGAGGCCGCCCTTGGCCTCGTACTCGAACCCGCCGTGCGCGGCCAGTTCCCGCCACAGGCGGTTGGACAGCAGCGCCAGGTCGAGCTCGGGGCCCGGCTCCTTGTCGGAGACCAGCACGTTCCCCTCGCCCGCGCCTGTGGTGCCGCCCGCCACGGGGCCGCGGTCCAGGACTGTCACGTCCATGCCCGCGGCGGCCGCGTAGTAGGCGCACGCCGCGCCGACGACGCCGGCGCCGATGACGATCACGTCGGACATCGTCCGCTCTCACCTCCGGTCAGTAATATGTCACATAGCTATTAGCGCCGTCCAGCGGCCCCTCCAGTGGATCACTACCCCGACCTGCGCGTCGACTCGATGGAGGGACCGCGCACCCCGCCCCATACCATCGATGGCGTGAAATCTCTCTGGCCGCCGACCGCCCGCTCCATGACCCTGTGGGCCCTGCTCGGCGTGATCGCCAACGCCGGCATCACCGTCACGGGCGTGGCCGTGCGGGTCACGGGCTCCGGGCTCGGCTGCCCGACCTGGCCCAGGTGCACGCCGGACAGCTTCATCCCCGTCGCGCATCCCGAGCACAACTGGTTCAACATGTCGGTGGAGTTCGGCAACCGGCTGTTCACCTTCGCCGTGCTCGCGGTGGGCGCCATGTGCCTGGTGACAGCCTGGCGGCTGCGGCCGCACCGCCCCGACCTGGTGAAGCTGGCGTGGCTGCAGCCCGCCGGGGTCCTCGCCCAGGCGCTGTGGGGCGGCCTGGTGGTGCGCAGCATGCTCCACCCCGTCACGGTCAGCGTGCACTTCCTGATCTCCGTCGGCCTGATGGCGGGCTGCTGGGCCCTCTACGCCCGCTCCCGCGAGGGCCGGGGCCCGGCCAGGACCGTGGTGCACCGCGACATCCGCAGGCTCGGCAACGTGCTGGTGGCCGCCGTGGCCGTGCTGCTGGTGGCCGGCGTCGTGGTCACGGGCACCGGCCCCCACTCGGGCGACGAGCTGGCCAGCCGCTTCGCCTTCGACATCGAGGCCGTGGCGCGGCTGCACGCCGACGTCGTCTACGTCGTCGTCGGCCTCACCTTCGCCCTGCTGTTCGCGCTCCACGTCACCCGCGCGCCCCAGCCGGCCCGCAGGGCGGCGCTCGCGTTGCTGCTGATCGAGCTGGCCCAGGGCGCGATCGGCTACATCCAGTACTTCCTCGCCGTGCCCGCCGCCCTCGTCGCCCTCCACGTGCTCGGCTCGACGCTGGTGTGGATCGGCGCGCTGCGGGTGGTCACCAGCCTCCGCGTCCGCGAGGAGCTGCCCGCCGGTGTCCCGGCGCGGCCGGTCCCCCTCCCCCACTGACCACCCGCCCCCGACGTGAGGCGTATGGCACGATAAGTCCGCCACTCCCCCACCGGTGGAAGGTGGACTTTCGTGCCGTTTGCCAGGAACATCCGCTTCTCCCGTACGGCGCTGCGCCGCGCCTACCAGGTCGCGGTGGCGCTGAGCGTGCTGGCGATCACCCCCTTGACGTGGGTGTGGCTGAGCAGCGACCACCGCCGCGTGGTCGCCGGCCCGCCGGGATGGCTCGACGAGGTGCCCTCCTCCGGCACCGCGCTGGTCCTGGGCGCCGGCCTCTTCTCCGGCCGGCCCAGCCCGTTCCTGGCCAAGCGGCTGGACATCGCCGCCGAGCTCTACCGGGCGGGCAAGGTCAAGGCGCTGCTGCTGTCGGGCGACAACAGCCGCAAGGACTACGACGAGCCCTCGGCGATGCGCGACTACCTGCTGGCCAGGGGCGTGCCCGACGCCGTCATCGTGCGCGACTACGCCGGCTTCGACACCTGGGACTCCTGCGTGCGGGCCCGCGAGGTCTTCGGCGCGAGGGACGTCACCGTGGTCACGCAGGTCTTCCACCTGCCGCGGGCCGTCACGCTGTGCCGTACTGCCGGCCTGGAGACCTTCGGTGTGGGCGACGACTCCTCCCGGCAGTGGGCGGTGACCACCTACGCCTCGGCCGGCCGGGAGTTCTTCGCCGCGGCGAAGGCGCTCGGCGACGTCGTGCTCGGCACGAAGCCGGTCTTCCCCGGGCCGCGGGAGACCTCACTCCACGAGGCTCAGAGCGGCCACTGACCCTCGCTGGACGGAGCGGGCGCGCCGGGCGCGTAGCCGGGCGGCGGGGTGCCCTGGGCGGCGGCCCTGGCGTGACGCTCGGGGATCGGGAACCGCGCCCTGGCCGCGCTCATGCATTCCAGCAGCGCCCGCTGCTCCTCGTGGAAGGTCTGGTCGTCGACGATGTGGCGGGCCGCCCGCTCGTGCAGCAGCCCCAGCTCGGTGGCGGCCAGCTGGTAGTCGCTCATCGCGCGCAGCCCCTCCTTGCCGCCGTGCGCCTTGGCCCACTGCCGGGCCTGCCTGCGCCGCGACAGCGCCGACAGCATGTAGATGTCGGCCACGTCGACCAGCCTGGTCGGCTCGTAGGGCGGAAGGTAGCGCTGCAGCAGCGCCACGATGCGGCGCCGGTCGCGGACCACCACCCCGATGAGGACCAGCAGCACGACCATCAGCACCAGGTAGGCGGTCACCAGCCCGGCGAAGCCGCCGTAGGAGGCCAGGCCGTTCCACATGCCGTGCAGGAGCATGGCGGCGATCCAGCCGGCCAGGATGACCAGGGCCCGGTCGGGACCCGTCCGGCGGGCGGCGTAGGCGACGGCCACGCCCGTCATCGAGGTGAACAGCGGGTGGGCGAACGGCGACAGGATGCCGCGCAGTACGACCGTCACGGCCAGCCCCTGCACGCCGAGCTGGTCCTGGGCGGCGATGTAGTAGCTGACGTTCTCGGACATCGCGAAGCCGAGCCCGACCATGCTGGCGTAGATGACGCCGTCGGTGGGCCCGTCGAGCTCGGCGCGCCTGAACCTGAGCAGGCCAAGCAGCACCAGGCCCTTCATGGTCTCCTCGACCACGGGCGCGCCGAAGGTGGCGGCGATGTTGCGCGCGCTGGCCGCCGACAGGCCGACGGTGTCGGTGATGTAGTGCAGGTTGAGCGAGTTGATCACACCGGCCACCAGCACGGCGATGCCCGCGCCCCAGGCGTAGGCGAAGATCAGGTTGCTGCGCGGCTCCGGCTCCATCCGGTCGAGGGCGAGCACGGCCGCCAGCAGCAGCGGCACCGGCGCCATGGCCAGGACGAGCGCCACGAGGAACTGCACGGGCGCGCCGTTGAGCACATCGAAGGAGAACGACACCAGGGCGCAGATGCCCGCCAGCACCAGGCCCGCGATCAACGCGAAGGACGGCCGGTCCTTGAACACCCAGCGTGGATCACGGGTCTTCATACGGTGACTGTAACGGATGCCCATGGCGCTGTCCTTCCCCCGCGGGGAGCGGGTCAGGCCAGCAGCGGATCGATCGCGACCGCGAGGAACAGCAGCGCCAGGTAGGCGTTGGACCAGTGGAAGAAGCGCATCGGCCGCAGGTCGACGCCGCTCTTGCCGGCGTTGAGCCGGCCGAGCAGACGGTAGATCTCCACCAGGCAGAACGCGCCGAGCACCACCGCGACGATCGGGTAGAGCAGCGTGGTGTCCGCCACCGGCCACAGCAGCAGCGAGCAGGCCACCGTCGCCCAGGTGTAGGCGATGGACTCCAGCACGACCCTGCGCTCGGTGGCCACGACGGGCAGCATGGGGATCGAGGCCGCCGCGTAGTCCTCCTTGTAGCGCATCGCCAGCGTCCAGGTGTGCGGCGGCGTCCAGAAGAACACCACGCCGAACAGGACCAGCGGCGTCCAGTCGAGGCCGCCGGTGATGCCGGCCCAGCCGATGACGACGGGCATGCAGCCGGCCAGGCCGCCCCACACGATGTTCTGCGACGTGCGCCGCTTGAGGATCATCGAGTAGACGAAGACGTAGAACAGGATCGCCGACAGGTTGAGCGCCGCCGCCACCAGGTTGGTGGTGATCCACATGCCCGCGACGGACAGGACGCCGAGGACGATGCCGAAGACGAGCGCGGCGCGTGGCGTGACCTGGTGCCTGGCCAGCGGCCGCTTGCGTGTGCGGCGCATCTTCACGTCGATGTCGCGGTCGATGTAGCAGTTGAGCGCGTTGGCGCTGCCCGCCGACAGCGTGCCGAACACCATGACCGACAGGGCCTTCCACAGCGGCGGCAGGCCGTCGGCGGCCAGGAACATGACCGGCAGCGTCGTGATCAGGAGCAGCTCGATGACCCGCGGCTTGGTCAGCGCGACGTACGCCTTGACGACCGCGGCGAAGGAGCGCGTCCCCCGTTGCGGCGCCGCGGCCGCCACGGGGGCCGCGGCCGGCGATTGCCTGTTCGTGAGCACCGTCAAGGCGCTTCCAGCGAGTGCGGAGTCAACGCGTAACCTCTGAAGAGAGCGGAACCGTGGACGCCGGGCACCAGACGTCCTTGCGAACAAACAAACTGTAGTCGCAGGGTGAGCCGGTCCGGCCAATGGGGGCACCGGGGGGCGGGTTGGTCCTCTTCACCAAGGTCCACTCAGTTAGGGTCGGTGTGGGCGGAAAAAGCCACCAGCACCGCCATGACAACGAGATTCCGGAGATCGAGCAGTTGAGCACCTTTGAATGGACCGACCTCGACAAGAAGGCGGTCGACGTCGTCCGAGCTTTGGCCATGGACGCGGTCGAGAAGGCGGGCTCCGGGCACCCGGGCACCGCGATGAGCCTTGCGCCGGCGGCGTACCTGCTCTTCCAGCGGACGATGCGCCACGACCCGACGGACGCGACCTGGGTGGGCCGTGACCGTTTCGTCCTGTCGTGCGGCCACTCCAGCCTGACGCTCTACATCCAGCTCTTCCTGTCGGGCTACGGCCTGACCCTCGAGGACATCGAGCGGCTGCGCAGCTGGGGCAGCCGCACGCCCGGTCACCCCGAGCACGGCCACACCGTCGGCGTGGAGACCACCACCGGCCCGCTCGGCCAGGGCGTCGGCAACGCGGTCGGCATGGCGATGGCCGCCCGCCGCGAGCGCGGCCTGTTCGACCCGGACGCCGCGCCCGGCACCAGCCCCTTCGACCACCACATCTGGTGCTTCGCCTCCGAGGGCGACATCGAGGAGGGCATCAGCCACGAGGTCAGCGCCTTGGCCGCGCACCAGAAGCTGGGCAACCTGACGGTGCTGTTCGACTCCAACCACATCTCCATCGAGGACGACACCCAGATCGCCCTGTCGGAGGACGTGGTCAGGCGCTACGAGGCCTACGGCTGGCACGTCCAGACCGTCGACTGGACCCAGACCGGCGAGTACGTCGAGGACGTCAAGGCGCTGCACGAGGCGCTCGAGGCGACCCGCGCCGAGACCGAGCGGCCGTCGTTCATCAGGCTGCGCACGATCATCGGCTGGCCGGCGCCCAACAAGCAGAACACCGGCAAGATCCACGGGGCCGCCCTCGGCGAGGCGGAGGTGGCCGCCACCAAGACGATCCTCGGGATGGATCCCTCCAGGACCTTCGACGTGCCCGCCGAGGTGCTGGAGCACGCCCGCCAGGTGGCCGAGCGCGGCCGCGCCACCCACGCCGAGTGGGAGAAGTCCTACGTCGACTGGCGCCAGGCCAACCCGGAGCGGGCCGCCGAGTTCGACCGCATCTCCGAGCGGGAGCTGCCCAACGGCTGGGCCCAGGCGCTGCCGACCTTCGAGACCGGCGCGTCGATCTCGACCCGCAAGGCCTCGGGCGAGGTGCTCGGCGCGCTGGCCAGAGTGCTGCCCGAGCTGTGGGGCGGCTCGGCCGACCTGGCCGAGTCGAACAACACCACGATGAAGGGCGAGCCGTCCTTCATCCCGGAGGAGTACCAGACCAAGGAGTTCCCCGGTAACCCCTACGGCCGCACGCTCCACTTCGGCATCCGCGAGCACGGCATGGGCGCCATCCTCAACGGCATCGCCCTGCACGGCGGCACCCGCCCCTACGGCGGCACGTTCCTGGTGTTCTCCGACTACATGCGGCCCGCCGTACGGCTGGCGGCGCTGATGAAGCTGCCGGTCATCTACGTCTGGACGCACGACTCCATCGGCCTGGGCGAGGACGGCCCCACGCACCAGCCGGTCGAGCACCTGTGGTCGCTGCGTGCCATCCCCGGCCTCGACATCGTCCGGCCCGCCGACGCCAACGAGACCGCGGCGGCCTGGAAGACGGTGCTCAAGCACACCGACCGCCCGGCCGGGCTGGCCCTGACGCGGCAGAACCTGCCGGTGTTCGAGGGCACCAGCGCCGAGGGCGTGGCCAGGGGCGGCTACGTGCTGCGGGAGGCCTCCACCCGGCAGCCGCAGGCGGTGCTGATCGCCACCGGCAGCGAGGTCGAGATCGCCGTCGCGGCGCGCGACTTGCTGGAGTCCGAGGGAATTCCGACGCGGGTTGTCTCGATGCCGTGTGTCGAATGGTTCAACGGGCAGGATTCCGCTTACCGGGAGCGGGTGCTGCCGCCGACGGTCAAGGCCCGCGTCGCCGTCGAAGCGGGAATCGCGCTGGGCTGGCGGGAGTTCGTTGGAGAGGCAGGCGAAGTGGTCAGCCTTGAGCACTTCGGCGCGTCGGCGCCGTACCGGACGCTGTACCAGCAGTTCGGACTCACCGCCGAGCGGGTCGCGGCCGCGGCCAAGGCCAGCCTCGCCAAGCTGGGGTACGACAAGGGCGAGACGACGGGAAACTAGGAAATGTCGGAAATCCTGAAGAAGCTCACGAGCCAGGGCGTCTCCATCTGGCTCGATGACATCAGCCGCGAGCGCCTGCGCAGCGGCAACCTGGAGCAGCTGATCCGCGAGAAGAGCGTCGTGGGTGTGACCTCCAACCCGACGATCTTCGCCAACGCGCTCAGCAAGGGCGACGCCTACGACGCCCAGCTGCACGACCTCGCCGTGCGCGGGGTCGACGTCGGCGAGGCCGTACGCGCCATCACCACCTACGACATCCGCTGGGCCGCCGACGTGCTGCGCCCGATCTACGACGCCACGGGCGGCGTGGACGGCCGGGTGTCGCTCGAGGTCGACCCGCGCCTGGCGCGGGAGACGGACAAGACGGTCGCCGAGGCTCGCTTCCTGTGGTGGGCGGTCGACCGGCCCAACCTGCTCATCAAGATCCCCGCGACGGTCGAGGGCCTGCCCGCGATCACGCAGGCGATCTCCGAGGGCATCAGCGTCAACGTCACGCTGATCTTCTCCCTCGAGCGCTACCGCGCGGTCATGGACGCCTGGCTGGCCGGCCTCGAGGCCGCGCAGGCCAAGGGCCTGGACCTGGCGGGCATCGAGTCGGTGGCCTCCTTCTTCGTCAGCCGCGTCGACACCGAGATCGACAAGCGGCTCGACAAGCTGGGCAGGCCGGAGCTCAAGGGCAAGGCGGGCGTGGCCAACGCGCGCCTGGCCTACGCCGCCTTCGAGGAGGTCACGAGCTCCGAGCGCTGGCAGCGGCTGCGCGCCGCGGGCGCCCGCCCGCAGCGCCCGCTGTGGGCCTCCACCGGCGTCAAGGACCCCAACTACGCCGACACGATGTACGTCGACGAGCTGGTGGCCCCCGGCACGGTCAACACCATGCCGGAGAAGACGCTCGACGCCGTCGCCGACCACGGCCGCATCACGGGTGACACCATCCGTCCCTTCTACGAGCAGGCCTGGAACACCATGGCCGCGCTCAAGGACGCGGGCATCGACTACGACGACGTCGTGAAGGTGCTGGAGGACGAAGGCGTCGACAAGTTCGAGGCCTCCTGGAACGACCTGCTCGACAGCGTCAAGAAGAAGCTGGCCGGCTGACGATGGAGGTGACCTACCGCGAGGAGGGGGTGGCCGAGGCCGCCGCCTCCGTCGCGGAGCGGCTGGCCGGCGTGCCCGCCCGCCTCGCGGCGGGCGACGCCGCTCTGTGGGGGCCGGCGGCCGAGGCCGAGGCGGCCGCGCGCCTCGGCTGGCTCACCCTGCCGCGCACCTCGCGCGAGCTGCTCCCCGAGCTCGGCAAGCTCGTGGAGCGGGCTCGCGCGGAGGAGCTCGACCACGTGGTGCTGGCCGGCATGGGCGGCTCCTCGCTGGCCCCCGAAGTCATCTGCAACACCGCCGACGTGGCGCTGACCGTCCTCGACACCACCGACCCCCAGCAGGTACGGCGGGCGCTCGACGACCGGCTCGACCGCACGATCGTGGTGGTGGCCAGCAAGAGCGGCTCGACCGTCGAGACCGACAGCCACCGCAGGATCTACGAGGAGGCCTTCCGGGCGGCGGGCATCGACCCGGCCGGGCGGATCGTGGTCGTCACCGACCCCGGCTCGCCCCTTGAGCAGGCCGCGATCGAGGCGGGCTACCCGGTCTTCCTGGGCGATCCCGACGTCGGCGGCCGCTACTCGGCGCTGTCGGCCTTCGGCCTGGTGCCGAGCGCGCTGGCGGGAGCCGACGTCGAGTACCTGCTCGACGAGGCCGAGGACGTGCTGCCCCTGCTGGGGCGGGTGGAGGGCAATCCCGGCCTCGCGCTGGGCGCCGCGCTCGGCGGCGCCGCCCTGGCCGGGCAGGACAAGCTGATCCTCGAGGACCAGCTCAGCGAGATCAACGGCCTGCCCGACTGGATCGAGCAGCTGGTGGCCGAGTCCACCGGCAAGCACGGCAAGGGCATCCTGCCGGTCGTCGCCGAGCCGACGGGCGCGCGCGACGAGCTGGTCGTCACGATCGCCTCCGACGACGGCGACATCAGGGTCGACGGTTCGCTCGGCGCGCAGTTCCTGGTGTGGGAGTACGCCACGGCCGTGGCCGGGCTGCTGCTGGAGGTCAACCCCTTCGACCAGCCCGACGTGGCCGAGGCGAAGGACAACACCGCGCGCGTCCTGGCCGAGGGGCCGGCCCTCGCCGCCCCGGCGCTGGTCGACGGGCCCGTCGAGGTGTACGGCGAGACCCACGCCAAGGACCTGTCGGGGGTGTTCACCGAGCTGCTGCACGCCGTCCCCGCCGACGGCTACCTGGCCGTCATGGCCTACCTCGACCGGCTGGCCGCCTTCGACGCGCCGGTGCCCGAGAACGCCGACTTCGAGCAGATGACCGAGGCGTGGATGGCGGCCGACGCCCACACGCTGCGGGCGCAGCTGGCCGTACGGACCGAGCGGCCCGTGACGTTCGGCTGGGGCCCCCGCTTCCTGCACTCGACGGGGCAGTACCACAAGGGCGGCCCGCCGAACGGGGTGTTCCTGCAGATCACCGGCGCCGTGACGGCCGACGTCCAGGTCCCCGGCAAGCCGTACACGCTGGGTGAGCTGCAGCTCGCCCAGGCATTGGGCGACCAGCGGGCCCTCGCCGGGCGAGGACGGCCCGCCATACGACTGCATTTGACCGACCGCGTAGCGGGAATCGCCCACCTGCTCGCGGCCGCACAGGAGGTCTGAGATGACTGATCCGGCAGCGCCCGTGGAGGAGGCCGCCACCGCGGCGGCCGCCGCCGCGAGCACGGCCACCACCCTCGAGGCGGCCGCCGCCAACCCGCTGCGTGACCTGCGGGACAAGCGGCTGCCCAGGGTCGCGGGCCCATGCGTGCTGGTACTTTTCGGCGTGACCGGAGACCTGGCCAAGCGCAAGCTGCTGCCGGCGATTTACGACCTGGGCAACAGGGGGCTGCTGCCACCCGGTTTCTCCCTCGTCGGTTTCGCCCGCCGCGACTGGGCAAACCAGGATTTCGCGCAGCTCACCCATGACGCGGTGAAGGAGCACGCGCGCACGCCGTTCCGTGAGGAGGTCTGGAAGCAGCTGGCCGAGGGCATCCACTTCGTGCCCGGCGAGTTCTCCGACGACGGCGCCTTCGACGCGCTGGCGATGGCGTTGAAGGAGATCGACCAGACCAGGGGCACCGGGGGCAACTACGCGTTCTACCTGTCGGTGCCGCCGAAGTTCTTCCCCACCGTGGTGAAGCAGCTCAAGCGCACGGGCCTGGCCGAGGCGCCCGAGGGCTCGTGGCGGCGCGTGGTGATCGAGAAGCCGTTCGGGCACGACCTGCGCAGCGCCCACGAGCTGAACGAGATCACCACCGAGGCCTTCCCGGAGAGCTCGATCTTCAGGATCGACCACTACCTGGGCAAGGAGACGGTCCAGAACATCATGGCGCTGAGGTTCGCCAACAACCTCTACGAGCCGATCTGGAACCGCGGCTACGTCGACCACGTGCAGATCACCATGGCCGAGGACATCGGCCTGGCCGGCCGCGCCGGCTACTACGACGGCATCGGCGCGGCCCGCGACGTGATCCAGAACCACCTGCTCCAGCTGCTGGCGCTGGTGGCGATGGAGGACCCGACCTCCTTCGAGGCCAACTCCCTGCGCAGGGAGAAGGAGAAGGTCCTCAAGGCGGTACGGCTGCCCGCCGACCTGGCCCACTACACCGCGCGCGGCCAGTACGCGGCCGGCTGGCAGGGCGGCGAGAAGGTGGTCGGATACCTCGAGGAGGACGGCATCTCGCCGACCTCGACGACCGAGACCTACGCGGCCATCAAGCTGGAGATCGCCAACAGGCGCTGGGCGGGCGTGCCGTTCTACCTGCGCACGGGCAAGCGGCTGGGCCGCCGCGTCACCGAGGTGGCGGTCGTCTTCCAGAAGGCGCCGCACCTGCCCTTCAGCAAGGACGACACCGAGATCCTCGGCCACAACGCCCTGGTCATCAGGGTGCAGCCGGACGAGGGCATCACCGTGCGGTTCGGCTCGAAGGTGCCGGGCACCGCGATGGAGGTGCGCGACGTGTCCATGGACTTCGCCTACGGCGAGTCGTTCCTGGAGTCGTCGCCCGAGGCGTACGAGCGGTTGCTGCTGGACGTGATGATCGGCGACCCGCCGCTCTTCCCGCACCAGCGCGAGGTGGAGCTGTCGTGGATGATCCTCGACCCGATCGAGGAGCACTGGGCCACCCAGGGCCAGCCCGAGCCGTATCCGTCCGGCACCTGGGGCCCGCCGTCGGCGGACGAGATGATGGCCCGTGACGGCCGGGTGTGGAGGCGACTGTGAACGAGCGTAGGCGGGATGCCATGAGACCGGCGAAGGAGGGCTCATGACGTCGTTCATGCTGACGGACACCACGGCCGGGAAGATCTCAGGACAGCTCACCCGGCTGCGTCACCAGATGGGCGTGCCGGCGATCGGCATGGTGCTGACGCTGGTGGTGATCTGCGACGAGCGCGACCAGTACGACAGCGTACGGGCCGCCACCGAGGCCGCCCGCGAGCACCCCTCGCGGATCCTGGTGGTGATCAACCGGGAGCGCGACGAGTCCAACAGGCTCGACGCGGAGCTGCGCGTCGGTGAGTCGGCGCCCGGAGAGGTCGTGGTGCTGCGCCTGTACGGCGAGCTGACCGAGCACGCCGACTCGGTGGTCAGCCCGCTGCTGCTGCCCGACACCCCGGTGGTGGCCTGGTGGCCGGGTGAGGCGCCCGACGTGCCCGCCGAGGACTCGATCGGGACGCTGGCCCAGCGCCGGATCACCGACGCCAAGGCGGCCCGCGAGGGCATCAGGGCGCTGGCCGGCCGGGCCAAGGGCTACGCGCCGGGCGACACCGACCTGGCGTGGGCGCGGCTGACGCCGTGGCGCAGCCTGCTGGCCGCCGCCTTCGACCAGCCGGTGGGCAGGGTGAAGAAGGGCTTCGTCGACGGGGCCGCCGGCAACACCAGCGCGCCGCTGCTGGCGGCGTGGCTGGCCGACCGGCTCGGCGCGCCGGTGAAGACGGCCGACTCGGCGGGTCCCGGCCTGACCTCGGTACGGCTGTCGCTCGACGGCGGGGAGGTCGCCGTCACCCGCAGCGACGCCCGCCTGGCCACGCTCTCGCGTCCGGGGCAGCCGGACCGGCACGTGGCGCTGGCCCGGCGGAGCACGGCCGAGCTGCTGGCCGAGGAGCTGCGCAGGCTCGACCCCGACGAGATCTACGAGGCGGCGCTGAAGCGGCTGGCCCGCACGCACAAGGGCTGAGGCCAGCGTCCGAGGGCCCCGGGTTCGACGGAACCCGGGGCCCTCGGCGTCGGCGTCCCTTCGGGGATCTCCCCGGCTGGCCCGCCGGGAGCCGGTCGGCGGCCGGAGGCCCGCGCCTCGATAGGGTGTGATCGTGAGCGTTCCCAACGTAGTCGTGCACCGCAACGCCGACGTGCTGGCCAAGGCCGTCGCCGCGCGGATCATCACCCGCCTGGTCGACGTGCAGTCGGCGCGGGGTTCCGCGTCGCTGGTCCTGACCGGCGGCACGGTCGGCATCGCCACCCTGGCCGCGATCGCAGAGACGCCCGCGCGTGACGCGGTCGACTGGCGCAGGCTGGACATCTGGTGGGGTGACGAGCGTTTCCTGCCCACCGGTGACGACGAGCGCAACGAGACCGGTGCCCGCAAGGCGCTGCTCGACCAGGTCGACGTCGACCCCGAGCGGGTCCATGTCATGCGGGGGCCCGACTCCGGCATGTCGCCGGAGGAGTCGGCCGCGGCCTACGCCGAGGAGCTGCGCCAGGCGGCCCGCCCCGAGGATCACGGTCCCGTCCCGTCGTTCGACGTCATGCTGCTCGGCATGGGGCCCGACTCCCACGTCGCCTCGCTGTTCCCCGGCAACCCGGCCGTGTACGACACCCGCTCGGTGGTGGCCGTGCACGGCTCGCCGAAGCCGCCGCCGGTGCGGATCTCGCTCACCTTCCCGTCGATCCGGTCCGCGCGCGAGGTGTGGGTGGTGGCGGCCGGCGAGGAGAAGGCGGGTGCCGTACGGCTGGCGCTGGCCGAGGACTCGGGCCCGGTGCAGGTGCCCGCGGCGGGTGCCAGAGGGCGGCAGCGCACGCTCTTCCTGCTCGACAGGGCGGCCGCGGCGAAGATCCCGCCGGAGCTGGGCAGGATCGCTTCACCCTGACGCGGGCGGTCATCCCGGAGATCCACCGGTCCATAAGCGGATTTGACACCAAATCTTAGGCCTTGTCAGCCCGGGGTGTGTTTTTTACCTTCTTGGTCATCGACCTACGAAGGGACAACCCCCCATGGCCTTACGCCGCTGGGCCGCGGTCATCGCCGCGGCCGTCGCCGTAGTCGCGAGCTCCACTCCCGCCCTCGCCGACCCCGAGCCGTCCGGCAAGCTGATCATCCCCACCGCCGAGCCGCAGGATCTCGTCCCCGGCAGCTACATCGTGGTGCTGAAGAACCGGCCCGAGGTGTCGCGGGCCGCCACCGACCTGACCGCCAGGCACGGCGGCACGACGTTCAGGGAGTACCGGCACGCGCTGCGCGGCTTCGCCGTCCACGCCAGCGAACGGCAGGCCAGGCGGCTGGCCGGCGACCCGTCGGTCGAGTACGTGCAGCAGGTGGTGGTGCACCGCGCCTCCGACACCCAGCCGAACCCGCCCTCGTGGGGCCTTGACCGCATCGACCAGCGCAACCTGCCGCTGAACAGCTCCTACACCTACGGGCCCACCGGTGCGGGCGTGCACGCCTACATCGTCGACACCGGCATCAGGCCCTCCCACAGCGACTTCGGCGGGCGCGCCTCCATCGGGTTCGACGCGATCGGCGACGGCCAGAACGGCAACGACTGCCACGGCCACGGCACGCACGTCGCCGGGACCACCGGCGGCACGGCCCACGGCGTGGCCAAGGGCGTGACGCTGGTGGGTGTCAGGGTGCTCAACTGCGAAGGGTCGGGCACCACCGACCAGGTCGTGGCGGGCATCGACTGGGTGACCGCGAATGCGGTCAAGCCGGCCGTCGCCAACATGAGCCTCGGCGGCAGCGCCGACGCCGCGCTCGACACCGCCGTCAAGAACTCCATCGCCTCGGGCGTCTCCTACGCGATCGCGGCGGGCAACGGCTTCCTCGGGCTGTTCGCGCTGGACGCCTGCACCCAGTCGCCGGCCCGCGTCCCCGAGGCGATCACCGTCTCGATCACCAACAACTCCGACGCCAAGCCGTCGTGGGGCAACCGCGGCCCCTGTGTCGACCTGTTCGCCCCCGGCTACAACATCACCTCGACCTGGAAGGACTCCGACACCTCGACGAACACCATCAGCGGCACGTCGATGTCCACCCCGCACGTGACCGGCGCCGCGGCCCTCTACCTGCAGGGCCACTCCGGTGCGACGCCGCAGCAGGTGCGCGACGCGATCGTGAACAACGCCACGACCGGCGTCGTCAAGAGCCCCGGCAGCGGCTCGCCCAACCGCCTGCTGTACATCCCGGGTCTGTAGCCTGCCCTGCATCTCCTGCCCCGCGGACGCTCTCCCCCGGTCCGCGGGGCGCCCCGGGCTCAGGCCAGGGCGTCGATCTCGGCCAGCAGCCCCCGCTTGCGGTCCTCGGCCAGGTACGAGGCCTGGACGGCGTTGCGCGCCAGTTGCGCCAGCTCGGCCTGCCCCATCCCGAACACGTGCGCGGCGACGCGGTACTCGGCGGCCAGCGTCGTGGCGAACATCGGCGGGTCGTCGCTGTTGAGCGTGACGAACAGCCCCTCCTCCAGCATGCGGGGCAGCGGGTGGTCCTCGATCCGCCCGACCTGCCCCGTGCAGACGTTGGAGGTCGGGCAGACGTCCAGCGGCAGCTGCGTCTCCCGCAGGTAGGCCACCAGGCGGGGGTCCTGGAGGGAGTTGATGCCGTGCCCGATCCGCTCGGCGCCGTAGCCCTCGATGACCTCCCACACCGTCTCGGGACCCGTCATCTCCCCGCCGTGCGGGACGCTGTGCAGCCCGGCCGCGCGGGCGGCGCTGAAGGCGTCACGGTAGGCGTCGCGGTAGGCGAGCCGATCCTGTTCGATGCCACCGATGCCGAAACCTACCAACGCGGCGGGAGGTTCCTTCAGCGCGTGGTCCACGGTGACGCGGGCGGCCTCCTCGCCGAACTCGCCGGGGATGTCGAAGATGTAGGCCATCTCGACGCCGTGCTCGTCGAGCGAGCGGCGGGCGGCCACGTCGAGCGCCTCGGTGACGGCGCGCATCGGCAGGCCGCGCATCCAGTGCGCGTAGGGCGTCACCTGCAGTTCGACGTAGCGGCAGTTCTGCGGGGCGAGGTCGCGGGCCAGCCCGACCACCAGGGAGGCGACGTCCTCGGGCTCGCGCACCAGCTCGTTGACCGCCTGGTAGACCTGGGCGAAGTGCGGGAAGTCGCGGAAGGTGTAGAAGGCCCGCAGCTCCTCCTCGCTGCTGGGCACGCCGCTGCCGGGATGGCGGCGGGACAGTTCGAGCACGGTCGGCACCGAGGCGGAGCCGACCAGGTGCACGTGCAGTTCGACCTTGGGCAGCCGGTCGATGAACTCGTCGATCGTCATGGCGACGACCCTAGGCGGGCGTCATGGCCGCCAGAAAGGCTTTGGCCGCGAATCTGACAACAACTGGTGAGATTCAGCCCGCCCAGGCATGGGTGAGCGGCAGGAGGACGCCATCGACGGCCTGCGCGGCGAAGGCGTCGTCCAGCGGCGGCCCGATGAAGATCAGGCGGTGCCAGACGAGCGCCTCCACGACCTCGAACAGCCGTCCGGCATCGACGGCGGACGGCAGCTCGCCCCGCGCCACCGCCCGTTCCACGAGCAGCGTGGCGCCCGCCAGGTCGCGCACGGGCATGCGTTCGCGCAGGGTCCTGGCCAGCTCCTGGTGGGAGACGAGGGTCGAGGACAGGCCCATGATGAGCCCGTGCTTGCGTTCGGCCGCCGCCGCCAGCCCCCTGACCACCTCGACGAGATCGCCGCGCAGCGACCCGGTGTCGGGGACGGCAGGCACCTCCATGTCGAAGCGACGGCAGATGACCTCGACGACGAGCTCGGGCTTGCCCGCCCAGCGCCGGTAGATCGTCGCCTTGCTGGCCTTGGCCCGCCGGGCGATCTGGTCGACGGACATCCGGTCGTAGCCCATCTCCGACAGCAGGTCGAAGGTGGCGTCGAGGATGGCCTTCTCCCTGCCGGGATCCATTGGTGCCACGCGGTGTCCTTACGTGTCGGCGAACTCACCGAATCGTACGCCGGTGAGCTCGGCCGAGACGTCCCACAACCGCGCGGCCAGCGCCTCGTCCCTCGCGTCCTTGCTGGGGGTCAGCGGCTGGGACCTGGGCCCGAGGTACTCCCCTCCCCTGATGAGCGGCGAGGTGGCGGCGTACAGGGAGGGCGCCGCGCCGTCCTCGGCACTGCGCAGGAACAGCTTCAGCAGCGGCTGGAAGGGGCCCACGGAGAAGAAGTTCGTGGCCGTGGCGCCCGGATGGGTGGCCACCGCGAGCAGGGCCGAGCCGGCCCGTCGGGCCCTGCGCTGCAGTTCGAAGGTGAACAGCAGGTTGGCCAGCTTGGAGCGGCCGTAGGAACTCGTCTTGCCGTAGCCGCGTTCGAGGGCGAGATCGTCGAAGTCGAGCCTGCCGACCTTGTGGGCGTCGCTGGCGACGGTGACCACGCGCGGGGCGGGAGCGGCCAGCAGGCGCGGCAGCAGCAGGCCGGTGAGCGCGAAGTGGCCCAGGTGGTTGGTGCCGAACTGCAGCTCGAAGCCGTCCTTGGTGAGCGCGCGCGGGATCATGCCGACGCCCGCGTTGTTGATCAGCAGGTCGACGCGGTCGACGCCCGCGGCGAACTCCCGTACCGAGGACAGGTCGGCCAGATCCAGCCGGCGGAAGACCACGTCGGCGCCCGGCACGTCGCGCAGGATGCCCGCCACGGCGGCGCCGCCGCGTTCCGGGTCGCGGGCGGCGACGGTCACCCGCGCACCGCGCCTGGCCAGTTCACGCGCCGTGGGCAGGCCGATCCCGCTGTTGGCGCCCGTGACGATCGCTGCGAGCTCGGGCATGGAGCCTCCTGTACGAAACCGTTTCGTACACCAATCTAGCGCCCCGGACCTGGGTCGCGGAACAGCGGTACCGCCCTCCTCGCCGAGAGCGACGGCAGGAGCTAGACGGCGCCGGTCTGGGCGCGGACCATCCGCGCGTACCACCCGTGCCGGTCGCCGAGCAGGTCGAGGCGAGCCCCGTGCTCCGCCACGCGGCCCCCGTCCAGGGCCACGACGGTGTCGAAGGACTCGAACACGCCGAACCGGTGAGTGATCATCACCGTGGTCCGTCCCGCCCGTTCGGCCAGGATCGCCTCGACGACCTCCAGCTCGGTCAGCGGGTCGAGCGCGGAGGTCGCCTCGTCGAGCACGAGCACGGACGCGTCGGCCAGGAGCGCGCGGGCCAGGGCGACGCGCTGCCGCTCGCCACCCGACAACAGCGCCCCCCGCTCTCCCACGAGCGAGTCGTAGCCGTCAGGGAGCGCCATGATCCGCTCGTGGATCCGGGTGATCCGGCAGGCGCGCACGAGATCGTCCAGCGACGCGTCGGAGGCGGCGTACCTGAGGTTGTCGGCGACCGACCCCTGGAAGAGGAAAGGCTCCTGCGTGGCGATGCAGACCCGCCCGGGAGACGGCTGCCCGACCTCCGCCCCGTCGATCCGTACCGATCCCTCGGTGGGCGCGTGCAGCCCGGCGAGCAGGTGGCCGAGCGTCGTCTTGCCCGAGCCGCTCGGGCCGACGACCAGCGTGGTGGACCCGGCCGGGATGGCGAGGCTCACGCCGGACAACGCCGGACGGTCCTGCCGCCCCGCGCCCGCGTACCTGAACGTGGCCCCGCGGACGGTGAGCGCGCCGGGCCCGGGGGCGGGACCCGGCCGCGGACCAGGCTCGGGCTCGGGCTCGGGCTCCAGGTCGAGGTAGTCGAAGACCCTCTCGAAGGCTCCCTGGGCGGAGCGGAACTCGGTGGAGACGTGCAGGAGCTGCCACAGAGGCTGGTAGAGCCTCGCCTGCAGCACGGTGAAGGCGACCAGCGTGCCAGGGGTGATCCCGTCGGTCAGGCCCGCCGCCACGAACACCAGGTAGGGGGTCAGCACGAAGAAGACGTGTCCCGCGCTCAGCACCCCCTGGGCCACCAGCCCGGAGCGTACCCCCAGCCGGGCCAGCCGCTCGCTCTCGGCGCCGAACCTGGTGGCCTCCTCCGCGCCCCTGCCGTGGACCCGGGCCAGGATGACGCCGCCCAGGCACAGACGCTCCGCCACGATGGACGACAGTTCCGCGCGAGAGCGCTGGCTGACCTCCGACAGGTTCTTGAGCGCTCGCCCCGACCGGGAGGCCACCCAGACGACGATCGGCGCGAGGATCAGGGCGGCGCCCGCGAGCAGGGGTGACAGCATCACCATCGCACCGGCCGCCACCACGAATCCGATGACGCCGGAAAGCGTGCTGGGCAGGGTGTCCTTGACGGCGTGCTCGATCTGCGCGGTGTCGTTGGCCAGCCGCGACTGGATCTCACCGCCGCGCGTCGCGGCGAAGAAGGCCAGTGGCATGCGCTGGAGGCGGCCGAACAACTCCACGCGCAGCGCATGCACCACCCGCTGCGCGACGCGCGCCGACACCCACGTCTGCCCGAGGTCCACCACACCGACCGCGCAGGCGGTGGCCGCCGCCAGCCCGGCGATCAGGGCGAGCAGCGGCAGGTCGGGGCCGCCGGCGCCGAACAGCGCCCGATCGAAGACCAGCTGGGTCAGCAGCGGGACGGCGGCGTTCAGCGCGGAGTAGGCCGCGACGAGCAGGACGACGAAGCAGATGGCGAGCCGGTGCGGCATGAACAGCCGCGCGACCCCGCGCCAGGTCCCGGGCGCGGGAGGCTCCTCCGAAGCGGAGAGGGGGCGATCGTGCACGGGCCGGGCCTGTCCTTGTCTGGCGATCGGACGTCCGTCCTGGTGGTCGAACGCCTGTCCTGGGATCGAAAAGAGCCCCGCCCGCCCGGGAACGGGCGGGCGGGTTTCGCTATCAGTTGTCGGTGCAGCCGAAGTGCTTGATGCAGTGGGTCAGCCGGAGCGCCTCGTTGGCACCGGGCTCAAGCTCCTGGAGCGCCTGCAGGTCCTGAACGTCGAAGGACATGGTCGTTCACCTCCTTGTGAATGCCGGGGCCGCCTGTGCCGCGGCCGCCTGTCATCGCCGTCCCCATGTGGGTACGGCGAGCCTGGGGTTCCCCTCCGGCATCCACAACCGGGCGGACCGGTCGCGCAGCCGGAGAAGGAAGGCGACGATCCCCGCCGTGCCGGCGAGGAAAGTCGGGGGGAAGTCTCCATGAGGGCCGGGGACCAGCAGGCGACCGCGATGTTCGGTCGCGCGGGTCTCCAGGCAGCCGGCCAGGTCCCGCGCCCACCGCCGGTAGCGGTCGTCGCCGGTGAACTCGGCCATGTCGAGCAGGAACTCACCGTCGCCCGGCAGCCCGTGACACGGCACCGGTCCCGACTGCCATCGGGTACGGTGCACGGCCGCCGCCGCCTTGCGCGCCAGGTCCAGCGCGGTCGGGTCGCCGGTGACGCGCCAGTACCTCACGAGGAAGGAGCCGATCCCGGAGGAGCCGCTGCACCAGTGCGGCCGGCGTGGGCGCACCGTCCCCAGGTCGCCGCGCAGGGTCGGCCACCAGGCGGTGTCCCCGTCCTCCTCGGCGTGTTCGTGGAGGGCGCGGGCGATCTCGTGGACGGTCGCCGTCCAGTCCGGCCGGTCGAGGGTCTGGCCGGCGTGGAGCAACGCGGTCCCGATCCCGGCGATGCCGTGCGCGAAACCGAAGTGGTTGGCCCCTGCCAGGCCGGAGTCGAACGTCTCCGGCGTCGGCCACTGCGGGTGGCCGTCGCGGTACGAGCGCGCCTCGTGCAGGTTCTGGAAGATACCGGCGGCGCGGTCTCGCAGCGCGAGGTCACCCGAGCCCAGCGCGATGTGCAGGACCGCCATGCCGCATCCGGCCAGCCCGTGCGTCACGTCGGAGCTGGGATGGTCCGTGGGCAGCAGCCGCGCCGCCCGCACCGCGAACCGTTCCAGGTCGGCGTCGCCCATGGCCGTCGCCGCGTCGTACAGCGCCCACACCGCGCCGGAGCGCCCGAAGTGAAGGCCGGGCCGCCAGACATCCTCCGCCACCAGCCGCTCCCGCAGCCAGCGGGCGAGTTCGGCGACCGCCCTCGCCTGCGGCGCGGCCCGCGTCAGGACGCCGAGGATCCCCGGCGCGCCACCGTTCACCGAGCACGGATCGACCTCCATGCCGTCGGCGACGTTGGGCCACGGCGACGGGGCGCCTTCGCCCGTGTCCGCCGTCTCCACCAGGTGGGCGATCCCGTCATCGATCAGCCGGTCGATCCGCTCCGGTGGCCGGTTCCCGCGGCCGGCGTCAGCACGCTCCGGTGACCTGACCTCGAGGTGGGAGGCGGCGGGCTCCGGTGTGAGCGCGGCGAGGAACCGCTCGCACCTGCCCAGCGACCAGCGCCGCTCCGGTTCCTCCGCCAGCAGGCCTTCCACGAGCGGCCGCAGCAGCGCGAGCGTGGGGTTGGCCGCGGCCACCCCGGCCACGCCGGCCACCGCGGCGACCCGGCCGGGGCCCGCCGGGTCCAGGTGGGCGCCGACCGCCAGGAAGTACACCATCGCGCCAAGGCTGTAGAGATCGGCGACCGCCTCCGGCGCGGTCAGGAACTCCCCTGTGTGGCCCGCCAGCTCCGGGGCCAGGTAACCCGGGGTCCCGCCCACCATGACGGTGGTGCCCGGCACGGCCGTGTGCTCCAGGTCGATGAGCCGTAGGTCGCCGCCGGGCGAGACCATCACGTTGTTCGGCGAAAGGTCGCCGAACACGTAGCCTCGGCCGTGCAGCGCCTTCAGCACCGCGATCAGGCGGCTGACGAGGGGCAGGACCTCCGCCGCCCCGTTGCCGAACCCGTCCTCGCCCAGCGGCCCGGCGTTCCCGTCCGACCAGCGCTGCAGCGTGACACCCTGGACGAACTCCTCGACGAGGAAGGCGTGGCCGCCCTGCTCGAAGAAGTCCACCACGGCCGGCGCGATCCCGGCCGGCGCGAGAGCCTCCAGGCAGGAACGTTCCATCGCGATCCGATCCCGCGCGTCCCTGCCGCTCAGATCGGCGCACGCGTGCGGACGCCCCTCCTTGACGACCACGTCGTGACCGGTCTTGGTGTCCTCGGCGAGGTAGACGCCGCCACGGTTCGCGTGCCGTACGGCTTCGCGGACGACGAACCGGTCGTTCAGCATGACCGCGGCCGCCCCGGGACGCCGGCTCGCCGCCGGAACCTCGAACGGGCAGGTCGCGAACGGCGGCGGGGAGAAGCGCGGCCGCCGCTCGTCGGGAACGAGCCGGCCCTCCGGCGAACGCAGCCGGATCTCGTAGAACCCGTCGTTGCCGAGCACGCGATGCCCGCTGAAGGCGCCGTAGCGGTAGTGCACGATCCCGCCTTGCCGGTACGGACGGTCGGAAAGGATCAACGGCCCGGGAAGCCCACGGGTGGCCTCGTCGAGCAGGGCCGCCAGGCGCACCGACTCGGCGTCGTCCAGCGGATAGACGGTGACGAACTTCCCGGCCTGCGCGCGGCCGCAGTGCGGTTCGAGGAACTTCCAGTAGTCGCCCAGCCGGGAGGGGAACTTGAAGGCGCAACCGGCCTCGGCGAGCACCCGCGAGACGCGGGAGAGCACCACCGGCGCGGAGAGCATCGTCGCGGAGACGTGCAGCTTCCATCCCTGGTCGGGCATCGCGTACGCGTCCGGCGTGACCTTGCACCAGAGGTCGTCCTCGGCGATCGACCAGTCCTGCGCGCCCGCTCGCCCGAGTTCGGCGCTCACGATGTCGCGCAGGACAGCCGGGTCTCCCGAACGCCCACCCACGTGATCCCCCTTCCAGCCGTCGCCGCTCTTCCCTGCGGAACCGACAGTGGTGGAGGGCTCTTGCAAATGAATGGGAAATCAATTGAATGCGAGGTTAACGCCGGTTTCCCACCCAGAAATGGCCACCATCCTCTTTATCGGCCATGTTTCACCGTGTTTTTGTCCCACCCGTTGAATGGCCAGGACATCGGAACCACCTCACCTCCGGGCTCACCCTCGACGGACACGCGCCTGACGTGCACAGGCGCGTCTCGCAGGGATGTCATGGCGAGCCAAGCGGAAGGCACGAGGGTCAGGCGACGCCGTGGAATTATCGAAATCTGTCGCGCAAGGGGATTGTGTCGACACGGAAGACAGCCTGGAACAACGCGACGCCGACACAAATCCCCGTTAATCCCGATGCCCGGCATGGAAGGTGAGACCAGCGCCCGAACGTCAACGCCGAATGACGGCCGCGCCGGCCGACAGGCGGAGTTCCAGGATGTCCTCCTCGCCGAAGGTCTGCCCGGTGGGGACGAATCCGGCGGAGAGGTAGAGGGCCTTGGCCGCGACGTTGTCGGCGCGTACGCCCAGCCGCAGGACAGGGGCGCCGAGCTCGTCCCGCACATGTGTGATGATCTGCTCGAGAGCGGCTCGGCCCAGACCCTTGCCCTGGTGAGCCTGGTCGATCATCAACCGGTACAGCCACATCTGACCGTCGTCGGGATCGGGACCGTACATCGCGAAGCCCACGGGGCGCTCGTCGTGCACCACCGCCCGGGTCATGAAGCCCGGCAAGAAGCGACTCTCCGCGATCGAGTACAGGTTCGACGCGATGAGGTCACGCTGGTCGTCGGCCACCGTCAGGTCGGCCACCTCCTCCCAGGTCTCCGGGCACAGGTCGTCGAGGCGCACATGAATCGGCATGAGACATCCCTAGCCGATCTTCATGCGGGCCGTCATGCGAATATTCGCGCGACCATCTGGGAGCCATCCGCGCGACGGTTCCGCTCAGCGTCGCCGGCCGCTGTTCCTCAATCCCGCAGTCGCGCCCGCGCGTGAGCCTCCTCCCGCCGGGCCACCTCGGCCCGCTGGTCGGCCTCGGCGAGCTTCCGGCGGGCCTTGGCCAGCTTCTTCTCCAGCGTCGCCACCTTGGCGGCCCGCTCGTCCCTCTCCCGTACGGCCTGCGCCAGCGTCTCGCGCCACTCCTCGTAGACCGCGGTCGCCTCGGCCAGCTGCCTGGCCTTGCGCTCCTCCGCCGCCCGCTGCTCCTCCTGCGAGGGTTTGCGCGCGGGAGGCGCCTTGGGCGCGGGCGCGGGGGCGAAGCCGCTGTAGCTGAGCGGCTTGGCCAGACGGCCGCGCCGTACCTGCTCGGCAGCCTCGGCGTTCACCGTCGCGGCGTCGAGCGTCTGCTCCACCTCGGGCCCCGCCGAGGGGACCAGCCGCAGCAGCCGCTGGGAGAGCCTGGCGCGCCGGTCGGTGAGCTCGCTCAACGCCGCCCTGTCCTGCGCCGCCCACGCGGCGCGCAGGTCCTCGCCCAGCTCCAGCAGTTCGGCCAGCTCGTCAGGATGGGCGCGGGCGAGCTGGTTGACCGCCCACGCGGCGACCGTGGGCTTGCGCAGCGCGGCCACCTGGCGGGCGAGCTGCGGCTGTCCCGCCTGTTTGGCCGCGCGGGCCTCCGCCTCACGCGCGGCCATGAACTCGGCCACGGGCAGCGCGTAGAGCCGGTCGGCGATCTCGTCAAGATCCACACTTGACACCTACCCCGCAGGGCGGGAGTTGTAGCGCATAGTGGAAGCAGCCCACTCGAACGGAGGCCCCGTGTTCGAGCGCTTCACCGACCATGCCCGCCGCGTGGTCGTCCTGGCCCAGGAAGAGGCGAGGACGCTCAACCACGACTACATCGGCACCGAGCATCTGCTCCTGGGCCTGCTCCGCGAGGACGACGGCCTCGCGGCGATGGTGCTGCGCGACTGCGGCGCCGACCTTCACGAGCTGCGGGCGGCGATCGAGGAGGTCGTCGAGCCGGGCCCCGCGCCGCCGGCCGGCCACATCCCCTTCACCCCGCGCGCCAAGAAGGTGCTCGAGCTGTCGCTGCGCGAGGCGCTGCAGCTCGGGCACCACCACATCGGCACCGAGCACATCCTGCTCGGGCTGATCCACGAGGGTGAGGGCGTGGCCGCCCAGGTGCTCGTCGGCCGGGGGCTCGACCTGAACAGGCTCAGGCACCGGGTGGTGCGGCGGCTCCGCCCGGGATCGCCGAGGGAACGGCTGCAGCTCGACCTCCGGCTCCGCCAGATCCAGGAGAGCCTCGAGCGGATCGAACGCCGCCTGGACGCCCTGGGCGCCGCTGCCGACCCGAAGGCCGCCGGCGATACCAGAGACACCCCCGGCGGCCAGGAGGCGCAGGACGCCTAGACCAGGGCGCCCACGGCGAGCCGGGCCTCGACGACGCCGGGGTCCTCGGTGTAGCCGAGCGTGGCGCCCAGCGAGACCATCAGCCGCCGCATGCGCGTGTTGTCCGACAGCAGGGTGGCCCGGACCTCGGCGTAACCGAGGTCCCGCGCCCCCTCCACCAGCATCCTGGCCAGTGCCGCGCCCAGACCGCGCCCCTGCCAGCGGTCCTCGACCAGCACGGCCATCTCGGCGATGCCCGGATCCGGGGTGAACATCAGGTTGGCCAGCGCCACGACCTGGCCGTCGTGACCCGCCACCAGGGAGTGCCCCCTGCCGCGGTCGCACAGCCGGTCGAACACCCGGGGAGGCAGCGCGGGCATGGAGGTGAAGTAGCGGAACCTGCGGCTCTCGGGCGAGCACCTGTCGTGGAGGTCCTTGACGGCCTCGCGGTAGATGGCGGTCAGCGGCCTGACCACGACCTCGGTGCCGTCGGACAGCCTGATCTCGCGCTCGCCGCCTGCCGGGTCGGCGGGCGGCTGGGCCAGCCGTACGAAGGAGGCGGCGCGGGCGGCCTCGGTGAGCGTGAACGGCAGCCGGCTCCTGCGCACCTTGATGGCCCGCTTGGCGGCCACGGGGACGACCAGGAGGGTCGGGTCGGGAAGATCGCGCACGGCGTCACCATAGACCCAGCGGGCGTCGTCCGCGCGCAGGAGCTCGACCAGCAGGTCGGGCAGCCGCCACGGCGCCGCGCGCAGTCGCGAGGCCAGCAGCAGCGCCCTGGTGGGCTCGTCGGTCAGCTCGTGCGCGTTGGCGGCGACGACCTGGACGCGGCGGCCGCCCGCCGACTCCAGCGCCGCCTTGACCACGTCGGGACTGGCGGGAATGTCCGCGACGAACTCGTCGACCGTGCCGTCGGTGTCGGGTTGGACGCTCAGCCCGAGGATGTTGCCACCCCGCTCGGCGAGCGCGGCGGCCAGCGAGGCCAGCCTTCCGGGCCGCTCGTCAACGGTGGTACGGATGCGCAGAAATCCCATGCCGCCAGGATGCGTCCCGTTTGTTACAACCAACGGCTGAAAGTGTTTCATCGCGAATTCCGTGGCGAGATGCATGGAGATATGCGGATATAGCAGGATGTGCCCCATGAGCACGCGTGTTCCTTCGTTCAGCGACGGCTTCGTCAACGGAGACGTCTCCTACTGGCATCGTTCCCTCGGTGAGCCGCCCATCGGACCCGCCCTCGACGGCGACCGCAAAGCGGACGTGGCGATCGTGGGCGCCGGCTACACCGGGCTCTGGACGGCGTACTACCTCAAGCGGGCCAGACCCTCGCTCGAGGTCGTGGTGCTGGAGAAGGAGTTCGCCGGATTCGGCGCCTCCGGGCGCAACGGCGGCTGGCTGACCGGCGACCTGGCCGGCAGCCACGAGCGCTACGCCAAGACGCACGGCGCGGAGGCCACCAGGCGGCTGCAGCGCGAGATGTACTCCTCCATCGACGAGGTGATCGCCGTCTGCGACAAGGAGGGCATCGACGCCGACATCGTCAAGGGCGGCGTGCTCAACGTGGCCAGGGGCAGCGCGCAGGCGGCCAGGCTGCGCGCCTCGGTCGCCGCGGGCGCCGCATGGGGCGTCGAGGCGACCCTGCTGAGCGCCGAGGAGCGCGAGGCCAGGTTGCGCGTGGCGGGCGCGGTCCAGGCCTCGTGGAGCCCGCACTGTGCCAGGATCCATCCGGGCAAGCTGGTGCGGGGGCTGGCGAGGGCGGTGAGGGAGGCGGGGGTCGAGATCTTCGAACGCACACCGGTCGAGGAGATCGCGCCGCACCGGGCCGTCACGCCGTACGGCACGGTCCGCGCCGACTACGTGATCAGGGCCACCGAGGGCTTCACCGCCACCATCAAGGGGCTGCGGCGGCAGTGGCTGCCCATGAACAGCTCCATGATCGTCACCGAGCCGCTTCCCGACGCCTTCTGGGACCAGGTCGGCTGGGAGGGCGCCGAACTGCTCGGCGACCTGGCCCACTACTACATGTACGCCCAGCGCACCGCCGACGGCCGCATCGCCTTCGGCGGCCGGGGCAGGCCCTACCTGTACGGCTCGCGCGTCGACGCCAGGGGGCACACCCACGAGTGGACCGTCGAGGCGCTGTGGGCGCTGCTGGTCGACTTCTTCCCCGCCGCCGCCTCCGCCAGGATCGCCCACGCCTGGTCGGGCGTCCTGGGCGTGCCGCGCGACTGGTGCTCGACCGTCCACGTGGACCACGCCACGGGCCTCGGCTGGGCCGGCGGCTACACCGGGCACGGCGTCACCACGACCAACCTGGCCGGCCGTACCCTCAGGGACCTGATCCTGGACGAGCCCGGCGAGCTCACGGCCCTGCCGTGGGTGGGCCGTGAGGTGCGCGCGTGGGAGCCCGAGCCGCTGCGCTGGCTCGGCGTCCACTCCATGTACCGCCTGTACCGCGCGGCCGACGCCCGCGAGCGCTCCACGTCCCGCACGTCCGCTCTGGCGCGCTTCGCCGATCTCATCACCGGTCACTAAGGAGTCCCGTTGCACACCCTCTTCCGCGGCGGACGCGTCTTCACCGCCACCGGATCCGCCCCCACCGACGACGCCGTGCTCGTGCGCGACGGCGTGATCGTCGCCGTCGGCGCCGAGGCCGACCTGGTACGGCAGGCACCCGCGCACGAGACGGTCGACCTCGACGGCGGCCTGCTCATGCCCGGCGTCACGGACGCGCACATCCATCCGGTCCAGGCGGGGCTCGAGCACGCCAAGTGCGACCTGTCGGAGATCTACGGGCTGGAGGCCTACCTGGCGAGGATCGCCGAGTACGCGGCGGGCTGCGACAAGGAGTGGATCGACGGCGGCGGCTGGGACATGTCCGCCTTCCCCGGCGGCCTGCCGCACCGCTCCCAGCTCGACTTCCTCGACCGGCCCGCCTACCTGATCCAGCGCGACCACCACGCGGCCTGGGTCAACACGCGCGCGCTGGAGCTGGCCGGCATCACCCGCGACACCCCCGACCCTGCCGACGGCCGGATCGAGCGTGACGCCGACGGCACCCCGAGCGGCGTGCTGCACGAGGGCGCGATGGACCTGGTGGGGCTGCTCACGCCGCGCCCGACCGCCGACGACCTCGACGCGGCGCTGCTGACCGCACAGCGGCACCTGTTCTCCCTGGGCATCACCGGCTGGCAGGACGCGATCGTCGGCTCCTACGCCGGCTCCGACGACCAGCTGCCCACCTACCTGTCGGCGGCCAAGGCGGGGCGGCTGAAGGCCCGCGTGGTCGGCGCGCTGTGGTGGGACCGCACCCAGGGCGCCGAGCAGATCGAGTCGCTGATCGAGCGCCGGGCCATGGCCGAGGGCCTGGACAGGTTCCGCGCCGGCGCGGTGAAGATCATGCAGGACGGCATCACCGAGAACTTCACCGCCGCGGTGATCGAGCCCTACTGCAGGTGCGGCGGGACCGGGCTGTCCTACATCGACCCCGTCAAGCTGCGCGGTCACGTCGCCGAGCTCGACCGGCACGGCTTCCAGGTGCACTTCCACGCCATCGGCGAGCGGGCCGTACGGGAGGCCCTGGACAGCCTCGAGGGGACCGCGCCGGCCAACCGGCACCACATCGCGCACCTGCAGATCATCGAGCCCTCCGACGTGCCGCGCTTCGCCGCGCTCGGCGTGACCGCGAACCTGCAGCCGCTGTGGGCCACCCACCACGCGCAGATGGACGAGCTGACGCTGCCCTTCCTCGGCGAGGAGCGCTCGGCCTGGCAGTACCCGTTCGCGGCGCTGCTGTCGCACGGCACCCGGCTGTGCGCGGGCAGCGACTGGCCGGTCTCGAACGCCGACCCGATCCAGGGCATGCACGTGGCGGTCAACCGTACCGAGCCGGGCGGGTCCGTCCACGCGGACTACCCGACCGCGCAGACGCCGTTCCTGCCAGGCGAGCGGATCGACCTGGCCACCGTCATGACCGCCTACACGGCCGGCTCGGCGTGGGTCAACCGGTCGCCGGCGGGCTCCATCGAGCCGGGCCGTCCCGCCGACCTGGTCGTGCTCGACCGCGACCCGTTCGCCCTGCCCGCCGCGGAGATCTGGACCACACGGGTGCGGCTGACCTTCGTCGACGGAGAACCGGTCTACCAGCGCTGACTTGTTCGGGCCCGTCCGGGGCGCGAGCCCCGGACGCGCCGCTTCCGCGCTTCCCGCCGAGGGGAAGGTCGCCCTCTTCCGCGCGAGGCCCGCAGCAGGGCGCTCAGCCCCGCGCAACGCGAAGACCCCGGCCCGTACGGGCCGGGGTCTTCGCGTTCACCGAAGTTCTACCAGGGGGACCTGTTGGCGCGCAGGCGCTCGAGGGCCTCCTCGAGGATCGCCTTGCCGTCCTTGTCGCTCCTGCGCTCCTTCACGTAGGCCAGGTGCGTCTTGTACGGCTCGTTCTTCGGGGGAGCCGGCGGCGCCGCCTCATCCTGGCCGGCAGGGAGCCCGCAACGGGGGCAGTCCCACGTCTCGGGGACCGCCGCGTCACTGGCGAAGCTGGGGCGCGTCTCATGCATGTTGGCGCACCAGAACGAGACCCGCACTCTCGGAGCTGCCTCGCCGCGCTCGGCCTCCCCCATAGGGCCGGCGCCGACTCGGCTGCCACGGATCGCGTTGCCACTACCCACGGATGAACTCCTCGCTCGATCGCCCCGCGTGCGGCGGGGGGAGAATCACTGTCACGCGTTGACGTGCTGTCAGGGTTTGAGCAGCAGGCCAAGGGCGATGATGCAGACGAACCAGACGATGCCGGTGATGATTGTCAGCCGGTCGAGGTTGCGCTCCACCACCGAGGAACCGCCGAAGCTCGACGAGAAGCCGCCGCCGAACATGTCGGACAGACCTCCGCCCTTACCCTTGTGGAGCAGCACCAGCAGGATCATCAGGCAGCTCGCCAGGATGAGGGCGATGGAGATTCCGATAATCACCGTAGACCCGTTCTTTCAATGCTCAGTTCGCGCGACGATTCAAACTTGCTTCTAGAGGGTACGACCTGCTGTCAAGTCGCACCCTCCGAACGCTCCAGTTAGCCAGACATTTCGCCGAAACGGCAGATCTTGACGTACTCCCCTGCATCGATGCTGGCGCCGCCCACGAGGGCGCCGTCGATGTCGGGCTGAGCCATGATCCCGGCGATGTTGTCAGACTTGACCGAGCCTCCGTAAAGGATACGGATGCCGGCGGCCACTTCGGGCGTGTAGAGCGCGGCGAGTCGTGCTCGGAGCGCGCTGCACACCTCCTGTGCGTCCTGCGGGGTGGCCACCTCGCCGGTACCGATCGCCCAGACCGGCTCGTAGGCCACCACTATCGATTTTGCCTGCTCTTCGGTGACTCTGCGCAGAGCGGCTTCAAGTTGTGACACGCAGTGGGCCACCTGGCCCTGCGCGTGCCGTACCCCGAGGTCCTCGCCGACGCACAGGATCGGCGTCAGGGAGTGCCGGTAGGCGGCCAGGACCTTGGCGTTGACGACGCCGTCGCCCTCGTCGTGGTACTGGCGGCGCTCGGAGTGGCCGACCGTCACGTACGTGCAGCCGAGCTTGGCCAGCATCGCGCCGGACACGTCGCCGGTGTAGGCGCCGGCCTCATGCTGGGAGAGGTCCTGCGCGCCGTACACGATGCGCAGCTTGTCGCCGTCGACCAGCGTCTGCACGCTGCGCAGGTCGGTGAACGGCGGCAGCACCGCCACCTCGACCTTGTCGAAGTCCTTGTCGTTCAGCGCGAAGGCGAGCTTCTGGACCAGCGCGATGGCCTCGAGGTGGTTGAGGTTCATCTTCCAGTTGCCGGCGATGAGCGGCTTGCGTGTGGTCAACGCCCGCTCACCACGCATCCGCTCTCGGCGCGTCGGTTTCGCTGCACGTCAGTCCTCCAGGACGGCCAGACCGGGCAGGGTCTTGCCTTCGAGATACTCGAGGCTAGCCCCACCACCGGTGGAAATGTGGGAGAAGCCGTCCTCCGGCAAGCCGAGCCGGCGTACGGCTGCCGCCGAGTCGCCGCCGCCCACCACGGTGAAGGCCTCGGAAGCGACCAACGCCTCGGCCACCGCACGAGTTCCGCCGGCGAACGCGTCGAACTCGAACACGCCCATGGGGCCGTTCCAGAAGACGGTGCGCGCGTCGGCCAGCCTGCTCGCGAACAGCTCGCGGCTGCGCGGGCCGATGTCGAGCCCCTGCCGGTCGGCGGGGATCTTGTCGGCGTCGACCACCTCGTGGCCGGCGTCCTCGGCGAAGTGGGTGGCGGCCAGCACGTCGACGGGCAGCAGCAGCTCGACGCCGCGCTTGGCCGCCTCGTCGAGGAAGCCGCGCACCTGGTCGAGCTGGTCCTCCTGCAGCAGCGACGCCCCGACCTCGTGACCCTGGGCCTTGAGGAAGGTGTAGGCCATACCGCCGCCGATGAGCAGCCTGTCGACCTTGGTGAGCAGATTGGCGATGACGCCGAGCTTGTCGGAGACCTTCGCGCCGCCCAGCACGACCACGTAGGGCCGCGCCACGTCCTCGGTGAGCCTCCTGAGCACCTCGACCTCGGCCACGATGAGCCTGCCCGCCGCGTGCGGCAGCAGCTGCGGCACGTCGTAGACGCTGGCGTGCTTGCGGTGCACGGCGCCGAAGCCGTCGCCGACGTACAGTTCGGCCAGGGCGGCCAGCCGCTCGGCGAAGGCGCGCCTGACCGCGTCGTCCTTGGACTCCTCGCCCGGGTCGAAGCGGAGGTTCTCCAGCAGGGCCACCTGGCCGTCCTGGAGACGCTCGACCGTCTCGGTGCCGATCACCTCGGGCGAGAAGGCGACCTCCTGGCCCAGCAGCTCGCCCAGGCGCTTGGCGACCGGCCCGAGGGAGTACTTCGGGTTCGGCTCACCCTTCGGACGGCCCAGGTGGGCGCAGACGACGACCTTCGCGCCGCGCTCCACCAGAGTGCTGATCGTCGGCACCGACGCGCGGATGCGGCCGTCGTCGGTGATCGTCTCCCCGTCGAGGGGGACGTTGAGGTCGGCGCGCACCAGGACGCGCCGGCCCTTCACGTCGAGATCGTCGAGCGTGCGCATCAGAGGTCAGCGCCCACCAGCTGGATCAGGTCGGCGAGGCGGTTGGAGTAGCCCCACTCGTTGTCGTACCAGCCGACGACCTTCACCTGGTTGCCGATGACCTTGGTCAGGCCGGCGTCGAAGATGCAGGAGGCCGGGTCGGTGACGATGTCGCTGGAGACGATCTCGTCCTCGGTGTAGGTCAGGATGCCCTTGAGCGGGCCCTCGGCGGCGGCCTTGACGGCGGCGTTGACCTCCTCGACGGTGACCTCGCGAGCCAGGTCGACGGTCAGGTCGGTGGCCGAGCCCGTGGGGATCGGCACGCGCATCGCGAAACCGTCGAGCTTGCCCTTCAGCTCGGGCAGCACCAGGCCGATGGCCTTGGCGGCGCCGGTCGAGGTCGGGACCACGTTGAGCGCGGCGGCGCGGGCGCGGCGCAGGTCCTTGTGCGGGCCGTCCTGCAGGTTCTGGTCCTGCGTGTAGGCGTGGATGGTGGTCATCAGCCCCTTCTCGATGGTGAAGGCGTCGTGGATGACCTTGGCCATCGGGGCCAGGCAGTTGGTGGTGCAGGAGGCGTTGGAGATGATCGTGTGCGCGGCGGGGTCGTACTTGTCGTGGTTGACACCCATCACGATGGTGATGTCCTCGCCCTTGGCGGGCGCGGAGATGATCACCTTCTTGGCGCCGTTGTCGGCGTGCACCTTGGCCTTGGCGGCGTCGGTGAACAGGCCGGTCGACTCCACCACGACGTCGACGCCAAGGTCGCCCCAGGGCAGCTTGGCGGGGTCGCGCTCCTCGAACACCTTGATGGCCTTGCCGTCAACGGTGATCTCGTCACTGCTGGCCTTCACCTCGTACGGCAGGCGGCCCAGGATGCTGTCGTACTTCAGCAGGTGGGCGAGCGTCGCGTTGTCGGTCAGGTCGTTGACCGCGACGATCTCGATGTCCTTGCCGCTGGCGGCGACCGCGCGCCAGAAATTGCGGCCGATGCGACCGAAGCCGTTGACGCCTACGCGGATGCTCACGGAACCGTCTCCTCGTACATGAATGGCGGGCTGAAACCTCTGCAAACACTATCGGACCCAAATTGGTTTAGACCACGTGAGGTCCCGTCCGGTTTTTCCTCGATCACCACACGTCATTTGCCCCGGTCGAGTAAAGTGCCCGACTCGTTACCGTCAAATCCCCTCATTTCCTAGGACCTCATCACCATGAGCCAGCAGAAGTCAGGCCTGGTACCCGGCACCCTCATGGGCCTGGTGGCCATGCTCGTCGGCGCCGGTCTCCACGGGACGGTCATCGGCATCACCGAATACAACCTCGGCGTCGTCGCGGTGCTGGTAGGCGTGCTCGTCGGGCTCGGCATGACGGCCGTCCAACCGTCCAGCGCGGTCCTGCCCGTCCTGGCCGCCCTGTACGGCGCCGCCGGAGCCGCCCTCGGCACCACGATCGGCGTGACCGTGCTCACCGTGAAGGCCGCCCCCGGCACCGGCTACCTGGCCGCCGCCCGCACGGTCGTCACGCGGTTCGACCAGGTGATCCAGAAGGACCCGGTGATCGCGCTGTTCTGGGTGATCAGCGCGGTGGCGGCCTTCGCGTTCGTGAACAAGCGGGTCAGAGCGGTCAGGGCGGCCCGGGAGGCCGCCGCGTCGCAGCCGCCCGCCGTACCCGCCGAGGAGCCGGTCGACCTGTTCACGCCGCGGAACCGCTGAGCTCCCCCGCCCGGTTTCGCCCCGGTCCGGGGGGGCTCCGCCCGCTTCACCCCAGAACCGCCGAAGTCACCCCGGATCGCGAAGCTCCACCCGGAGCCCCCACACCACCGGCCACCGCCGCCCCACTCCGAACCCGCTGACCTGCACGTGAGCGGCTCCACTCCGAAGCCCGCGGGCCTATGTGCGTGGCCCCAGCCCGCTCCCAGGCCCGGCATGCCTGACCCGACGCACGGCCCTCCAGCGCGGACAGGAGGCGCTTTCAAGCTGGGCATCCTGCGCCGCGGCCACAGTGCCGCACGTCCACACGGCCATCGGCGGCTCTCGACCCGTGACCTGAGAGCCCCCGCGACACCCTCGACGCGACCTGGCACCTCACACGTCGCCTCCGGACCGGCAGGTCACGCCCAGCGAGCAGTCTCACCGCGCCGTGGAGACCGGCAAACCGCGGACGCCGACCCGCGGCGCCGCCGGGTCACGGAGCCATCATCTCCACTGTGAGGTTGGCCTCGGTGTTGGGGATCCCCAGGTCGGAGGCGCGCTTGTCGGCCATCGCCAGCAACCGCCTGATGCGGCCCGCGATGGCGTCCTTGGTCAGCGGCGGGTCGGCGATCTGGCCCAGTTCCTCGAGCGAGGCCTGCTTGTGCTCGACGCGGAGCCGTCCCGCGACGACCAGGTGCTCGGGGGCGTCGTCACCGAGGATCTCCAGCGCCCGCTGCACCCGCGCGCCGGCGGCCACGGCCGCGCGCGCCGAACGCCGCAGGTTGGCGTCGTCGAAGTTGGCGAGCCGGTTGGCGGTGGCCCGCACCTCGCGGCGCATCCGCCGCTCCTCCCACGCCAGCACGCTGTCGTGGGCGCCCAGCCTGGTCAGCAGCGCGCTGATCGCGTCGCCGTCCCGCACCACCACCCTGTCGACACCGCGCACCTCGCGCGCCTTGGCGTGGATCTTGAGCCGTCGCGCCGAGCCCACCAGCGCGAGCGCCGCCTCGGGCCCCGGGCAGGTGACCTCCAGCGACATCGAACGGCCGGGCTCGGTCAGCGAGCCGTGGGCGAGGAAGGCCCCGCGCCAGGCCGCCTCCGCGTCGCAGGAGGCACCGGCCACCACCTGGCGCGGCAGACCCCGTACCGGGCGGCCGTGGTTGTCGATCAGGCCGGTCTGCCTGGCCAGCGCCTCGCCGTCGCGGTAGACGCGCACGACGTAGCGCGAGCCCTTGCGCAGCCCGGCGGGGGCGAGCACCAGCACCTCGGCCTTGTGGCCGAAGACCTCGCCGATGTCCTTGATCAGCCGGCGTGCGGTGGCGTTGGTGTCGAGCTCGGCCTCGATCACGATGCGCCCGCCCACGAGGTGCAGCCCGCTCGCGAAGCGCAGCAGCGTGGACACCTCGGCCTTGCGGCAGCAGGGCTTGAGCACCGGCAGTCGGCTCAGCTCGTCCTTCACCACACCTGTCATTGCCATAAGCGTTAGTCCTCCCCCATACAGACCGGCTCCCAAGAAGTCTCTCGCACCTTCGCACGGCGCCGACCAGGATCAACGCTTCTGGAGGAAAATCTCGTCCAGGACGGAGGCAAGACGTCGTGGGTCATGCCTCGGCGAGCCGTCCTCGGCCGCCACGACGGCCGTCACGAGCCTGCCGCCGAGCGCGGCCGCGGCCTTCTCCAACGCGTCGCGGTCGTCGACCACGCCCGTGTCGGCCAGGACCACGTCCACCGTGAGGTCGGGCGCGTGCTGCCTGAGCACCTCCAGGTGCTGCTGGGGGGAGAAGTCGTCGGTCTCACCGGGCTGCGGCGCCAGGTTGAGCGTCACCAGCCGCTTGGCCCTGGTCACGTGGAGCGCCTCGGCCAGCTCGGGGACCTTCAGGTGCGGCAGCACGCTGGTGAACCACGATCCCGGGCCGAAGACCACCCAGTCGGCCTCGCGGATCGCGTGGACGGCCTCGGGACGCGCGGGAGGATCCTCGGGGACCAGCGAGATGGCCTGGACCCTGCCGGGCGTGAGCGCGCACGCCACCTGGCCGCGGACGGTCGAGATCACACCGTCGAGCTCGACCTCGGCGACGATGTCGAGCGGTACCGAGGCCATCGGCAGCACCCTGCCGTGCGCGCCGAGCAGCCGCCCCACCCAGTCGAGGCCCGCCACGGGGTCGCCGAGCAGCTCCCACAGCGCCACGATCAGCAGGTTGCCGACGGCGTGCCCGTGCAGCTCGCCCTCGCTCCTGAACCGGTGCTGGACGACCTCGCTCCAGGTGCTGCCCCACTCGTCGTCGCCGCACAGCGCGGCCAGCGCCATGCGCAGGTCTCCGGGCGGCAGCACGCCGAGCTCACGCCTGAGCCTGCCGCTGGAGCCGCCGTCGTCGGCGACGGTCACGACGGCGGTCAGCTCGTCGGTCACGCTCCGCAGCGCCGAGAGCGAGGCGTAGAGGCCGTGCCCACCGCCGAGTGCCACCACCTTCGGCCCGCGGCCCGCCCGCCCGGCGGCGGGAGCCCACGGGTCCTCTCGAAGGTCACCATCCGGACCGCGCATATCCGCCCGAACCTCGCCATCAGTACCTTGCGCCGCCAACCGCACCTCACTACCCGGACCTCGCAGGGACAACCACACCCGACCACCGTGCTCCCGTAAAGACCATCGGGCCCGGCCACCGGGATCCCGCCGGGACGACCACACCCGGCCGGCGGGATCCCCTACACACCGCCTTGTCCAGCCACCGGGCCCCCACCCGGACGACCGCACGCGGCCGGCGGAATCCCCGGCAGGCCACCACCGCACCCGGCCACCGGAGCCACACCAGGACGACCACACCTGCCCACCGGAATCACGCACGGACGCCCCCGTCCCAGCACCGCGATCCCGCAGGGGCGGCGACGCCAGGTCGCCCTCACCCCGTGCCGACACCCCCGCACGGCCACCCGGCCCCCGCGAGGACGGCCGGGCCCCGGCATCCGGGGCCCTGGTCTCGCGACCGGCTACGCTCGCCTGCCCATCCGTCACTCCCGGCCCACATCCCGGTGACTCACCTGGACCTCCATGCCACGGTCACGCAACCGGGCGCCGAACTGCTCGGCCATGGCCACGCTGCGGTGCTTGCCGCCCGTGCAGCCCACCGCCAGCGTCGCGTAGCTCTTGCCCTCACGCGCGTATCCGGCCGCGACGATCTTGAAGGCCTCCTCGTAGGCGTCGAGGAACTCCTTGGCGCCCGCCTGCCCGAGGACGTAGTCGCGCACCGGGACGTCGAGGCCGTTCATCGGCCGCAGTTCGGGCACCCAGTGCGGGTTGGGCAGGAAGCGGCAGTCGACGACGAGATCGGCGTCGACCGGCAGGCCGTACTTGAAACCGAAGGAGACAACGTTCACCCGCAGCCCCGGCCGGTCGTCGCCGCCGAAGTAGGCGACGATCTTGTTGCGCAGCTCGTGGACGTTGTGGGCGGAGGTGTCGATCACCAGGTCGGCGTTGGCGCGCACCTCGCGCAGGATGCCGCGCTCGCGCGCGATGCCGTCGACCAGCCGGCCCTCGCCCTGCAGCGGGTGCGGCCTGCGGACGTTCTCGAACCTGCGCACCAGCTCCTCGTCGCTGGCCTCGAGGAAGACGACCCGGACGCGCACGCCGCGGGCCTCCAGTTCCTCGATCGCGGCGTTGAGGTCGGTGGTGAAAGCGAGGCTCCGCACATCGACCACGGCCGCCACCTTGTCGGCGGCCAGCTTCACCCTGCCCGCCTCCTCCGCCATGGCGAACAGCAGACCAGGCGGCAGGTTGTCGATGACGAACCAGCCCAAATCCTCCAGCGCCTTGGCCGCGGTGCTACGTCCGGCGCCTGACATGCCGGTCACGATGACGAACGCGGTCTCGGCGCGTCCTTGATGTTCTGGGCTGCTCATAACCCTCACTCCTGGGCAAACCTTGACACGATCACCTCTGCGGTCGCGCGGCCGATGCCGGGGACCTCGCAGATCTCGGCCACGGTGGCCTCACGTAGCCGCTTCACGGAGCCGAAATGCTTGAGCAACGCCTGCCTGCGCGCCGGGCCGAGGCCAGGCACTCCGTCGAGCGCGCTCTCCTTCACCGTCTTGGACCGCTTGGATCGATGGTAGGTGATGGCGAAGCGATGCGCCTCGTCACGCACCCGTTGCAGCAGGTAGAGACCCTGACTGGCGCGCGGCAGGATGACCGGCTGGTCGTCTCCGGGCAGCCAGACCTCCTCGAGCCGCTTGGCGAGGCCGCACACCGCGACGTCGTCGATGCCGAGCTCGTCGAGCGCCCGCTGCGCCGCCGCGGCCTGCGGTCCCGCGCCGTCGACCACGACCAGGTTGGGCGGGTAGGCGAACTTGCGCGGCTTGCCGGTCTCGGGGTCGATCGGCCCGTGCCCGTGATCGTCCTCCGCCGTCAGCTCACCGGTGGCCGAACGCTCCTCCAGGTAGCGCTTGAACCTGCGGGTGATCACCTCGTGGATCGAGGCGACGTCGCCCTCCTTGGTCCGTACGGCGAAGCGGCGGTACTCGCTCTTGCGGACCAGGCCGTCCTCGAACACCACCATCGACGCCACGACGTTCTCCCCCTGCAGGTGGGAGACGTCGTAGCACTCGATGCGCAGCGGCGCCTGGTCGAGGTCGAGCGCGTCGGCGATCTCCTGCAGCGCCTGGCTGCGCGTCGTCAGGTCGCCGGCCCTGCGCAGCTTGTGCTGGGCCAGCGCCTCCTTGGCGTTGCGCTCGACGGTCTCCATCAGCGACTTCTTGTCGCCCCGCTGCGGCACCCGCAGCTCCACCCTGGCGCCGCGCTGCTCGCCCAGCAGCTCGGTGACGGCCGCGGCGTCCGGCGGCAGCGCCGGCACCAGCACCTCCCTGGGGATGTCGCCCTCGGCGTAGATCTGCAGCAGGAAGTGCTCGACCAGCTCGCCTGGCGTGGTCTCCTCGACCTTGTCGACGACCCAGCCGCGCTGACCCTTGATGCGCCCGCCGCGTACGTAGAACACCTGGACGGCCGCCTCCAGGGGATCCTCGGCCAGGGCGATCACGTCGGCGTCGGTGGCGTCGCCGAGCACGACGGCCTGCTTCTCCAGCGCGCGTTGCAGCGCCTGGATGTCGTCGCGGATGCGGGCGGCGCGCTCGTACTCCTGCTCGGCGGCCGCGGCGCGCATCTCCTGTTCGAGCCGTTTGATGAAGCGCCCGGTGTTGCCGGCCATGAAGTCGCAGAAGTCCTCGGCCAGATCGCGGTGCTCCTGCGGGCTCACCCTGCCGACGCAGGGGGCCGAGCACTTGTCGATGTAGCCGAGCAGGCACGGCCTGCCGATCTGACCGGCCCGCTTGAAGACCCCGGCCGAGCAGGTGCGCACGGGGAAGACCCGCAGCAGCAGGTCGACGGTCTCGCGGATGGCCCAGGCGTGGGAGTAGGGGCCGAAGTAGCGGGTGCCCTTCTTCTTCGCGCCGCGCATCACCTGCACGCGCGGGAAGTCCTCGCCCATGGTGACCGCGAGATAGGGGTAGGACTTGTCGTCGCGGTACTTGACGTTGAAGCGCGGGTCGAACTCCTTGATCCAGGAGTATTCGAGCTGGAGAGCCTCGACCTCGGTGCCGACGATGGTCCAGTCGACGCTCGCCGCGGTGGTGAGCATGGTCTGCGTGCGCGGATGGAGCCCGGCGAAGTCGGCGAAGTAGGAGTTGAGCCGCTGGCGCAGGCTCTTGGCCTTGCCCACGTAGATCACCCGGGCGTTGGCGTCCCGGAACCGGTAGACCCCGGGGGAATCGGGGATCGATCCCGGCTTGGGACGGAAACTCAAGGTGCTCGCCACGTTCAAGAGCCTATAGGCCGCCACCGACAACCAAGCGCGATCCAGCCTCCGCCCAGCGGACGGTCAACCGCGGCCGTCGACGGCGCGGTCTCGGGGCCTAACATCCAGCCGCCCCGCCGAGGGAGCGGCCCGGTCCGCCGCGCCCCGAGCGTGCCGCTCACCGTCGTAATGGCACCGCGCGCCGGACGCGGCGCCCGCCGTACCCGAAGGCCCTTCGGGCACGGCGGGCGACACCTCACGCCAGCGCGATCGAGTCCCCGTCGACCTTGATCGGCACCTCGCCCAGCGGCTCGGTCGCCGGACCGTTCTTGACCGACCCGTCCTCGATGCTGAACTTGCTCCCGTGGCAGGCGCAGTCGATCGTCCCGTTGCCCACCGACGTCACCGGGCACCCCTTGTGGGTGCAGATCGCGCTGAAGCACTTGAACTGCCCGGCGGCCGGCTGGGTGACGACGACCTTCTGCTCCTTGAAGATCGCCCCTCCGCCGACCGGGACGTCGGCGGCCGTCGTGAGGGCACCGCCGCCCGAGCCGGTCGACGCCGGTGCCGCTGACGAGGCCGACGCCGACGGGGCCGCCGAGCTTTCCTGCGCCTGGGGCGCCGCGCTGGTCGCGCCGCCGTCGCCGCCGCACGCGGCGAGCACCATGGTGAGGCCGCCCGCTCCCACGCCGGCGATGACGGTCCTGCGGCTGTGAAGGTCTTCTGCCATGCGGCCCAACCAACCGCAAACTGCTGAGAAAATTGTGAAAGAAGGTGCGTTATGCCAACGAGATGCTGCCGCCGTCGACGGTGATCTTCTTCTCGGCCAGAGGCTTGGTCGCCGGGCCGTTGGCGACCGAGCCGTCGGCGATGTTGTACCTGCTGCCGTGACACGGGCAGTTGATCGTGCCGTCCGAGACGTCGTCGACCGTGCATCCCTGGTGGGTGCACACGGCCGTGAAGCACTTGAACTCGCCTGCCGTGGGCTGCGTGACCACGACCTTCTTGTCGGCGAAGACCTTGCCGCCGCCCTCGGGGATGTCGGCCGTGCCGGTGAGCTCGCCACCGCCCGCCTTCTTGCCGGGCGAGGCGGCCGATCCCGGCTCGGCCGACTGCTCCTGACCCGCTCCGCTCGCCGCGGGTTCGGCCACCACGTCGCCCGAGGGCTGGCCGTATCCCGCGCACGCGGTGAGCAACACCCCCAGGCCGGCCCCTCCGGCTCCCAGCACCACCGCGCGGCGTGTCGTCTCTGCCATGGTCACCCTCCCGGGAATCGCTGTCTCTGTCAGGTACGGCCGGCGCGACCGCACCGGTTCAGCCTCTCCTCAACCAGCGCTCGGGTCCATGCACATTTACCGTTTTCCCCTACAGAATGACGATGCCGTCACCCTCGACCTTGACCGCGAACTCCGCCAGCGGGCCCGTCGCGGGGCCCTTCAGGCACTTGCCCGTGTCGGCGGCGAACTCGCTGCCGTGGCAGGGGCAGGTCATGACGCCGTCCTGGGGCCGGTTCACCGAGCAGCCGCGGTGCGGGCACCTGGCGGTGAACGCCTTGAACACCCCCGACGTGGGCTGGGTGATCACGATCTTCCACTCCTGGATCACCTTGCCGCTGCCCACGGGCACGTCGGCCTTCTTGGCGATGACCTTGCCCTTGATACCCGGCGGCACCACCGCCTTCGCGGACCCGTCGGAGGTGCCGCAGCCAGCCAGCGCGACGCCGCACACGGCCACGCCCGTCGCGCCCAGCATCTCGCGCCGCCCGATCGCGGGCATGCCGCCGCCCTGCTCCTCGCCTGCCATGTGCCCCCTCCACCTTCCCCCGTCGCCCATGTCAGGCCGGGCCTTTACCTGTTCTTAAGCCTATTGAGACCACCCCTCGGTCCCGCATCCGGCCCCGCCGCGGGCAGGCGGCACTGCGGTCAGCGGTCAGCGGATGGTGCGCCGATGGTCAGCGGCCGCCCTGATGGTGTGGCCATGACGATCACAACCACTCCTCGCCCGCGCGGGGAGCACGCCTCCCGGCCGCGCTGGTGGCGGCGTCCCTGGGTGGCGCCGCTCGGCGTCGTGGCCCTCACGTTCGTCGCGTTCTCGCTGCCGCCGTACGTCTCGCTCGATCCCGCGCTCTCCCGGGTGCCCTCACCGCATCTCTGGTACTACGCCGTGCTGTCCGTGCACGTGCTGCTCGGATCGATCGCGATGCTGGCCTGCTGCCTACAGGTGTGGCCGTGGTTCCGGCAGCGGTACCGGCGCGCGCACCGTATCGTCGGCCGCGTGTACGTGCTGGCCCAGCTGCCGGCGGGCGTGCTGGCGCTGGTGCTGGCGTGGGCGACACCGTTCGGGCCGGTGGCGATGGCCAGCTCCCTGCTCATGGCGCCGCTGTGGCTGGCCTGCACGATCGCCGGATGGCGGATGGCCAGGCAGCGCCGGTTCGCCGAGCATCGGCGCTGGATGATCCGCAGCTTCGCCCTGACCATGTCGATCATCACGAACCGGATCTGGGGACTCGTCGCGATGGTGCTGCTGCTCCCCTCGGCCCCCGCAGGCGGCGAGCAGCAGCTCATGCAGACGGTCGCGGGCCTGAGCACATGGCTGGGCTGGACGATCCCGCTGCTGGTCGCCGAATGGTGGTTGCAGCGCGGCCGCACCGCCCGCTGAGAGGAGGGGGGACGGCGGTCTGCCGCCCCCTCGCCTCGCCGTCCCGTCAGACGGACAGGATCTTCCGCAGGAAGCGGCCGGTGTGGCTCTCGTCCACCAGCGCCACCTCTTCTGGCGTGCCCGATGCGACCAGCGTGCCGCCGCGGGAGCCGCCCTCGGGGCCCATGTCGATGATCCAGTCGGCGGTCTTGATGACGTCGAGGTTGTGCTCGATCACGATCACCGTGTTGCCGCCGTCGACCAGTCGCCCGAGCACGCCGAGCAGCCGCCTGATGTCCTCGAAGTGCAGGCCCGTGGTCGGCTCGTCGAGGACGTAGATCGTGCGGCCCGTCTGGCGCCGCTGCAGCTCGGAGGCGAGCTTGACGCGCTGCGCCTCACCGCCCGACAGCGTGGTGGCCGGCTGGCCGAGCCGTACGTAGCCCAGGCCCACGTCGTTGAGCGTCTGCAGGTGCCGCTTGATCGCCGGGATGGCCTCGAAGAACGACAGCGCCTCCTCGATCGGCATGTCGAGGACCTCGGAGATGGTCTTGCCCTTGTAGTGGACCTCCAGCGTCTCCCTGTTGTAGCGGGCGCCGTGGCAGACCTCGCAGGGGACGTAGACGTCCGGCAGGAAGTTCATCTCGATCTTGATGGTGCCGTCGCCGGCGCACGCCTCGCAGCGGCCGCCCTTGACGTTGAAGCTGAAGCGGCCGGGCTGGTAGCCGCGCACCTTCGCCTCGGTGGTGGCCGCGAACAGCTTGCGGATGTGGTCGAAGACGCCCGTGTAGGTCGCCGGGTTGGAGCGGGGCGTACGGCCGATCGGCGACTGGTCGACGTGGACGACCTTGTCGACCAGGTCCATGCCGTTGACCCTGGAGTGGCGGCCGGGCACCGTGCGGGCGCCGTTGAGCTCCTTGGCCAGGGCGTTGTAGAGGATGTCGTTGACCAGCGTCGACTTGCCCGAGCCCGACACGCCGGTGACGGCGGTGAACACGCCGAGAGGGAAGTCGATGTCGACGCCCTTCAGGTTGTGCTCGCGCGCGCCCTTCACGGTGATCTGCCGCTTCTTGTCGCGCTGGCGGCGCTTGCCGGGGATCGCGATCGACCTGCGGCCCGACAGGTAGGCGCCGGTCAGCGACTCCTCGTTGGCGAGCAGGTCCTGGACGGTGCCCGAGACGACGACCTGGCCGCCGTGCTCGCCCGCGCCGGGGCCGATGTCGACCACCCAGTCGGCGGCGGCGATCGTGTCCTCGTCGTGCTCGACCACGATCAGCGTGTTGCCCATGTCGCGCAGCCTGATGAGGGTGTCGAGCAGCCGCATGTTGTCGCGCTGGTGCAGGCCGATGGACGGCTCGTCGAGGACGTAGAGCACGCCGACCAGGCCCGAGCCGATCTGCGTGGCCAGGCGGATGCGCTGCGCCTCACCGCCGGCCAGCGTGCCGGCGGCGCGGTCCATGGTGAGGTAGTCGAGGCCGACGTCGAGCAGGAAGCCCATGCGGGCGTTGATCTCCTTGACCACCCGCTCGGCGATGTGCATGTCGCGCTCGGACAGCCGCAGCCCCGCCAGGAACTTGGCACACTCGCCGATCGACATGCGCGAGACCTCGGCGATGGACCTGTCGGCGACCGTGACGGCCAGCGAGACGGGCTTGAGCCTGGCGCCCTTGCAGGCCGGGCACGGGATCTCCCGCATGTAGCCCTCGAAGCGCTCGCGCATGGAGTCGCTCTCGGCCTCGGCGTGCCGGCGCTGCACCCACGGGATGACGCCCTCGTAGGTGGTGTAGTACGAGCGCTGCCGGCCGTACCTGTTGCTGTAGCGGACGTGGACCTGCTCGTCGTGGCCGTACAGCAGCGCCTTCTGCGCCTTCTTCGGCAGCCGCTCCCACGGGGTGTCGAGGTTGAAGCCCATGGCCAGCCCGAGCGCCTCGATGAGGCGGATGAAGTACTCGCTGGTGTGGCCGCCCGCCCACGGGTTGAGCGCTCCGTCACCCAGCGTCTTCTCCGGGTCGGGCACGACGAGGTCGGGGTCGACCTCCATCTTCGTGCCGAGCCCCGTGCACTCGGGGCAGGCGCCGAAGGGCGAGTTGAAGGAGAACGAGCGCGGCTCGAGCTCCTCGAACGACAGGTCGTCGTAAGGGCAGTAGAGGTGCTCGGAGTAGAAGCGCTCGCGACCAGGGTCGTCGTCGGGCAGGTCGACGAACTCCAGCGTGATCGTGCCGCCGGACAGCTGCAGCGCCGTCTCCACCGAGTCGGTGAGCCGCCGCCGCGCGGACTCCTTCACCGACAGCCGGTCGACGATGACCTCGATGTCGTGCTTCTCGTACTTCTTCAGCGTCGGCGGCTCCTCCAGGCGGATCACCGTGCCGTCGACCCTGGCCCTGGCGTACCCCTTGGTCTGCAGCTCGCGGAACAGCTCGGCGTACTCGCCCTTGCGGCCCCTGACGACCGGAGCGAGCACCTGGAAGCGGGTGCCCTCTTCCAGTTCCATCACCCTGTCGACGATCTGCTGCGGTGTCTGCCTGGCGATCGGGCGGGCGCAGGCCGGACAGTGGGGCTTGCCGATGCGCGCCCACAGCAGTCGCAGGTAGTCGTAGACCTCGGTGATCGTGCCGACCGTGGAACGGGGGTTGCGGCTGGTGGACTTCTGGTCGATGGAGACCGCGGGGGAAAGGCCCTCGATGAAGTCGACGTCGGGCTTGTCCATCTGGCCCAGGAACTGGCGGGCGTAGGAGGACAGGGACTCCACGTAGCGGCGCTGACCCTCGGCGAAGATCGTGTCGAAGGCCAGGCTCGACTTGCCCGAGCCGGACAACCCGGTGAAGACGATCAGGGAGTCTCGCGGAAGGTCGAGCGAGACGTCCTTGAGGTTGTGTTCTCGTGCGCCACGCACGATCAAACGGTCTGCCACGGTGATCCCGACGTCGAAGGTGTTGATAGGTCCACGGGGGATGGTAGAGGGAGGGTCCGACAATTTTCGGGGGTCCGCTCTGCCCCGCCGGAAACTTCCCTCACCAGGGTACGGCTTTCTGCCGAGCCGGTACCGGTCCTTGCATGGTCAACCACGGGAGCTGCGGCATTATGCCCGCATGACCGTTCTCGCCGCGCTGCGCGCGGAGCTCGCCGCCGCCACGGACCGCCTGCTCGCCACGGTCGGCGCGCTCGACGACGCCGAGGTCGCCGCGCCGTCCCTGCTGCCCGGTTGGAGCAGGGGCCACGTCATCACCCATGTCGCCCGCAACGCCGACGGCCTCGGCAACCTGCTGACCTGGGCCAGAACCGGCGTCGAGACACCGCAGTACCCCGATCGCGCCAGGCGGACGGCCGACATCGAGGCGGGTGCCGGCCGCCCCGCCGCCGAGCAGCGCGCCGACCTGGCCGCCGGCGCCGCGCGGCTGGCCGCCGCCATCGAGGAGCTGCCCGAGCAGGCGTGGTCGGCGCGGGTCTCGGCGCTCATGCCGCCCCCGCATCCCGCCTGGTACGTCCTGGTACGGCGGGTGCGGGAGCTGGAGCTCCACCATGTGGACCTGGGGGCGGGATACACCCCCGCCGACTGGCCGGACGCGTTCGTGCGCAGGGAACTGCACGACAGCCTGGCCTGCTGGCCGTACGGCGAGAGCACGGTCGGCGGCATCGTGGTGACCGCCCCCGTGGGTGAGTGGAGCGACCTGGGGAAGGGGCCGGTGGTGCGAGGCGAGGCGCGTGATGTGCTCGCCTGGCTGACCGGCCGGTCGGCGGGGCAGGGCATTAGGGTGGTGCCGGAGGAGCCGGGCGCCGCCCCCGCGGAGGTACCTCCGCCGCCGCCGTGGCTGACCATGCCCGCTCCGGCGGATCTGCCTTCGGCGCCTCCTGACACCTATCCAGAGGAGAGCCCATGAGCTACACCGGCGATGTCCAGGTCGGCGGCCCAGCCGACGTACGTGAGCTGTCCGGGCTGACCATCACCAAGCTCGCCGTGGGTCCGTTCGACAACAACGCCTACCTGCTGCGGTGCACGCGTACCGGCGACGGGCTGATCATCGACGCGGCGGCCGACGCCGACCGGATCCTGGCGCTGATGTCGGACCAGCCGATCTCGGCCGTGGTCACCACGCACCAGCACGGCGACCACTGGCAGGCGCTGGAGCAGGTGGTCAAGGTGACGGGCGCGACGACGATCGCCCATCCGCTCGACGCGCCCGTGCTGCCGGTGCCCGTCGACCGGCTGGTGGAGCACGGTGACCGCATCTCCGTGGGCGTGCTCACGCTCGAGGTGATCCACCTGCGCGGCCACACGCCTGGCTCGGTCGCATTGCTGTACGACGGGGGCGAGGAGGACGGCCACCACCTGTTCACCGGCGACTCGCTGTTCCCCGGCGGCGTGGGCAACACGGGGAAGGACCCGGTGCGCTTCGAGCAGCTCTACACCGACGTCGTGGAGCGCCTGTTCGACCGGCTGCCCGACGAGACGTGGGTGTACCCGGGCCACGGCAAGGACACCACGCTCGGCGCCGAGCGCCCCTCGCTGCCGGAGTGGAAGGCCCGCGGCTGGTGAGCTCTCCCGGTACGGCAAGCATCCGCCGTACCGGGGCGGCCGCCGCACGGCCGGAGCCCGCGCTCGGGAGCGAGGTCACGGAGAGCCGGCGTCGGGTGTGGCCAGGATGCGGACGACCTTGTCGGCCGCCGCGGCCGGGTCGGCGGTGCTGGCCAGCACCTCGCCCCACGACCACCGGTAGAACCAGCCCTCCGCCAGCGCGACGCAGTCGACGGTCTCGGTCAGCAGACCCGGGCCCTGCTCCCCGCCGACCCGCAGGGACGGCGGGTCGGCGCGCAGGCGCGCCGTCAGGCCGCGCCGCTCCAGCTCCCTGGCCAGCCGGCCGAGAAAATAGGTGCGGGTGTGCTCGCGCATGGTTCCAGTAAACCCGGGCGAGCCCACCCGCAGGAGGGACAGACCTTGATCAGTCGCCGACGCGGGCGGCTTCCTTGCGCTCCTTGCGCTGTTCCCGCTTGAACAGCAGCACCCGGAGCGGGATCGCGGCGACCAGCGCGATCTGCATGGTGGCGCCGACCTGGATCAGCGTGTCGCCACCCTGCGGCCAGGCGGCCCACGCGGTGAGGCAGGCCACGTTGATCATGATCCAGGCGAGCACCACGGCCGCGAGCTGGCCCTTGGGCTTGGGGTACTCGATGCGGCTGACCATCAGCCACGCGACGCCGAGCACGGCGGCCAGCGAGAACCAGTTGGGCTGGAACAGCAGCACGATCGAGACGACCGTCATCGCGCCCATCGGGATCGGCAGGCCCATGAAGTCGCCGCTCTTGGTCTTGACGCAGGCGAAGCGGGCCAGCCGTACGCATCCGGCGATGAGCACCGACGCCGCCGCCAGGATGACGGCCGTCAGCGGCAGCTTGCCGGTGAAGCCGCCCCAGATCACCACCATGAAGGCGGGCGCGAAGCCGAAGCTGATCACGTCGGCCAGGTTGTCGAGCTCGGCGCCCATCGCGGAGGCGCGGAAGCGCCGCGCGACCAGGCCGTCGAACAGGTCGCACGTGGCGCCGATCAGCAGCAGCACCACGGCGGTGGCGAAGTAGCGCGGGTCGGGCACGAAGCCGGCGCCCGCCTTCAGCGCCTGGATCGCCGACGAGGCGAGGACGCAGACGGCCAGGAAGCCGCACAGCGCGTTGCCCAGGGACAGGGAGTCGGCCGCCGACAGCCTGAAGGCCTTGCCCACAGGGCCGCGCGGCTCCTCTTCTTCGGCCTGCCAGCCACCAGCCTCAGCCGCGGTCAATTCGAGTCACCCCCGCCACCGTCTTCTCGCCGACGCGCACGGCGGGCGAGATCCCTTCGGGAAGGTAGATGTCCACCCGCGAACCGAACCTGATGAGACCGACTCGCTCGGCCTGCGAGACCTTTTCGCCGGAGGTCATGTACGGCACGATCCTGCGCGCCACCGCGCCCGCGATCTGCACCATCTCGATGTCACCGAGCGCGGTCTCGAAATGCCACACCACGCGTTCGTTCTGGTCGCTGTCCTTGTTGAAAGCCGGCAGGAACCCACCCGCCACATGCTGCACGGAGGTGATGGTTCCCGCAAGGGGCGCGCGGTTGACGTGCACGTTGAGGGGGCTCATGAAGATCGCCACCCTGGTGCGGCCGTCCGGCCACGGGTCGATGCTCTGGACGACCCCGTCGGCGGGCGAGAGGATCCTGCCCTCCCCGGGCTCGCGGTCGGGATCGCGGAAGAACCAGAGCATCGCGCCCGTGAGGGCGGTCAGCGGCACGGCCGCGAAACCCCAGCGCCGGTCACGGCTGCTGAGGAAGGTCGTGGCCGTCGCGGCGGCCACGGTCGGGAAGAGCCACGGAGAGACGCCACGGGCCAGCCTGACGCGGCGGCCCTCCTGGCGACTTGCGGAATCGTCTGACACTGACAACCTTTGATGGTGACTACGGACGGGCGCTTTGCCGAGATGTTACAGACTTCGCCTCTGTTACACGAAGCAAAGCGCCTGGGCCACCCTCGCGCTAGCCCTCGTTGGCGCTCGCGGAGGTGGGAATTTCCTTCCCCTTCCGAGCGTCGCTGCGAGACTTCAGCAGACTTGCCACGGTGGTGACGACCATCGTGACTCCGATCACGGTCAGGGACATCCAGATGGGCACTTCAGGAGCCCACGAGACCCCGCTGGCATGCATGGCCTCAAGAATCAGCTTAACCCCGATGAAGCCAAGGATGAACGCCAGGCCGTAGCTGATGTAGACCAGGCGCTGCAGCAGACCGCCGAGCAGGAAGTACAGCTGACGCAGGCCCATCAGGGCGAACGCGTTGGCGGTGAAGACGATGAAGGGGTCCTGCGTGAGACCGAAGATCGCGGGGATCGAGTCGAGCGCGAACAGCAGGTCGGTCGTGCCGATCGCCACCATGACGATGAGCATCGGGGTGACCATGCGCTTGCCGTCGATCTTGACGATCACCTTGTGGCCGACGTAGTCGGGCGTGGTGGGGAAGGCCTTGCGCACCCAGCGCAGCAGCGCGTTCTCCTTGAACTCGTCCTCGTCGTCGTGGCCGTGCTGACGGATCAGGTTGATGGCGGTGTAGACGAGGAAGGCGCCGAAGACGTAGAAGAGCCAGCTGAACCGCTGCAGGGCCGCCGCGCCGAGCGCGATGAAGATGCCGCGCATCACCAGCGCCATCAGGATGCCGACGAGCAGCACCCGGTGCTGGTAGACCTTGGGCACGGCGAAACGGCCCATGATGATGAAGAAGATGAAGAGGTTGTCGACGCTCAGGCTGTACTCGGTGATGTACCCGGCGAAGAACTCTCCCGCCGACGAGACGCCCATGGTGAGCCAGAGCACCACCCCGAAGATCATCGCCAGGATGACGTAGAAGGAGACCCAGAAGCCCGCCTGCTTCATGGTGAACTCCCGGGCCTCACCCCGGTCGACGATCCACAGGTCTACGGCGATGACGACCAACAAGCCCACGATGACGGCGATCCAGGCCCACGCAGGTACAACCATACTGATACCAAACCCTCCGGCGCGCATGACAGACGACCGGAGGTCTCTCCCGCCCACTCACCGAGCCGGACCGGCAGCCCCGGGAGCCCCGTGGAGCGGGGCGAACCGTGATGACGAGGCTGTCGCGAAGGGATACTCCCCTCCCTTAACGCAAGCAGTATAGGAGAACGACTTAGCGCCGCCTAATCATCCCGTCACCGCTGTGATGTCTGCCGGTAAGCGGCCAGCGCCGCCTCGACCGCCTCGTCGGCCCCGGGAAGCGCCGCTCCCCTCCGTGCGGCGGCGACCGCCAGCCGCTCCCGCGCGCCGGGATCGTCGATGAGCTCGCGTACGGCTTCGCGCATCGCCGCCAGATCCCCGTACGGCACCAGCCTGCCCGCCCCGTCGACCAGATCGGGGATCCCGCCGACCGCGGTGGCGACGACGGGCTTGCCCGCCATGAGCGCCTCGCTCAGGCTGAGCGGCTGACCCTCCCAATGGCTCGGCCACAGCACGAGGGTGGCGGCGGCGAGCAGGTCGGGGATGTCGTCGCGGTTGCCCAGCAGCAGGACGGGCAGCTTCTCCGCGTCGATCCTGGCCTGCAGCGCCTGCCGGAGCGGCCCCTCCCCGGCGACGGCGAACAACGGCCCACCCGTTTCCCGGGACGACGTTTCCCGGGACGACGCTCCATCGCGAACGCCCGAGCCCGACGTCACGCCGCGGGCACCGTGACTCGCTCCGTTGTGGACATGGGGGCTCGTCCCACTGTGGACGTCAGGACTCGTCCCGCCGGCGACCCCGGCGCCCGTTCCGCTGGGGGCATGGGGGCTCGTCCCACTGTGGACGTCGGGGCCCGTCCCGCCGCGGAGATCGGCGTTCGTCCCACCGGTAACCCCAGCGCTCGTCCCAGTGCGCACATCAGGACTCGTCTCACCGGCGACCCCGGCGCTCGCCCCACCGCCGACATCAGGGCTCGTCCCGTCGGAAGCATCGGGGCTCGACGTGCTGAAGGACGCGGCGAGGTCGAGCAGGGTCTCCAGGCCCTTCTGCTGCGCGAGCCTGGCGACGGTCAGCACCAGGGGCCGCTCCCCCGCCCCCAGTTCCTCCCGCACCGCCGGCTCGGGCCTGGTCGCCGGCCGCAGCGGCGGGGCGGGCACCACGGCGGGCACCACGTCGCGCGCCCCGAGCGCCCGCATCCGGTCACCGAGGTCGGGCGAGACGACGATCACCTTGTCGGCTCTCCTTGCCACGATGCGCTCGAGCACGCCGTAGACCGCGCCGACCAGCCCTCCGGCGGTGAGCGCGTTGTGGAGCGTCACCACCAGCGGCGCCCGCGGCCCGGCGAGCGCCGCGAGCGCGCCCGCCCGCAGCCCGTGGGCGTGCGCGACGTCCGCCCCGCGCAGGTGGCGCCTGATCCGCAGCACCGCTGTGGCGTCGTTGACCGGATGCGGGCGGTCGGCGACGGGCACCGGCGCGAACCCCGCCCCGGCCGCGCGGAAGCCGAACTGCTCCTCCACGCTGGGCGGGCCGATCACCACGACCCGGTGGCCACGCCGCAGCAGCCCCTCGGCCAGCATCCTGACGTGCCTGCCGGTGCCGCCCGAGGTCGTGCCGAGCACGAAGGCCACCCGCATCACTCACCATCCGTCCGTGAACCGGCGCGACCCCGCCGCGCTCCCTTACCTGTCACCCTGCCGACCAGCCTGCCCGCGACCGTGCCCGCCGCCCGGCCCGCCAACCTGCCTCCCGCCCGGCCCGCGACCATGGACGCCAGCGCCGCCGCGTCGGGCCTGTCCAGCGCGGCGACGGCCAGACCGCCGGTGACCAGGGCGACGCCGCCGGCCAGAACGGCCACCCCCACCTGCGCGATCATGCTCCCGGCCGGCAGCAGCGCCACCACGCCCGAACCGGCCAGGAAGCCGAGCCCGCCCCCGGCCACGGCCGCCAGCGCCGCGCGCGCCACCCGGTCAGCGGGCCCAACGGCATCGAGGGCCCGGGCCTCGCCGCTGCCGGCTTCCGCGCCGGTTCCGGTACCGAAGGTACCCGCGCCGGGCCGCCCCGCGCGTCGTCCCGGCCCTCGCCGCACCGCGACGAGCAGCCACACGCCTCCTGCCGTCATGCCCACCGTCATGCCGAGCGCGAGCCCGCCGACCTTCCAGTCATCGGGCAGGGCCAGCACGAAGACCGTCTGCGCCAGCATCGCCACCACCCAGCCCGCGACGGTGCCCGCGGCCGCCGCCCGGCCCCTGCCCTCGGCATAGAGCACCCTGCTCAGCTGTGCGATCATCCCGTAGCCGATCAGCCCGGGTGCGAAGAGCGCCACCGCGCGCGCCATCTCGATCGGCGGCACCCGGGTCTGCGCGCCGAGGAAGACGACCGATCCGGGCCCCGCCGCCGCGGCCAGCGCGCCCGCGGCCAGCCCCGAGATCAGCACCACCGCGCGCGTCGTGCGCGCGGCCAGGCTCGAGAAGTCCTCCCAGGACCCGTCGGCCGCGTGGGCCGACAGCCCGGGAAAGGCGCTCGTCGCGATGGGTACGGCCAGCACCGCGTAGGGCACCAGGTAGATCGCCCACGCGTAGTTGTAGACGAGCAGCCCGCGCTCGCCGATCCAGTGGTTCGACAGCAGCATCACCACGATCATCGTGGCCTGCTGGGCGATCAGTGCCGCCACGCCCGCCAGGGCGAGGGTGCGGACCTTGGCGGCCACGCCGTCGGGGAAGCGCAGCGTCGGCCGGAACCTCAGGCCGAGGCCGAGGACAGGCCCGACCACGGTGAGGACCAGCGAGAGGACGCCCAGGCTGGTGCCGACTGACAGGGCGAGCTCGGCGGCGGAGGGGATCTCGTCGAGCGCGGTCCTGCCGCCGCTGAGCGGGACGAACAGCAGGTAGGCGACGATCACCACGATGCTGGACACCAGCGGCGCCACCGCGGGCCCGGCGAAGCGGTGGTGCGACTGCAGGACGCCGTAGAGGACGACGGCCAGGCCGTACAGGGGGATCTGGGGGGCGAAGACCACCAGCATGCGGGTGGCGATCGCGCCGAACGCCGGCCCGCACTCCGCGACGGGAAACAGCCCGATGATCGGCCCGGCCAGCAGGGCGGTGAGCGCGCCGAGCGGCACGAGGACGACCAGCACCCACGTCAGCAGGGCTGAGGCGATCCGGCCGACGTCGAGCCGGCCCGCCGCACCCGCGATCACGGGCACGACCATGCCCGCCAGCGCGCCGCCCGCCACCATCTCGAAGACGATGTTGGGGATCTGGTTGGCGGTCATGTAGGCCGAGCCCAGGCAGACGTTGGTGTCGCCGACCGTCTGGGCGAACACGTACTGCTTGGCGAAACCGGTGATCCTGGCCAGGATCGTGATCGCGCCGATGAGCACAGCCGCGCCCGCCACGCCCCGAGCCACCGTCTCCCCTCTCCCCGTCGGACTCAAGGGGGCCATCATGGCAGAGCGCACCGACAACGCTACGCCGGGCGGCGGCCCAGCATGTCGATCCGGTTGAGGACCGGGTTTCCGGCGATGACCTTGGTGAAGCTGACCTTCTCCGAGGCGGCGGTGAGCGCGGCGACGGTGCCGAGCAGCGTGAGCCGCCCCCGCCTGCCGAGCGTGGTCACCGCGGCGAGCCCGAGCAGGGCGCCGAGCGCGTTGGCGCCCGCGTCGCCGAGCATGGCCTCCTCGCCGAGGTCCTCCGGCAGCAGCGCGGCGCCCGCGCCGAGCGGCACGGCCACCAGCGCGGCGGTCACCGGGTCGCGCCTGAGCAGCGAGAGCGCCAGCAGCGGCCCGCCGGCCATGAGCCCCACCTTGATGGCGCGTCCGGGGCGCAGGTCGAACAGGTTGGCCAGGTTCGCGCTGCCCGCGATCGCCGCGCCGTTGACGAGCGTGTCGAGCGCGCCACGGGAGACCAGCGTGGCGGCGGCCAGGCCGGAGCCACCGATGCCGAGGATCTTGATCGCGCCGCTGGTCACCTGTCCCTTGGCCAGCGCCGACAGGTGTCCTTTGAAGCCCTTGGAGGACGTCGCGCCGTAGAGGTCGTCGTAGGCGCCGAGCGCGCCGCTGCCCGCGCCCGCCAGCACGGCGGCCAGCCGTACCTGGAGGGGCAGGCCAGGGGTGAGCGCGAGCGCGCCGGTCGCTCCCGCGACGAAGGCGGGCCCCTCCAGCAGGGTGAGCGTCTCGCCGCGGTGGTTGGTGCGCTCCCACTCCTTCGACCTGGGCTTGGCGGTGAGGGCGGTGTAGGCGGCCCTGGCCGCGACGACGCCGAGGGCGGCGCCGGCGAGGGCGGCCAGCAGAGCACGGGCCATGGTCAGCTCCCTGAGGTGGAGGGGGACGGGGTGGCGGCCGACGAGGCGGGCTGGAACTCGGTGGCGTCGGCGCCGGTGCCGTACTGGCCGGAGCGCCCGCCGAGCTGCTCGCGCAGCGCGAAGACGACGACACCGCGGCCCGCCGGCATGTCGAGGGTGTCGACGGAGGAGACCTTCGCCGCGGCGTCGCTGGTGCCGCGAAGAGCGGCGATGACGCCGCCCTGCTGGGTCGAGGTGAGGGTGCCGGCGAGGGCGGAGCCCTGGGCGCCGGCGTCGAGCCCTGCGGCCAGCGAGACGAGCGCGGCCGTCTGCGCCTGGGCCTTCTCGCCGGTGTAGACCGCCTCGGGGGCGAAGACGAGCGCCAGCGTGGCCCGCTTGGCGGGGGCGCCGTCGACGGTCAGCAGGCCGCCTTCCGCGAAGCCCTCGAGCACGCCGCGGGTGGCGGTGTTCTCGGTGCCGGCCTGGGCGTCGTCGGCCGTGACGAGCGTGGCGGCCAGCAGCGCCGCGGCGTTCTTGTACGGGTCGGTGCCCGGCAGCGTGAGGCCGGTGGCCAGCCCGGTGCTCAGCTGGTCGACGAATCCGGCCTGGCCGGGCTCGAGGAACTTCTCGGACAGCGTCACCTGCCCGCTGATCGTGGCGCCCGCCTGCAGCAGCACCTGCTCGGTCTGCTCGCGCAGGGTTCCCGAGCTGCCCGGGGCGGCCACCAGCAGCACGCTCTCGCCGGTCAGCTGACCGCGGATGATCGCGGGCATCTCGGCGGTGACGAAGGAGTCGTTGCCTCGTTCCCTGACCTGCAGCGCGGCCAGCTGCTCGCGGTAGTCCTCGTTGGACTTCTGCAGGTCCTGCGACGCCCGCCGCGCCGACTCGATCGCCGGGTTCGACAGCAGGGTGGTGCCCATCACGATGCCGACGGCGAGCGCCAGGAAGATCGCGACGATGGAGACGAGGTGATAGCGGAAATCGATCACGAGAAGAGTCCGACCAACCAGAAGATGAAGGAGTTCCAAGCGTCCTGCAGGCTGATCAGCCAGGTCTGGCCGATGGGCGACATGAAGATCGCCACGCCCATGGTGATCATCGCGGTGACCACCAGCAGGATCAGCTGCGAGGTGGAGATGCGGCTGCGGTACAGGCGGCTGACGCCCTTGGCGTCGATCAGCTTGCCGCCGACCCTGAGCCTGGTCAGGAAGGTGCTGGCCATGCCCGAGCGGCCCTTGTCGAGGAACTCCACGAGCGTGGCGTGGGTGCCGACCGCGACGATCAGCTCGGCGCCCATGTCGTCGGCCAGCAGCATGGCGATGTCCTCGCTGGTGCCGGTGGCCGGGAAGATCACCGCGTCGCGGCCCAGCTGGTGGACCCGCTCGAGCCCGGGCGCGCGGCCGTCGCGGTAGGCATGGACGACCAGTTCGGCGCCGCAGGTCAGCGCCTTGGCCGAGACGGAGTCGAAGTCGCCGACGATCAGGTCGGGCAGGTAGCCGGCCTCCAGCAGCGCGTCGGCGCCGCCGTCGACGCCGACGAGCACCGGGCGGTACTCCCTGATGTACGGCCGGAGCGTGGCGATGTCCTCCTTGTAGTGGTAGCCGCGCACCACGATGAGAACGTGCCGGTCCTCCATGACCGTGCGGATGTCGGGCACGCCCACGCCGTCGATGAGGAGCTTGCCCTCGCCCCTGACGTACTCCATGGTGTTGACGGCGAAGGCCTCGATCTGCACCGACAGGCCCGCACGCGCCTCGGCCATGGCCGCCTCGATGGTCTCGAGGTTCTGCACGTCACCCTTGCCGACCACCTCCTCGTCGAGGTAGACGACCCCGTCGTGGAGCCTGACGATGTCGCCGTCCCTGACGCGCTCGAAGAGCTCGGGGGTGGCGTTGTCGATGAACGGGACGCCGGACTCGACGATGATCTGCGGTCCGAGGTTGGGATATCGGCCGCTGATGCCCGCGGCCACGTCGACCACGGCCGCCGCGCCACACGCGACCAGCGCCTCCGCGCTCACCCGGTCGACATCGACGTGATCGATAATCGCGATTTCACCGGACTGGAGGCGCTTTGTCAGCCTCTTCGTCCTGCGGTCGATCCTCGCCACTGCCGTGACACCGGGAAGGTCACTGACCTTCTTTCCGCGGAGGCCCGGAATCTTGTTCGCCGGAACCTTCATCAAGACCATCCTGCCAGAGCCAACGGGCGGGGTGGTCGTGGACTGCACGGCGTGTCAGATTTGTCACGGAGGATCACCGATCAGCCGCGGCCATTCCCAGCAGTTCCTCGGCGTGTGCTCTGCCCAGTTCGGAATCTTCCAATCCGGCCAGCATCCGCGACAGCTCACGCACTCTGCCGTCGTGGTCGAGGGTGACCACGCCGCTGCGCACCACGCTCCCATCGCTCGCCTTCTCGACCACCAGGTGCTGGTCGGCGAAGGCGGCCACCTGCGGCAGGTGAGTGACGACTATCACCTGCGCCGTGCGGGCCAGCCTGGCCAGCCGGCGGCCGATCTCGACCGCGGCCTTGCCGCCGACGCCCGCGTCGACCTCGTCGAACACGAACGTCGGGACGGGGTCGGCCCCGGCGAAGACCACCTCGATGGCCAGCATGACGCGGCTCAGCTCGCCGCCGGACGCCCCCTTGTTGAGCGGCAGCGGGGGCGCGGCCGGATGCGCGGCCATGCGCAGCTCGACATCGTCGACGCCCTCGGGCCCGAACTCCTCGCTCTGCGAGATCTGCACGACGACCCTGGCGTGCGGCATGGCCAGCGCGGTCAGCTCCGCGGTGACCGCCGCTCCGAACCGCTCGGCGGCGACCGTCCTCACCCTGGTCAGCTCGGCGGCCAGCTCGGTCAGCCGCTTGGTGAGCTCCTCGTACTCCTTGGTGAGCTCCTCGATGCGGTCGTCGTCGCCCTCGAGCTCGGTCAGGCGGCCCGCCGAGGCCTGCGCCCAGGCCAGCACGCCCGCGCTGTCCTCGGCGTACTTCCTGATCAGCGCACCCAGGGCGGCGCGCCGTTCCTGCACCACGGCGAGCCTGGCCGGGTCGGCCTCGATCGACTCGGCGTAGGCGGCCAGGTCGGTGGCGACGTCGGAGATCAGGTAGCCGGCCTCGGCCAGCCGGTCGGCCACACCGGCCAGCTGCGCGTCGTAGTCGCGCACCGCCTCGACCGCCGAGCGGGCCTCGCCCAGCAGCGAGATCACGTCGCGGGCGCCGCCCGACGGGTCCATGGGGTCGCCCAGCAGCGCGGTGTGCGCCGTGGTGGCGGCCCCGCGCAGCGCGTCGGCGTGGGACAGCCGCTCCTCCTCGGCGCGCAGCTCGACGTCCTCGCCCTCCTTGGGGTCGACCTTCTCGATCTCCTCCAGGCCGAAGCGCAGCAGGTCGGCCTCCTGCGCGCGTTCCCTCGCCTTGGTGGTCAGCTCCTCCAGCAGCGCGGCGACCTGCTTGTGGCGCTTGTAGGCCTGGGAGTAGGCGCGCAGCGGCTTGACCAGGTCGTCACCCGCGTAGCGGTCGAGAGCGGCCCGCTGCCTGCCAGGCTGGAGCAGCCGCTGCTGGTCCATCTGGCCGTGGACGGCCACCAGGTCGTCGGCCAGGTAGGTGAGCGTGCCGACGGGGACGGTGCGGCCGCCGAGCCACGCCCTGGAGCGTCCCTCGGCCGAGACGGTGCGGGAGATGATCAGCTCGCCGTCCTCGACCTCGCCGCCGACGTCCTCCACCTGCTGGGCCACCCTGCCACCCGTCTCGACGACGAGCGTGCCCTCGACCATGGCCTTGTCGGCGCCCGGGCGGACCCTCGACGGATCGGCCCGACCGCCGAACAGCAGGCCGAGCCCGGTCACGACCATCGTCTTGCCGGCACCCGTCTCGCCCGTGACGACGTTGAAGCCGGGTGAGAGCTCGAGGATGGCCTCGTCGATGACGCCGAGCCCCTGGATGCGGACCTCCTCGACCCTTGGTCGCACTGGTCACTCCCGTTCCATCGACTAGCCGAACACCTGTGCGCACGCGATCCTACGCGCTCCCGCCCCTATTGACTCAGGGACGCACCCTTCCGCGCCAGCCCTGTACAGGCAATTCGAACTTGGCGACCAGCCTGTCGGTGAAGGGCGCGCCGGTCACCTCCAGGCCGTGCAGGCGGACCAGCCGTACCGGCAGGCCGGACCTGCGGACCTCGACCCTGGTGCCGGCCGGCAGGTCGAACCTGCGCCGCCCGTCGCACCACAGCACGCCGCCCGGCGTGCGGGGCAGGATCTCCACCGCCAGCGTGGAGCGCGGCGAGACCACCAGCGGTTTGGCGAACAGGGCGTGGGCGCTGATCGGCACCAGCAGCAGCGCCTCCACCTCGGGCCAGACCACCGGGCCGCCCGCCGAGAAGGCGTAGGCCGTCGAACCGGTCGGCGTCGCGCAGATCACCCCGTCGCATCCCCAGCGCGACAGCGGACGGCCGTCGATCTCGGCGACGACCTCCAGCATGCGGTCGCGCTTCTCCACCGTGGCCTCGTTGAGCGCCCACGTGTCGGCCATGATCTGCCCGTTCTGGCGGGCCGTGACGTCGATCGTCATGCGCTCCTCGACGTCGTAGCGGCCCTGCACCACCGCGTCGACGGCCGCGGCCAGGTCGTCGACCTCGGCCTCGGCCAGGAACCCGACATGGCCGAGGTTGACGCCGAACAGCGGGGTGCCCGCGGGCCTGGCGATCTCGGCCGAGCGCAGCAGCGAGCCGTCGCCGCCGAGCACGATCATCATCTCGGCGTCCTTGGCGGCGTTGGGGTCGGACGGCATGACCTCGACGCCCTGGCAGCCGATGTCTTCTGCCTCCGACTCCAGCACCCTGACGCAGAGACCCGCCTCGACCAGCCTCTCGATCACCAAATGGGCGCTCTCGATCGCGGCCTCGCGCCCGGTGTGGGCGGTGACGAGCACGGTGCGCTTCATTGCGGCCCCTCCGACACGGCACGTTCGATCGCGGTCTCCAGATCGTCGACCCCGGGCTCGCCCTCTCCCTTGCCCAGCCACAGCAGGTACTCGACATTGCCCGAGGGCCCCGGCAGCGGGCTCGCGGTGACACCGCGCACGGTCAGCCCCAGCTCCAGGGCCTTGGCAGCGGCGTCGCGCACCGCCCCGGCGCGCAGCTCAGGGTCGCGGACCACGCCGCCCGCGCCCACCCGTTCCTTGCCCACCTCGAACTGCGGCTTGACCAGCATCACGAAGTCGGCCCGCGGCGCCGCCACCGCCGCCAGCGCTGGCAGCACCAGGCGCAGCGAGATGAACGACAGGTCGCCCACGATGAGCGAGGGCGCCTCGCCGACCAGCTCGGGCGTCAGGTCACGGACGTTGACGCGCTCCATCACCGTGACCCGCTCGTCGGTGCGCAGCGACCAGGCCAGCTGGCCGTAGCCGACGTCGACGGCCAGCACGTGGCCCACGCCGTGACGGAGCAGGACGTCGGTGAACCCGCCGGTCGAGGCGCCCGCGTCGAGCGCCCGACGGCCGGCCACGCGCAGCTTGGGGAACGCCTCCAGGGCGCCGAGCAGCTTGTGGGCGCCGCGCGAGACGTAGTCGGGCCCCTCGGACGACTCGGCCACGACGATCGCCGCGGCGGTGTCGACCTGCGTGGCCGGCTTGGCCGCCACCTGACCGCCGACGCTGACCCGCCCGTCGGTGATGAGCTGGGTGGCCTGCTCGCGCGACCGGGCCAGGCCGCGCCGGACGAGCTCGCTGTCGAGCCTGACGCGACGGCTCACTGGTCGTCCACGGAGGCCAGCGTCTGCTCCAGGGCCGAGAACGCCTCCTCGAACAGCGCGACATGATCGCGCACGGGCAACGCTCCCGTCGCGGCCAGGCCTCCCACGACCGCGTCCACCCGCTCGTCACCGGTCTCCACCGGCAGCTCACTCATGTTCTCGAAGGTATCGGACACCGCCGACACTATGCCGACCCCCTGGCGCGTTAGGCAGTGTGAGAGCGGCTTTCCGGCGCGCCGGAATTCATATGCTCCCCATATGGAACGCTACCGTCCGTAGAAACGGCGAGAACGGGAGGACGACCAGCATGGCTACCCTCGAGGAGTGCAGGGCGGCGCTTGACAAGCTCGTCGAGCAGTTCGACGAGATCGACGAGGAGTCCCGGGCCAAGCACGTGGTCGAGCGGACGCTCAGCTGCCGCATCTCCGACCTCGACGTCATGTTCTACGGCCGGATCCACCACGACGGTCTCGACCCGTTCCATGACGAACCACCCGCCGGTGGCAGGCCCGCCGACGTCAAGCTGACCATCAGGAGCGACGACCTCATCGCGCTGGTCGACGGGGAGCTCGATCTGGCGCGCGCCCTGCTGGGCGGCCGCGTCAAGATCGACGCCAGCTTCGGCGACCTGCTGCGCCTGCGCCGCCTGCTCTGACCCCCTCCGCGCGGGTGCGCTCCCCCTGGACTCCGCGCGTACGGCAAGCCGGGCCACGGCCACCGTGGTCACCGGTGGCCGCCCGTCCATCACGCGTACTCCAGCAGGACTCCGGTCCTCGGCCGGACGATCAGGCTCGCAGCGTGTCGAGGGCGGGTTTGAGTGCCTCCTCGTCGAGGCGTCCCTCACCCGCCGCCGCCGCCCACGCCGCCGCGCAGGCCGTCCTGAGCCCCTCGATCCACTCGCCGTCGCCCTCGAGGTGCAGCCGCCCGTCCGACCACCAGGCCCGCCAGCCCTGCCGTACGGACGGGTAGGGCAGGTGGAGCGCCGACAGGTCCTCGGCCACGTACGTCGGCCTGTGCTGGGGGGCGGCCGTCAGGAGCTCCCGGGGGGTGGCGACGCCCGTCAGCACGAGCAGGCTGTCGACGCCCGCGTTCGTCGCGCCCTCGATGTCGGTGTCGAGCCGGTCGCCCACCACCAGCGGACGCCGCGCGCCGGTACGGATCATCGACTCGCGGTGCAGTGGCGGTGCGGGTTTGCCCGCGTAGACGGGCTCGACGCCGGTCGCCGTGGCGATCACCCGCACCATGGCGCCGTTGCCCGGCAGCTCGCCGTGCGCGGTGGGCATCGTGGCGTCACCGTTGGCGGCCACGAACCACGCGCCACGCCGTACGGCCAGCGCGCCCTCCGACAGCAGGCCGTAGGACAGGTCCGGCGCGATGCCCTGCACCACCGCCACGGGGTCGTCGGCGGCCACGGTCACCGGGCGCAACCCGCGGTCCCTCACCGCCATCCGCAGCCCCATGCCGCCCACGACCAGCACGGGCGCGCCCGGCTCCACCTGCTCGGCGATCAGCCTGGCGGCGGCCTGCGCGGAGGTGACCACGTCCGACGCCGTCGCAGGAACGCCGAGATGGCTGAGATGGCCGGCGATCGCGGCAGGGGTCCTCGAGGCGTTGTTCGTCACGTACGCCAGCCTCGCCCGCCCCGCCGCCTCCGCCAGCGCCTGCGGGGCGCCGGGGACGGCCTGCCTGCCCAGGTAGACGACGCCGTCGAGGTCCAGCAGCAACGTGTCGTATCCGTCGATCAGCACCGCGTCTCTTCTCCCGGGTTGACTCTCACGCCGCGTGAGACTTTAGCGTCACGTCCGCACCTACCCATGAGCGAAGGATGTGAGCTCCCATGACCCTGACCCCTGCGGAGAAAACCGAACTGTTCGGCGATTTCGACGTCGACGGGCACGCCGAGGAGGCCGAGTCCCGCTGGAGCGGGTCCCCGGCGTGGACCGAGTCACAGCGCAGGACGTCCTCCTACGGCAAGCAGGAGTGGAAGAGGTGCTTCGCGGAGTCGGCGGACATCTCCGGCAGGCTGGCGGTGCTGATGACCTCCGGGGTCGCCGCTTCCAGCGCGGAGGCGATGGACCTGGCCGAGGAGCACCGCCGGCACATCAGCCGCTGGTTCTACGACTGCACGAGCGAGATCCACCAGGGGCTCGGAGAGCTGTACGTCAGCGACGCGCGCTTCACCGACTCCATCGACCAGGCGGCACCCGGGCTGGCGGGCTACCTCCGCGACGCCATCCAGGCCAACGCCGCCCGCTCGCTGTAGCCCCTGAGGCGCCCGCTCGCTGTAGCCCCCGATCCGGGCATACCGCCCGCTTGACCCCACCCGCAGCGTCCGGCGGGGAGCCGGGACCTCTTCCGCGAAGGATCAGCCGCACTCCTGGCGGGGCGCAGCGACCGCTTCTCGCCTCCCTACGCTGCCTCGCCACCCGGCACGCCTTCCCACCGGCATCGGTGGGCCCCCGCCCCTCCGGGGACCTACCACGCGGCACCCCGTGACGCGTCACCCTGACGCCCGCCGCACTCCCCCGGAATCCGGGACACCCGCCAGCCGGCGTTTGCCGCCCGTCGTCCAGCAAGGGAGGCAGGCCCGCCGTACCGCTTGCCTCCCGACGAACCGCTGGTCACGCCTCCCGCCAGGCACGCAAGGCAACGACCCGCCTCCCAGCGAACCCCTGGTCACGCCTCCCGCCAGGCGCACAGGCCAGCGGCCCGCCTCCCGACGAGCCGCCTGGTCACGCCTCCCGCCAGGCACGCAAGACAGCGGCCCGCCTCCCAGCGAACCCCTGGTCAGGCATCCCGCCTGGCGCGCAGGGTGGCGCGCACGCTCTTCAACGCCGATACGTAATGACGCTCGTCGGGCCGCATGGCCACCGCGATGGCCAGCGGTTCCTGGGCCCCTTCCATGTCTCCTGTCCGCCACAAGGACAACCCCAGCCCGAAATACGCATAGTCCTCGGCCGGGTTCGCGTCGACGATCCACCTGAAGGTGTGCGCCGCCTCCGCGTACTGCCTGGAATTGAACTGCGCCCTCGCCAGCGCCTCTCGAATGCTGCGCGACTCGGGTTCCGCCTCGGCGGCCCGCTCCAGCAGCGCCGCCGCGGCAGCGGGACTGCCGTCCTTCAACAGGCCGACACCGCGCTGGTACCAGTCGTACACATCCCCTGCGGGAGCCCCCTGACCAGGGGATGGGGAATCTTCGGGGTCGCTTTTCCCTTGGGTCATGTGTGAGGCCTCCTCAATCGACAGACGACAGATCCGACCGATTCCCTGATGAACCGGGCACCGCTGCGCCCTTGGAGCAGTCCCTTGGTGATTCAGGCCTTTATGGGAACATGCCCGATATGGCGAGTCCTGAACTGCCGGTGCCTGATGGGCTGGTGCTACGCCCCTTCCATGGTGTCCGCTTCACTGTCGACGATCCCGCGAAGGTGACCTCTCCCCCCTATGACCTGATCTCCGACGGGGACGTGCAGGCGCTGCTGGACCTTCACCCCAACAACGTCGTCCGCCTCACCCTTCCCCGCCCCCCACGGCACCCGACGCATCCCGCCGGCCCCGGCCACCCCGTGGGTCACGCCAACCACCACCCCAGGCGTCCTTCCGACGGGCTCGAGACCGCGACCGGAACGCTCAGCACCACCGCCCCACCGACCTCGGACTCCCGCCCGGCCGCCCAGCCGATCGACGGCGCGGCGGCCCCCGCACGGTACGGCCAGGCCAGGGACACCCTGCGCGCCTGGCTCGACGCAGGCGTCCTCGCCCGTGACGCCGAGCCCGCGCTCTACGTCTACGAGCAGTCCGGTCCGGGCGTCATGCAGCGCGGACTCATCGGCGACGTCGGCCTGGCCGCTCCCGAACAGCGCATCATCCTGCCGCACGAGGACGTCATGCCGGGCCCGGTCGCCGACCGCCTCGCCCTGATGAGCACCACCCAGGCCAACCTGGAGCCGATCTTCCTGCTCTACGACGGCGGCGGCCCGGCCACCCACCTCGTCGACACCGTGGCCACCACCCGGCCTCCGCTCGTCGAGGCCAACACCGGCGACGGCGTACGGCACCGCCTGTGGGCCGTCACCGCCACCGAGGAGATCGCCCGCATCAACGCCGACCTGCGCCACCGGCAGGCGCTGATCGCCGACGGCCACCACCGCTACGCCACCTACCGTGTCCTGCAACGCCAGGAACACGCCGCCCGCCACTCCGACGGTCCGTGGGACTTCGGCCTGGCGCTGCTGGTCGACTCGACCGCCTACCCGCCGGACCTGAAGGCGATCCACCGCGTCATCCCTTCCCTGCCGCTGGTAGAGGCCGTCACCAAGGCCAGGGGAGCGTGGCAGATCCGCGACTTCCCCACCCTCGACGCAGGCCTTGCCGCTCTCGACACCGCCCCCGAACCCGCCTTCCTGCTCGCCGGCACCGGCGAGACCAGCCATCTGCTCATCGACCCCGACCCTGTGCAGCTCGCCCGTGCCATGCCCACCGACCGCTCCGAACGGTGGAACTCGCTCAACACCTCCGTTCTGGCCGAGTTCGTCCTTCCGCGGGTCTGGGGCATGCGGGACGACGAGCAGGCCGTCCGCATCGTCCACCACGACGCCCGCGCCGCGGTACGGCAAGCCGCCGACGCCGGTGGAACCGCCGTCATCCTCAAGCCCTTGGCCGTCGAAGCGGTGCTGGCGGTGGCCGCCGAGGGAGAACGGGTCCCCCGCAAGTCCACCTCCTTCGGCCCCAAACCCCGCACCGGCCTCATCCTGCGCACCTTCGTCTGATCGACCAGGCGATCTACCCGGTTACGCGGACGCTCAGAGCGTTCCGCCCCACTCCAGAAGGGACACGCGCAGCGTTCCCCCACTCCACGAGGGACACGCGCAGCGTTCCGCCCTGCTACACAAGGGACGGTCTTAGCGTTCCGCCCTGTTACACAGTGAGCACTCATGGCGTCTGCTCTCCTACACAGACGCTCATAACGTTTCGCCCGCTACACGGACGCGAGCGAGCTTCTCTCCCGCTACGGCGAAACGCACAGTAGTCCGCCCGCTACACGGAAACATGTAGCGCGGCCTCGCTCGAGCTCGTCACTCGAGGCTGGACGGACATGTCCCGAAGCCGCCTCTCTCTGACGTGCCCCTGCCCCGCCGACGTACCGACGGCCGCGCACGTCTTCCAAAAGGCCTGGCTTGTGCCGACTGCCGAGAAACCGCTGAACACCGAACACCTCGTCCACCCTCAGGGCGCTCCTGGCGCATCTGCGCGTCCATGCCGACTCTGGCCTGGACGGGACCGGACTTCGTCTCTTCCCTGCCAGATGCGGCGATGAGCGCGATCCTGGTTCATCGCATCCAGAAAGGGTGTGCACGGCCTCCTGGTTCACCGCTTTTCGTGCCGCCAGAGCACCCGACCCCGTTCGCGCCTCACGACCCGCCCTACCGATCATCCAGCGCTTACTCCCCCGAGACCGAGAGCCTCACGACACTCACGCCCGCACCGTCAAGCCGCCCAAGCCACCGTCTCTCCGCGACTGAGGAAGCCGACATCCGGACTGGCACGTGCCTGCTCATCGGCGAGAAGACCCACACGGCGGGCCGACGCATGGAGAGGGCCCCTTCGCCCGCGACGACTCACCCGGCGGCGGCGAGGTATGCCACCGGACGCGGTTCCGCTCCCGCACGATCGGACGGCAGCAGCACCTCAGGGACCTCCATCGCCCGCGACGCCTCCGAACCGGCAACGGGCTCGGCGGACATCGGGACCACCGAGTGCGCCTCCACCTCGTACCGCCAGTTCTTGCCGGCCTGCGGCCCGTAGATCCGGCAGCGGAGCGCTCCCCGCACCTCCATTTCCGCCCGTGGCGCCATCCCCGCCACCAGGCTCGCCACCTCCGGATCGAAGGTCACGCACTGGATCGTGTCGACGAGGCCGCCCCGCCGTCCCCGAGGGCGGCGGCGGACGATGACCCGCCACTTGGTCAGGGTGTCGCCGCTGGGCATCGGCCGCTCTTCCGGCGCGGCGGACAGCCGCCCCACCAGCGTCACCTCGTTGCGGTCCACGGGGTCCTCCTCCTCACTCGGGCCCGGCCATGCGGGGCCTGCGCCTGTCGGGGGACCACTCTTTACGATGTGGGGAAGGCCGGAGCGGACAGAATGCCGTTCTGGGGACAGCGGTTCGGCTCGGGAGTGTGCCTGTGGACAACATCACCGCCCTCGGCGGCGACGTCTATGAGATCGACACGCGGATGGCGGGCTATGCCGGGATCACGGCTGGCTATCTCATCCTCGGCGACCGGCCGTGCCTGGTGGAGACAGGCACGTCGACCTCGGCTCCGGTGGTGCGAGACGCCCTCGCGTCGCTCGGCGTCGGGCCGAACGACCTGGCCACCGTCGTGGTCACGCACATCCACCTCGACCACGCGGGCGGAGTGGGCGACATGGCGGAGTTCTTCCCCCAGGCGCAGATCGTCGTGCACGAGAAGGGGGCGCGCCATCTGGCCGACCCGTCCAGGCTCATGAAGAGCGCCAGGATGGTGTGGGGTGACCAGCTCGACACGCTGTTCGGCGAACTGTCGCCCACCGCCGCCGAACGCATCGTCGCCCTCGGCGACACCGGCGCCATCGACCTCGGCAACGGCCGTACGCTCGCCAGCCACTACTCCCCCGGCCACGCCAAGCACCACGTTGGGCTGATCGACTCCGGTACCGGCGACCTGTACGTCGGCGACGCGGCCGGCGTCTACCTGCCGCAGACCGGCGACCTGCGCCCCGCCACTCCGCCGCCGGACTTCGACCTCCAGACGGCGCTCGACTCGATCGCGCTGTTCCAGTCGCTGGGCCCGCAGCGGCTGCTGTTCAGCCACTACGGCCCGGTCGGCGCCGTCCAGGAGACCCTCGAACGGTCCGCCGAGGAGCTTCGGGTCTGGGTCGACCTCACCAAACAGGCCCACCAGCAGGGCATGGACCTCGACCATGCCGTCGCGATGGTCCGCGACCGCACGCGCGAGCGCTACACGGCGCTGAAGGGGGACGACGAGACGGCCGAGCAGTTCGAACTGCTCAGTGGCGCGCCGTCCAACGTCGCCGGCATCCTGCACTGGCTCGACAAGGTCTCCCCCTGACCGGCGCGAGCACGCCCGAGTCGTGCCGGCGTGAGCCGCGCCGCTCCTGACATGCGAACGGCCCCGCGATGGTGACGCGGGGCCTGAGCGCGAGCCGCACCGTGGCGTGCCGTACCGGCAAGAGCTCTTCCGGTACGGCACGGCGGCGCTTACTTCTTGTCGTCGGGCTCCTGGCGGTCGTCGAGAATGTCGCCGAAGTCGGGCTCGATGAACGCCGGGCCGATGCCAGGCTTGGTGGTGCCGGTCGAGGAGGAGGCCAGCTCGGCGTCGATGTCCTCCTCGGTCTCGTCGGCCGGCGCCTCCCGGGAGTCACGCTCGCCCTGGACGCCCTCGTCGTCCGCTGCGGCCAAGCGGTCGTCCGCGGCCAGGTCGCGCGCCGCGTCGAGGTCGTCCGCCGACTCCTCGTCCTCGCCGGACGCGGCCTCGTCGGACTGCGCCTCGCCGGACTCCGCCTCGTCGGACTGCGCCACGTCGGACGAGTCCTCCTCGTCGTCCTCGTCCTCGTCCTCGGCGTCCAAGTCGTCCTCGAAGTCGAGGACGACGGTGGAAGACGCGACCTCCGGGTCGCCCTCGGCGTCGTCGAGGACGTAGGACGGCTGGCCCGCCTCCGCGGCCTCCTCGGCGAGGTCCTCGTCGTCGTCGAGCACCGCCTCGCCGCGAGCCTCCTCCAGCTCGTCGTCAGCGTCGTCGAACTCGTCCTCGAGGTCGCCCTCGTCCACGACCGCGGCACCCGCCGTACCAGCGCGGGCGGTCTGCTCGTCCGCCTGCTCGTCGAGGTCCTCGAAGTCCTCCTCGATGTCCTCGATCACGGCACCGGTCAGCTCGGCATACCGCTCGGCGGCGTCCGTCTCACCGTCCTCGTCGAAGGCCACGGCCCGCCCGAACCAGTCGGTGGCCGCCTCCTGGTGCCCCGCGTCGGCCAGCGCGTCGGCGTAGGCGAAGGCCAGACGTGCCGACCACGGACGCGGGTTCGGGTCGCGGAGCTCGGGCAGCCGCTGCAGCGTGATGACGGCAGCGTCGTGCTGGCCGAGGTCACGGCGAGCGCCGGACTCGACGATGGCCAGCTCGATGTGTCCAGCCCGGTCGAGGCGCTCGGCCTCGCGCGATCGGACGAGGTCAAGCGCACGCTCAGGACGGCCCATCCCACGCTCGCAGTCCGCCATGATCGGCAGATAGGCGTCGGAACCGGTCATCCGGCGGGCGGCACGCAGGTCCGACAGCGCCTCGGAGTAGTTGCCCGCGCGGTAGGCGACGATGCCCGCGGCCTCGCGGACGACGCCGATACGCGCGGCGAACCTCCTGGCGACCTTGGTGTGCTCGTGCGCCCTGTCGGGGTCGTCCTCGACCAGCGCGCGCTCGGCGGCGACCAGGTGGCGCCCGACCAGCTCGGCCAGGTCGAGCGGGAGGGAGCGCAGCTCGTCACGGACGTCCTTGTCGAGCTCGTCCATGGTGATGTCCGGCGGAACGTCGGGAAGCGGCTCCCGGCGAGGGGCCTCCGCGTCGCCGTCCGGCCTGCCGTACCGCGCCCTGACGGGGCCGCCGGCGCGGTCGGCGTGACCGCGGTCGTCGCGGGAGAACGGCCTGTCCTCGCTCCTGCGGAACCCGCCGCCGCGAGGCCTGTCGTCCCTGTCACGGAACCCACGGTCATCCCGACCCCGAAAACCATCGCCCTGGGGACGGTCACCACGGTCGCGGAAGCCGCGCTCGTCGCGATCCCGGAAGCCGCCGCCCTGCGGGCGATCACCGCGATCCCTGAACCCGCCACCCTGCGGACGGTCACCGCGATCCCTGAACCCGCCACCCTGGGGACGGTCACCGCGGTCACGGTACCCACCCCGGTCCTCACGCCGCTCGAAGTCACGACGCGGACCGCGATCGTCCCTGTCACGGAACCCACGGTCATCCCGATCCCGGAAACCACCGCCCTGCGGGCGATCACCGCGATCCCGGAACCCGCCACCCTGGGGACGGTCACCACGGTCGCGGAAGCCGCGCTCGTCGCGGTCACGGAAGCCACCGCCCTGGGGACGGTCACCGCGGTCACGGTACCCACCCCGGTCCTCACGCCGCTCGAAGTCACGACGCGGACCACGATCATCCCGACCCTGGAACCCGCCACCCTGCGGCCGGTCACCACGATCGCGGAAGCCACCCTGCGGCCGGTCACCCCGATCCCGGAACCCACCGCCCTGGGGACGGTCACCGCGATCCCGGAACCCGCCGCCCTGGGGACGGTCACCGCGGTCACGGTACCCGCCACCCTGCGGACGGTCACCGCGGTCACGGTACCCACCCCGGTCCTCACGCCGCTCGAAGTCACGACGCGGACCGCGATCATCCCTGTCACGGAACCCACGGTCATCCCGACCCCGGAAACCGCCACCCTGCGGACGGTCATCCCGACCCCGGAAACCGCCACCCTGCGGACGGTCATCCCGACCCCGGAAACCGCCACCCTGCGGACGGTCATCCCGACCCCGGAAGCCGCCACCCTGCGGACGATCGTCCCGACCCCGGAAGCCGCCACCCTGCGGCCGGTCGCCACGATCGCGGAAGCCGCCACCCTGCGGGCGATCGCCACGATCCCGGAACCCGCCACCCTGCGGCCGGTCACCCCGATCCCTGAAACCCTGGGGCCTGTCGTCACGGGAGGCGTAGCCCCGCTCATCCCTGTTCTGGAACGGACGCGACGACCTCGGCCGCTCGTCCCGGTCGTCACGCCCCTGGTATCCGCCGCGCGACCGCTCACCGGACCTGAACGGACGCTCTCCGCGCGACTGTCCGCGCTCGCCGTACGAACGCCTCTCCCCGTAGCGAGGCGCGTCCTCGCTCTGTCGGCCTCGCTCGCGGCCCTCGTCGTCCGATCCGTTGTCTCTGTTCACTTCTGGTCCATTTCGTTGGCTCACTCAGCGGACGCGTGCTCCACCGAGACGGTCCACCGTGGCTGATCGCCGCCCACTCGGGTCTTACGCGACGAAGGCCACCCGAGGTTGAGGGTGGCCAGGCCTCCCCAGCCTAGCAAGAGCCCAGGTGTCCCCGGACCTCAAGCACCGTCGGAAAAGGCGATCACGCTGTGCCGGAACTCTCGCCGCCAAGGTCGATCCGATTCCGCGCAACCGCAGAATCCCGTCACCACATCCAGAGCCCGATCAACAACGCCAATCTCGACCTGCCGGGCACGAGCTGCCGCATCCAGCAGGGGCACCGCCGGCTGTCTCTCGCCTGCGGCCGGGTGAGACGCTCAGCCGCTGGGCGGCCCGCCTCTGCCCTACTGTAAGCGGACATCCCGCCGTCTGGCCGAGGCCCTCGCTGGAAAGGGCGTCGTTGCGTCTTCGAGTGTGATGCCGTGGTGGGTGTCGCGCACGACATCTACGCGAGCGATCGGGGGTGGGGCGATATCGCTCATATGCGCATGATCATAGGTCGGAAAGAGATCAAGTGCCCCTCTGCTTGACGGCCACGCTCAGGGCAGGTGCGGCGTAGGCGCAGAGCACCGCCAGCCCGGCCCAGGGTGGCAAGGGGTGGAAACCCGCGCGGCCGGCATGCAATTTCCGTCTATGTATGGGTATGCCGGGATGCTTTGCGGCATCGCCAACCCGGCCGCCGGAGTCAGCCGGAACACCCACTGCGCCACCGGGTCCGGCAGCACCGAGGCTGTCGATCGACCTCGATCCTGTGGCCATCCCCCACCCCCACCACGGCCATCCACCAGCAATTTCTACTGGCCGTCAGCCTGCAATGCCATGACCGCCCAGCAGCAGATCATCCTGACCGTTCACACCTACCGGCGCCGGCGCGGACCTCAACGAGATCCGCCTCGCCGCGCCCACAGGCCAGGCCGCCGAGACCGGGGTGGCAGAGCGACTACCGCCCAGACCTGGGGGAGTGGCTGACGTTCGTGTCAGTGTGAAGCGGACGAGCGGGCCGCGAGCCAGGTCGAAGGGGCCCACAGCGGCGCGAGCAACTGCCTAACCGAGCAGACCTTCGCCCGCGTCTTCTGTATCCGAGCGACTGTATGCGAGCGACCTGGATCGAGGTGGGCTGACGGGCCTGCTCGTCCGACCACCGCCGGCCGGTGGCGAGGCTCAGCGGCTTGTTGCGCAACAATCCTGAGTACCCGAGCTGGCCGAGGTCCCGCGAGTCCCGGCGGTGACACGCCGCCCTCATCAGAAGTACGGCAGGCAGCACCTGGACCGGGGCGTCATCCTCCGGCCGGCCTGAATGTATGCCCTCGACGACGTGAAGCTGACGTGAAACCTCCCGACCGTGGTGCGCGCGGGAAGCCGGTAGGAAACGACGTTAGTTCCAGCGGTTGGGAACAAGGCGTCTGTCCAGCAGTGGTGCGGGCCGTCGCTCATTACCGTCGCCGGAGGCCCGTCCTGTCAACCGGGCCCCGGCACCCTGCCACCGCCAACGGGGCATCGGCACCATGTCGAAGGCCGAGCACACCCAGCAAGCCCCGGCCACAACACCGCCGGAAAAGCAGAAAGGGCCACCCCAACCGGGATGGCCCTTACTGTAAAGATTGCGCGGCGGCGACCTACTCTCCCACACCCCTTCGAGTGCAGTACCATCGGCGCAGAGAAGCTTAACTTCCGGGTTCGGAATGTA
>NZ_JBSGDV010000015.1:0-243728 GCF_053602555.1 Nonomuraea sp. NPDC004354 | reverse complement strand
CCCGCTACGACAAACGCGCCTACATGTTCCTGGGAACCGTCACGGTCGCAGCCTTGGTCATCTGGCTCCGCACGTGATCCAGGAAACAGCTCCTAAGGGGTAACCGACCGTCGAGGAGGGGACCCGTTGCGCCTGCCTGGCACTGCCGAGGCTCCGTCCGGCCGGCAGCAGGCTTTCCCTGGGAGACCGGCATGTCCGGCTCCTCGTTCTTGCGGTAGAGCTCGGATGGAAAGTCGTACTACCGGGAGGCACGCCCTGACGGGTTCGCGGTCATGGCCGGGATCGGCACAGGTCGGCGAAACTGTGCTTGATCCTGGAGACGGCCTGCTCGACGTGCGGGAGCTTGAGGGGGTCGTCCGCGGCGAGGGACTCTTCCTGCTGTTCCGGCGTATCACCGTAGAGCATGCTTGTAGCCACCTTGAAACGCAGTGCGCGTCGATCGTCGTCGAGTTGATGGCCTCCCAGAACCGCAATGCCATATCGATCCAGCAGGCGGCGCTGCAGGCGTGGTGAATCGGCGACGCCTTGCCTGGCAAGCGCCGAGCGAAGGCGTTCGAGATCGGGATAGAGATAGAAGCCTGCCGTCGGCGGACGGCACGTCGCACCCGCCGAGACCACGGCCCGGTGGACCGCTCGGGCGACGTGGCCGTGAAGGCGTGCGGCGGCCAATCTCCGATCCTGAACTTCCAGCGGCTCGGAGAAGGCGTATTCGGCCACGGCCTGCATGGGTCCGGCGAGCGAGGACCAGACATCGCTGGCGACCGCCACCAGCCCGTCCCGGAGCCATTCACCGAAGGCCCCGTCCGGAACGCGGAGCATACCGATACGCCACCCGCCGAGCGCCAGGCTCTTCGAGAGGCCGGTAACCACGACGGTACGCTCGGGCTCCACCTCTGCGGGACTCAGAAACGTCATGGCGGAGTCGTGAAGGGTGTCCCGATAGACCTCGTCCGAGACAATCAGCAGGTTCTCCTCGCGGGCGACGGCGCAGATTTCCCGGATCAGCTCCGGGGGCACGACGGTGCCGGTCGGATTATCCGGTGTGGTCAGAATGAGAATCCGGGGGTCATGCCCTTCAGCACGCGCTCGCCGGATCGCCTTTCTCGCCTGCGCCGGATCCGGTACGCCGCCGCACTCGTCAGGGATCGCCACATGAACGGTTCGTTTCCCGGTGAACTCGGCCTGCGGCCTGTAGCTGTTCCAGCACGGGCGTGGCAGAACGACATCGCCGGGCATCACCAGATTCAGCGCGAACAGCAGTGGCTTGCTGCCGGGACCGACCACGATCTGCCCGGCGTCGGTGGCAAGCCCTCGTCGCGCGAAATAGTCGGCTCCCGCCCGACGGACGTCGCTCTCCCCCGCGACCGGACCGTACCGGTTGCGGTGAGCGCTGTCTCGAAGGAGTCGCACCAAGGGAGCGAAAGCCGGCAGCCTCGCCTCGCCGAACCCGAGGTTGAGAACCGGCTCCCCCGTCGCGACGCGCGCCGCCACTTCCTCGTTGAGCCGAAGATTGGGCGACATACGCCACGTTGTCGAAGGGATCGGAGGCGACGTCACAGTCCGGTGTCTCCCTGCGAGGATGCGGATGGTCTGGCAGCACGAAGGAAAGCGTCCATGGTCAGCCGGAATGCTGAATCCGTGTTGATCCCGATCGCCCGGAGCACATCGGCGGAGATTCCCCGAACAGTGGACGGAAATCTTCTACGCCGGTGAAGCCCGACCGGTGAGCGAAACAGCACGCGGCGCCCAATGCAGGGGAATGCGGCACGGCAGTCGACGTCATTCAAGGAAGCGCGTCCACCGGCACCCGCCACTACAGTTCAGCCAGGTGGCTACGAGCGGGCATCCAACTCGACCCGCATTGCCGATGCGCAGGAAAGGTGCGCGCTCCAGAAATACTCCAGCTCCTCGCCACAAGGGTGTCTGAGATCTCAGCGGTGCCGCGTATCGCATGTCTCCACTCTTGTATCACATCGTTCCGGAGCACAATACACCTATGCGCGGATATCCTCCACGGAGCGCCTCAAAGTCCGTTGCTAGGCTCCTATGGGGTACTCGTTGTGATGGAGAGTCGCGTACCCGTCCATACCTGCCCGTGTCGCCGATCTTCCGATGCAGGCGGCAATACCTGCGACGGGATACGTCTGCGGAGACGGAGGACTACCCCACGTGTTCCGGAGCAGCAGTCGGCCGCCCGCGCGTCGGGCAGGGGAACTCCGGCCCTCGTGGGTATGCCTCGCTGCGGGCCGCACACTCTGCCAGGTGACGCTGTTCGGGGACGGCGCGCCGCCGGAGTACGCCACCCGCCGCGCGCCTTCCGGCCAGGAGGAGTCGGCACTCGCCCGCGTCGAGCATCCCCGTCCAGGGCCGGGCATTCGCCGTGGGCCGGTGCCCAGTCTGTGCGTTCCCGCCTGAAAGCCCACCGCGACCGCAACGCCCGTCCCGGTCGCGCGGAGCTCGGCAACTCACGGCGTCAGAAGGCAGCTCACCCGACGCACCGGAGGCATGGCCGGCTACTGCGCAGCCGCTCATACTGAAGGGCGTAGTTCTCGTAGAATCGTCTGCGGAGGCTACTCCACGGCGTCCTTGCATGGTATATCTGACGGTACGCAGCAATTGAGCCCATACAATCAAGAGAACACTTCGAATAAGCAGAGGAAGCCGGGCAGCGTCTCACACCGTTCTGCCTCTCATCGTGTTTCCGTACCGAACACCGAAAGCGGGTGCAGGGGGCCTGAAGGCGGTTCTCCCCGCTTTGTTTGTCGCCCGGACTCCGCTGCCGACAAGGTGGTTGTCGAGAGTAGTCGCGTCGTACGGCACAGTACGTTCCACAACCAGGGAGAGCCTCGTTGAGCGATCGATCAATGCGTAGCGAACGCTTGTCGGATTCCGAGATGGAGCGATGGCTCACGCTGTTCTGGATGACCCAGGCCGATCAGACCCCTGTTCTCGAAGAGCACTGGCGCCTCGACCTGCCGGCCACGAGGGAACAGGTCACAGCGGGGGTATCACGCCTTTGCGCAAGACATGAGATGCTTCGGAGCATATTCGACATCGAGCCAAGCGGGCTTCCGGTTCGCAGAGTGGTTCCCATGGAGGATTTCGTAGCGCCGACCGTCTTCACTGACGCCGATACCCCGTTTCCGACTCCGGAGATCGGCGACGCGGTATCATCGGGCAGATTCTTATGGTACATGGTCTTTCTAGTTGAGAACGACCTCATCCACGAAGTTCATTTATATCTGCAACACATCATCGCGGACGCAGCAGGCTTTGCCCTATGGCGCACACAAATGGATCAGGCGATTCAAGGCGTGGACTGGACGCCCCAAAGGCTCGCAAAGAGCGACGGCGGGCACGCGGACAAAAGTGGTACCGACTCTCCGGCGAACGCGCATCGCGATGAGCGGCTTGCGCGATCAAGCCAAGCGATTGTGCCGGCAGTTCGCAGCGATGCCCCCCACTCCCACTTTCAAATCTCCACTGTACTGCCCGGCCTGGCGGTCGAGCTTCAACGAGTGAGCGACGCCGCAGGCGTAAGCGTCCCTGTCGCCGCAAAGTTCTTGCTCGCATGGGCGATGTCGCAACTCTCAGGGCGATCCGATGTCTTACTCGCCAACGTCGCCTCTACCGGAAGCCTCAACAGCGAGGAAATAGGCTGCAGGATTTCAAACCTGTACGAGCTGGTCACCGTACGCGATGAAGCCACATTCCATCAAGCACTGAGCGAGCTGCAGGCCGAATCGTTCAACACCTACTTGGCCTGGGAGGATCGCGACTACTCGCAAGAGGTTGACCGGCGCGCGCGGATGCTGCAGCGGAGAGGGATCGGCGGCATCGCACCGGTCTACTTCGACTACATCACCGCGGTCCAGCAATCCGCGCCCCTCCACAACGAAACCACAAGGCCGCGGCAGATCGTCATCGAGGTCGGCGCCAACGCCGTGGACTGTCTGTCGCCGGTGTTCATTTTTTACCATGTGAACGATCGAGACATTCAGCTTGAGATTCGGGCAGACGAAAGGGTCATCGACTCAGACCTTGCCAAGGATCTGCCTCACATTCTCACACGGCTGACTCTTCTCGCCCAGCAAGTCTCGTTGCCGGTCTCTGCGGCGAAAGAGTTTTTTCCCCAGAAATTCCGCAATCGTTCGGACGCGATTTCGGTCGGCGGTCGCTGGCTCTCCCCGTCAGGTTTGAAGCGTCTTCTGGCGGAGTCTCCAGATGTGATTCACGCGGAAGTGGAGATTTCAGGCGAGCAGGTAGCGGCCGAGCTGCAGCTTGCCGAGCCGGCCGACATATTCGACGTACACGAGTTCGTCACCTGCCGCCTCTTCTCCAATCGCACGGTCTGTGCTCCGGATGTCTATTTTTGGCACAAGCCGGGCCGTCCGGCACGTCAGAAATGGACGGCAAGCCGCGAGGCGCTGCCAAGGCTGGCATGCGAAACGGAGAACGAGGAGCTTCTCGTTGCGTCTATTCAGGCATTTCATCGTGACGAAATTTCGAACCTGGCAGAGTCTTACGTCCAAGCAGGGGGTCGCCTGCTCCTGGCTCCGGCGGTTGTGCGCCGATTGGAAGAGCATGGGCTGACCGGGCTTGGGAGAGAGCATTTTGAGGCGCCGTTCTCGTTGCGTAGCCTCGCACGACTGCTGCGCCCCTCGCCTTTCCCAGTGCTTCCGCGCGCCCGGCAGCCCGGCAGCGACCCGGTTGAGGCCGACTCGGCTCAGGTGCCCCTCTTCCTGCAGCCCCCAAACTGACGCCACCATTTGTTCAGGACCAGGCTGGCGAAAGCCGTGGTCGTGGCGGCGGCGGGTTCGACCGCGCCCAGGAGCGCGGTCGTGATGGCCACTTGACTGCCCTGCTCCGTCGCAGGCCACCCGGAGCGATTCTTCCGCTCGGCGACACGGACCGGACCGCGGCCGGTGAACGGCGTGGGACGCACCACCGCCTCGGCTTCATCCACTGGATGGTCCCGCCCGGATTGTATGGACGCCATTCCCTCCTCGGCGAGGTGTTGCGGTACTCGATCAAGCCCGTGTGCCGCAGTACGGTCTGAACACTTGGCCGAATCGAAGAGGGGAACCGCTATGAGCTCCGCCACGTACGCGAACCCTTCGATTCCGAACCCGAGTTCGCGCTGATCGGCGGGGAGGTCACCGAGGGCGTAGTGCGCGTCGGTGATGCGGTACGGCGTCCGGTCGGCTTCAACGCCCCGCTCGTTCATGCCGTGCCTGCGGGTGATCAACCCGAACTCCGCCACCCTGGCGGAGGTCATCTCGGCCGCGCCGCTGGAAGGTCAGTGGTGGTTCTGGTGGTCGTGGGCCGAGCCGATCACCCCTGTCGGCGACATCGCCACGACGGCCGAACGCATCCGCCGCGTGCTGGCCACAGCCGCGCCAGCGCGCGCCCTTCCGAGCGGTGTGACCGTGCCGATGACATAGACCCTGTCACCGGGGTCACGTCCACGGACGTGGTGTATGAATCGATCTTCGCGTGATCCTGTTTCTGCAGGTTAAGCGGTAAGTGTCTGCGGGAGTGGGTTCTGGGCTGGTGTGTCGCCGGAGATCACCCGAACGCGGGCTTTGGCCAGGATGTCCAGGCCCATGTAGCGGCGGGCTTCGACCCACTCGTCGGTCTGCTCGGCCAGCACGGCCCCGACCAGCCGGATGATCGCTCCTCGGTCGGGGAAGATGCCGACCACGTCAGTGCGGCGGCGGATCTCCTTGTTCAGCCGTCGGTGATCAGGTGATGCTTGGAACCGGGCCGGGCACGGTCGACCGGGCTGGGCCCGGTGTGATCCCCCTTTTGAGCACCCGGACGTGCGAGGAGTCGACCACCGCGTGGGCCAGGTCGAGAGCGCCGACGGCGCGTAGTTCGGCCGGCAACACCTCGTGCAGTCGCTGCCAGATGCCTTGCTCATGCCACTCGGCGAGGCGTCGCCAGCAGGTCGACCCGGACACCCCGAACGCGGCGGTCGGCAGGTCCTGCCAACCGATCCCGGTACGCAGTACGTACAAAATCCCCGCCAACGCCGCCCGGTCGTCTCGACGTAACCGCCCCGGGTGACGAAACCGGCGAGGTCGCTGCGGCAGCAGCCGGGCCAGCCGGTCCCACAAGCCATCCACAATCGCTTGCTCTCGCACACTCGCGGCCGAGGCGATCGAACAGGGCGAGGAGGAACTGCACGCCGCGCTGACCCAGTTCGGCCAGACGCTGGCCCAGGCACTGCCGGACGACAGTGGCGCAGTGCGGGTGGACGAGGACGACACGCTCGTCATCCCGCCACTGTCAGCCGAAGACGTGCCGAGGGAGGTCAAGGAGCTGAAGGCGGAGCTGGCGGGGATGCCGCCGTTCGCACCGATCACCTCGCTGCTGATCAAGCTGGACGTAGGCACCGGGTTCCTGGACTGCTTCGCCCACGCCGGCGGCCGCAAGCAGTCCCGCTCGGTCGATCTCAAGCGCAACGTCCTCAGCGTGCTCATCGCCAACGCCACGAAACACGCCCCCGATGGCGGTGGCGACCCCCCAGGCTGAACAAGGCGATCAGCGCCAGGTAGAGGACCGAGCCGACGGCAGCGCGCAGCATAGGACCGCGCGTGAGGATGAGCATGTCGGCGGGGAAGCCGCTGTCGAACAGGATGCGCGGCGCGGCAAGCGCGGAGGCGAGCACGGCGACGCTCCCGGCGATCAGGGTGAGGCCGGCCAGAATGATCGCCTTGGCGGCCAGGACGCCGGTCCGGCGCGGCATGGCGGTCAGGGGAAGGCGGATCATGCCGGTGCCGTATTCACCGGTGATCGCCAGGACGGCCAGGATGGCGACGACCGCCTGGCTCACCTGGACCCCGGAAAAGCTGATCTTGGCAGGGTGGTAGCCGGAGCCTGCCGGGAGACACGACACGACGGGCGGAGGCTGATCGGCGGCCGCGGCGCCGGCAGCGGCTTAAGCAGGCCGCCGGGGCCGAGGGCCCGCCGCCGCAGACCGGTTCGGGCCACGGAGTCACCGGCCGGCGGACGGCCGCCCGCCACCGTGCGTGGTTTCGTGGAGCAGTTCGCGACGCTGCCGGTCGGGACCGGCCTTCCACACAGGATTCCGGCCGCCGCGAGCGGTACGTCATCGACGACGACGTCTGGCTCCGGGCGTTCAATGCCGACACCGGGGCACAGGCCGAGCCGATAGCCGTAGGGGTGGTTTCCGCCCTCTCAGCGGACGGGCTGCAGAGTGACGGGGAGCGGCCCAAGCTGAGGTCTCTTCCCGGCACGTGGATATGGGTCTGCGGGGTTGTGGAGACGCTTGCCGGTGGCGTCGCCTGAGCAACTTCCTGAGTTTCCCACGGCCGGCGTGGCCAAATCCCCATCACGCAATACTTGCAATGGACCCAACAGGCCCGCAATGCGACCAACCCTCGCCACCACTCTACTGCGATGTCGCCTGATGCCGACTTTGACATTCAATGTTGAAGAGGCGCATGTGATGGCTCGCATCTGGGACCACGTCCCAGATGCGGTTGCGGTTGATCGAAAGTCGATCTGGTTACGATCGCTGTTCGACCTATCCAAATTGTGGCAATCCGGTACCGTGTTAGCAAGGCATAGAGGAGTCCATATGGCAAATCGCAGACTTCCACCCGCCATCCCCGCGCCCCCGTGGCGGACCGTCGCCAGGCCGGAGCCCGACAAGGAGCCGTTGACGCGGAATCTCATCCTGAAAACAGCCCTGCGAATTATCGACAGAGAAGGCTTGGACGCCTTGAGCATGCGCCGGGTCGCCCACGACCTGCAGACGGGGCCGGCCTCCCTCTACGCGCACGTGGCCAACAAGAACGAACTTCTGGAATTGCTCATCGATATGGTGTTCGGGGAGGTCTCGGTCCCACAGGCTGACGCCGAGCACTGGCAGGAGAAGCTGAGGGAACTCGCCTTCGAGCTCAGGCGGGCGCTGACCCGGCACGGGGATATCGCGCGGCTGGTCAGCGCCTTCGCGCCCTGCGGCCCGAACGGGGTATGGGTGGCCGAAGCATTCCTGTCCATACTGCGCGCCGCCGGGCTGTCGGACCAGGAGTGCGGCTGGGCGGTGAGCCGTCTGACCTTGTACATCACCGCGGACGCGCTCGAGGTGAGCCAGCACTTCAGCAGGGGGCGTGCGACCGAGCCCAACGTCGAGGCCCACTGGCGGCGGCTGGGCGACTACTACTCCAGCCTTCCACCGCAGCACTTTCCGCACACCACGGCGATGGCGGAGACCCTGCTCTCCGGTAGCGGCGACGCGCGCTTCGAATTCGGCCTCGACCTTCTCATGCATGGCCTGAAAATTGTTTGCGAAAATCAGCAGAAGACGTCCGACGAAACTCCAGAACCTGCCGCGTTCGTAGATCTTTAGATTAGGGTTCGCCACGTCGGCGATAGTGGCTGATCCGTACCGGGGATTGATGGACAAAGCCGGAAGTACGGCCGGCCCGGCACGGAATCGACGACGTTCGCGGTCGGAACGAACAGGCGCACCAGAACGTGGCGGACCTCGGTGAGCAAGGGCTTAAAGCAGCCAGAGCGTCAGCCGCGGCTGTTTCAAATCATGATGTCGGCGGCTGAACCTGCAGATCGATAGATGCGGTAGTACTGAACCGGTGTACCCGCGGCCAGCTCTTCGGCCAGTATTTCGATCACTTGGTGCACCCGCCAGAGTGCTCCCGCCCGCGCGCCAGGAACGGCCTCAGCGTTTCAGCGAGCTCACCAACACGTTCGAAGATCGAGAAGTGATTGCCGTCGTGGCGCACGACCGTGCACTCCCGCTGCGTGCAGTGCGCCCAGCCCGCGCCCGCGTCCGGCCCTACGAGCGGGTCCTCCCGTCCCTGGATCACCAGCAACGGAGCGGAGATCCGGCGCGGTGGTGAGCCGGAGTCGTAGGAGACGGTGTTGCGCACGTCGGCACGGATCAGCGGCACGAAGAGCGTGGCGGCGATCGACGGGCTGAGCCCGGCCGGCACGCCACCCACGGTCTGGAGCGCCTCGAACAGCTCCAGGTCGGTCAGCTCCAGAGCGTCATCCCCCCAGTTCGCCCTCGTCTGCGGTGGGTTGCGCCCGGAGACGACCACCAGGCACGGCCCGTCGCTCGCCGAATCCTCAATGATCGCGGCCATCTCGTAGGCGATGAGGCCGCCCATGCTGTGCCCGAACAGGATGTACGGCCCGCCCCCCGCTCTCTCCCGCACACGGCGGGCGAGATCCATGGCGGCCGCGCGCACGGAAGGCGCGACCGGCTCAGCGGAGCGGGTGCCACGGCCTGCGAGCTCCAGCGGGACGACCTCGGCATCGTCGGCGAACCACTCCTGCCAGCCGCGGTAGACCCGGGCTGATCCGCCGGCGTAGGGCACGCAGAAGAGCAGCGTCATTTGTGGAAGTCCTCAGGGTCGGCGGTGGCGATCTGGATGGTTCGAGGGCGTTCGGCGGGCAGGAGCAGGGAGTCGAGTTCCGACCGGAGCCTCGCTTCCGTGTCCGGTCGTGTGTCGGTGACCGTGATCTCCAGGTCGAGGGCACTCTCGCCGCCCGCGCCCTCGGTCAACCGCGGTACGCAGCGCACGACTCCGGCGATGGCGTTGACCGTCTGCCGCAGGCCGCTGAGCGAGACCTTCTCGCCGCGGATGATCGCGAAGTCCGACAGCCGGCCGCAGAAGTAGTGGTAGCCGTCATCGTCGACGGTGAAGACGTCGCCGGTGGCGATCCGGCCGGGGGCGATCAGGGTGCGCGCGGCCGCCGATCCACCGATCTTCCTCTCCAGCACGGTGTCGGACTCCACCAGGAGTTCGCCGGTCTCCGGGCGTAGGGACGTCCGCACACCCGGCAGGGGCAGGCCGACGGAGGCGTGCCGGTGGGCCGGTTCGGCGTGGGCGGCGAGGGTCAGGACGCGCGGGCCCGCCTCGGTGAGGCCGTAGGTGAGGTACAGCTCGCCGTCTGGCCTGGCCGCCAGCAGCCGGGCTACCTGGGCCGGGTGGATCTGGTCCCCGCCGATGGTCATGACCCGGGGACCCGGTGACGGCAGGGCACCGTGGGCCAGGAGTCTGCGGGCGAGTTCCGGGGTGATGGAGGAGTGGGTCACGCCGTGGGCCGCGATGGCCGATTCGTAGCCGGCCGGGGTGAAGGGCGGCCCGGTGACGACGATCCGAGCGCCCGTGACATAGGCGGCCAGCACCTGGGCGACCATCGCGTACGAGTAGTACAGCGGCAGGTTGACCAGCACGGTGTCGTCAGCTGTCATGCCGACCGCCGCGGCGTGGCGGCGGGCGTTGCGCAACAGGGCGTCGACGCGGTGCAGGCAGGCGCTGAAGGCTCCGGAGGTGCCGGAGGTGGACATGAGCACCTGTCCGGCCCGGTACGGCGGCGCCGCGTCGGCGTCGGGTTGCGCATGCCCGGCCCGGTACGGCGGGGCGGTGCCGGCCTCGGGTCGCGCTCGCCCGCCCCGGCCGACCGGCGTGTCGCCGTCGAGCAGCACCGCCTCAACCTCGCCGACGGCGTGGCTGGCGGCCGCGCCGTACCTCTCCGGATCCGGTCTGGCGGCCAGCAGGGCCCGCGCTCCCAGTGTGGCCGCGAGCCGTCTTGTCCGGGCAGGCGGGGTCCTGGGGGCGATGGCGATCGGGACGAAGCCGAGCAGCAGGGCGGCCAGATACGTGCGCACCGTCCGCATGGAGTTGGACAGCGCGATGATGACCGCGTCGCCAGGTTCGAGGCCGAGCTTCGCGAGGTCGTCCAGGGTGCCGTCGATCCCTTCATGGGATGTTCGGGCGGCCAGGTCGGCCGACCTGGCCAGGAAGTCGGCGACCGGTCTCACGTCCAGCGGCGGTCCGTGGTTGGTGGTGGACATCAGAGGCATTCCCTTCATGACGTCGTGGCGAGAGAGGCGATCGGGGCGGTCAGGAGGGCGCGGGGATCGGTGCCCGGCTCCGTGGCGGCCTGCAGTACGGCGCACCGGGCGGTGTGTCCTTCAGGGTGCGCCTGGTGTCGCACCGCGATCACGTAGCGGGCTTGGCCGGAGCTGAGCCACGACTCCGCGACCGTCAGAGCTGTGTCGACGGTGCCGTCGTCGGCCGCCGCGAGGACCAGCGACGGTCCGCGCAGGCCCCATTGGATGCAGGTGAGCCCGGCCAGGATGCCCGGGTTGGCGCCGGCGAAGCGCAGTGGCGAGACCCGGCCGCGGGTGGTCACCTGAGTTGCGAGCGCCCTGGAGGTCGGCAGGGGCCGGCTGCCGGTGAGCACGATCACCGCCACGTCGTTCCGGGCGGCGAGCACGTCCTCCCCGCAGCCGCTCTCGCTCAGGGCCGCCTCGACCGCCGCGGCGGTCAACCAGGCCACCGGGTCGGCGTAGAGGGAAGGGCGGTTGGCGGAGCGGGTGGTGGGATCCTCGACCGTGACTGCACCATGACCGGCGACGGCCGGAAGACCGGGCCAGGTGACCTCTTCTCCGGCCCTCCGCTCCTCGGACCTGCTCTCCGTTCCCGCCGTGCCCTCGCCGTGCGAGAACCGCACACAGGTGTTGAACCCGCCGAACCCCAGCGTCAGGCTGAGCCCTGCCCCGCCGTGCAACTCCTGCGCCGTGCCGTCCGCCAGCCGCAGCGTGAAGCCGGGCATCGGCGAGTCCAGTCCCGCGAGCGGCGGCGTCGCCCGGTGCCGCAGCGCCAGGATGGTGGCGATCGCCTCGATCGCGCCGGTGGCGCCCAGGCTGTGGCCGAGGGCGCCCTTCGTCCCGAAGACGACCGGATCGCTCTCGGATCCGGCGAAGAGCTCGTGCAGGCTGGTCGCCTCCACCTGGTCGTTGACAGGGGTGCCCGTCCCGTGAGCGCACACCACGGCGACGTCTCCGGTGCCGCCCGGGCATCTGCGCACCGCGGCGACCACGCTGTCACCGGTGGGATCGGGAGCGGTCAGGCCGGTGGCGTCGTTGGCGGAGCCCACGCCGTCCAGGCGGGCGAGGATGCGAGCGCCCCGGGCTCGAGCCCTCTCCTCCAGCTCCAGGACCAGGAACCCCGCGCCTTCACCGAGCACCATCCCGTCATGACCGGCGTCGAAGGCACGCAGCCCGGTCCTGCTCATCGTGCCGAGCGCCGAATGGCCCAGGCGCTTGGCCTCGCTCAGCACGTCGGCTCCACCCGCCACGCAGATCCCGGCCCTGCCACTTCGGAGCAGCGCCTCCGCGACGAGCAGGCTGTCGGCTCCCGCAGAGCAGGCAGTCGTCACACACAGCGGGGTACGCGGATGCCCGAGCCGGCGCGCGACCTCCTGGGTCCAGTGCCGTTCGGGCTCCTCCTCCGCGTCGAGCTGCCCGCCGAAACTGGTACCGAGCACAAGCGTCACCGAGGGATCGTCCACCGCGACTCCAGCCTCAGCGAAGGCCTCGGCCAGCGTGCGGACAGCAAGGGCGATCTGCCGTTCTTCCGGAGCCAAGGACACATACGGCGGGCACGGCACCTGCCCGGCAAGCGACGTGCGGAGCCGGTGCGGCGAGCCGACCGGGACGACGCCGGTGGCGCCCGCACACAGCCGGCGCCACACCTCGTCGAGCCCGTCCCCGAGCGGCGTGGTCCACGCCATCCCGGTGACGACGACCACGGGCGCGTTCACCACAACTGCCGGCCCATCGCGGCGACCGTTGTCCGGGTGAGCGTCCCCTTGAAGGCGGCGACCGTCGCGCTGCCGACGGACGCGCGACACGAGAAGAAGAACGCGTCGCCACGCAGCCGATCAGCCCGGACATCGAAGACGACCTGGTCGCCGGGGACGACCGGCTTGGTGAAGCGGGCGGTGACAGAGCCGATGAGGGTAAGCTCGTCCTCGGCCAGCGGCCTGGTGCTCAGCAGGTAGAGGATGATGCCCGACTGGGCGAAAGCCTGCATGAGATGACTGCCCGGGTAGATCGCACGCTCCGGGAAGTGTCCCGCGATCGCGTCGAGGTTGCCGGAGACGGACAGCAGGCTCCTGAGGAACACCCCGGGCTCATGGTCGGTGACCCGGTCGATGTAGATCATCGGGTGACGGTGGCGCAGCCACTTCTTCATCTCGGTGAAGCCGAGCGTACGGTCGGCCGACGACTGATCCGCCTGCGGTGACGCCGTCTGGAGTTGCATGGGGCGGTCCTTTCTTTCTCCGCGGGAAGTCAGCTGACCATTTCCTCGTCTTTTTGGAGATGCTCCACCAGCGCCTGGACCCCGCCGAGCGTGGTGAAGTGCTCGGGGGAGAAATCGTCGTCGTCGATGGTGATCCCGAAGGTCTGCTCAATGCAGACCCGCAGCTCGACGTAGCCGAGCGAGTCGAGGCCGTAGACATCGCGCAGGCTGTCGTCGGGCTGCATCCGCTCCGCCGGGATGTCGACGAGAAGCTCGGAGACGAGAATTCCCTTGATGGTCTGCAGGACGTTCACTGGTTTTCTCCAACAGGGTTGAATTCGTTTGTTAACGCGTCGACGAAGGCAGTGGAGTGCCTGGCCGCCACGAAATCCGGCTGGGCCAGCAGCCGCCGCAGCAGTGGGATCGTCGTGGCCATCCCTGGCCCCTCGACGGCGAACTCGGCCAGCGCCCGGTCGGCGCGGACGATCGCCTGCTCGCGCGTCGGCGCCCACACGATCACCTTGGCGAGCAGCGAGTCGTAGTCCGGCGGGATCACGTCGCCCTGGCCGAACCCGGAGTCGACCCGCACCCCGGGACCGCCCGGCGGGTGGTAGGAGGTCAGGCGGCCGGGCGTGGGGCGGAAGCCCGCCGACGGATCCTCGGCGTTGACCCGGCACTCGATGGCGGTGCCGGTCAGCGTGACCTGTTCCTGGGTGATGCCCAGGGGTTCACCGGCCGCGACGCGGATCTGCTCTCGCACCAGGTCGACACCGGTCAGCAGTTCGGTGACCGGGTGCTCCACCTGGATGCGCGCGTTGATCTCCATGAAGGTGATCTCGCCCGCGGCGTCGAGCAGGAATTCCATGGTTCCCGCCCCGGTGTAGCCGACACGGCGCGCCCCGGCCACGGCGTACTCGCCGAGCCGCTCGCGAACCCGGTCCGGCAGGAGTGGTGAGGGCGCCTCCTCCACCAGCTTCTGGTTGCGGCGCTGCAGCGAGCAGTCGCGGTCGCCCAGGTGCAGAACGGTGCCGTGCGTGTCAGCCAGGAACTGGACCTCGACGTGGCGCGGGGCCTGGACCAGGCGTTCCAGGTAGACCTCGCCGTTGCCGAAAACCTGGCGTGCCAGGGCGGTCGTGCGCCGGTAGACCTCGCGCAGCTCGGCGCGGTCGCCCGCGGGCTCGATGCCACGGCCGCCACCACCGGCGGCGGCCTTGACGATGACGGGGTAGCCGATCCGCTCGGCCACCTCCTCGGCCTCGGCCTGCGTCGCCACGGGACCGTCGCTGCCCGGCAGGATCGGCAGCCCGGCCGCGGCGAGCAGGGCGCGGACCCGTGCCTTGTCGCCCACGCACTCCATCACCTCCGGGCTGGGCCCGATGAAGACGACCCCGTGGTCGGTGCAGATCCGCGCGAAGTCCGCGTCCTCGGAGAGGAACCCGTAGCCGGGGTGGATGGCTTCGGCGCCGGTGCGCAGGGCGGCCTCGATGATCGCGGGCGGGTAGCGGTAGCTGCGCTTGGCCGGGGCCGGCCCGATGTGCACCGCCTCGTCGGCGTAGGCCACGAAGCGGGCGTCGCGGTCGGCCGTCGAATAGACGGCGACCGTCTCGATGCCCAGCTCGCGGCAGGTCCGTGCGATGCGGAGGGCGATCTCACCCCGGTTGGCGATGAGGATCTTGCTGAAGCTCACGGCTCCTCCGCCCTGATCCGCACCAGCGCCTGGCCGTACTCCACGGGCGTCGCGTCGCCGGTCACGACCTCGACCACCTCGCCCGCCAGGTCGCTCTTGACCGGATTCATCAGCTTCATCGCCTCGACGATGCCGACGGTCTGTCCCGCCCGCACGTGCTCCCCCACCTGGATGTACGGCGGGGCGCCCGGCTCCGGCGCCACGTAGAAGGTGCCGACCAGCGGGGCGGTGATCTCGTGCAGACCGGTATCGTCCGCTTCCGTTTCCTCCTCCGGCGCCGTCACCAGCGGCAGCGGGGCAGCGGGTGCGGTCCCGTGCGCCCACGAGATGTCCAGTGCCCACTCGCCCATCCGCAGCGAGAGGCTGGCCAGCGGACCCGACACGGTCTTGACGATGTTGCCGGCCTCTTCGCGCAGCAGGCGGAGGACCGCGTGCCGCTCGTCGGTGTGCTCAGTCATCGGCGATCATCCCCAGCACCCGGAAGCGTTCGTAGCGATGTTTGCGAAGCTCGTCGCCGCTCAGCCCGGCGAGCTCGCGCAGGGCCTGCCGTACACCGGCCTTGAGGTGTTCGGCCGCGGCGGCCGGGTCGGTCTGGGCACCGCCGGGCGGCTCGGGCACGATGCTGTCGACGATGCCCAGGCGGAGCAGGTCCGGTGCGGTGATCCGGAGCGCCTCGGCCATACGCGGGCCGTGGGACGGGTCGCCGAACAGGATGGTGGAGCAGCTCTCCGGGCTGATCACCGAGTAGACCGCGTGCCGGAGCATGAGCACCTGGTTGGCCACCGCCAGCGCCAGCGCTCCTCCGCTGCCGCCCTCGCCGATCAGGACGGAGACCACCGGCACCGGCAGTTCCGACATGCCGGCCAGGCACTCCGCGATCGCCCAGGACTGCCCGCGGTCCTCGGCGCGGATCCCGGGAGCCGCGCCCTGCGTGTCCACGAGCGTGACCACCGGCAGGCCGAGCCTGCCCGCCAGCCGCATCAGCCGCAGCGCCTTGCGGTAGCCCTCCGGATGGGCCAGCCCGAAGTTCCTGGCGACCAGCTCGTCGGTGCTGTGCCCCTTCTGGTGCGCGATGATCATGACGGGGCGGCCGTCGAGGAGCGCTGGGCCGCCGACGATGGCCGGGTCGTCGCCCTCCAGCCGGTCGCCGTGGAGTTCGACGAAGTCCGTGCAGATCCGCCAGATGTAGTCCAGGGCGGTGGGGCGGCGGGTGTCGCGGGCCAGGCGCAGCGTCTCGTACGGCGTCGGCGCCTCCTGTGGTCCCCCCGGCGCCTCCTGCAGTTCTTCCAGTGGTCGCTCCCACGCGGTGACCTGGCCCGGATCCCGGGCCGAGGTCACCGCCAGCAGCCTGGCCAGTAGCGGGCGCAGGCCGTCCCTGGTCTCGACCCGGTCGATCAGGCCGCGGCTCTTGAGGTACTCGGCCGTCTGGAAGCCCGGCGGCAGTTCCTCCCGAGTGGCGGCGGCGATCACCCGGGGGCCGGCGAAGCCGACGCGTGCCCCGCGTTCGGCCACCAGGACGTCGCCGAGGGTCGCGAAGGAGGCGGTGACCCCGCCGAAGGTGGGATCGGTGAGCACACAGACGCTGAGCGGCCCGGCCTCACGCAGCGCGCGCATGGCCTGGGCGGTCTTGGCCATCTGCATGAGGGAGACCGCGCCCTCCTGCATGCGGGCCCCGCCGGAGGTGATGGCCAGGATCAGCGGGATCCGCTCGCGCAGCGCCGTCTCGCAGGCGCGGGCGACCGTCTCGCCGACGGCCGAGCCCATGCTGCCGCCCAGGAAGGCGAAGTCCATCGCCGCCACCACGACCCGCCGGCCGCCGATGGTGGCTCCGCCGTACAGGATGGCGTCCTGCAGTCCCGTACGGCTGCGCGCCTCGGCGAGCCGCTCGGGGTAGGGCCGCGAGTCCGCGAAGCCCAGCGGGTCGCCACCGCTGACCTGCGGCGCGGGGGTGAAGGAGCCGGGGTCGGCGATGGTGTCGATCCGTTCCCCGGCGGCGAGCCGCTGGTGGTGCCCGCACTCGGGGCAGACGCGGCGCGATCGCAGCAGCCGCGGCCGGTAGACGAGCGCGGCGCATTCCCGGCACAGCTCCCAGTCACCGGCATCCTTCGCTATGGCCATGAGCAAGACTCCTCGAGGTCGGTCAGGAGCGTCGGGGCGCGCTCAGCCGCGCGCCTCCGCTTCGATGGCTTCCTTGATCAGCTTCAGCTGCACGGCTGAGTTGGCGTTGACGCGGTCGGCCATGCCGGCGTCGTCAACCGGCATCTCCGGCTTCAGCTCGAAGTCCTGCACCCAGCGCAGCAGGACTCCCTCGTCGGTCTGGAGGTACTCCCAGAACAGGAACATGTACTTGAACGGCCCGAGCTCGACCCGCTGGGAGCGCACGGTCCTGGTGGCGGGGTCGGCGGTCCGGTCCGACACCCAGCTCCACACGACCCCGTTCTCGTCGGGGTGCATGGAGAGCCGGAACCGCACGGTGGTGTCGGTCCGGTGCAGGATCTCCGCCGCGCTGTACTCGCTGAACAGCTTCGGCCACGACTCGATGTCGTTGGTCATGTCCCACACGAGGTCCATGGGCGCGGCGATCGTGATGGCATTGTCGGTGTGTGCTGACATTTCAGGACCTCACTGCGTGGTCTGGAGTGGCGGCCATGAAGGCGTTGACGTAGTCGACGGCCTGCCGCGGCGTGCGCAAGTGCTCCATCGTCTTGTCCGAGATCTGGATGCCGTGCCGGCGCACCAGCTGGGAGACCAGCTCGTACTTGGCGAGCGAGTCGTAGCCGAGGGACTCGAACTCCTCATCGGCGTTGCTCTCGGTCAGTTCGTCGGCGTCGTCGACGCGCAACATCGACCGCAGGTCTTCGAGGGTGAAGACGCCGGTTGCAGGCTCTGACATGGTGTCGCTCTCTCCTCGTCGAATCGGTGAGTCGAATCGGTGAGTCGAATCGGTGAGTCGAATCGGTGAAGGGTCATGCGCCGAGCACGACGGCCGAGACGAAGCCGCCGTGCCCGCGGGCCACGACCATCGCGTGCCTGACCACGCCCGGGCGCGGCTCGTTCAGCACGAGGTCGAGGTCGTAGAGATCGGGAACCGTGGTGGTCGCCGCCGTGTGGGGCACGCAGCCGTGGCGTATGGCGAGCAGGGCCGTGACCAGGTCGAGTCCGCCGCCCCCGGCGTGGAGCCGTCCGGTGAGCGCCTTCGGGACGGTCACCGGGACACCACCGCCGCCGAACACCTCGCCGATGGCCCTGGCCTCGTCGGCGTCGTCCGCGGGGACGGCCATCCCGTCCGCGAACACGACGTCCACATCTCGCGGCCCGATCCCGGCATCGTCGAGGGCCCGCTCCATGGTCCGCCGCAGCGCCGACGGGCGGCCGGTCCACGGCGCCGGGTCGAAGCCCGCGGCGTGGCCGAGCACGGTGCCGTGGATCCGCGCCCCCCGCCGCCTGGCTTCGGCGGCGGGCTCCACGATGAGCATGGCGCCGCCCTCTCCTGGCACGTAGCCGGCCGCGGAGGCGTCGAACGGGCGGTAGGCATGCTCCGGTTCGTTCACGGTGGACAGGCGGCCCGAGGTGAGCTGGGCCGTCAGCCCGTAAGGGCACAGGGAGGCGTCGGTGCCGCCGACGATGGCGGCCTTCACCTCGTCCCTGACCAGGCGCCGCGCGAGCGCGACGGCATCCAGGCCGCCCGCCTGCTCCGCGCAGAGCACCCCGGCCGGCCCCTTGGTGCCGTGGCGGATCGAGATCTGCCCGGAGGTCGCCGCGTAGAACCAGGCGATGGACTGGTAGGGGCTGACCCACGAGGGGCCGTGCTGATAGAGCCGCTCCATCTCCTTCTGGCCGAACTCCGTGCCGCCCGACGAGCTCGCCGTGACCACGGCCACCGCGTACTCGGGGAGCTCGGCCGGGTCGAGCGCGGCGTCCTGGAGCGCGGCCTGGGCCGCGCTCAGCCCCATCTGGGTGAAGCGGTCGGTCTCCCTCACGAACCGGGAGGGCATGGTGCCCCTCGCCACGTAGTCCTCCACCTGACCGGCGACGCGGACGGGGTAGGAGGCCGGATCGAAGCGGCTGTTGGGACGGATCCCGCTGCGGCCTGTGAGGACCGACGACCAGTGCTGGTCCAGGCTCTGGCCGGTCGGCGCGACGACGGCCATGCCGGTGATCGCGAGCGTGCTCATGGGCGAACCGTTCCAGGTGCGGCCAGCAGGACGGCGGTCTGGAATCCGCCGAAGCCGCTGCCCACGTTGAGGATCACGTTCATGCGGTGATCGCGGGCGACGAGCGGGACGTAGTCCAGGTCGCATTCCGGGTCGGGCACGTGCAGATTGGCCGTGGGCGGCACCACCTGGTGTTCCAGGGCGAGCACGCAGGCCGCCAGCTCGATCGAGCCGATCGCCCCCAGGGAGTGGCCGATCATCGACTTGATCGAGCTGATCGGCACCCGGCGGGCGTGGTCGCCGAGGCTGTCCTTGAAGGCCGCGGTCTCGTGCCGGTCGTTCTGCTTAGTGCCCGACCCGTGGGCGTTGATGTAGTCCACGGCGGTGGGGTCGAGCCGGGCTTCGCGCAGGGCGACGCGGATCGCCTCGGCCATCTCCCGGCCATCTGGGCGCAGGCCGGTCATGTGGAAGGCGTTGTTGCGCTGGCCGTACCCGACCAGCTCCGCCTGGATCCGGGCGCCGCGCGACCGCGCCCTGCTCTCCTCCTCGAGCACCAGGATCGCGGCGCCCTCGCCGAGGACGATGCCGTCGCGCCGGGCGTCGAATGGGCGCGAGGCGTGCTCTGGGTCGTCGTTGTTGGCCGAGGTGGCCTTGATCGCATCGAAGCACGCGTAGGTGATGGGTGACAGGGGCGCGTCGGTCGCGCCGGCGATGACGACGTCGGCCGAGTTCTCCTCGATCAGCCGGGCACCCATGCCGACGGCGTCCAGGCCGGACGTGCAGCCCGTGGAGACGAGCTGGACCGGCCCCTCGGCGCCCGCCTGCCAGGCCACCTCGGTGGCCAGCGTGCTGGGGACCATGTACCCGTACAGGTGCGGGACACCGTAGGTGTGGTCGACGAGCCACTGGCGGCCCTCGTCGGACAGGACCCGGTACTCCTCCTCCAGGGAGATCGTGCAGCCGACCGCGCTGCCGAGGCTGACCCCGACGCGGGCCGGGTCCACGCCGGACAGGTCAAGACCGCTGTCGGTGAGCGCCTCCCGCGTGCACACGACGGCGAACTGGGCGGCGCGGTCCATACGGCGCGTCTCGCGCTCGGTCAGGCCCGCCGCGCGCGGGTCGAAGTCGACCTCGGCGGCGAGCTGCGACCGGAACGGAGCGGGGTCGAACATGGTCAGGGTGCGGGTCGCGCTCTGACCGCCGGCCAGCAGTTTCCAGAACGCGTCCCGCCCGACGCCACCGGGGGCGAGCACCCCCATCCCGGTGATGACGGCACGTCTCATCACGGCTCTCCCACTGACGGAAGGGGTTCCGTGTCGACGTGGCCGAGGTCGGGTCGCGGCGCCAGCGGCGAGAGATGGAACACGACGTGCGCCGTCGAGTCGCCCACGTTGGCCAGGCGGTGGCGTTGCCCGATGGGCACCAGGAACGAGTCGTCCGGGCCGAGGGCGATCGGCTCGTCCTCCACCTTCAGCTCGAGCTCGCCCCGGATGACGTGGATGAACTCCTCCGAGTACGGGTGATAGTGCTCGCTCACGTACTCCCCGGGCTGCAGCAGCACGGAGCCGCCGAACCCCGACGTGGCGCCGCAGGTCTTCTGGCTCAGCGTCACCCGGATCTCGCCGCCGCGGTGGCGGTTGGGCGTGACGTCCGCGGCGTTGATGACCTTCGTGGTGGTTGTCATGTCTCAGGCCCCGTTCAGTGGTCGAGGGAGTGGCCGATGAGCAGGCACATGGGAGAGGTGGTGTTGATCGTCTCCGCCAGGCTGAGGCCGGATCGCTCGAACAGCTCGGCCATCTCCGCCTTGGTGCGTTCGCGGCCGCCGCGCAGCACCAGCATCTGCAGGTCCAGGAAGGCCGCGCGCTTGTCGCCCGTCATGAGCTGCTCGACCACGACGATCCGGCCCCCGGGGCGCAGGGCGGCGCGGCAGGCCCGAAGGATCCTGGCGGCCGAGTCGTCGTCCCAGTCGTGCAGCACCCGGTTGAGCACGATGGTGTCGGCCTGCTCCGGCAGCGACTCGAGGTAGTCGCAGTCCACCACGTCCAGCCGGTCGCCGAGCCCGGCCTCCCGCGCCTTCTCGCGGACCTTGGCGGTGACCGCGGGCCGGTCGAGCAGGACCCCGGTCAGCGACGGGTCGCCGGCGAGGATGTCGACCAGCAGGGTGCCGTGGCCGCCGCTGACGTCGGCGATCCGGCCGGCGTCGGAGAAGTCGTAGGCGTTCAGGATCGTCCGGTTGAGGAAGCGGGACAGACCGGTCATCGCCTGGTCGAAGAGGACCCCGTCCTCGGGCGACATGGTGTCGAGGAAGGCCGGCAGGCTCGTGCCGACTACCTGGTCGAGAGCCGGCTTGCCGTGCCGTACCGAGTATTCGAGCTGCGACCACGCCTGCCACTGCCAGTTCGAGCCGAACAGGCGGGCGACGGCTCCGACGGAGTGCGGGTGGCCGTCGGCCAGCACGGCCGACAGCGGTGTCTGCTGGATCTTGTCCTCGCCGGTGCGGGCGAAGAAGCCGACCGTGCTGAGCGCCGAGATCAGCCGGCCCAGCGCCGCGGGGTCGCAGCCGCACTCGGTGGCGAGCTCGGCGAGCGTGCGCGGCCCGTCACCGAGCTGCTCGGCGATCCGCAGCTGCGCCGCGACCTGCAGGGCACGCGCGATCCACATCCCGTTCAGGAGCTCGAGTACGGCGAGCGGGGCGAAGTGCCCCTGCTGCTCCGCCTCCTCGGGCTCCTCCTCGACCGTCTTAGCCCGCGGCGGGATGTTCTGGTTTCCGGAGAAGACGTTGGCCGGGTCGTAGCGCCGCTTGAGCTCTACCAGCCGCTCGTACTTCTCTGGCCCGAAGGCGGCCTTGATCCGGTCCCCGCCCTCCTTGCCGATGAAGTTGAGGTAGGCGCCGCCGGTGCTGTACGGCTGGATCGCCCGGTGGAACTCGCGGGTCCAGGAGATCTGCCGCTCGGAGTCGGCCGGGTCCTCCCACATGGACAGGATGTGGATGTTGAAGGGCGCGTCGCGCTGGCCGAAGGCCATGGCGTCGTTGTCGACGCGGGCCAGCGCGCCGCCCAGCGGCATGAGGATCGTCTGCGTGAAACGGGAGGGCACGCTCTGTGTGAAGCGCACGATGTGGTCGATCGCCTCATCGGGCAGTTCAGCGAGGAACTCGGCCTTCCAGTAGTTCTGCATGCCGTCGTGGGTGCCGGGCTCCAGCAGCCCTTGCAGGTCGGTGTAGGCGATGGGCGCGACCATGTCACGCACGGGCGGGCCGAACTCGCGCAGCGGCCTGAGCACCTCCTCGCCCTCCTCGATGGGGCCGAAGTAGGACAGGACCGCGCCCACGACGGGCTTGCCGCGCGCGAACTCGGGGACGAACGGCTCGTCCGGCGCGGAGATGAAGGCGAGCCCGGCGCCGACCTCGTCCGGCGCCGTCGCCATGAAGTCGCGGAAATGCCGGATGAGGTCGGCGATCTGGAACGGCGGGTACATGACGAGCCCGCCGAGAACCTGCGGTCCGACCGGGTGGAGCTGGAACTCGAACTCGGTGACCACGCCGAAGTTGCCGCCGCCGCCGCGCACGCCCCAGAACAGCTCCTGGTTCTCCGTCTCCGAGGCTCTGAGCACCTTGCCGCCGGCGGTGACGATCTCCACGGAAGCGAGGGAGTCGCAGCTGAGGCCGAGCTTGCGCTCCAGCCAGCCGCTCCCGCTGCCGAGGGTCAGCCCGGCCACTCCCGTGCCGCGGACCCGCCCGCCGGTGACGGCCAGTCCGTACTTCTGCGCGGCGGCGTCGAACTCACCCCAGTTCGCGCCGCCCCCGACCCGGGCGCGCCGGCGGTCGGGGTCGATGGTGACGGAGTTCATGGGCCGCAGGTCGAGGCAGACCGAACCGTCGAGGACGGCGTCGCCCGTCACGCCGTGACCCCCGGCCCGCACAGACAGCGGCAGGCCCTGCCGCCTGGCGTGGGCGATTCCTTCGGCCACGTCGGCCGATGAAGCGCAGCGGATGATCAGGTCAGGTCGGCTGTCGATCATGCCGTTGAACACCTTGCGGTATTCGTCATAGTGCGGATCACCGGGCCTGACCACGCTGCCCTGAATGCGATGGTCGAGGGTCGACTCGTCAGAAGGCATGATTCTCCCTGGGACGGAGGGGGCTAGTGGAGAACGCGTATGCCATTCAGACGCGGGTGGGCATCGCCTGATACAGGAAAATATTCGGTATCTACGGCGGGGCTGCCCCGTCTGTAGGGCATGCCTTACACGCCGAGCGTCAGCAACAACGGTTATGAGCCTGAGCGGCGCCTGGAGCCTGAAGACCCGGCATACGCGGGCCAGGCCGCCTACACCCCATTCTTTCTGAAATACGTCTACGATCCGCTCGTCATCCGTTTCCAGAACAGGTTCACCTGGCGCTGTCCCAGCAAAGCCCTGCTCGCGCTTTATCGCGGGAACGCGTCGAGCGACCATCTCGACGTCGGCCCCGGGACGGGGTGGTACCTCAACAAATGCAGGTTCCCGGCCGCGGAGCCGAGAATAGCCCTGCTGGACGTCAACTCCGACGTTCTCCGCCGCGCCGCCGAGCGAATCGCCCGGCACCAGCCGCAATGCATCCGGGCCGATCTGCTGAAACCCCTCTCGCTGCGGAAAAGGCAGTTCGACTCGGTCGCCCTCGTCCATGTCCTGCACTGCCTGCCGGGCAACATCCAGGACAAGGCGCAGGTCTTCGACCAGCTCGCGCCGCTGCTCAGGCCGGGCGGCAGGCTGTTCGGCTCGACCATTCTCAGCCTCGGCGTGCCCCAGACCAGGCTGTCGCGTTCGCAGTTGGGCTACATGAACAAAATGGGCATCTTCGCCAACGAGCAGGACTCCCTGGAGGATCTCGAAAACGCGCTGGCGAAGCGGTTCACCCATGTCACGCTACACACCCGTGGCAGCGTCGCGCTGTTCTCGGTCACTGTCTAAGGAGGAATGCCGGATGACCGTTCGCATGATGCTCTTCTCGACCGTGGACGCGGAGCGGGAGCGCGAATTCGAGGCCGCGTTCAGCAAAGTCAGGGAACGCGTCGCCACCATGCCGGGGCACATCAGGGACGAGCTCCTCCGGCTGGAGGACACGGCCGGATCCTATGTCCTGGTCAGCGAATGGGAAAAACGCGAGCAATTCACCGCATGGCTGGAGTCGCCCGCCCACGACAGCATGACGGCGGAGATGCGGCCGTTCTTCCTCCGGCCCAGCGAGATGCGGTTCTATTCGCTCCGAGTCCCCTCCCCGCGAGGCTGATCCCATGCGCTTGATCGACCTGAGCATGACCATTACCCAGCACCCTGACGACCCGGGCGTCCGGGATATCGACCGGTGGACTCACGACAGCGGTCCGGAACGGCTGGGCAATGCCGCGAAATCGCTGATCCAGCAGATCGCCGAACGCGAGGGAATTTCTCCCGTGCCTTTCCTGGAAAGGGAGCATTTTCCCGACGGCGTGTTCATGAGCAACGAGATCGTCACCCTCAGCGTGCACGGTGGTACCCATGTGGACGCTCCATATCACTACGGGCCGGCGTCGGCGGGCCGGCCGGCCAAGACGATCGAGGAGGTGCCGCTCGAGTGGTGCTGCGGCCCTGGGGTGCGGCTGTCGTTCCGCGACAAGAGGGCACTCGAGGTCATCACCGCCGACGACGTCCGGCGCGAGCTGGACCGGATCGGCCACCGGCTCAGGCCGCTCGAGGTGGCCCTCATCGAGACGGGCTGGAGCGAGCGCTGGCCGGATCCCGAGTACTACTCCGCGCACCCGGCGATGTCCCCCGAGGCGATCGAGGTCATCGTCGACCACGGCGTGAAGCTGATCGGGGTCGACACCGCCGGTTTCGACCTGCCGACCGCCCACATGATCGAGCAGTTCGTGAAGACGGGCGACTCCCGGCACCTGTGGCCCTGCCACATGTTCGGGCGCGAGCGCGAGTATCTGCAGATCGAACGCATGGCCGGCCTGGGCCGGCTCCCCGGGCCCACGGGCTTCACGGTGTTCTGCGCCCCGGTCCGGGTCCAGGGCGCCGGCGCCGGCTGGGCGCGGCCCGTCGCATTGATCGACCAGTGAACCGGCGCGAGGAGTCAGTCACCATGCTCGACCGAGAAGGCACCCTGGCCGACTACGTCAACGTGCGCGACGGTGTGCAGCTGTTCTGCCGCCATGCCGGTCCGCGTACGGCGGCGCGACTGCCCGTGATCATGCTGCACGGCAACCGCGACAACCACTCGCACTACGCCGACCTACAGGAGCTGCTCAGCCCGGACCATCACACCGTCGCCGTGGACTTCCGCGGCCACGGCCTGTCCTCGACGCTGGACGTCCCGCCGAGCGCGACGCTGTTCGCCGACGACATCGAGCAGCTGATCCTGCACTACGGCTGGGAGAAGGTGGTCCTGGCCGGGCACTCGCTCGGCTCGGCGGTGGCCATCACCCTGGCCGGCCGGCGGCCCGACCTGGTCGGCGGGCTCGTCCTCATGGGGTCGGCGGCTTCCTTCAGCCTGCCCTTCCGTCGGCCGGAGCAGGTGCCGACCAAGGAGACCTGGGCCGAGTACGTGTGCGAGGCCAACACCCGCGCCGTTCCCTTCTTCTTCCACGACAAGCATCCGGACGTCGCCAGGCGGGTCAGCGCCGCCTGGTCCGCCATCACCTTCGAGGTGCACCAGAACCTCGTCAGGATGCGCCATCCGGATCTGGAGGAGACGATCCGCGGGCTCACCGTCCCGGCCCTGGTCATCGCCGGCGAGCATGACAGATGCACCACCGTCGAGCAGGCCCAGTGGATCCAGCGGCACCACCGCGACGCACGGCTGCGCGTGATCCAGGAGACCGCGCACTTCATGTACATGGAACGCCCGGGGGCGGTGGCGGAGGAGATCCGCGCCTTACTGCTCGGCCTGACGTGACATCCTCCCGCAAAAACGGGTGATGGGGCGGCCGCGGCCGCCCCATCACCCGCTCAGGCCGATTCCCTCCGCCGCTCCGGCGAATCCCCGGCCATGCCCATCGACTCCCGCAACCGGGCGATGACACGCAGCCGGGTGGGCCCGATGCTGCCCACAGGCATTCCCATCCGCTTCCCGATCTCCACGTAGGACAGGGGCGGATCGGCGACGAGCAGGTTCAGCAACTGGCGGTGCCGGCTGCTCAGACCCTTGAGTGCGCGGGCCAGCGCACGCTTGCGTTCGTGGGCGGCGGCCTCTTCGATCCAGTCGTAGCTGACCGTGTGTGCCGCGTCGAAGAAGCTGGGCCAGTCGTCGAACAGCACCAGGGGCCGCGACCGCCGGATGACGTTCACGCACTCGTTCCTCGACGTGGTGGCGATCCAGCCGGCCAGCGACCGCGTGTTGCGGATGCTCTTGATGTGCTGGAGGAGCTTCAGCCAGACGACCTGGTTCACATCCTCGGCGTCCTGACTCTGGAGCCCGTGTCTGCGCGCTATCAGCTGGACCAGCGGGAGGAAACGGCACAGAAGGCTGTTCCACGCCCACTGGTTGCCGTCCCTGGCCAGCTTGACCAGCTCTTCCAGACGGCGGTCGTTGCGGAAATCCTCCTTGCCTTCACCGGCGTACTGCGCTTTCCCCGGTAAGGAACATGGCGCAGCCGCCGAAATCCGTTTTCTGCGGTTCAAAGCAACCCCTCGATCTCCCCGTGACGACACCTGGCCCCACTAATCGGCCAAATCCCCATGTGTCGCCTGTTGTAAAATCTGCCACTCGGCTACCAGTCTCATGCCGGAAAGCGCGAAATGTCAATCGTTGTGTGAATGAATTCAGCCAAACGCCTCGCCCGGCGATACGTGCTCTCATCTGCGAATACTCCGCAAAGAAAGGATGAAACCGGGCAGCACAATAACCCGTCCGATCTGCGAATGAGCAGATTCAGCGGGTCATGTAGAAATTCATACGTGTTCGCGGAATTCCGCGAAATCAGGCCGAGACCCGTTCATTCCATTCGATGTGGTGATGGTGCATCCAGCCAAGGGAGGCTCCGCCATCGCCGGCGTAATATTTGAGCATCACCGGCATGATCATGTCGCGGATCATTCGCGTGACCGGCCCCACCGATTTGAAGGTTGACCATTTGGCGCCCGTGGCGACCACCCGCTCCACCCGCTCACGGCGAAGCGCCTCGTAGGCGCGGAACGCCTGCCGGACATCGGGCAGGTCACGCAGGCAGCGGCCGAGCTCGACCGAGTCCTCGATGGCCATCGACGCCCCCTGCCCGGCCGCCGGCGACGTCGCGTGCGCCGCGTCGCCGACGATGATCATGCGATCGCGGTGCCAGCGCGACACCGTGGGGATGTCGTGGAACGGCCACGCCGCGAGCTCGTGATCGGTGGCCTCGACGATCTTCCGGGCCGGTCCTGGATCCACGCCAAGCAGGTCGGCGAGCACCGCCCGCCAATGGGCGTCGCCAAGCTGTCGCAGCTCGTTCTGGCTCGGCTCGTTCGGGTACGGCGGGTTGGCGAACCACCACACCTCACCGCCCGGGGCTACGGTGTAACCGAAGAAACAACGCCGGCCGAAGACCATCTGATACTCCCCTGGCGGCACGTCGACCACCCCGGCCCTGGCATAACCGCTGATGTAGAGGTTGGGGATGTACCTGGCCGGCGGCGCGGCGGGATCGATCAGCGCACGCACCCTGGACTTGATGCCGTCCGCCCCGACGAGCAGATCGGCCTCACGCCTGGCGCCGTCCTCGAAGACAGCCGTTATGCCGCCGTCCTCGCCACTCATACCGACCAGCCGCCGGCCGTACTCAAATCCGATCCCGCGCCGCAACGCCTCGTCCCTCAGCGCCCCGCACAGGTCGGCTCGCCGGATCGTGCGCCCGACCGTCCCGTCGGCCAGCGGGAGGCCGGTGCCCGCCACGCCCAGGGAACGCCCGGTCCCGCTGCGGAAACGCATCTGCGGGGTGTCGAATCCCAGCCCGTCAAGGCACTTGTCCGCGTCGATCGCGCGTAAGGCGTCAATGCCGTTGACGTGCAGGATCACAAACGCGCCCACCCCTTCCGAGCCGCTGGGATGCGACTCGTAGACGACCGGTTCGAACCCCGCCAACTGCAGGGCCATCGCCACGGTCGGGCCCGCCACGCCTGCTCCGATAACTGCGACAGTCTTCATGATCCGTCTCCTCTGGTGAGGGATCGTGGAGTGGTCGTTCGGTCGCACAGGTCCAAGGGACTGCAGTCGCCGCCGACGCTGATCGCATCGCGACGGCGATCGAAGGGATACGTATCAGACGTGTCGGGGGCGTTCCAGATACGCATGGTTCGCCGATTCCCTCCATCCGGCGCCGGTTTTCCGGCCGCGCGATGTTGTGGACCTCAGACTCTTGCCTCCTACGACTACTCTCGCGAGACTAGTCGCGTGTCGTCAATACGCATCTTCATCCTCAGCGCGTTGTCGGAACGCGGCCCCATGCACGGGCACCACCTACGCCTCCTGTCCGAGGAGGAGCACCTCGACCTGTGGACCGACATCACCACCGGCGGGCTCTACGGTGCGATCAAGCGCCTCGCCGCCGAAGGACTGATCGAGGAGATGCTCAAGGAGACGGTGGGCTCCTACCCGACGCGCAAGATCTGGCGGATCACCGAGGCAGGTGCCCAGGCCCTGTCATCGCTCAAGATCAGCGGGCTGCGTGAAATCGTTCTCCGGCCCGACCCGTTCGACCTCGCCCTCACCCGGCTCGACCCGGACCGGCTCGATGGCCTGGAGTCCATCATCGCGGCCCGCCTCACCTCGCTGGAGGCGATGCTCACCGACTACGAGGCGCACATGCATACAGTCGCCCGCTACCTGTCCATGGCGGAGTCCCTCGCCATGCGGCACCACGTCGTGCGGCTGCGAGCCGAGATCGCCTGGCACCAGGAGCTCGTGGCGCAGCTGCCTCAGCTGATCCTCGACGAGAAAGCCCGGAGGAACTCGCATGACCCAGCAACATGAAACCCCGGTGACCACCCGTTCCACCTGGCTGGCGCTGGCAGTCCTGCTGGCGGGCGCCTTCATGGCGTTATTGGACAGCACCATCGTCAACGTCGCCATTCCGACGATCTACACCAGCCTCAACGCGTCGGAGGCCACGCTGTCCTGGGTACTGTCCGGCTACATGCTCGCGTACGGCCTGGCGCTGATTCCCGCGGGCCGCCTCGGCGACCGGTACGGCCACAAGCCGGTCTTCATCGCCGGGCTGGTCCTGTTCACGCTCACCAGCGTGGCCTGCGCGCTCGCCCAGAACGACCTGCAGCTCAACCTCGCGCGCGCCGCCCAGGGACTCTCGGCCGGCATCTTCTACACCTCCATCACCGCCTTCATCCACCTGATGTTCCCCGGCAGCCTCCGCGGCAAGGCCCTGGCGATCATGGGAGCGGTCATCGGCGTCTCCAGCGCCATGGGCCCGCTCGCGGGAGGCCTGATCATCGAGGCCTTCGGCGCGGAGAACGGCTGGCGCTACATCTTCGGCGTCAACCTCCCGATCGGCGTCATCGCCGTCCTCGCCGCATTCTGGCTGCTCCCCTCCGCCGGCAGGACCGAGGAGGACGACCGCGCCGACTGGGCCGGCCTCGTCATCCTCACCGTCGCGCTGGTCGTCCTGCTCGTCCCGCTCGTCGAGGGCCACAGCCAGGGCTGGCCGCTGTGGTCCTACCTCGTCTCGTTGCTCAGCGTGCCGATGCTCGGCGTGTTCGCCCTCTGGGAGCGCCGGGTGGCCAGGCGCGGCGGTAACCCCCTGGTCCCGCCGCACCTGTTCACCAGCCCCGCCTTCACCGGCGGCGTCGTGCTGGCCCTGGTCTATTTCGCCGCGTTCACCAGCATCTTCTTCACCATCTCGCTGCTGTGGCAGGCGGGGCTGGACGCGTCGGCCCTGGAGTCGGGCCTGCTGCTGATGACGTTCGCGATCGGCACCATCATCGGGGCCGCACAGAGTGACCAACTCGCCGCTCGCTTCGGCCGTACCGTGCTCATCATCGGCCTGGCCCTCGTGACAGCGAGCATGACCGCCATCCTGATCATCCTGGCTGTGGTCCCGCCCGGCAGCCTGCGGGGCTGGACGCTCGTCGCGCCGCTGGTCGTCGGCGGCATCGGCAGCGGGCTGTTCATCCCGCCCAACATGGACTTCATCGTCGCGACCGTCTCGCGGCGCGACGCCGGCGCCGCCAGCGGGGTCATCGGGACCATGCAGCGGGTCGGCAGCGCCATCGGCATCGCCGTGACCGGGCGGGTCCTGTTCGACACCCTGGACTTCACCACCGGTGGTTCCCTCGACGTGGTCTTCACCCGGAGCGCCACGTACGCCATGGGCGCCAGTGTCATGTTCGCGCTCGTCGCCATGGCACTCGTCTTCGCCCTGCCCAAGCACAGCGACGACGCCCCCGACTCCGCCAAGGGAAAGGAGCCCCTCCATGCTGCGTAACCGTATCTTCGCCTGGCATCTGGAGCTGAAGAACGTGCACCAGCGCCTGGAGAAGGCGCTGGAGGAGGCCAGAAAGGCCATCCGCGAGGGCAATCGTGCCTCCGCGCTCAAGCCTGAACTGCGTGAGTTCTGCTACACGTTCTGCTCGGCGATGGGCAGCCATCATCGCAGCGAGGACGCCGAGTTCTTCCCTGCCCTGCTCGAGCAGATGCCTGAGCTGGAGCCCATCATCACCCAGCTCACCCGCGAGCACGAGGTCCTCTCACAGCTCCTGGCCGATTTCCAGCGGGCCCTGGACTCCTCCGAGTCGTCGCCGCAGGAGCTCTTCCGGCAGATAAACGAGATCAAGGGTGCTATGAAGGCGCACTTCGGCTTCGAGGAGGGGTCGCTGAAACGTGCGCTGCGCGTCCTCGATGCTCCGGAGAGCGACAAGCAGCGGATGTTCGGTGACGCCTAGTCTAGTACTACAGCCAGGCTTTGTGATCTATAGCTGGATCTTGTTGTGCCGGAGCCAGCGTTTCCAGTAGTGGCTGCTGCGAGCGCCGGCTTGGTGGGCGCGGCGGTGGTGTGACCACGCCAGGGCGCGTTGAAGAATCTGGCTGATTGGATCGGTGACGGCGCTGGTCAGATGTGCCAGGAGACGGCGGATCTCGGCTGGGCTGAGGGGGACCAGGCCGCTCGGGCTTTTGGGGCGTTGGCGGCGGTGACAGCGAGGTAGGCGTGGGCGAGCATGGCCAAGGTGATGTGGCGGTGCCAGCCGTCGTAGCGGCGGACCTGGTACTGGTCCAGGCCGACTTCGTTCTTGGCGCTCTGGAAGCACTCCTCGATGGCCCAGCGGGTGCCGGCGACGCGAACGAGTTGGTCCAGCGCGGTGCCCGCGGGTCCGAAGCACAGGTAGAAGGCCAGTTCCAGCTCGCCGTGGTCGTTGGGAGTGAGGCTGCGGCGAACCAGCAGCCACCGCTGGAAGCCGCCGGACCCGCCAAGGTGATCGTCGGCGTGGGGCGGCAGGGTCGCCATCGCCCAGTCGTACAACCTTGGCCCCTTGGCCCCATCACCCGCCGACAGACGTTTCCACGCCTGCTCAGGCGCATCCGCGGTCACCGCGTCAGCTCGTGAGCCGGTGTTGCCGTAGCCGATGCCGGTGCCGACCGACTGGTTCTTGGGTACGGCGACCACATACCCGACCTTGCGTTTCTCCAGGTAGAGACGGAACTTGTGATCCTGGCCGTAGGCCTCGTCCGCAGTCACCCACGAGGCGGGCACCCCACCTTCCAGCGCCCGGCCCAGCATGGCTGTGGCCAGCGCCGGCTTGGTGGCGAACGGCACGCTGTCAGGGATACCGGCCTGAGCGCATCGCTCCCGATCCCCGGTCCAGGACTTCGGCAGGTACAACTCGGCATCCAGCAACGCCCGCCCACGCGGTGTCGCGTACGCGAGAAACACCCCGAGCTGGCAGTTCTCCACCCGGCCGGCCGTCCCTGAATACTGCCGCTGCACCCCGGCCGACCGGGTGCCTTTCTTGACGAACCCGGTCTCGTCCACGATCAGCACCCCGGCCGGATCCCCAAGCTGCTCGACCACGTAACCGCGCAGGTCAACACGGACATCCCGGGGATCCCACCGCACATTGTTCAGCAGTCGCTGCATCCGATGAGGCTGGGCATCGCCTGCGGCCTCGGCCAGTTGCCAGCCGTTCTTACGCTCTACCGGCGCCAGCAGCCCGACCAGATACGCCCGCGCCTGACGACGCGGCTCTACCCGGCCGAAGCGGCTGGCGACCCGCGCGAACAGTTCATCCAGCCCGGCCGCCCACGACTGGAGATCCTCAGACGTCACCACATCCGACACGAACGCGACTATAGATCACAAAACATGACTGTAGTACTAGTGCTACAGCCAGGCTTTGTGATCTATAGTCTGGCGGCATGTCGGACGAGTTAACCGCTGACGACCTCCGCGCGTGGTCGTCCGGGCTGGACGCGCTGTTCGGGCGGATGGCAGGCCGGTTCGGGCGGGTGGAGCCCCGAAAGCAGGCGCGGGCGTATGTGACGGGGCTGCTTGCTCCGGTCGAGCGTAAGAACGGCTGGCAGCTCGCGGAGGCGGCCCCGAGTGCCGCCGCGCACGCCTCGGCAGCGTACCCTTGCCCCCAGGCCTTCGACAGGAACAGGTAACCGAGATCGGCCTTCCCCACAGCAGCCGGGCGACGGTGCCCGGCTGCTCTCCTGAGCAGGATCTGGCCGATCATCGCCCCGTCGAGCTCGACGACGAAACTCCCGGGCCATCGCTCGGGCACCTCGGGCATCTCACGCTCAAGCTCGTCACGCGGGCGGGGACCGCCGAGGTAGGTGTGCACCTCTGGCGAGGCGAGCAGCTCGATGAATGTCGCACGGTCCCACGCCTCCGGCTCACGGAGCACGAGCCGCTCGGTCCTGATCAGCTCAGGCGGCCAAGCCACATGTCCTAGATCTGACATGCGCGCAGGCTGACAACCCTGGAGGACGACGTTCAACGTGGGCATGAACGCGCGCCTGATACTCAATGCCGCATCGACGCAGTGGGTTCGTCGAAGACCATGGTGTGCCCGAGTGGCCAGCCGGGGTCGCCGGTGCGGGCGAAGCGCACCCAGGCGGCGTGCATCGCGTCGGCCACGGCCTGCGGCGCGCCTGGCCCTGCGGTGCGTTCGACGCCGGGCGCGTCGAGCACGTCGAAGACGAAGGGCAGGTCGAGGTTGTGCACCGCGCCCACCCGTCCTCCGCCGACCGGGCTCTCGACGGGCGACTCCCACCGGAACTCGTAGGCGTAGGCGGGCCTGGCCTCCCGGATCCAGCGCGTCTCGCGGGTGAACAGGTGCTGGGTGAAGGCGCGTCCGACGCGCTCGGCGGGTGTGAGGCCGGGTTCGTCGATCTGGACGCCGAGGTGGTCGAGCGCGGCCTGCGCGGCGGCCTCGTCGAGGTCGGCGGCGAGGCGGCGGACGAACACGTCGGCCTCCTGGGAGGTGCAGCCGACCAGCAGTGGAAGGTGCCCGCTCGCGCCCGCGCGCAGGGCGGCCAGCGGGACGGCCGGGATCAGGTCGCCGTCGACGACCGGCTTGACCGGCACCGACTCGTTCAGCCCGCCGGAGTCGCCGGTCAGCGGCGGCGGCTGTTCGGCGACGAGCGCCTCGGGGGACAGCCCGGCGAAGGAGGATCTGGTCGGGTCGATCCGCAGCCGGGCGGCGAGCGTCCTGGCGTAGTCGCGCGCCTCCTGCTCGGTGGCGACCAGGTTGGCCGAGCCGCTCATCACGATCGCGCGCCGGAACAGCCCTTCGGCGCGGGGCATCGTCAGCAGGGTGGCGACGGCGGCGGCGCCCGCCGACTGCCCGGCGATCGTCACGTTGCCGGGGTCGCCGCCGAAGGCCGCGATGTTGTCGCGTACCCATTCCAGCGCGGCCAGCCAGTCGAGGACACCCCGGTTGAGCGGGGCGTCCTCCAGGGCCAGGAAGCCCTCGAAGCCGAGCCGGTAGTTGATGGCCACGCAGACCACGCCGTCGCGGGCGAAGCGGGGGCCCTGGTGCCAGGCCGCCCCGTTGCCGCCGATGGAGAACCCGCCGCCGTGGATCCAGACCAGGACGGGCAGCCCGGCCCGGCCGGTCTCAGGGGTGCGCACGTCGAGGTTGAGGCAGTCCTCGCCCACCTCGAAGACGTCGGGCGCGTACAGGCCGATGTCCTCGCCGACGGCCTGCGGGGCGGCAGGGCCCCGCGTGACGGCGGGCCGTACGCCGTCCCACGCGGGTGGCGGGACGGGCGCGCCGAAGCGGTGCTCGCCGAAGGGCGGGGCGGCGTACGGCACGCCGAGGAAGGCGAGCACGCCCTCCTCGGCCCTGCCCTCGACCAGCCCGCAAGTGGTTCGCACGATCATGCGCGGCGCCATCCGGCCGTCCCTTCGACGATTCTGATCGCCGCCCGGGTGAGCGGCTCGAGGCTGGCCTCGTGCACCTTGTCGAGGGTGTCGGCCGAGTCGAACAGGTACATGGGAGCCGACAGGAAGTGCACGAGCGGCACCCCTTCGGGGTGGAAGAAGGCCCCGTCGGTGGGCGGCATCGGGGAGAACACGTCCGGCGGCAGCACGAACGAGCGTCTCAGGTCCTCCGCGACGAGGGCCGCCGCCACCAGGCTCTCCAGCTCCGGCTTCCTGGTGGTGAACCACCAGCCGGGTTCGGGGTCGCCGGTGGGCACCAGTTCGCCGTCCACGACCACGCACCGCCGGGCGGCGTGCTCCAGGTGGAGCTGGAGTACCACGTCGCCCAGCAGCCCGCGGTTCTCCTCGATGAAGGCCCGGGTGCCCGCGGCGTGCGCCATGTGACCTGCGGTCAGCAGGAAGATCAGGTTGTGCGGCCGGTCCCGTTCGGGCACGCCCGCCCAGTACTGGGCGGCGGCCAGCACCAGCGCGATCCCCGAGGCGTCCTCGACGGCCGAGGCCCATGGCGCGTCGTGGTGCGAGCCGATGATCACCCACTGGCCGGAGCGGCCGGGGAGCGTGCCGATCACGTTGTGCGAGACGGCCGGGCCCGTCTCCGACTCGACGGTGAGCGTGCCCGTGCAGGGTCCCTCGTCGACCAGGGCGAGCACCCGCCGCGAGTCGCCGCCCGACAGCCAGACGGCCGGCAGGTCGCGGTGCACGGCGTCGTAAGGCACGTAGTAGTCGCGTGTCTCCCACGGCACCCCGGTCAGCGCCCCCGCGAAGGCGGCGGCGCCGCCGTCCATGACGCCCTGGATGACGTCGAGGTAGTCGAGCTGGAACGGCAGCGTCTGGACCAGCTCGTCGAAGACGCCCTCGGGGTCGTGCACGGCCGTCGCCTGGTCCCTGAGGTAGGACTGCGGCAGCTCGGTGAAGGTGTACTCGGGCACAACGATCGCGCCCGGCACGACCTCGCGGCTGACCGGCGCGCTCACGGTCGCCTTCGGCGTGGTGTACGGCAGGGCGGACGCCGCCACCCGCACGACTCTCGACGGGTCAGCGTCCAGGCGCACCACCAGGTCCGCCGTCACCGGCCGCCAGACGGGCAGCTCGACCGGCGCCAGCCGTACGTCGCCGAGCCCGAACCCGGTGAAGAGCTCGGCGGCCCACGCGGCGGTCCAGTCGTCGGCCGGGTAGCCGGGACGCCTGATGCCCCGCGAGGTGACCGTCTCGATCCACTCCATCATCCGTGCGGTGTCCGGGATCATCGTTTCAGCCCTCCGAAGGTGAGCCCGGCCACGTAGTAACGCTGCAGCGCCACCATCAGGATGAACGGGGGCACGGCGGTGACCAGTGCCGCGGTGGTGGTCAGGTGATAGTTGAAGCCGGCCTCGCTCTGGAAGTTGGCCAGCCCCACCGGCAGCGGCCACAGCTCCTGCTCGTTGGCCACGATCAGCGGCCACAGCAGGTTGTCCCACTGCGCCAGGAAATGCACGAGGAACAGGGTGATGAGCGCGGGCTTGAGCAGCGGCACGGCGACGCGCGCGAAGATGCGGAACTCCCCCGCGCCGTCGACCCGCGCGGCCAGCAGCAGCTCCTTCGGGATGCCGAGGGCGAACTGCCGCACCAGGAAGACGCCGAACGCGCTGATCATGCCGGGCACCATCATGCCCTGGAAGGTGTTGACCCAGCCAAGCTCCTTCACGATGAGGAAGACGGGGATGACCAGGACCATCGGGGTGAGCGCCAGCGTGCCGACCACCAGCGCGAACAGGACGCGGCGGCCGGGGAAGGACAGCTGGGCCATCGCGTATCCCGCGGCGGCCGAGAAGATGACGTCCAGGACGCCGGTGCCGACGCACAGGATGAGGCTGTTGCGCAGGTAGGTGGGCAGGTTGCCCTCGCCGAACAGCAGCCTGATGTTCTCGGGCAGGTGGAAGCCGTTGAAGACCAGCCCGCGCAGGTCGGTGTCGTCGGGCGCCGAGGCGACGACGAGCATGGCGTAGACCGGCAGCAGCATGAACCCGACCGCGGCGATCAGCCAGACGGTGCGCAGGATGGTTCCCGCTCTCATTCGTCGCCTCCCTTCAGGAACCCGAACTGCAGCGCCGAGACGATCATCATGGCGACGAGCAGCACCATGCCCATGGCGGCGGCGTAGCCCATGTGCTCGTAGGGGAAGGCGTTGGCCCAGATGTAGTACGGCAGCACCTGGGTGGCGTCGGCGGGCCCGCCGCCGGTGAGCAGGAAGGCGGGCACGAACGCCTGCATCGATCCGGCCACCGAGATGACCAGGACGAACAGCAGGGTCCTGCGCAGCAGCGGGAGCGTGATCCGGGTGAACGTGGTCACCGCCCCTGAGCCGTCGATGGCGGCGGCCTCGTACACCTCGCCGGGCAGCGCCTGCAGCCCGGCGGTCAGGATGATCACGAACAGCCCCATGCTCTTCCAGACGACCATCACGACCAGGGCCCAGATGGCCAGGCCGGAGCCGGTCAGCCAGGACTGCGGATCGATCCCGACCAGGCCGAGGAGGGTGTTGGCCAGGCCGCGGTCGGAGTAGATGATCACCCAGACCATGGACGTGGCGGCGAGCGGCATCACGGCCGGAATCATGACGAGCGCTCTGAGCCGGCGGTTGAGCCGTCCCGGCTTGCTCAGCGGCACGGCCACCAGCAGGGCCAGCACGATCGTCGGGACCACCGTGCAGACCGTGTAGACGACGGTGATCCACGCCGAGTTGAGGAAGCCGGGGTCGGCGAACATGCGCTCGTAGTTGGCGAGGCCGATCCAGTTGGGCGTCCCTGCCATCTCGTAGTCGGTGAAGCTGAGATAGATGGCGGCCAGGAACGGGACGAGCCAGAACACGACGAAGAAGACGGCCACCGGGAGGGTCAGCGCCACGCCCGCCGTGGCCTGGGGCCGGGCGCTGACCCTGCCGAGCACGCTCACAGGACCAGCCGCACGGTGGAGTCGAAGGTCGCCGCGGCCTGGGCGGGGGTCGACTTGCCGTGGGCGACGGAGTCGACGGCGCCGGCCGCGGCCTTCGCCAGTTCGAGGGTGCCGGGGATGATCGGGCCGAAGTCCACATGCGGGAGGCCGTCGGCGACGATCTTCATGATCTCGGACCTGCCGCGCGGCCCGGCGTCGCGCCAGCCCTTGGCCGGGATGATGATGCCGTTGTCGAGGTTGGCGGCCACCGACGGGGCGCCCTGCAGGTAGTTGATGAGGTGCCAGGCGGTGAACTGGTTGGGCGAGTCCTTGGCCACGCCCCAGCCCCAGGTGTAGGCGGGAACAACGGGCGGGCCGCCGGCCCAGGTGGGCATGGGCGCGACGCCGTACTGCTTGCCGAAGGTGAGCTTGTCCTTGCCCAGCTTCTCCAGCGCGGGGCCGAGGAAGGCGCCGCTGACGACCATGGCGGCCTCGCCGGAGTAGAACAGGCCGAGCGCGCCCAGCGGGTTGGAGAGCTTGGGGTTGCCGATCCCCGACATGTACGTCAGGGCGTTGAGGCCCTGCTCGGTGGACAGCGACGCCTTCGTGCCGCCCGCCGTGACGAGCTCGCCGCCCTTGCCCCTGACGAGGGCGGTCAGCGTCATGAGGGCCCACTGGGGGTCGCCGTAGAGCCACTGCAGGCCGACTCGCCTGCGGTCCTCGGAGGTGAGCTTGGCGCTGTACTCGGCGACCTCCTCCCAGGTCGCCGGGGGCCTGCCGGGGTCGAGTCCGGCCTCCTCGAACCGGTCCTTGCGGTAGTAGAGCATGCAGGGGTTGAAGTCGATGGGCACGCCGTAGGGCACGTCCTGGTAGGTGAGCGGGGTGGTCGTGCCCGGCTCGTAGTTCTGTAGCGAGAGCGCCCTGGTGTCGACGGGCGCGAGCCGCTTCTTCCTGGCGTGCGCGGGGAAGCTCCAGTGGCCGATCTTGAAGACGTCGGGCGGGGCGCCGCCGCTGAAGGCGGTCAGCAGTTTGGCGTCGAGCTGGCCCACGGGCAGGTGGAGCAGCTTCACGTCGACCTTGAACTCGGCGATGTAGCGGTGCACGAGCTCCTGGAACTGCCGGCCGGTGTCCTGCGAGCCGTGCAGCCAGACGGTGACCTCGCCGTGCGGCCTGCCGTCCGCGGCCTGCTGCCGAGGCTGGTCCTTGCCGCATCCGGCGAGCAGGGTGAGCGCGCCGGCGGCGAGTAGCCCACGCCGCGTCGGATCCGCCATGGTGGTTCTCCTAGGTGAGGTTCTTGAGGGCCTGGTTCTGCCAGGCGGTGTTGGTGGGGAGCTCGGCGGTGCCGCCGGCGAACGCCCCGCGGGCCTGGGTGTCGGCCTGGAGGCGGTACCTCAGCCAGGCGGTCACGTAGCCGAGGAAGGCGCCGCCGGTGTTCTGGATGTCGTTGTGCCCTGCGCCCTTGAGCAGCGCCCTGCCCGCTCCGGCGGTGGCCTGGTCGTAGTAGCCCTGCACGGTCGCGGCCGAGGAGATCAGCCAGTCGTTCGCGCCGCTGAGGAAGAGCACCGGGCAGGTCAGGTCGGCGACGGAGAACTCATCTCCTGGGCCGGCCATCCACTGCGCGGGCACGGCGATCGGCACGACGGTCTTGATCAGCCCTGCGGAGTCGTTGGCCGCGTTGATGGATCCCCCCGCGCCCTGGGAGTGGCCGGCGGCGGCGACCTGGGCGGTGTTCAGCTTGCCGTGGAAGACGCTGGCGGGGTCGGTGTCGAGGCTGATGAGGTGCTGGGCGGCGGCGAGGATCTCGGCGCCGGTGCCCGTGGTCGTGTCGGTGGAGGCGACCACCGCGAAGCCCCACGAGGCGAGGTGGTTGAGCAGTCCCGGATAGTCGTCGGGGGTGGCCCACGAGCCGTTGCCCCATGTGACGATCGGGTGCGTGACGCCGCCCGAGCCCAGGGTGGAGGGGTAGTAGAGCCGGTGGCCGCCCGAGGTGCCGGTGGCGACCGGCCACGGACCCGCTGCCTTGTAGATCGTCTCGATGGTGGAGGCGGCGTTGGCCTCGGTGGTCCACGACAGGAATCCGGCCGGCATGAGGCCGAGTGCCCCTGCCCGTAACGCCTGCCGGCGGGTGAAGTTCTCCATGGTCACCTCGTAGGCTATTTGGAGACGTGAACGTCTCCTAAGAGAGGGAAGTACGATCGGGGAGCGATGTCAAGACACGAACAGAAGGAAGTTCCGGCGGGCCGGCCACTCCCCAGGGGGCGGCACGGACTGTCCCCCGACACGGTGCGCGACTCCCAGCGAAACCGCCTCGTGGAGGCCATGCTGAGGCTCGTCGCGAGGCGTGGATACGCCGCCACGAGCGTGCCGGACGTGATCGCCGCCGCGCGGGTCTCGCGCAACGCCTTCTACGCCCAGTTCGCCGACAAGGAGGCGTGCTTCCTCGCCGGATGCGAGCGCGACCTGCCCGATATGATCGACTCGATCTACACGGCCGCGTCGGGGGCGGGCGACCGCTGGCGCGAGGCGCTCCGGCTGGGGATGACCGCCTACCTGCGGTGGTGGCAGGAACGCCCGGAGTACGCGCAGGCGTACTTCGTGGAGTTGCCGAGGGCGGGTGAGCGGGCCGTCGAGCAGCGTGACGCCGCCTACCGGCCCTTCCTCGACATGCTCGGGGCGCTGGCCGCGCGGGCCAGGCTGGAGGATCCCTCGCTGCCGCCGCTGCGTGCCGCGGTGCCCCGCCTGATCGTCTACGGGACCACCGAGTTCATCGCCTCGGAGGTACGTGAGGGCCGTGTCGCCACTCTGACGTCGTCGGCCGGCGACCTCTACCACTACACGCTCACCCTGCTCGCCGGCCCCGATCACGGCATCGCGACCACTCCTTCCGCCTGAACCAGCCAGCCTTCGGGGAAGCACTCCTCCGCCGCCATGTGGGCCACGGCGGCCAGCAGGCCACCGTTGCCCGGCAGGTAGAGGGGCAGCAGTCCGGGCCACTGGTGGTTGTGGCCGCTGGCCAGGTAGGTGTTCTTCGGGGCGTCCATCAGCAGCGCGTCCACGGCGGTGTCAGGCTCGCCGAGCCTGGCCGCGCACATGGCGAGCATCGGGAAGTCCCAGCCCCAGGCGCTCTCCAGATCCCAGTCGGCGAGCACGTCGTGCAGGGTGGCCCGCATGGTCTCGGGGTCGATCAGCGGGGTGGGCGGCACGAACCCGAGCGCGCCGGTCATCGAGGGGTGGTCGGTCCTGATCGTGTACGGCTCCACGCCGATGGCCGCGTAGACGCCGTCGCGCACCAGTGGCCGGGCCAGGCCGTGCAGGACCCGCGCCCACTCCGGGTCGGGGGCGAGGCCGAGCAGGCCCCGCCACCGCTGGGCCGTCTCCAGCCCCCACCACCAGTAGGCCAGCTCGAACGCGGGATCGCGCACCAACCGCCTGGACTCGTAGTAGGACTCCTGCGCCGGGACCAGCGGCGGCCCCAGATGCCCGCCGCCCGCGAAGGAGGCCATGAACTCGGCCGTCTCGAACACCAGGTCCCGGTAGTCCTCCAGCGCCCCAGGGCGGATCCGGCGGAGCAGCTCGGCGAAGTAGATCAGGTGCGGCTGCTGCCAGATGATGAAGGCGCCGATCTCGCTCGGGCTCTCCCTGCCCTCCGGCCCCACCTGCTTGGGCCAGCGGGCGCCGCGGAAACCCTGCCGTCCGGCCGTGGCCCTGGCCCGCGGCAGGATCGAGCGGTACCACGGCAGGCTCCGCTCCAGCAGCTCGGGCCTGCCCCACAGGGCGAAGTGGGCGGCGTGCCACCAGTGCATCTCCAGGTGGAACTTGCCGCTCCAGGAGTTGACGGCCAGCCCGGTCTCCTGCGGCGGGGTGGAGCCCGCGCAGTTGACCGCGGTGAGGTACTGCGAGAGCACGACCCGGCGTTCGAGCTCGGGCGCTCGCGGGTCGGTGCTGCCGTCGAAGCTCACCGCTCCTCCGCTCGTCCAGAACCTCTCCCAGTGGTCGGCGGCAGCCGTACGGACCTGGGAGAAGGACGGGAGCGCGGCGCCGACGGGGTGGCGCGCGAACTCGACGACGAGCTCGAGCTCGTCGCCCTGGATCAGGTACACGTGACCGCCGGGCGACGTGAGCCGCGCCGACCCCGCCCACTCGGCGGCCACGTGGTACCGGTCCGCGTCCAGGACGCGGGTGAAGTCGCAGCGCGAGCCGTACGGCGTGTGCGTGAGCGCGTGCGTGGTGGTGTGCCTCTCGGGTTGGTCCCAGTCGGCGGTGGTGTGCCAGCCATCGCTGGCGTAGGGGAAGGCGATCCTGATCCCCGCGCCGCCCACGACGCGGACGGCCAGCAGGTCCCGCTCGGGGTGACAGACCGTCTCCACCTCGTACGGCAGGCCGCCCAGCTCGAAGGAGCTGGACAGCGTGCCGGTCCACAGGTCGAGGGTCTGCGCCGACCGGCCGAGCGGGGCGGCCTCGTCGACGTCGAGGCCGATCCGGCCGAGATGCAGGCGGTGCGGGTTCACGTGCAGCCAGCCTCCCGCCTCGGTGGCCGGATACAGGTCCGGATAGCCGACGCCGTCGTAGTCGGTGAGCGCGTCCTCCAGCACGTGGCCCTCGGGGTTGGGCATCGTGTGCCAGCCCCACTGCGCCTGCGTGCCCAGCGGCGCGAAGGTCTGCAGCCCGGTGGCGTCGGCGGTGAAGGCGAACTCGCCGTTGCCGACGGTGAGCGGACACCCGGCGTCGGCGACGGTGTGCCGGCGCACGAGCCTTTTCCTGTCTATGCTCACGCGCACCCCGGCGTGCCGGAGGCGCGCTGCTGGCGCATGGCGGTCACGTCGCCCGCGACGGCCGACTGGGCCATCGGGCCGAGGTCGAGCACGACGTCGGTGAAGGCGAGGGCCGCCTTGCGCATCGCCGGCAGGTCGATCGCCTCGGTGCCGAACTGCGGCGAGAACAGCGTCTTGGGCGCGGCGATGGGCGCGATGACGGGCAGCAGGTGCTGGTTGTACGGCGTGCCCTCGCCACCGAAGCCGCAGTGGTGCGGCACCGTGGCGAGGTCGGCCGCCGACAGGCCCTTGAGGATCGCGGTGCGCCTCACGTCCCAGTACTCGATGTGGCCCTTGACCAGTTCGCGCAGCGGCGTGCTCTCGCTGACGGGGACCATCAGCAGTTCGGTGAGGGCGGGGTTGGCGACGAGCTGCTTGCCCGGCAGGCCGTTCGGCCTGGCGACCGCGTCGTAGCGCTTGGCGCCGAGGTGCTCGAGCACGACGACGGAGGAGACCCCGCCCTGGTCGTACTCGGCGTCGAGCTGGGCGGCGAGCTGACCCGCGCCGCCCTCGCGGACGTCGGGGCCGGTCAGGTGCTGGTAGAGGTGGCCGGTCACGAACGCGAACTGCACGGTGCGCGGACGGCACTCCACCGGTAGCGACGACAGGTAGCGGGCCATCTCGATCATGGCGAGCGGGCCGTTGTCCCACACCGGGCTCATGCCGTCGGTGTGGCTCTCCACGACGATCTTCTGGGCGCTCCCGCCGGGAAGCGTCGCGAGCAGGGTGCGGGTCGTCGTCGGCGTCCAGGCGGCGTTCACGGTCAGCGCGGCCTGGACCGGCTGCCCGGCGGCCAGCGCGTCCTTGATCTGCTTGCCCTGGTCGGCGCCGACGTACGCGCCTGGCACGCCGTACGGCAGGCCCTCGTAGGGCGCGTACTGGCCCTGGATCTGGGCATGCGGGAGCTGGCTGACCTCGATCACGCCCACCGCGCCCGCGGCGGCGGCCGCCTTGAGGTCGGCGTCGGCCGCGGCCGGGGCCTCCATCGACTCCGAGCCGAGCAGGTTGATCGTGAGGGCCGGGTCGTACATGGAGTAGCCGAGGGCGGGCGGATAGAACAGCAGGTTGGGCATGTTGGTCCACGGCAGGTCCCGGACGACGATCTTCCCGGCGGCGTTGGCCGCGGTGATGTTCGTCCCTGCGGCCAGGTGGACGAGTGGCGCCGAGACGCCGCCCGCGCCGGTGGAGGAGGAGAACGGTACGGGGGCCGCGACCTGCACGGCCGTGCCGCCGACGGTCAAGCCGGTGCCGAGGCTGTCCCAGCGGTCGATGGCGTAGGGCAGGGAGGAGAGCTGGAGGCCGGGGATGGCCGCCATCTCGTCCTCCAGCCAGTCGACGTAGTCGGCGTGCGCGGTGGAGCCGGTCGGCCTGGGGCCGAACGCCTCCTGCTGCTCGGCCAGGCTGCTCAGGCGGGCCTCGGCGGCGAACGCGGCGGGGTCGACCCTGACCGGGCAGGCCGGAGCGGCCGTCTGGGCGGAGGCCGATGGCGCGGGCGCGACCAGCGGGAGGAGAAGGGCGAGGAGAGCGAGTCGTCTCACGTGGGGGGTCCTTCCATCGAATCGTTTTAATTCTTGGTCCGCGACAGTCCCCCGACAGGCGGCCGGTGTTCAGCGGCGAGGCGGTCCTGTGGTTCCGCGGACGATCAGCGTGGGTGACACCGACGACGTCACCGATCGTGAGCGTCCCTCGATGCGTTCGACGAGCAGGCGCGCGGCGGTCGCCCCGATCACGTGCCCGTCCTGGTCGACGCTGGTGAGCGAGATGCGCTTGAGCGAGGCGATGCCGATGTTGTCGTATCCGGCGACGGAGAGGTCCTCCGGCACCGACAGGCCCGCCTCGTCGGCGGCGCGCAGCACGCCGAGCGCCGCGATGTCGGCCCCGGCGAAGATCGCGGTGGGCCGGTCGTCGCGCGCGAGCAGTTCCCGCGCGCCCTCGAAGCCGCCCTCCTCGGTGAAGGAGGTGGCCAGCACGTCGTCGGCGAGTCCGTGGGCGCGCATCGCCTGGCGGTAGCCTTCGGCGCGCACCGTGTGCGGCAGTCCCTGGGCGCGGGCCCGCTCCAGGTGGGTGATGTGCGCGATCCGGGTGTGCCCGAGCCCGACCAGGTGGTCGACCACGAGCCCCGCCCCCATCACGTCGTCGTCGACGACCGCGTCGTAGGCCGCGGCGCCGCCGTGCCTGCCCACCACGACGATCGGGATGGCCGTCGCGATGGCGGCGAGTTCGGCGTCCGACATGACCGGCGAGATCAGGATGAGCCCGTCCATGCTCCGGTCGATCATGGCGTCGGTCATCCTGGCCTGCGTCTTGGGCTCGATCCCGCCAGGTCCGAGCAGCACCTGGTACTCGGTGTCGCCCAGCCGGCCGGTGACGCCCTCGATGATGTCGGGGAAGAACGGGTTGCGGGTGTCCGAGAGCATGACGCCGAGGGTGTAGGTGCGTCCGCGCAGGGCGCGGGCCGCGGCGTGCGGGCGGTAGCCCAGCTCGTCGATGGCCTGCGTCACCTTGGCCTGCATCTCCGCGCTCACGCCGTAGGCCCCGCGCACCACCTTGGACACGGCGGCCGTGGAAACCCCGGCTCGCCTGGCCACATCGGCGATCGTCACCCGTCCGCTCGTCACACGCCGTCCTTCATAGAGCTTTCGTAGAACGCACTACACACTTTTCCGAAAGGTGAGGCTAGCCCGCTACCGGCACTCAGGTCTACCTCTTGACGGGCGATTCTCTCGTGCCCTAACAATGGAGAACGTTCTACACAGCAATCCCCAAAGTGAACAGGAGCACGGGCGTGAGAGCACCATCCCGTCTGCTCGGCGCGGCGATCGGCGCCGCCCTCGCCCTGTCCCTCTCCGGCTGCGGGTCGTCCGCCCCGGAGGGGACCGGTCAGGTGAAGCTGACCCTCTGGCACAACAGCGCGGACCCGGCGCCGCTGCTGGAGATGTACAGGAAGTTCGAGAAGCAGTCCGGCCACAAGATCGAGCTCGTGTCGATCCCGTCCGACGGCTTCGAGGAGACCACCCAGACCAAGTGGGCCACCGGCGACCGCCCGGACATCCTGGAGTACCACGCGACGGTGAGCGGCCTGCTCGCCCTCAACCCGGCCGAGAACCTGCGCGACCTGACAGGCGAGGCGTACATCGCCAGGTCCGGCGACCTCTACGAGGCCGCCGGGTCCGTCAACGGCAAGGTCTACGCCGCCATCACCGGCTTCCCCCAGGTCTTCGGCCTCTACTACAACAAGAAGGTCTTCACCGCGGCCGGGCTGACCCCGCCCTCGAACTTCGCCGAGCTCGCCGCCGCCTGCCCCAAGCTCAAGGCCGCCGGCGTCACGCCGGTCTTCGAGTCGGGCGGGTCGATCTGGCCGGTGCAGATCCTGCCCATCCTCTACCTGGCAGGCGCCAACCAGTCCAACGCGTACGGCAAGGCCATCGCGAGCCACAGCAGCACGCTGGCCGACGCGGGCTCGCCCTTCGTCGCCGGCCTGACCGCCTACGCCAAGCTGAAGGCCGACGGCTGCTTCAACAAGGACATCGTCACCGCCACGTTCGAGGACTCCATGAAGGCCCTCGTGACCGGCAAGGCCGCCATGGTCGCCCAGCACTCCGACATGCTCCCGGCCCTCCTCGCAGCCGCGGACGGCGACCAGAAGACCGTCGACGAGTCCGTCGGCTTCGTCGGCCTGTCGAGCGCCAAGCCGCTCGCGACCTACGCGCCCGGCCCGATCGGCACGTTCTACCTGCCCAAGACCGGTGACGCGGCGCGGGAGAAGGCATCGCTCGACTTCGTGCGCTTCATGACCGGCCCTGCCTACGCCGAGTACATCACCGCGTCCAAGACCTTCCCCGTGTTCAAGGACGTGCCCGACCCGCAGGGCGTCTCGTCCGTGCTGCAGGACGTCAAGAAGGCGTACGACACCGGCGCGGTCATCTCCTTCAACTCCGACATCCCCGGCATGGGCGGGCTGGCCCAGCTCATGTCCGAGCTGATCGCCGGGCAGAAGGATCCGCAGAAGGCGGCGACCCAGCTACAGGGCCAGGTCGAGCAGGCGGCCAAGGCGGCAGGGCTGCCCGGATGGTGATGCGGAACAGGGTGGCCTGGCTGCCCTGGGCGCTGCCCGCGATCGTGCTGGTCACGGTCTTCTTCCTCGCCCCGTTCCTGCTCAACGTCCGGTTCGCGTTCTCCTCCTGGACGAGCTTCCGGGCCGAGATCACCTGGAACGGGCTGGAGAACGTCCGCACGCTGATCGAGCAGGACCTGCTGGCCAACGCGGTCACCGTGACCGTGCTGTACGCGATCCTGTGCATGGCGATCCAGAACACGGTCAGCCTCTCGCTGGCCCTGGCCCTCCAGCGGACCAGCCGGATCAACACCGTCTTCCGCTCGGCCTTCTTCCTGCCGACGCTCATCTCGCCGCTGGCCGCCGGATACATCTGGCGCGGGCTGCTCGCCCCCGACGGGGCGGTCAACTCCTTCCTCGGCATCGAATGGGCGTGGCTGGGCGAACCGTCCACCGCGCTGGTGGTGGTCGCGTTCATCGACGCGTGGAAGTGGAGCGGGCTGATCACCCTCGTCTACATCGCGGGCCTCAACTCCATCCCGAAGTCGCTGCTGGAGTCGGCGACGGTCGACGGGGCCGGGTCGTGGACCCGGTTCCGGCGGGTGGTGTTCCCCATGCTCGCCCCGGCGCTGACCTTCAACGTGGCGGTCACGCTGGTGGGCGCGCTCAGCGCGTACGACGTGATCGCCGCCACCACCGGCGGCGGGCCCGGCGACCACACGCGGGCCCTGAACGTGGTGATGCGCCAGCAGTGGGGGCAGGGCTTCTTCGGCTCCGCCAGCGCCCTGGGGTTCACCGTGACGCTGCTGGTGATCGCCACCGCCGTGCCCCTCGTGTGGTGGCTGCGGCGCAGGGAGGTGACGGGATGAGAGCGGTCCTCAAGTACACGGCGCTGACGCTCTTCGCGATCCCGTGGGTCCTCGTGCCCGTCTGGCTCGTGGTCGTCAACTCGTTCAAACCCGCCGGCGAGGCCGCCGAGCTGGGCCTCGGCCTGCCCAGGACGTGGGCGATCGCCGAGAACTACGGCATCGTGCTCGACCGGGGCGGCTACCTGACGGGGCTGGTCAACAGCCTCAAGGTGACCGTGCCGATCGTGGTGGCCGTGGTGTTCCTCGGCGCGGCGGCGGCGTGGGCGTTCGGGCGCAGCCGGTCGCGGTGGCTGCAGGCGGCCTACTTCGTGATGGGGCTGTCGATCCTGCTGCCGCCGTCGATCATCCCGACCGTCTACCTGCTGCGTGCCCTGTCGCTGGACGACGGCTCGCTCGGCTATGTGCTGACCATGACCGGCTGCCGCCTGGGCATCGTGATCTTCCTGGCGACCGGATTCGTCCGGGCGTTCCCCCGCGACCTGGAGGACGCCGCCGCCATCGACGGCGCCTCCCGCCCGCAGGTCTTCGTCCGCATCCTGCTGCCCCTGCTGCGGCCGGTGCTGTTCGTCGGCAGCGTGATCCTGATCATCAACGTCTGGAACGACTTCTTCTTCGCCCTCTTCCTGCTGCAGGGCAGCGCGAACGCCACGCTGCCGCTGAGCCTGTTCCAGTTCGCCTCCGGCACCCTGCAGAGCCTGAACTGGAACCTCGTCTTCGCCCACGTCCTGCTCACCACGCTGCCCCTCGTGGCGGTGTACGTCGTCGCGCAGAAGCGCGTCCTGGCCGGTCTTACGGAAGGTGCACTCAAGGGATGACCACTCACGACATCGCGCTCGACTGGGTCAGGCGCGAGATCAAGGAGGGGCGGCTGCCGTGCGCGGTGTTCGGCGCCGCCACCTCCGACGGGATCCAGGTGCTGGAGGCGTTCGGCGCGCACGACGGCCGCGAGACCAGGACCGAGGACCACTTCGCGCTGTTCTCGGTGACCAAGCCGCTGATGGGGCTGGTCGCCCTGCGCCAGGTCGAGCGCGGGCTGCTGTCGCTGCGCCGCCCCCTGCGGGACGTACTGCCGAACTTCGCCCGGCCCGACGTGACGCTCTGGCACCTGCTCACCCACACCAGCGGCATCGCCGAGCAGACGCTCACGCCTGACGACCTGCTGGAGCACCTCGTCACCGCGCCGTCGATGTTCGAGGCAGGCACGCTCAGCCAGTACTCCAACCTGGCCTTCGCCGGGATCGCGGAGATGGTCCGCGACGTCACAGGCCGCGACGTGGCCGAGGTGATCGACTCCGACCTGAACACGCTGGTGCCGGGCGGCGGGCGGATCACGTTCGACCCGGCGTGCGACGCGGCCGAGGTCCACGGCATCGAACTGCTCGGGCCTGGCTTCGACTTCGACACGTTCGTACGGCTCCGCCACCCGGCAGGGGCGCTGTTCTCACGCGCCGAGGACCTCCTGGCGCTGGGCGGGGCGCTGCTGCGCGGCGACCGCGGGCTGATCCACCCGACCACCCTGGCCGCCATGACGACCCCGCAGACGACCGGCCTGGTCAAGCTGCAGCCCGACCCGGTCAACGCCGGGCAGGACTGGGGCCTCACCTGGAACCTGCGCCACTCGGCTCCCGGACTGCTCGACCGGCGGCTGTACGGGCACGGCGGCGCCTCGGGGTGCCAGTGGTGGATGTACCCGGAGCAGGACGCGTGCTTCGTGCTGCTGATCAACGTGATGGCGCCGAGCCTGTCCGGCGTCGACGTCGACGGTCTGCACAACGCCTTCACCACCGGGCTCGATGCGTGAACCGGGATTCGGGGGTGCTCGGAGTGCAGGTCTCCGGCGCGCAGGCGCCGTTCATCCGTTCGGCCCCGCCCGGTCCACGGGTGGGCCTGACGTGCGGTCTGGCGGATCCGGTGGGCGTGGACGAGCCGTCGCCCCGGCTGTCGTGGGACGCCCGGCTGATCCAGGAGGCCACCGTGGTGGTGTCCTCGGACGGGCGCGAGGTGTGGCGGTCGTCCGTGCCTGCCGGATCGTACGGCGTGGACGTGCCGGATGAGTGGCTGGCGCCGCTGACGCCGTACACGTGGAGTGTGGAAGGGCACGCGACCGGCGCGTTCACCACGGGCCTGCGGGCGCGCGGTGGGTGGGACGCCCCCTGGCTGGCGGGCGACCCCCGGGCGGCGGTGAGCCTGCGCGGGTCGTTCACCTGGCGTCACACTCCCGGGCGCGCCTGGCTGGCCGCCACCGCGCTGGGCGTCTACCGGGCGCTGCTCAACGGGGTGCGGCTGGGCGAGGAGGAGCTGGCCCCCGGCTGGACCGACTACGGTCGCCGGACGCGCTATCGGCTGCTGGAGCTCACGGAGCTGCTCGTACCCGGCGAGAACGAGCTGGAGCTGTGGCTCGCTCCCGGCTGGTACGCCGGTCACGTCGCCAGCGGCGGCCCGCGCCGCTACGGCGACCGGCCCGCTGCCAGCGCCCAGGTGCTCGTGCGGGACGACGACGGGGTCCGCCGCGTGTTCGCCACGGACGCGGCCTGGACCCGGCGGGATCTCGGCCGCCCGCGCGCCGACCTGGTGATGGGCGAGACCGTCCAGGCCCCATCCCGGCAGGTCGGACCCGCCGAGACGACGGCCGCCCCGGAGATCCTCGTGGAGGCCGACCCCGCTCCCCCGGTGCGGGTGACCGGCACGGTGCCCGCCGTGTCCGTGACCGAACCCGCGCCGGGCGTCCAGGTGGCCGACTTCGGGCGGAACGTCGTCGGGCGCGTACGGCTGCGCGTCGACGCGCCGGACCCCGTACGGATCGTGGTGCGGCACGGGGAGGAGCTGACCGCGACCGGGCGGCTCTACACCGACAACCTGCGCACCGCGGACCAGCGTGACGAGTTCGTCCTCGGCCCCGGCGCGCACGTCGTGGAGCCCGCCTTCACCCTGCACGGGTTCCGCTACGCGGAGGTCACCGGCTGGCCGGGCGCGCTGACGCCGGACGACCTGGAAGCGGTGCTGCTGTCCTCCGCGCTCGCCGTCACCGGCTCGCTGACCGTGAGCGATCCCGCCGTACGGCAACTCGTCGCCAACATCGGCGCGTCGGCGGACGGCAACCTGGTGAGCGTGCCGACCGACTGCCCGCAGCGCGACGAGCGGACCGGCTGGACGGCCGACATCTCGGTGTTCGGCTCGACGCTCAGCTTCCTGCGGCACACGCAGGCGTTCCTGTCCGGCTGGGTGACGACGCTGATCGACGGGCAGCGGGCCGACGGCGCGGTCCCGCATGTCGCGCCGGTCCTGCCCGAGTACGGATACGACTCCCCCGTATGGTCCGACGCGCTGGTCGAGGTGCCGTGGCTGCTGTGGCGGCGCTACGGCGACGACCGCACGCTGCGCCGCGCCTACGACCCGATGCGGCGGTGGGCCGACTACTGCCTGGCCCAGGCAGAGGACGGCATCAGACCGGGCAGGGCCCTGGGCGACTGGCTGGCCCCCGGCACGGTCGAGACGCCCAAGAGCCTCATCGCCACCGCCGCCCTCGCCCGCAGCCTCCGCCTGGTCGCGCACGTGGCCGACGTGCTCGGCGAGCCGCACGCGCCGGAGTACGGCGAGGCGTTCACCCGCGTGTCGGGCGCCTTCCAGCGGGCCTTCCTCAGCGGGCCGAGGCTGCACACCGAGACGCAGACCGGCTACGCCGTCGCCCTCGCCTGGGACCTGGTCCCGCCCGAGGACCGGGCCGCGTCGGCGCAGGCGCTGGCCGAGCTGGTCCGCGCCGACGGGCACCGGCTCATGACGGGCTTCGTCGGCACCCCCCTGCTGCTGCCCGTGCTGTCCGAGACCGGCCACCACGACCTGGCGTGCCGGATCTTCAACCAGGAGGGCTATCCGTCCTGGCGCTACCAGCTCCGCGCCGGGGCGACGACCATGTGGGAGCGCTGGGACGCCTGGCACCACCGGCACGGCCTGCAGACGCCGGCCATGAACTCCTTCAACCACTACGCCTACGGCTGCGTGGGCGACTGGCTGTTCCGGCACGTGGCGGGCCTGGGCGACGACCCGCGCGGAACAGGTGGCGGCTTCGGCGAGCTGCTGCTGCGTCCCGGCCCCGTCCCGCTGCTGCGCCAGGCGCACGCCCGCTACGAGAGCGCGTCGGGGACGGTCGAGTCGGGCTGGCGGGCCGGGCCCGACGGGGTGCAGTTCACGTTCGCCGTCCCGGAGGGCGTGACCGCCCGCGCGGTGTTGCCCGTGCGCGGCGCATGGGACGGGATGAGCGTCAACGGCACCTTCCTCATGGGCCTCAGCGAGCAGCTGCCGACCACCAGGCTGGCCGACGGGGGCTGCGCCCTGAACCTGCCGCCGGGCCGCTGGTCGTTCACGGCCCCCGCTGCGGCCACGGCCCACCTGCTCCAGGAGTGGGACGACCTGGGCCGGTGAGCTGGGTGTGAGGCTTGCGGTCACCACTCGTGTCGCTTGTCGTCACTGAGTGGTGACGCCGCCTGACGGGTGAGGCGCCGCTCGGCCGTACAGGAAACTACAGTCAGCTGACGGAAGCCGGGCCCCACCGCGCGTCCGTAGCGTCGGCGGCATGCACGTTCCCACCTACTCTCTCGCCGAGCGAGACCGCCGCTGGGCGCTCGCCCGGCAGATCATGGAAGCCGAGGGCGTCCAAGCTCTCATCGCCTACGGCGAGCATGAATGCGCCGACCTGGCGCCCTTCGCGCCGGATGTGTACTTCACCAACGACCGTCCCGGTGCGATCGTCATCTTCTGCCGCGACGCCGACCCGATCCAGCTGACCTGGTCCACGCTTCCCGTCGCCGACCACATCCAGGCACGCAGACGCGGCGAGGAACTGTGGATCGCCCCGCGCGACATCCGCGTCGCCAAGCACGCGGCAGGCGTGGTCGAGGTCCTGCGCGAACACCGCCTGGAATCCGCGGCGGTCGGCGTGCTCGGGCTGGACCCCTACCCGCCCTTCCACATCAACCCGATCATGCCGCACGGCTTGTGGAGCCAGGTACTCGCCGAGCTGCCCGAGGTGACCTTCACGCCGGTCGGGCTGAGCCACCTGTTCGCCACCATCTGCCAGTCGGAGGAGGAACTGGCGGTCGTCCGGCATTCGGCCGCCGCCGGTGACGCGATGGCCCGGGCCATGCTGAACGCGGCCAGGCCCGGTGTCAGCGAGGCCGAGGTGTACGCCGCGGGTATGGCGGCGGCCTTCCAGCGCGGCGTGGCCGCCCCCGACATGCTGCTGTCCTCCGGTCCCGGGTTCATCTCCTGGGGCCCGCCCGCCTGGTCCTACCGCCCGCAGGCGCCACGCGTCATCGACGACGGTGACGTCATCATGGCCGAGGTGTTCTGCCGGTTCGGCATGAAGGAGACCCAGCACCAGGTCGCCATCGCCGTCGGCGAGCCGCACCCCGACATCGAGCTGGGCGCCGAGGTCGCCCGCGCCAGCTACGAGGCCGGGCTGGCCGCGGCCCGGCCAGGCAACACCTTCGGCGACCTCGTCGAGGCCATGCAGGCCCCGTTGAAGAACGCCGATGCCTGGAACATCCACCCGCTCGTGCACACCCTCAACCCGATGGGGCCCGTCTGCGGCTTCGGCGCGGGACTGCGCCGCGTGCCCGAGGCCCAGGAGTACGGCCGGCTGTTCGAGGTGCCCACCATGGGCGGCGAACTCCCGCTGGCCCCCGGGATGACCTTCGCCTTCGAACCCAACGCCGTCATCGGCGACCACCTGGTCAATCTCGGCGGCACCGTCGTCATCGGCGAGGACGAACCCCACGAGCTCAACCCGTTCACCGCCCAACTGCTGAGGAGCAACTCATGATCACCGTCGACCACGTCGCCCGCTATCCCCAGCCGGTGGAGGCCGTCTTCGCCGTGCTGGCCGACCTGGGTGGATACCCGGCATGGCAGTCAGACGTGCTGGAAGCACACCTCGACGGTCCACTGCGGGAGGGCGCCGCCCTCAACCAGGTGCGCAAGGTGATGGGCCGCCGTACCGAGATCGCCCTCACCGTGACCGAATGCCTGCCCGGCGCGCGCATCTCGCTGCGGACCGCGCCGGGCACCCGACCCGGCGTCTCTCAGACGTACGGCGTGCTGCCTGCCGAGGGTGGGTGCGCGGTGGAGTTCCGTCTGGAGCTCGACGGCGTGCCGAAGATGGCAGAGCATCTCGTCAAAGCCCAGCTCGGCAAGCAGGTGCCGCTGATGTTCGAGCGTCTGGAGGCCCAGCTGTGACCACCCGCATCCCCGACCGTGAGATCGCCGAACGGCCCGCCGGATACGCCGGACCCAACCTCTCACCCGCAGGTTTGCGACTGCTCCCCCGCGAGTTGGCGCCCGGCGTCCACGCGCTGATGGCGAACCTGCCGCCGAAGGACAACAACGGGCTCGTCGTCGGCCACGACACCGCCCTGATCGTCGACGCGGGAATCACCCCCGAGGTGTCTCGGCAGATCCAGGACCTGGCCGCCGAGCTGACCGACCGGCCGGTGCGCTACCTCGCCAACACGACCTACCACGGCGACCACACCTTCGGAAACCTGGCCTTCCCCGAGGACACCGTCATCGTGTCGTCACGCCTCAACAAGGAGAACATGGCCGATCTGGACTACGAGAAGCAGGTCAGGTCGGGCAACATGTACGGCGACGAGGCGTCGCTCACCGCCGTGACCCGCTGGCGGCTCCCGGACATCATCTTCGACTCCTTCGCCGAGATCGACCTCGGCGGCCGAACAGTCCAGCTCTGGCACTTCGGCCCCGGCAACGGCCCCGGCGACACCGTCGTCTACGTCCCCGACACTCGGACCGCCTGGACCGGCAATTTCCTGGCGCACGCGGGCATCGCGCACATGCTGCTCCAGGGCGGCCCGCTGCCGTACCTGGAGTCACTGCGCCGGATGAGGCAGGCGCTGCCCGACCTGGAGACGATCGTGCCCGGCCACGGCCCGATGGGCGGCGGGCACGCCGCCATCGACACGCTCATCGCCTATCTGGAACGGCTGCACGAGGAGGTCCTCGCCGCTGTGCGGGCCGGCCGTCCCTTGGATGAGACGATGGCCGCCTGCACCAACCCGTGGGCCGAGCGACTCGATCCGGCGCTGTCAGCCGCGCTCGCCACCTACCAGGTCCCACCGGACCTCGCCCGGCACGCCATGCTCGACCTGTGCAGGAACCTGCATCGGCTCAATATCCTGGCGACCTACCGCCTCTATGTGGGACGTTGAATCACATGCTGAAGGAAGTGGTCGCCCGTCCCATCGGTCACGTGATCGGCGGGCGGGAGGTGGTCTTCGACGACGATTGGGGGACGGTCTCCGCCGTCATCAGGTTGGACGCGGCGCAGTTCGGCCCTGACGCGCTGGCCGGCCTGGACGGTTTCTCGCACCTGGAGGTCATCTACTTCTTCGACCGGGTGCCGGCCGAGAAGATCGAGACCGGCGCCCGCCACCCCCGCGGCAACACCGACTGGCCGTTGGTCGGGATCTTCGCCCAGCGCGGCAAGAACCGCCCCAACCGGCTCGGGCTCTCTCGCTGCCGCCTGACCAAGGTCGATGGGCTGGAGGCGCACGTGCGGGGCCTGGACGCGGTGGACGGCACTCCCGTGCTGGACATCAAGCCGTACATGAGCGAGTTCGGCCCCGTCGGACCCACGACCCAGCCCCCGTGGGCCACCGAGATCATGCGCCACTACTACTGACGTACCGCGCCCGACCTGCCTCGTCACACCGGTCGGTAGGGTGGCGGGCGTGTTGAGGGGGCGGGCAGCCGAGGTCGCCGCGCTTGAGCGTGCCCTGTCGCGGGCGCGGGAAGGCCGTGGCGGTGCCGTGGTGATCCGCGGCGAGGCGGGCGCGGGCAAGACGACTCTGTTGGAGTCCGTGTCTTCCTCGGCCGGGGAGTCCAGGCTGCTGTGGGCCTGGGGCGTGGAGTCGGAAGCCGAGCTCCCCTACGCGGGATTGCAGGTGCTGTTCCGTGAGGTGCGTCATCTGGCCGATCGGCTGCCGGAGCAGCAGGCCCGCGCCCTGCGCGGGCTGATCGATCCGCCGTACGGCGCGGCGGGCGATCGTTTCCTGGTCGGTGCCGCCGCGCTGACCCTGCTCGGCGAGCTGGCCGAGGAGCAGCCGGTGGTGGTGTTGATCGACGACGCGCACTGGCTGGACCTGGAGTCGGCCGAGGCGCTGCTGTTCGCCGCCCGCAGGCTGGGCGCCGAGCGCGTGGCCATGATCTTCGCCGTGCGCGACGGCTCGCCGGTGTTCGACCGTCCGGGCGTGCCGGTCGTGGAGTTGGGGCCGCTCTCCGACGAGGCCGGGGCGGCCCTGCTCGCTGATCATGCGCCCGACCTGCATGTCTCGGCACGTCAGGGATTGCTGTCCCAGGCGCAGGGCAATCCCCTGGCGCTGGTGGAGCTGGTCGGCGCGCTCAGCCCTGCCCAGCGGGACGGCATTGAGCCGGTGGACGAGCACGAGATCGGTGTCATGCCGGTCTCCTGGCGGATCCAGCGGATCTTCGATGCGCGGATCGGTGCGCTACCCGCGCCTGCGCGCACGCTGCTGACGATCGCGGCGGCGGACGACACGGGCGACCCGGCCCTGATCGTACGCGCGGGGCAGCGGATGGGCGCATCGGTGGCCGATCTGGGGCCTGCGGCCGACGCCGGGCTGATCCGCGTCGCCGAGGGCCGCTTGAGGTTCCGCCATCCGCTGGCACGCGCCGCCGCCTATCAGAGCGCGCCGCTGTCGCAGCGGATGGCCGCGCACCACGCACTTGCCGAGACGGTCGGGGATGGCGGACGCCGGGCCTGGCACCTGGCCGCGGCGACGGTGGGCCATGACGAGCAGGCGGCGACCGAACTGGAGCGCAACGCCGAGCTGTTCAGGTCGCGTGGCGGCCTCGCCGCGGTCGCCGCTGCCTACCGCCGCGCGGCGCAACTGACCGAAGATCGGGACACCCGGGGGCGCCGCCTTGCCGCAGCGGCCATGGCGGCGAGCGAAGCGGGGCAGATCGAGCACGCCGCCGCGCTGGCGGGCGAGGCGCTGCCGTACGTGCGCGACCCGGCGTGGATCGCCCGCCTGGCCTTGACGAGGGCCCGGTTGGAACATGCCAGGGGCCGGCCGGAGTCAGCGCGCACACTCCTGCTCGACGCGGCCACGAATGTTGCGCCGCTCGACCGCCAGGCGGGTGCCTTGATGACGTTCGAGGCGATGGCGGCGGCCTGGGACTCGCCCGCCCCTGAGGCAGCAGCCGGGGACACCGCTGCCCGGCTGTCCGGCCTGGACGTGCCCGATGCCTTTCTCCTCCGGGGCGCCGACGGGCTGCGCCTGCTCGCCACGGGCGACATCGCGTCCGGCGCCGCCGAGCTGTCGGCCGATCCCGCAGCCAAGGTACGCAGGTTGACGGCCGGCGCGACGGCGGCGTTGGACGCGGGGCTGTGGCAGCAGGCAGAGGGCTTGGCTCGCCGCGCCGACCGGCCACAGGACGAGGAGGTGGCAGCGGAGCTGGCGCGGGTGCGGGCGACGCTCGCCTTCCAGGCGGGCCGGCCGCTGGAGGCGACCCGGCTGCTGCAGGAGGGCGCCGAGCTCATCGCCGCCGCCGACCCGGTGTCTGCGCTGACCATGCTCGGCCTGGCGAGCGTGTACGTCTGGAGCAGCAGGACACATCCCGACCAGGTGCCGCTCGCCCGCCGGACCGAGGAGCTGACCCCACGCCTGGACGGGCCGCTCGGCGCGGTGCACGCGCTCAACCACGGGATGCGCCGCCTGCTGGAGGGCGACCTCATGGCCGCGATCACGGGCCCAGGCCTTCGCAGTGAGGAATCGGTGCCGGTCGACCTGCGGTTGCTGGCCGCATACAGGGGATTCATGCGCGGCGACCAGCACGCCATGCTGCAAGACGCCACCCGGCTCGTCGCCGAGTGCCGTACCGCCGGGCGAGCCGGTCGCCTGCCGCAGGCCATGATGCTGCTGGCCCTGGCCCAGCTCACCAATGGACGACATCACGCCGCGCGCGAGAGCGCGGCCGACGGAATACACATCGCCGAGGACGTCGGCCAGCCGTACTGGCACGACTATCTCACCGGCCTGGCCGCCTGGCTCGCCGGCGTCGCCGGTGAGGAGGAGCGCTGCCGCGAACTGGCCGCCAGGGCGGACGACGTGGACGGGGCGTGGATGACCGGCCTGGGCTGGGGAACGTACGCGCTGATCGCCCTCGATCTCGCCGCTGGACGACACACCGCGGTGCTCGAGCGCATGGACCAGGCCCTGGCCGGACCGGCTCGACATGCCTTCCTGTGGTGGTACGCCTGCCCCGACTACGTCGAGTCCGCCGCCCGTGCCGGAACACCCGAGCGGGCCCGGCCGGCCTTCACCCGTTTCCGCGACTGGGCGAACGTCATCGACCAGCCCTGGGCGCATGCCGTACTCAAGCGGTGCGAAGCGCTGCTGAGCGGCGACGGCGACGGCTACGCGCGGGCACTCGCCCTCCACCGGCAGGCCGATCAGCCCTTCGAGCAAGCCCGCACCGAACTGCTGTACGGCGAGTGGCTGCGCCGCCACCAGCGGCGCGCCGAGGCCCGCACACACCTGCGCGCGGCGATGGAGGGCTTCGAACGGCTCGGCGCCGCTCCCTGGGCGAAACGCGCGGCGACCGAACTGCGGGCCGCCGGCGCCTCCCTGTCCGACCGCCGCCACGCCGAGGATCCGCTGGCCGCCCTCACCCCACAAGAGCTCCAGGTGGTACGGCTGGCAGCGACGGGCGCCTCGAACCGTGAGATCGGCGCCCACCTGTTCCTCAGCCCGCGCACGGTCGCCTACCACCTGTACAAGGCGTTCCCGAAACTGGGCATCACCTCGCGCGGCGAACTGGCCCAGTACGTCACCGTCATCTGACGGAGCCGCCCCATGAGCGCGCGCAGCTGCGTGCGCTCGGGGTCCCAGGCGTGGACATCAAGCGGGGCGACAAGGCCCTCAAGGGCACCGATCAGGTCGCCGGACCACCACCCACACGATCACGAACACCCGGCGCTGGTCAGACTGGTGCCGCCGTCACCAACGGACAGCCCGACACTGCCACTACCAGGGCAGACCTCACGTCCGCACGCCTGAGCGTCCCTGTGTCCGGGAAGCGGTGGGGCTGGGTTACGTCCAGAACGCCCACAGGGCCTTGCTCGCGTCAAGCAAGATGGCGGCTGTGGCCCCGAGGACGACGCCGTAGAGCATGTACCGCCGCTGGGTGCCTTGGCCGCGTTTCTCCACACGCTCTGCCACATCGTCGATCTTGCTCTGGAGTAGGAGGTCGAACGCCTTGGCCTCTTCCTGGCGCCGCTCCGCTACTTCACGACTCGTCTCGGCCTCACGCCTATTGGATTCTGCTTCGGCCGCGAGCCTGCGGGCCATGGCGGCGCGCGCCCGCATCGCATTCTCAAGCTCTTCCAGTTCTTGGAAAGTGTCCTCCAGCCGCTCGGCCAGATAGTGGAAGCGCTGATCGAGGTCGTCGTCTTCGGACGTGACCGACCTGCGGCGCAGCGTGGGGGATGCCTCTTTGATCAGGTTTTCGAGTTGTTCGAACCGCCAGGATAAGTGGGCCCGATCGCGAAGGACCGTGGTCCCCACAAGGGCCATGACGAGCAACGTGGCGCTCTCAGTGAGTCCAGGTGGCAGTTTATCGACGGTTGTGCCCAGCACGGCTACGATCACAGCAAGGGCAAGGGCGATCATGCCGTCGGCGTTCATGGCCGCCCAAGCGGCGAATCTCCGGATGATGTCAAGGCGCATCTGTCAGCTTTCCATCCCTCAGGCTCCGACGCGGTGGGGGCACGGTGCGGACAGTCTCGCAGGGAATGACAAGGGTCGAAATGGATCTCCTCTGACGACCTCACGGATGACTCGTCAGAATGTCAATTCTGTGAAGTAATTTCAGCACACGCTCCGCGAGGGCCTTGCCTCAGCCGCACGGGCTGCCCCGCTGAGAACTCGGGCGTTCCGCCCGGGGGCTGGACACCTGAGACCCTGAACCCTACTGGTTCGGGGAGATCGGGAGAGTGTCCCGTTGGGGATGAAGAACTGTCCACCGCAGTTCAAGAAGGACGCGGTGGCGCTGTATGAGTCCAGGCCAGGAGCAACGAGCGCGGGGATCGCCACCGACTTGGGGTCGGCCCCGAGACGTTCCGGAACTGGATCCGGTCCGCGCGCACGGAGCGGGTTGAGGCGGGCCGGCCGGGACGCAGGCCGAAGAGCGCCGGCACCGGCGGCGAGGCGTCGCCGGAGGCGGTGGAGGCCGAGAACGCCGAGCTGCGCCGGCGGGTGCGTGAACTGGATGTGGAGCGGGACCCTGTGCAAGACGGCTCGGTATTTCGCCGGGGAGACGGCGCGATCCCGACGTCGTCGGATCTGTCGACCACCTGTACTGATGGGACTGCTCCGTGCGTGGTGACACACCAAGCTGCCCTCGATCGAGAACCTCGGCATCCCGCCTGTAGAGGGCCGGGAGTTGCCCAATGTCGCCCCCGGAATTCCGGCCTTGTGAAATATCGGGCAAAATTCCGGCTCCGTGAATTCTCGGCCATTGACCGCACCCGGTGACCCTCCAACGATCGAGCTACAGCCTTTCGTAGGTCGGGGAGTGGCGATGAGAGCCGTACGGCTTCACGAGTACAACAAGCGCCCGGTGGTCGAGGACGTCCCCGACCCCGAGATCAGCGGGCCGCTGGACGTGCTGGTCGAGATCGGCGGGACCGGGTTGTGCCGTACGGACCTGCACATCGTAGAAGGTCAGTGGGCGGAGAAGTCCGGCGTGGCCTTGCCGTACACGATCGGGCACGAGAACGCCGGCTGGGTGCGGGATGTCGGCTCGGCCGTGACGGGCGTGCAGCCCGGCGACGCGGTCATCCTGCACCCGCTCGTCACCTGCGGGCTGTGCCGCGCGTGCCGCGCCGGCGACGACGTGCACTGCGCCAACGCGAAGTTCCCCGGTATCGACACCGATGGCGGCATGGCCGAGTTCCTCCTCACCAACGCCAGGTCCGTGGTCAAGCTGGATCCTTCGATGGAGCCCGCGGACGTCGCCGCGCTGGCCGACGCGGGACTGACCGCCTACCACGCGGTACGAAAGGCGCTGCCGCTGCTCTACCCGGGCACGCAGATCGTGGTGATCGGCGCCGGCGGGCTGGGCCACATCGGCGTGCAGTGCCTGACCGCCATGGCGTCGGCCGAGATCATCGTCGTCGACCGGTCGCAGGCGGCACTCGAGCTCGCCAAGGGGTTGGGCGCCACGCACACCGTGCCGGCCGACGGCAGCCAGCTCAACGCGGTCACCGACCTCACCGGCGGGCGCGGCGCGCACGTCGTGCTCGACTTCGTCGGCGAGGGAGGCACCGAAGCCGAAGGCGTGGCGATGCTGCGCCGCGCGGGCTCCTACTTCGTGATCGGCTACGGGGGCCGTGTCGAGATCCCCACCATCGACATCATCTCCAACGAGATCAACGTGATCGGCAACCTCGTCGGTTCGTACAACGATCTGGACGAGCTGATGGCCCTGACCGCGCAGGGAAAAGTACATCTGCACACCAGGAAATATCCCCTCGAAGCCGTCAACGAGGCCATGGACGACCTGGACAGCGGCCGTCTGCAAGGCCGGGGAATTCTCGTACCCGCGAGGAGCTGAGATGTACGAAAAGGATGGCCGGCAGTATTTCGTCGTCGACGGGCACATCCATTTCTGGGACGCCAAGCCGTCGAATCAGGCGAACCGCTATGGCGAGGGTTTCATCAACTGCTTCTACGACTACCACCGCAATCTCTCTCCGGCGTCGGAGGTCTGGCCGCTGGAGGAGTTCTGGCAGCAGAGCGAGGAACGGATCCTGCACGACGTCTTCGAGGCCGGCTACGTGGACAAGGCCATCTTCCAGCCGACCTACCTCAACGACTTCTTCGTGGCCGGCTTCAACACCACCGAGCAGGACGGGGTGCTCGCGGAGAAGTACCCGGACAAGTTCATCGTGAACGGGTCGTGGGATCCGCGCGACGGTGAGGCGGGGCTCGAAAGGCTCGAGGCGCTGGCGGAGCGCTGGAATCTCAAAGGGGTCAAGCTCTACACCGCCGAATGGAAGGGCGCTTCGAAGGGCTGGAAACTGACCGACCCGTGGTCCTACCGATACCTCGAGAAAAGCCAGGAACTCGGGATCCGCAACATTCACGTCCACAAGGGGCCGACGATCTACCCGCTCAACCGGGACGCGTTCGACGTGGCCGACGTGGACGAGGTCGCGAGCATGTTCCCTGAGCTGACGTTCATCGTCGAGCATTGCGGGCTGCCCAGGCTGGAGGATTTCTGCTGGATCGCCACGCAGGAGCCGAACGTCTACGGCGGGCTCGCCGTCGTGATGCCGTTCATTCACACCAGGCCGCGCTACTTCGCCCAGGTGATCGGCGAACTGCTGTACTGGCTCGACGAGAACCGGATCACCTTCGCCAGCGACTACGCGATCTGGACGCCCAAGTGGCTCATCGAACGCTTCGTGGACTTCCAGATCCCCGAAGACATGCGCGGAGAGTACGGCGAGCTCACCCCTGAGGTGAAGAAGAAGATCCTGGGCCTCAACGCCGCCCGGCTCTACGACATCCCGGTACCGCCGGAGCTGGACATCGTGGAAGCCCACGCGGGCAGCGACGAGCCCGTCGGGTCCGGGCCGAAAGTGCCGGCATGAGCGTGCCGTCCCTCGACCGCGACGTTTGGGACGCGCTGGCGACCGTACGGGATCCCGAGCTGGACGAGCCGATCACCGAGCTCGGGTTCGTCAGCGAGGCCGAGGTCCACGAGGGGCACGTCTCGGTACGGCTCCGCCTGCCGACGTACTTCTGCGCGCCGAACTTCGCCTACCTGATGGTGGCCGACGCCTGCCAAGCGGTACGAGCGGTACCCGGCGTGGTCGCGGTCGACGTCCGGCTGGAGGACCATTTCGCGGCCCACGAGATCAACGCGGCTGTCTCGGAAGGGGCAGGGTTCACCGGGTCCTTCCCCGGCGAGGCGTGCGGAGAGCCTGACGAGCTGCGCCTGACGTTCCGGCGCAAGGCCTACCTGGCGAGCCTCGACCGGTTGGGCACCCGGTTGACCGCCGAGGGCCTGCCGCCTGCGCGACTGCGACTGGGCGAGGTCCCGCCGTCCCCGGAGCTGGCGCGGCTGCTTCACCGCAGGGCCGAACTCGGGCTGGACTGCTCGCCGCAGTCGCCGCTGCTTCTCGACGAGCGCGGCGAGCCGATCCCCGACGAGGAGGCCGCGCTGCGGCTGCGCTTCGCCCGTGCCGTGCGGGTCAGCATCGAGGGCAACGCCGACTTCTGCCGCGGACTCCTCCACACGCGTTATCCCGAAGCGGCGGGGCGGGACTCCCCATCCTGTCCGCCCTGACCGCCGGCCGACACCACCTCCTGGCCTCCCGACCGCGGTATCGGACGCCGCCGTTCGTAGTGGCTGCGCACCCGCTGCGACGGCGTTCCACAGGCCGGGCAGGCGGCCTCCACGGTGCCGGTCCTGGCCCGGATCCTTACCGTGGTCCCCGGCCGGAAGACCTGATCAACGCACACGCCGACCAGATGAGGGAACAGGACGGCGACAAACTCCTTGATCAACACGCTGCGGATGCTCGTGATCAGGCTGGGCGACCGGCCGGAACACCCGAACCGTGATCTACTCAACGGGGCCTATCACGGAAAGTCAGAATTCGGCCGTCGTTGACAATATGTCCGTTCCTCTTCAACGGCACTGATCGGTGTCGTCGTGATCTGTAGCTGTTTGAGCCGCACGAATAGACCGCTTGGAACTACTTCCCGATTCTGAGCGTCTACTGGAGCATAACGAGGAAGGCAACAGCATGGACGCGACCCCCCCACGCAACCGGCGCAAGTCTCTCGCTTCTCTATCACTCGACCGCATCGAAGACCGCATCATCACCGTCGTCTGCGTGATCGTTGTCGGCGCAAGCGTTCTGGGCGCCGTCTTCGACTGGCCGCCTGCCGCATTCCTACCATTGATCTTCGTAGCGCTCTACGCGATTCTACGGTGTCTCCTCCCTCTACGCGGCATGGACCGGACCCTGGAGAAGCTCGCCAACCACCAGTGCACAGAATTCCGCCGCTACAAGAACAACGCCGAGTTCTACAGCGCTCTCCGCACAGCGATCCTCCGGGGCGCGGAGAACCAGCTCGACGTCTGGTACGTACGGCAAGCGCCGCCGAGCACCCTGGCCCAGAAGGAGGCCAAGCAGTACTTCGACGCCGTGCTTGACTGGGCCGGAGGCAACTCCTCTCGTTCCGTCCGCCGCCTGATCTGCGTGAACTCTGACGCGATGCGAAAGTGGGCAATGACCCATTTCGACCAGACTTGCGAAGTTCAGAATTACGAGGCCCACGTGGTGGAGTGGGACATCAAGGCGGACCTGCTGAACATGGCAATCGTCGACGAGCGCGTCGTCTTCCTGGCCTTCTCCGGCGGAACGGAGCAGGTAATCAGGGGAATGAGCATGGAAGACCCCGAGGCGGCCAAGTACTTCACCGACTACTTCAATCAGCACTGGCACAAGTCGGAAACCCTTCGCACATGGGTTGCGCGAACGACGAGTCAGGCGGCCACACCCACTCCCTGAGCGGGCTCTCCGCCGGGGTCTCGGCCGTGACGGTCTTCAAGCACTTCCCGCGCGAGGAGGACCTCCGCCTGGACCGCGAGGTCGACGCCGTCGAGCTTCTGCGCTCAGCGGTCCGCGACCGCGCCCCGGACGCCGGAGTGCTCCAGTCCCTGCGCGACACGGCGTTCCATCTCCTCAAGGAGCGGCACGCCCTGTCCGGCCACAAGGACGGGTCCGTCCCCTTCTTCCGGACCGTAGCGGCCTCGCCCGCGCTGGTCGCCCGCGGCAGAGAGATCGCCTCCGACCTTTAGCGAACTTGCGCCGGCGAGCTCGAACACGACCCGGCCCTCGACGGCCCCTGCTCGCCGCCTTCTTCACCGCCGCGCTGGTGGAGAACGCCCGGCGCCTGATCGCCGGAGAAGCGGCCGGCACCATCGCAGACGACCACCGTGCCCGCCTGGAGCGTCTGTTCGACGCCCTCAGCAGCGGAGTCGTGCCCGGCCGTGAGGATCACCGCCGCACTGCGCGCAGTGGCGGGCGAGACCGTCGCCGGCCTCGCCCGCATCTGCCAGGAAGTCGTGTGGAGGTTCGGTGAGGAGATCGCCTACGAGATCCGGCTGACCGGTACGAACCAGGCACCGATCGGCAGTCCGACCTGGGGCCACTCCCTTGGGCCAGTACCGCGGACCCCGGCCGCCTGCCGTCCCCGCACTAGCGGTCCGTACAACACGCCCTACCTGTCAGCGGTCACGTGATGCGGTTCGCCTTTTCCGCCGCCCTGCGGAACTGCGTGCCGTCCCACCTGTAGGTTTGGCTGACGATCAGGTCAGGGCAGCATCTGGGGGCCTGGTCGCTGAGCGCCTCGCCGTGCAGGTGCACACGCCCGCCCCGGATCGCGACCTTCAGGGACTTGAAGTAGCGGTTCTTGCCGAGTTTTCCGAGCAAGCGCGGAGCCGAGGGCTTGGAGGCTCCGTCGTAGACAAAGGCGATCAAGGGATTGCTCGACGTCGTGCTCGGGCACGACGACACGACGACGGTCTCACGCCTGCCGTCACGGGTAAGGTCGCCGACGGCCGCCACGCGGGCGCGCACGACGTACCAGGTGGCGTGCGGCCCCGGTCTGGGGCAGTTCAGAGCCGGCTCCACTACGGACGCCCAGTCGACCCGGTCCAGCCGGCCGGCGGCATCCGCCGCGATGGCGGCGCCGGCCTGCGCCGCCGCGCCGTCCACGGGGGCCGCGTTGGCGGTACCTCCGCCGAGGACGACCGTCAGGCAGGCGGCCAGGGCGGCGGCGTTGGTCCAGGCTTCGTATCGGCGGGCTCTTGGGTGACTCGCGCGCTCGGTAAGTGAGGTCATAGTCAGTCGGACGCGGGAAACCTCGGAGATGTTGTGGGTTGTTTGTTCATGCCGTGAGACCAATGGCCGCTCCCATCGTGATGCTCGACCTCATCGGCCCTGCTTGGGGTGCGGTTCCGCGGGCTGAGCCGGGCTCGATGTCGCATCGCGGACAGGGGTGACGATCTCACCGGCGTCACGGCGATGTCGCAACATGCTGCGACAGGCGGCCACCATGCCACACGTGAAAGAAGAGAGGCGTTGCCGGTTTCGGCGGCCAGGTGGTCGGCGGAGTCGGCACGTCCGAGCATGGGTCGATCTCGCCGATGATCTGGGCCAGGTTGACCATCCCGACGCGCGGCAGCGCGTGGAACGGAGCTTGGTCGTCACCGCCCGATCGGCCCGCTGGACGGAGGCGGACGGCACCGGTCCGGGCGGCGCGACCAGCGGATGTCACCGGCATTTCGCCGCCCCTACGGCCTGCCGCCATCAAGTCCGTAACCGCAGTTAATAGTCGACCGATTTGATCCGACTCGCCCATGCCCCATCACTGGTCCGCTCCTCAGGAGAAAATGTGCGACGTCGCCCTCTCATCCTTTTGGCCACCGCGGCGCTCATGCTGGTCGGTACCCCCGCCTTCGCCGCCGGCAAGGTTGCCTCGCCTCCGGGTGACCCCGCTCGCGCGACCCTGCTCGCCCGCGCCACACTGCCCGCCTACGCGCCGGCCCCCGGCCCACCCACCGGCGCCTTCAGCGACCCCAACAACGGCATGACGCCTCCTTACCCCAGCCAGTTGGTGCTCGGCATCTCGTCCATGCTTCCCGACGGCAAGGGCTCGTTCTGGGCCATGCCCGACAACGGTTTCGGGACCAAGGGCAACTCGGTGGACTTCCTGCTGCGGCTTTACCACTTCACGCCACGGTGGGAGACGGCCGGCGGCGGAGCCGGGACCATCGACGTGGGCCGGTTCCTCTCGCTCGCCGACCCGGACCACAAGATCCCCTTCCAGATCGTCAACGAGAACACCGCGGACCGGCTGCTCACCGGCGGCGACTTCGACCCGGAGTCGGTGACCCGGACCCCCGACGGGTCAATGTGGGTCGGCGACGAGTTCGGGCCGTTCCTTCTGCACTTCGACAGCACCGGCAAGCTGCTGCAGGCCCCGATCGCCCACCCCTCACTCAAATCCCCGAACAACCCGACGCCGGCGAACGGCGAGCCCACGACGGTACAGGGCAGCCGCGGTTTCGAAGCCCTCACCTCCTCCCCCGACGGACGCTTCCTCTACCCCGCGGTGGAAGGCCGGCTGACCAACGACGCCAACCCGTTCCGGCGCTACATCTACGAGTTCGACACCCAGCAGAACCAATACACCGGTCGTTCCTGGCAGTACCGGACGGACGGCGAGGACTACCGCATCGCCGACATGCAAGCCCTCGACGCCAACCGGGCCATCCTGATCGAGCGTGAGGACGACGAGGGGCCCAAGGCCACCTTCAAGCGCGTCTACTTGATCGACCGGCGCAAGACCGACGCCGACGGCTACCTCGTCAAGACCGAGGTCGCCGACCTGCTGAACCTGCGCAACCCTGCCCACATCGGCTCGGACGACCCCGCCGGAGGTTACGGTCTCGGCGACCCCTTCAAGTTCCCCCTGCAGTCCGTGGAGGCCCTGCTCCCTCTGCCGGGCAACAGGATCGCCGTCATGCAGGACAACAACTTCCCGGACAGCGCCGGCCGCGTCCCGGGCAAGACGGACGCCACCGAGATGATCGTGATCGGATTCCCGAAGCGGTAGTAATGAGAGGCGCCGGAAGGGTCTGTCCCGAGCCCCGTCCGGCGCCGCCTCACGCCTTGGGCACCACGAAATCGGTGGCGCCCAGGCCGCCGCCGTTGATCTGCTGGGTCAGGTTGCCGGCCGGGTCGTACTCGGCCGGCTCCACCACGTCCGCCGGCGTGGCCGAGCCGTTCAGCTTGGCGCCGTCGAGGTGGTGCTCTGCCGGAGCCGGTTGTCCATCCAGTAGGCGTAGGCGGTCTTGCGGCCCATCGCATCCACGGTGGAGGTAGCCGCGGGATCGAGCACCACGTCGGCGGCGGGCTGCGGGGCGGCCGGACTGCCGTCCACCCCTTCAGCGTGCGGGCGATGGGTTCGCCGCGCTTGCTGTAGCCCTGCTCGATGAAGGTGCCGCACGGATCGGTCTGCCGCGCGTTTGCCAACGGTCGGACCGTTACCTCACGAGGCGGTTCGGTTCTCCAGCTCGTCCAGGAATCGCGCCACGATGCCGGTATGCCGCACGTCCTCCTCCAATGGCTCGCCAATGATGCGGCCCGCCAGGTCGGTCGACAGACGGCCGATCTCCGTACGGAGTTGGGCGAACGCCGCCTGTCTGTCGGCCTCGATCTGGGCGTGCGCCGTCCGGATGAGGTGGCGAGCCTCGGCCTGCGCCTGCGCGCGGAGCTCAGCCCTGATCTGCGCGCCCTGCTCGCGGGCCTCCTCCCGCAGCAGCGCCGCGTCGCGCCGGGCCTCTTCCAGCTGCTTGCGGTATTGCCGCTCGAGCTTCCGGGCCTCGGCTTGGGCCTCCTCTGCCCGCATGATTCCGCCGTCGATCGCGTCAGCCCGCTCGGCCAGCGTCTTCTGTAAGCGCGGTACAAGCAGTTTACCGAGGACGAACAGAGTAACGAGGAACATGACGAGTCCGATAACGGGCTCGTAGAAGTTGTCCGGGGAGAGGGGGTTCACGAATGGACCTTTCGTCAGCGTGGTTGTCAGAGGACCCATAGGCAGCGAACTGCCGACGTACATCGACATCACGAACTAAACAAATATCCCGAAGGCGGTGAAGATAGCGTTACGATCACGCCGATTACATCCGTGCTGGAGCCGACAGGTATCCACACTGCTCGCTTCGAACAGCACACCCCCGGAGAAGTTCGGGCGAAGAGACAACGAGTGAAGGGGTTGGCCCACAGCCGCTCAATATTTGGCAGTAACGCGTCAGAGGTTGGCGGGTACCGGTTCCGTAACCCCGGACCCCGGTACAGGACGGATGGAAGGACTCGCGGCCAAGTCGAGTGCCACTGGAGTACTAGACGTCCCAGACATTCTCGATCAAGATCAAGAGGTGCGGCTGGGTCGCGAACAAGACGAGCCTACAAGCGCTCATACACGTAGTAAACATGATAGATCTACCAGCGCGTACGTGGTACTGCGCCGCTGATCGTGGTACCGCCGCCCGGCGTGCCATTGATGCCGAAGGATCCGCCAACCGATTTCATCGCGGCCCGCATCACAGCGATCCCCGGACCAGGACGAAGCTTCTCGAACCCATACCCGTCGTCGCTGATCGTCAGCCTCAAGCCGGATGGACTGACCGTGATGACGACAGAGACGGTGCGAGCCTGACTGTGCTTTTCGATATTGGACAAGGCCTCGGCGATGCAGGCGGAGATCGCCGCCATTACACGGATCGGTACGATCTCATCCGGGAGCGCCCATATCTCTACGTTGACTCCACTATCCCTGGACCATTGCGCCAAGTACCGAGAAAGAGACTCCCGGGAGAGTATTTCATCAGCCGGCCTCACCTTGGCCCGCTCGGCCATCAACCATCTCCATAGAGAACTCGACAGGCGCATCGGGTCGCACCTGCGTACCGACGCTCAAGCCCACGTGATCCGGCGTCCTTCTGACCAAGACATGCACATGATCCGGGCCGCGCTTACCGCTGTGCGCCGGCGCTGCTGCTGTTGCCCGCCATGCAGGTGGAACGCACAGGCGGCACCGCCGTCAGCGAGACGACGGCCTCCAAGCTGGGCTCCAACACCTTCGGCCGGCGTACTGAGCAGATCGACGCCGAAGGCCGTACCACCACGACGACCTACGACCGGGCCGGGCGCCTCGCCAAGCAGACCTTCCCGACCTAGAGAGCCCCCGCTATCCCTCGTACAGGGAGGCGGCGGGGGCTCCATTGCACAAGCACCAAGATCCCGATTCGATCACGCGGCACGACCGTCCCAGACGAACGCGATGCAATGACATCATGAAGACCCGTAGCAGGTCAGCCAAGACCGCCCGCAAGTACCGGTATGCAATAGCCGTCGTCGCTTTCGTTGCACTTGTGATCGCCGTCGCAGAGCCCATGCCCGCGCTATGGCCCCGCAACTTCGGCGAGCTTCTCAGCACCGCCTTACGCTACGCAACCATGATCGCAGTCCTACTCGTGTTTTGGTGGGTCAACTGGGTCGATGAGCGGAAAACCAGGAAGCTGCAGAGGACCCCGGAGAACGGCTGCGCCGCCGCATCGAGGCCGTCAACTCGGCCTTCGCAGAAGCGGCCGCACTGATGGAAGACCTCCAGCGCGATCTCGACGTCCAGCAAGCGATCCGCGACACACTCCTCGCTGACGCCGAGCACCAGCGGAAGCTCCTCGAACTCAACAAGGAGGAAGCCGAGAAGATTCGCCACATTCTCGTCGGCGAGACCGAAGCCACCATCCGCGCTGAACGACGCCAACAATGGATCTACATCGGCATCGGCGCCCTCGTCTCCATCCCCATCGGCGTCGCTATCAACCTGCTCGTTCCGTGACGCAAAAACCAGCGGCAGCGCCGAGAAGCGCAGATCGGCGAACGCCTCGTCGGAGTACTGGGCAACCGACTCGCTACTGGGCTCTTACTGTGCGGGTAGAGACGGCGGACTCCCACGAATCACAACTCTCAGTAATGAGCGGTGGAGCCCCCACGCCCACCCATGCCTTCCTGGCCGGCGCCCTCGTCGCCATCACCGCACCCAACGCCACGCCGGCATCCGCCGCACCTCAGACGCCGACCTACGCCGGCCCGCTCCTCGCCGAAGCCGTCGCCACTCTCCCCACCGGCGCCGAATCGCGCGCGGGCTACCAGCACAGCGGCTTCAGGCACTGGATCGACGCCGATCGTGACGGTTGCTCCACCAGGGTGGAGGTCCTCATCGAGGAAGCCTCGATGCCTCTCTCCAGATCGGCGATGGCTGCAGAACTGTCAGGCGGCCGCTGGTACTCCTACTACGACGATCAAGTCGTCACCGATCCCAGCGGGCTCGACGTCGACCACCTCGTATCTGCGCCTGCCACAGGAGGGCCGTTGACGAGGGTGCATCCTCCGTCGACGGCCGTGTTTTCGTTCGCAGCAGCGACATCAACACGAGATCGACTGGCTTGCGCGGGATCATGCAAGATCGAGCCATGGAGACCGACGCCCATAGACGCTTCGATGCCGGGGCGACAGCCGTGCGCCGCCACATCTGGAAGGGGAAGGTCTGGACAGCGGTCCCGTACCGCGTTCTCCAAGACACCGAGAAGTATCTGATGGTGGCCGGATGGCCAGGGCTTCGCGGCCTGGCGTCCACCACGTGGATCGACTCCACCCTGAACGGCGGCAGCCAGCGGGAACGAACGATCCGCGAGCTCGCCTCGGGCAGGTGGGAACTGGGATGGTGGACCTGGCAAGGCACCGCGGTGCGCAGCTGGTATGGCATCGACACCTATTTCACCGTCCGCCAGTTCTTCGACTCCGATCATCAACCGCTCGCCTGGTATGTCGACTTCGACATGCCGAAACAACGCACTCACCTGGGCATAGACACCTTCGACCTCATGCTGGACCTCATTGTCGAACCTGATCTTTCTCAGTACAGATGGAAGGATGAAGACGAATATGAGCACGGCAGGCGGCTGGGGCTGATAGACGATCAAGTTCACCGCCGCGTTGCCGAAGCCCGTCTGGAGGTCATGGGGCTGATCGAGACTCGGCAAGGACCGTTCGCACACGAGTGGGCGCCACTTCGATATGAGGCGTGGCCGGCACCGACATTGCCCGAGGACGTCCAGGAGATCGTCACGAAATCCACTGCCCGCTAAGCGATCCCCAGGTGCCCATGGCACCCCTACTCGGCTTGCCGAAGGCCACGAGGGCGATCATGTCGGCTCGTATCGGTCGAGGCGTCGCCGCAGCTCAAGGTTTTCGCCCTGGGCCACGTCCAACGCTCTGCGCAACTCCGCCACCTCGTTCCGTCGAGCGCGCCGCTCCTCTTCAAGCTTGCGCGTGAGAACCCGCACGGCAGATGAGGCCGAGGAGCCGGGCTCGTCATCCGTGGCCGCATGGCGCGGTGAGCTGCGGAGTTTGCGGTGCCAGGCCAGCAGGGTGGCTGGGAATGTCGGGAAGCTCATTGGCTGCGGGATGCCACTCCCACAGCAGGTCTTTATTGCACAGTCTGTAAATATTCACCTTGGAGACCTTGCGGCGTAGCGGCGACGCCGGGATGATCCCGGTAGAGGCCCTTCACTGGGGACAACTTCCTCTGGAGTCTGTCAATAATGTGCTGCCACGTGCCGACCACCTGTGACGACACGCAGAGGTCACGTCACCTGAGCCTGCCCGGCGCCGTCTCCCACCCTGTGCGAGGTACAACCGGAATACCGTGTCCGAGCAGACGCGCAGCGTGCGCTCGTTATCGGGCCGTTGAACATGCCCTGAGGGCGAGACCACGAACTCTTCTTCGAAGCTGACCCAGGAGCGGCGAGCCGCACGCTTCGGTCGCCGTCGGCCGGCGCCCCCACACTGCCGCCCCGGCCCTGACTCGTACCTTGCCGCCGCCGCGGCCTCTCACCTGGCAGCACTTCTCGTACACCCGCGACCGACCCCCTTGATCCCCAAGAAATCTCGCAGAAGGAATGCCCATGCGCTTCTTAGTCCCTCCGCTCGCCGTCGCCGTGGCCTTGACCGGACTGCTCGCCGCCACGAACACCACCGCGGCCTCCGCCGACCGCGGAAGCAAGCCGAGCTACCGGTTGGACTGCGACGGCAACGGCCCCGGCAGCACCTGCACAGTGGTCGCCACCGGCAAGGCCCGACCTCACCGCGTCGAGGAGTTCGTCACCACCGTCAGGAGCGGCGACCAGGTATGGGCGCGAGACACCTTGTACACGCGTGACGGGCAGGTGCGCAGCCGCCCCTTCGTGCTCCCCGACAAGGACGTGACGGTCGACGTCTCCCTCACCTCCCTGCCGGAGAAGCACGTGGGAACACCGCTCCGGCTGATGTCATGGAACCTCTTCGTCGGCGGCACCTACAACCGCCAGGAGAACACCGGCGAGAACCTCGCCCAGATGATCGACTACATGAACGAGGTCAACCCCGACATTCTTTTCGTGGTCGAGGGGTACGGCTCCGGCCAGAAGATCCTCGACGGGCTGAACGCCGGGCGGGCGGAGGGCGACCGATTCGCCGGCGTGCAGCTCACCACGCCCGAGGACTACAGCGTCAACGGCGACAACCTGTGGCTCTACACCAAGCTCGACATCCAGAAGGTGTACCCGCGCTACGCCGACGCGGACATCAGCTCATTCAACCTGGGCGGCGCCCGGCTCGGCCTGCCCAACGGCAAGCATGTCCACGCCTTCAGCCTGTGGACCTGGCACGACGGCTGGGCCTACGGCGACACCCACGACGCGGCGGTGCAGAACACCCACGGCCTGCCCCGCACCAAGACCAACGAACAGATCCTGGAGGGCGACAACCTTCGCCGGGTCGCCATGGGCAAGGCCATCCTCGAGAAGGCGATCCCGTCCTTCATCGGCGACGACGATGCCCCGGTGCTCATGGGCGGCGACCTCAACGCGCAGTCGCACCTGGACTGGAGCGAGCAGTTCGCCGACGCCCCCGGCCACGGCGGCGTGGTCCTGCCCTGGCCGTACACCAAGCTGTACACCGACCACGGCTTCATGGATACCTTCCGCTACGCCAACCCCGACGCCGGACGCTACCCCGGCCGCACGTGGAGCCCTTACCACGGCATGGGCGCCATTCCAGGCCGCATCGACTACGTCTTCGCCCGCGGCAAGGACGTCCGCATCCTGGGGTCTCGCGCCGACATCGATCGCCTGCCCCGCCACCGGCAGAGCTGGCTCAACCAGCCCTACCCCTTCTACTCCGACCACGGCTCGGTCATCACCGACATCCTGATCCGCGGCAAGGGGACCGGACCCGACCGGGAGCCCGTCACCGAGGACCCCGGCAAGGGACGCCACATCTGGCCGGCCGAGCCCGCCGGTCGCCGCATCCCGCCCGCCGAGCTCAAGGCCACCGCCAGCACCTTCAAGCCCGGCGTCGGCGACCCGCGCAATGCCATCGACGGCAAGCTGACCACCGACTTCCACTCCGACTACCCCGCGGTCCCGCCGCAGCCGCACACCATCACCGTCGACCTCGGCCGCGTCAGGGAGCTGTCGGCCGTACGGTTCCAGCCCAAGCTGCGCACGAACATGAACGGCACCATCCTCAAGGGCATGGTGCAGGTCAGCGACGACGGCATCACGTTCAGGGACGTCACACCCGTCGAGTGGCCCCGCATGACCGCGCCCAACGATGTCAGCCTCCAGGGGCTCTCGGCCCGGTACATCAGGCTGCGCTCCGACTACGGCATCGGCGGAGCCTCCGCCCTGGCCGAGATCATCCCCTACGAGAAGGCCTGACAACGACGGCCGGCCGAGCCAGGTGAACCCGGCTCGGCCGGCCTTCAAGAGGAGGGGGCGTCAAGAGATGCGCTGTGGAGCAGCGGGGTCGAGGATGGCCCCTTCCAGTGAGAAGAGCCGCTCGTCCACATCGTCCAGCGCCAGACAGGCTCCGCCCAGGGCGACGCATTCCTCACCGAGCGTCGACGGCCGGATGCCGGGAACGCGCAGGCAGTGGGGTTCGAGGGCCCGGTTGAGCGCGGGAAGCAGCACGTCGGCCGAGCGGGAGAAGCCACCGCCCAGAACGACCAGTTCAGGATCCAGGGTCAGCACCATGGCGGCGGTGCCGAGGGCGAGGTGGTGGGCGTAGGTATCGACGGCGGCCTGGGCTTCGGGGTCTCCGGCGCGGGCGGCGTCGAAGACGAGCCTGGCAGCCTCCTCAGGTGATGCGCCGGCGGCCGCGCGACAGACCTCCAGGTGGCCGGCCATGGTGCGCCACCCGGTGACCTCCATGAGGCCCACCTCGCCGGTGGCCCCGCTGAACCCGTGGTGAAGCCGTCCGTTGAGGATGAGCGCGGCACCGGGCCGGCGGCCGACGTGCAGGTAGACAAGGTCCTGAACGCCTGCCGCGACGCCGAGCCGCTGCTCGGCGAGAGCGGCTAGCTTGCTGTCGTTCTCGATGGTGATCGGGCAGGTCAGGCGCTGCCCGAGATGGCCGGCCAGATCGACTCCGGCCCAGTCGGGAAGATCGTGGACCCGGGTGACCAGCCCTTCCCGGTTGACGACGCCGGTGCTTCCTGCGGTGGCGCCCCACAGGTCGGAGGCTTCCCGGCCGGCGGCGACGAGTGCTGCGTCGACGGCTCTCCACACGGCCTCCAGCCGCTCATGCCGGGCGGTGTGCCGGTCGACGGCGACCCGGCCGCTGGCGATGGTCCGGCCCGCGAGGTCGGTGACCACGGCCAGGACCTTGTGGACTCCTATGTCGATGCCGAGCACGTGCCCGACGTCGGTGCGGAAGCGGTAGCGCTTGGCGGGCCGGCCCAAGGTGCCCGGTGCGGGTGCTACCTCGGCGATCCAGCCACGTTGCTGGAGCTCGGCGACGACGTCCCCCACGGAGGCTCGCGACAGCCCGGTCCGCGCGACCAGCTCTGTGAGCGTCAACGGCGCGCGCGCCTCACGCAGGGCGCGGAGGCTGTTCAGGGTGTTCTGCTGACGCAGCCGCTGAAGGTCTCCACCACTGACCTGCACGGGCGTGCTCCTCACTATCAACAGTGTCTGAATTATGTCGCGCTGGTCTACCTGGATCATCCGGCACCGGGGTCTTGACCGCAAGGCGAGATCCGTGAATATCTATGGAGCCTGTAATAAAGGGGGTCTTCGAATGACTTTGACCATAGCCGTCGTCGGGGCGGGCGCGCGCGGCCAGATCTACGCCAGGGCGGCGGCTGCCGACGGTCGGGCACGCATCGTGGCTGTGGCCGATCCCGACCCGGTGAGGCGGGCCGCGCTGGCCACCGAGCACGACGTGCCGGAGCAGTCCCGCTTCACGGGATGGGCTGACCTGGCCGCCGTGCCGAAGCTGGCGGACGCTGTGGTCATCGCGACGCAGGACCGGATACACGTCGAGCCGGCGGTCGCCTTCGCCGAGCTGGGCTATGCGATCTTGCTGGAGAAGCCGCTGGCCCCCACCGAAGCGGAGGCCCGCCGCATCGTCGAGGCGGTCGAGCGCAGCGGCGTCGTCTTCGCGATCTGCCACGTGCTCCGCTACACCGCCTACACAAAAGCGTTCAAGGAGCTCCTGGGCAGCGGCAGGCTGGGCTCGATCTCCAGCGTCCAGCACCTGGAGCCGGTGGGCTGGTGGCACATGGCCCACTCCTTCGTGCGGGGCGCCTGGCGCAATGCGGCCGAATCAGGGCCGATGCTGCTGACCAAGTCCTGTCACGACATCGACTGGCTGCTCCATCTCGTCGGCGACGAACCGGTCGCCGTGTCGTCCTTCGGCTCGCTGACCCACTTCCGGCCGGAGAACCGGCCGGAGGGTGCGGACACGCGGTGCGTGAGCTGCCCTGTCGAGCCGACCTGCCCTTACTCGGCCACACGCCTCTATCTGGGCTGTCTCGGCGATCCGGCCCGGGAGTTCTGGCCGCTCGGCGCCGTCACCTCCGACGCCAGTACGGCAGGCGTCATGCGCGCGCTGGAGACCGGTCCCTACGGCCGCTGCGTCTACGACTGCGACAACGACGTGGTGGACCAGCAGGTCGTCACGCTGGAGTTCGCGCGGGGCGCGACCGCGTCGTTGACGATGACGGCGTTCACACCGCTGGAGCACCGCAAGACGCGGGTTTTCGGCACCCACGGCTTCGCCGAGGGGGATGGGCGCCACATCAGGATCGTCGACTTCGCGACCGGCGCCGAGGAAACCCTTGACACCGGAACGAACGCGGGCGCGTCGCTTGCCGATGGCCATGGCGGTGGCGATGCGGGCCTCGTCAGGGCGTTCATCGACGCCGTGGCCGCCGGAGACCAGGCGCCGCTCGGCGCCGACCCGGCCGAAGCTCTGGCCGGGCACCTCGTCGTCTGGGCCGCCGAACGCGCCCGCGAGACCCGGACGGTGCAGGCACTGTGACCCTGATCCCGGCGCCTTCGCGCTGCGCACTCGGACAAGGGCTGTTCACCTTCACCGCCGCGACGCCGTTGACCGCCGACCCGGTGCTGGCCGGTGCCGCGACGTGGCTCCGCCAGGCGCTCACCTCGGCCACCGGCCTGCCACTGCTCGAAGGGCCCGGCGGGGTCGAGATCCGCCACGCCGTGGGCCTCGGGCCCGAGGAATATCGGCTCACCGCCACGACGGAGTCCGTGCTGATCGAGGCCTCGGCCCAGGCCGGTGCCTTCTACGGGGCGCAGACTCTTCGCCAGCTGCTCGACCCGGCCGCGTTCCGCGCCGGCCGTACCGGAGACAGAACCTGGAGCATCCCCGCGATCGAGATCGCCGACGCCCCCAGGTACGGCTGGCGCGGCTGCCTCATCGACGTCGCGCGGCACTTCCTGCCCAAGAACGACCTGCTGCGGTACATCGACCTGCTGGCCGCGCACAAGCTCAACGTCCTCCATCTGCACCTGACGGACGACCAGGGCTGGCGGCTGGAGATCAGGAAGTACCCGAAGCTCACGGAGATCGGCGCCTGGCGGCGCGAGTCCCCGCTGGGCGCCAAGCGGCATCGCCTGTTCGACGGGCGCCCGCACGGCGGCTTCTACAGCCAGGACGACATCAGGGAGATCGTCTCCTACGCCGCCGACCGCTCCGTCATGGTCGTCCCGGAGATCGACCTTCCCGGCCACACTCAGGCTGCCATCGCCGCTTACCCCGAGCTCGGCAACCTCGACGTCCCCCTGGAGGTGCGCACCGAGTGGGGCGTCGGCGAGAACGTGCTCAACGTCTCCGACGACACGATCGCCTTCTTCACCGATGTCCTCGACGAGGTCCTCGAGCTCTTCCCCGGCGAGTACGTCTGCGTCGGCGGCGACGAGACTCCCAAGACCCAGTGGAACGAGAGCCTCCCCGCCAAGGAACGCATCCGCGAACTCGGCCTGCGCGATGCCGATGAGCTGCAGACCTGGCTCATGCGGCACTTCACCGACTACCTGCTGGCCCGCGGGCGCAAGCCGCTCGGCTGGGACGAGCTCCTGGAGGGCGGCCTGCCCCCGGGCGTCACCGTCGGGGCCTGGCGCGGCGACAGGTGTGCTGCGATGGCCGCGCGGGCCGGCCACGACGTGGTCGTCTCCCCGTTCGCCGAGACGTACCTGGATTTCCGCCAGGCGGAGGGCGACCAGGAACCGGTGCCGATCGGCAGCGTGACCTCCCTGCGCGCCGTCCACGCTTTCGACCCGGTCCCCCATGGCCTCACCGGGGAGGAGCGGAGCAGGATCCTCGGCGCGCAAGCGGCGCTGTGGACCGAGCACATCGACTCACCCCGCCTCCTCGACTACATGGCCTTCCCGCGACTGGCCGCCTTCGCGGAGGCGATGTGGAGCGACGAGCGTGACTTCGAGGACTTTCGTGTACGGCTCGCCGTACACGAAAAGCGGCTCGACGCCCTGGGCGTGGAATATCGCCCGGCCACCGGCCCGCACCCCTGGCAGCAACGCCCTGATGCCCCCGGCCACCCCCGGACCAGGGCCGAGATCGAGCGCGAGCTCGCCGACTGGACCTCCAGCCTGCGGCCCTGAACACCCCCCAACCATCTGGAGACAACCATGCGTTTCCGTCTACCCCTCGTCTGCCTGACCGGCCTGGCCGTCATGACTGCCGGCTGCGGGTCGTCCAGCGAGCCGGAAGCCTCAGGAAAGGCCACGATCAGCTACGCCATCTGGGACAAGAACGACCAGACGAGCGCGGAGAAGATCATCGCAGCCTTCCAGCAGGCCAACCCGAACGTCACAGTGAAGCTCGAGATCACCCCGTGGGACCAGTACTGGACCAAGCTCCAGACGGCCGCCTCCGGCGGCGCCGCACCCGACGTGTTCTGGATGAACAGCCTCAACGTCCGCATGTACGCCAAGGGCGGGATCATCACCCCGCTCGAGGAGTCGAAGGCCCAGGGCCTTCCCCCGGCGGTCGTCGACGGCTACCGCTATGACGGCAAACTGTACGGCCTGCCGCACAACGTGAGCATCCCGGCACTCTGGTACGACAAGAAGCTCTTCGACGACGCCGGAGTGGCCTACCCCACCGCCGACTGGACCTGGGACGATGTCAAGGCCGCCGCCAAGAAGCTGACCGACCCGTCCAAGAAGCAGTTCGGCATCCTCGCCCACATGTGGGACCAGGGCGCCTTCTACCCCACCATGCTTCAGGCAGGCGGCCACGTGCTGTCGGAGGACGGCAAGAAGAGCGGCTTCGACGATCCCGCCTCGATCCAGGGCCTGGAGTACTGGACCGGCATGATCAAGGACCAGGTCGCCCCTGTCGCCGAGGTCTACGCCGACACCGACCCCATCACGCTCTTCCAGTCCGGCAAGTACGGCATGCTCTACGGCGGCGTCTGGTTCGCCTCCACCTTCTGGGCCAACCCCGAGATCCGCGAGCGGATCGACGTGGCCCCGCTGCCCAAGGGTCCGGCCAAGGACGCCGTCATCCTGCTGGGCCTTGCCAACGCCGTCTCGGCCAGGAGCGAGCATCCGAAAGAGTCGGCGGCCTTCGCCGAGTTCGTCGTCTCCGAGCAGGCTCAGAAGATCCTCAGCGACAGCGGCGGCGGCGCCCTCTCGCTCCGCGACGGCACGCAGGAGGGCTGGTTCAAGGCCTTCCCCACCTTCCACCTGAAGGAGACCTACGACGCTTCGATGCCGAACGGCGTGCCGTACCCGGTGTCGCTGAACACCGCGCAGTGGCAGGACGTGCAGAACAGGCTGCTCGCCGAGGCCTGGGCAGGCAAGCGGCCGGTGGCCGACGTCGCCAAGGAGATCGCGACGCAGATGAACGAGATCCTGGCCAAGGAGTAATCAATGCACTCCAAGCGCGAGTGGGCGTGGGGATACCTCCTCATCGCCCCGATGGCGCTGGGTCTGGCCGTCTTCTACCTGTGGCCCATCGTTCAGACCCTGTATCTCAGCATGACCGAGTCGGGCGTCTTCGGCGGCTACACCTGGGTGGGGACGGCCAACTTCGCCGAACTGTTCACCGACGAGGAGATGTACGGCGCGCTCGGCAACACCTTGCTCTACTCGGTGTTGGTACTGGCGGGCGTGCCGCTGTCCATCGTCGTCGCCGCGCTGCTGAACGTGCCGGGGCTGCGCGGGCTGAGCCTCTACCGGACCCTCTACTTCCTGCCCGTGGTCACGATGCCCGCCGCGGTGGGCTTGACCTGGAGGTACCTGTTCAACGGCGACTTAGGGGCGATCAACCACGTCCTGGGCACGGTGGGGATCGACGGGCCGTACTGGCTCGGCGACCCCGACTTCGCGATCTACGCCATCGCGGTCGTCGGGATCTGGAGCTCGGTCGGCTACAACGCCGTGTTGTTCCTGGCCGGGCTGCAGGGCATTCCGCGTCACTACTACGAGGCCGCCGAGATCGACGGGGCCGGGCGGCTGCGGCAGTTCGTCCGCATCACGCTGCCGTTGCTCACGCCCACCACGTTCTTCGTCGTGGTCATAACGATGATCAACGCGCTGCAGGTCTTCGACCTCGTCTATCTCATGATCGACCTGAAGAGCCCGGCCCTGGAGGGCAGTCGCACGATCGTCTACCTCTTCTACGAGACGGGCTTCGTGCAGAACCAGCGCGGGCTCGCCGCGGCGATCGCCGTCATCCTGCTCGGGCTGGTCCTGATGCTGACCGCGTTCCAGTTCAGGCTACAGAAGAAGTGGGTGCACTATGAGTAGGCCCAGGACCTGGCCGGCGCACTTGTTCCTGGCCGCCGGCGCGCTGGTCATGCTCGCGCCGTTCGCCTGGCAGCTCGTGGTCTCGCTGCAGACCCTGCCGGACTCGCTCCGGGTGCCGCCGAAGTTCACGCCCTCCTGGCAGTGGTCGAACTTCGCCGATGTGTTCCGGTCGGTGCCGCTGGCCAGGCAGTTCCTCAACACGGTCGTGGTCACCGCCGCCGTCACCGCCGGGCAACTGCTGCTGTGCTCGCTGGCCGCGTTCGCCTTCGCCCGGCTCCGCTTCCCAGGCAGGGGCGCGCTGTTCCTGCTCTTCCTGGCCGTCCTGATGGTGCCCGGGGAACTGTTCCTCATCCCGCGCTACGAGATCATGATGGAGCTCGGCTGGCTGAACTCTCTGCAGGCGCTGATAGCGCCGGGCGTGTTCGGAGCGTTCGGCACCTTCATGCTCCGGCAGTTCTTCCTGTCGTTGCCCAGGGAACTGGACGAGGCGGCCTCGATCGACGGGGCGAACCCGCTGCAGATCTACTGGCACATCCTGCTCCCTCTGGTCAGACCCGGCCTGCTGGCGCTCGGCATGCTGACTGTCATGTGGTCGTGGAGCAGCCTGCTCTGGCCGCTGGTGGTCAACACCGATCCGGAGATGATGACGCTCTCGGCCGGCCTCGCCTCGCTGCGCGGTCAGTACCTGACCAACTTCCCCATCCTGTTCGCCGGGTCGGTCGTGGCCTCACTGCCCGTGATCGCTCTCTTCGTCGTCATGCAACGCCAGCTCATCGCCGGCATCGCCTTCACCGGCTCGAAGGGCTGATGTCATCAACCGGTCGGATCGCGGCCGGACCGGTGGTCGGCGTCGGCGTCGGCTTCCGTCGGTGCCGCGGACGCCCTCGACCCGTACCTGCACGGCCCGCGTTGGACTGGCCCGGCTTTCGCACGATCACGCGCGGCGCCAGCCGGCCGTCCCTTCGACGATGCTGATCGTACTGATCACGCTGATCCCGAGGAGGTACGGCGAGCCACCCCGACGGCACACGCGGCCCCACCCACGAGCAGGACAGCGACCACGACGACGACCCGCACGAGCCCGTCGGCCGAGGAGGGCGCAGCGAAGTAGACGCTCCCGAGCCCGGCGACGGCGGTCACCCCGGCGAGCATGGGCCCGGTGGAGTTCAACGCCGAGATCGCTGACGCCAGCCGTGGCTCGACCAGCGCTGTGATCTGCGCGATCAGCGGGCTGTACCCGGCAGCGTGCCCGGCCCCCGCCAGGAGCAGCAACGGCATCGCCACGACCGGCTGCCACTGATCGCGGCAGAAGAGCACCAGCAGGCTCGCCCCGCCCGCGAAGGCGATCGGACCCGCGATCGGCAGGGCGCGCTGCAGCCGCTGCGGGAAGCGGGTCCAGCTCAGGCTGAGCGCGCCGAACCCCAGGGCGTACGGGACGAACGCCAGCCCCGCGTGAAGCGGCGAGAAACCCAGCGCGGTCTGGAGGTGCAGGGTGAGGGTGAGCAGAAAGACGGTGTAGCACCCCATGACGGTCCAACAAGCCACCAGCCCCGGCTTCACCCCGCGCGGCCGTACCGATGCCGGGTCCAGCAGCGGATACCGCGCCCTGGTCTCATAGCGGACAAATCCCACCGTCAGCGCGGCACCACACACCAGCGAGATCCAGACCCAACCGGGCCAGCCGAGCTCGCGGCCGAAGATCAGCGGGACCGTGATCGCGGCCATGGCGGCGGTCAGGACCGCCACTCCACCCGGATCGAGGCGTGCCTGCCCGTCCATGCGGGAGAGCGGCAGCAGGCGCGGCCCCACGGCCAGCGCTGTCACGCCGATCGGGATGTTGATCAGGAAGACGGGCCGCCAGGACAGGCCGAAGAGGTCGGCGCTGACGACCAGCCCTCCGACGACCTGCCCCAGCGCGACTCCCAGGGCGAGCACCATGCTGTAGAGGCCGATCGCTCTGCGGCGTGCCGTACCCTCCCAGTGCGTCTGGATGAGCGAGAAGATCTGCGGAGTGAGCAGTGCCGCCCCCATGGCCTGCGCGATGCGTGCGAGCACCAGCACGTTCACGTCGGGAGCCAGCCCGCACAGCAGCGATGCGCCGGTGAACCAGCCCAGCCCGAGCAGGAACGCGCGCCGCTGCCCGACGACGTCACCGATCCGCGCGCAGGTGACGAGGAGCACGCCGACGGTCAGCAGGTAGCCCGACACGATCAGCTGGATCGCCGCGCCACCGGCGTGAAGATCATCGCGAATGGTTTCCGCAGCCACTGACACGATCGAGCCGTCCATGGACGCCATGACCTGACCGGTGAGCAGTACGGCGAGCATCCGGCCGCGGCGCGCACCCGCCACCGGCGAAGGAGCAAGAGAGATCACGCAGCCAGCATGGGCTGTCCGCGCCTGCCCGGTCTTGAAGAAATTTGCGCACCGGGCCGGTCGCCGTCTTGAGGCTCGCGCTCCCGGCACCGGACGCCGTTCCCGCCGGCGGAGCACGCAGGTAAGGATGTGGGGCAAGGTGAGCGCCTCCGTGGACCTGCCGTGCGACCTAGCGAAAACGTCCCGCACGACGTCCTCGGCACTCCCCCGGTCACCGACCAGCAGCGCCGCCAGGCGTACCAGGGCGAGCCGGTGCTCGCCGTACAGGCCGGCGAGCACGGCCTTCGGCGTCGGGCGGCGCGGACAGGCGCGGGAGGGGCTCACCGTTCATGTCAGGTGAACGCGCGCCGCCGCGGATCTGCCGCGTCGGAAGTCTCTATCGCCGGGCCGTGGCAGTGGCTTACGTTCTCGAGATGGCCTACGACATCCTCGAGCTGATCGCGAACCCCGCGCTCGCCCTGACGCCGACCACGACCGTTCACTCCGGTGTCGTCCGGGTGGGCCACAACGCCCGCGTCCAGGTGTGGCGATCGAACGAACCGGCCACGGAGTTCGGCTTCTACCCGCCCGACGTGCCGCCGCTGGCCGAGGGTGTGCCGGCGCCGCTGATCTGGGCAGAGGCCCAGGTGATGTGGTTCGTGCCCGGTACGCAGTCGTCCGGGCACTTCCCGATCGGCGTGGAGCGGATCTCCGCCGCCTACACGCCCGATCCTCGTGGCGGTCCGGCGCGCTGGCTCCTGGTCAGCGGCGCGGCCCACGCGTCGGCCGGACTCCGGCTGGCCTACCGCATCACGGTCCAGGGGCAGTGAGCGGCCGGGGAGCGCGTCAATGCTCGATGACCTCCAGCCGGGTCAGGAACGTGAGCATGTCGTAGTGTCTGGAGGATCGAGTTCAGGGGTTCACGGCCGATGCGGTCTCCTTCAGCTCGTCCGAGGTCATGTCGGCGATACGGCCGGCGAAGAACCAGGAGTGGCCGAAAGGGTCCTCCAGCTCAACCTGCCGGATGACATGCGCTCCGGCGGCTGTGGCCTGCTCGGCGAATCCGGCGACATCCGGCACGAAGACCACCCAACCCGGCACACCGCATTACCAAGCGCTTGCTTGAGATAGCCGTACGGACTTACAGTCGAGGAGATGTCCATGCCTGAAGGTCCTGTGGCCGGAGTGCGGGTGCTGGAGCCGGCCGGGGTCGCGCCGAGCCCGTTCGCCGGGATGATGCTCGTCGACCACGGCGCCGAGATGCTGCGCGTCGACCGCGTCAAGACGGTCTCCGGCAAGCCGCGCGCCGACGTCATGGACCGCGGCAGGCACACCATCGGGCTGGACCTCACGACCCCCGACCGGGTGGCCGCCTTCAAGGAGCCGGCGAAGCAGGCCGACGTGCTCATCGAGGTGTTCAGGCCGGGCGTCACCGAACGGCTCGGCATCGGCCCGGACGACCTTCACGCGATCAACCCCAGGCTGATCTGCGGCCGGATGACCGGTTGGGGCCAGGACGGTCCGCCTGCGCCCACCGCCGGGCACGACATCGACCGCATCGCCGTCTCCGGCGTTCTGTCGATGCTCGGCCGCGAGGGCGACCCGGTCGGTTTCACCGTCGACGAGCCGTTGTGGAGGGAACAGCCATGAACCTCGGCGGCCAGGGAGTGCTCGTCACCGGCGGCGGCAGCGGCATCGGGCTGGGCATCGCCAAGCGCCTTGCCGCCTCGGGCGCCACCGTGACCATCTGCGGCCGCACCGAGGACCGGCTGGCCGCCGCCTGCGCGGAGATCGGCAAGGCGAGCTACGTGGTGGCCGACGTGGCCGACGAGAAGCAGATGGCGGCGGCCGTACGGCGGGCCTGGGAGCAGGCGGGTGGCCGCCTCGATGGGGTGGTCGCCTCGGCGGGCGGCTCCGGCTGGCTGGGCCCGATCACCCGGCTGCCGATCGAGGAGTGGCAGAAGGTCATCGCGACGAACCTGACCGGCACCATGCTGGCGCTCAAGCACTCCGCCGTGCTGATGGCCACGGCGGGCGGCGGCTCGTTCGTGGCGATCTCCTCGATCGCCGCCTCCAACACCCACCGCTGGTTCGGCCCGTACGGCGTGGCCAAGGCGGGCATCGACCACCTGTGCATGCTGGCCGCCGACGAGCTCGGCCCCAGCGGCGTCCGGGTGAACGCGATCCGTCCCGGTCTGATCCGCACCGAGATGGTGTCGATCATCACCGAAGCGGAGAACCCGGTCTTGGCCGACTACCAGGCCTGCACCCCGCTGCCGAGGGTGGGCGAGGTGGCCGACGTGGCCGCGCTGGCGGCCTTTCTCCTGTCGCCCGAGGCCTCGTGGATCACCGGCCAGGTCATCAACGTGGACGGCGGCCACTCGCTGCGCCGCGGCCCCGACTTCTCCCCCTGGCTCGAACCCGCCTACGGCCGTGACGGCCTGAGAGGGGTGACACCCACGCAGACCCCATCCTGATGTGTCCGGCGCCAGCGCTGGACACATCAGGACACTTCGGTATGACCGCCACATCGTCGGCGCGAGCGATGCGGCGGCTCCGTGACACTCCCCCACCGGAGCTGACCATGCACGATCTTGTCATTCGCGCCGCCACCGTCGTGGACGGGACTGGCGCCCAGCCGTACACCGCCGACGTCGCCGTCACGGACGGCCGCATCACCGAGGTGGCCCGCCAGAACGGCGCCAGCCGGCCGGGGCGCGCCCGGCGCACCGTCGAGGCGGACGGGCTGCTGCTCACGCCCGGCTTCGTCGACCTGCACACGCACTATGACGGCCAGGCCACCTGGGACCCGCTGCTCGGTCCCTCGTGCTGGCACGGCGTCACCAGCGTGGTCATGGGCAACTGCGGAGTCGGCTTCGCCCCCGCCAGGCCCGACCGGCGCGAGTGGCTGATCGGTCTCATGGAGGGCGTCGAGGACATTCCCGGCACCGCCCTCTCCGAGGGGATCGCCTGGGAGTGGGAGAGCTTCCCCGAGTTCCTCGACGCGCTGGAGCGGCACCCGCACGTCCTCGACATCGGCACTCAGGTGCCGCACGGCGCGCTGCGCGCGTACGTGATGGGCGAGCGCGGCGCGCGCAACGAGCCCGCCTCGCCCGACGATGTCGCCAGGATGAAGCAGCTGGTCAAGGAGGGGATCGAGGCCGGCGCGCTGGGGTTCTCGACGAGCAGGACGCTGGCGCACAAGGCGATCGACGGCGAGCCGGTGCCGGGCACGTTCGCGGCGGAGGACGAGCTGTTCGGCATCGGCGAGGCGCTGCGCGAACTCGGCAGGGGCGTCTACGAGATCGCACCGGCCGGAGCCGCGGGCGAGGACGTCAACGCGCCGATGAAGGAGGTTTCCTGGATGAGCAGGCTGGCCGAGGCTGTCGACCGGCCGGTGACCTTCGCGCTGCTGCAGATCGACTCGGTGCCCGACCTGTGGCGTGAGCTGCTGAGCGAGTCGGCCAAGGTGGCGCGGCTGCACCCGCAGGTGGCCTGCCGGCCGTTCGGGATGCTGATCGGCCTCGAGGCGCTGCACGCCTTCGCCGATCACCCCTCATATCAGCAAATTTCCACCTTGCCGCGCCACGAACGTGTCCAGCGCATGCGCGAACCCCAGGTCAAGCACCGCATCCTCCACGAGATCCCGAAAGTGGAGGACGTGCTCGCGGCCCTCTGCCGCGGCTTCACCGACCGCCTCTATCCGCTGAATCCCGAAAATCCGGACTACGAGCCGCACCCCAGCACCTCCGTCAAGGCTCAAGCCGAGCGCCAGGGCCGAGAGCCGCTCGAGCTGCTGTACGACCTCATGCTGGAGGACGACGGCCAGGCGATCTTCCTTCTGCCGATACTCAACTACGCCAACGGCGATCTGGATCCCCAGCGCGAGATGCTGCTGCACCCGCAGGCCGTGCTCGGGCTCGGCGACGGCGGCGCGCACTGTGGCTTCATCTGCGACGCCTCCATGCCCACGACGATGCTCTCCCACTGGGCGCGCGACCGCTCGCGCGGTGCGCGGCTGCCGCTTGAGCACGTCGTCAAGCTGATGTCGCGCGACACCGCCCGGCTGTACGGCCTGCACGACCGCGGCACGATCTCCCCCGGCATGAAGGCCGACCTCAACCTCATCGACTTCGAGCGGGTCGGCAACCACCGCCCGCGGATGGTGTACGACCTGCCCGCGGGCGGACGCAGGCTCATCCAGCGGGCCGGCGGCTACGTCGCCACCTTCGTCGGCGGCATCCAGACCTTCTCTCACGGCGAGCACACCGGGGCACTGCCCGGCCGGCTGATCAGGGGCGGAGCATGAGCGAACCGTTCAGGGCCACGGACGTGGTGATCGCGGGCGGGAAGGCCATGGCCGACGGTCACCGGACCGGCATCGACCTGCTCGACGGCGACATGTACGCGGACGATCCGTGGTCGCTGTACGCCTGGCTGCGCGAGCACTCCCCCGTCCACTACGACGAGGCGAACGACCTGTGGGGCATCTCCCGCCACGCCGACATCTGCGCCATCGAGCGCGATCCCAAGCTCTGGACCAGCACCGGCGGCTACCGCCCGCAGCTGCCGTCCGACCCCTCCATGATCGGCACAGACGATCCGCGGCATGCCGAACGCCGCCGCCTCGTCTACCGCCGCTTCACCCCGCGCTACGTGCACGACCGCTACGCCGAGCGGATCAGGGCGGTGGTGGTCGAGCAGATCGGCCAGGCGCTGGAGGAGGGCACGGTGGACGCGGTGACCGCGCTGGCCGCGCCGCTGCCCGCCCGGATGATCGGCTGGCTGCTCGGCTTCCCCGACTCCGATTGGCCCAAGCTCAAGCACTGGTCGGAGACGACGATCGCGGCGGGGGGCGGTCTGCGCTACGTCACTCACGAGGCCGCTGTCGCCGCAGGGGAGTTCGGCCTGGCCGTGCTCGACCTGGCCGCCGAACGCCGCAAGTGCCCGCACGACGACCTGATGTCGCTGTGGTCGGCACGGCCCGACTACGACGACGAGCACCTGGCCAACGAGGCGCTGCTGCTGCTCGACGGCGGCGCGGAGACCACTCGCACGGTGATCGCCACCGCCATCGACGCGCTGATCAGGCACCCGGACCAGTGGCGGCTGCTGCGTGAGGAGCCGTCGCTGGTGGAGAACGCGGTCGAGGAGTTCATCCGGTGGACCACGCCCATCCTGAACATGTGCCGCGCCGCCACCCGCGACACCGAGCTGCACGGCCACACCATCAGGAAAGGTCAGCAGGTACTGCTCATGTACGGCTCGGCCAACCGCGACCCGGCGGTCTTCGCCGACCCCGACGTGTTCGACGTGACCAGCAAGCCGGGCGGCCACATCGCCTTCGGCCTGGGCACGCACTTCTGCCTCGGCGCGGCGCTGGCCAGGCTGGAACTGAAGATCTTCTTCGAGGAGTGGGTGGCCAGGGTCGGCTCGGCCGCATGGGCCGACGCGGAGGGGCCGCGGCTGATGCGCAACTCCTTCGTGCGCGGCGTCACCTCCTTCCCGATCGTCCTGGAGGCTCGGTGATCAACCTCGCGGACGTCTTCGAGCGCGCCGCCGACACGGTGCCCGACCGGCTCGCGCTGGTCGCGGGCGAGGACCGGCTGACCTACCGCGAGCTGGACGAGCGCGCCAACCGGGTGGCGCACTGGCTCCAGATCCAAGGGGTACGGCCGGGCGAGCACGTGGGCATCCTGTCCTGGAACCGCGCGGAATGGCTGGAGAGCATGATCGGCTGTTTCAAGGCCAGGGCGGCGCCGGTCAACGTCAACTATCGCTACGTGGAGCGGGAGCTGGGCCACCTGCTCGGCGACGCCGACTGCGTGGCGTTGCTGGGCGAGGCCGATCTGCTGGCCAGGGCGCCCTTCGACGGTCCCGTGCTGGCCTTCGGCGAGCCGTACGAGAGGGCGCTGGCGGGCGTGCCGGGCGGCAGGGACTTCGGGCCGCGGTCGGGGGACGACCCGTACATCCTCTACACCGGTGGCACGACCGGGCGGCCCAAGGGCGTGTTGTGGCGTTCGGAGGACATCTATCTCGCGGCGATGAGCGTGTACTCGGGGCCGATCAAGGATGTCTCCGAGCTGCGCTTCGGGCCCGAGGGGCTGCGCTTCCAGGTGCACGCGCCGCTGATGCACGGCAATGGGCAGTGGAGCACCTGGATCTGCCTGTCGGCGGGCGGCACGGTGATCCTTTGGACGGGGCGGCACTTCGACCCTGTGGCGGTGCTGGAGCTGGCCGAGCGTGAGCGGTCGCAGGTGCTGACGTTCGTCGGGGACGGCATGGTCAGGCCGGTCGCCGACGAACTGGGGCGCCGGCCGTACCAGCTGGAGGTCTTCTCGGTGGGGTCGGGCGGGGCCCCGCTGTCGGCGACGACGCGCGAGAGGATCCGCGCGGCGCTGCCCGACGCGACGATCGTGGATAACTACGGCGGGTCGGAGACGGGCGCGGTAGGGGCCGCTGTCGAGGAGGAGCGCCCCAGGTTCGCGCTGAGTCCCGGCTTCGCCGTGCTCGGCCCCGATCACCTCCCGGTACGGCCAGGCCAGCAGGGCGTACTGGCCAGATCAGGACACATCCCGGTCTGCTATTACAAGGATCCGGTGAAGTCGGCGAGCACCTTCGTCACCGGACCGGACGGGACCCGCTGGGCGCTGCAGGGCGATCAGGCGATCCTGCACGAGGACGGCACCGCGCTCATGCTCGGCCGGGGCACGACGGTGATCAACACCGGTGGGGAAAAGGTGTTCCCCGAGGAGGTGGAGATCGCCGTGCGCAGCCACCCGAAGGTGTACGACGCGCTGGTGATCGGTACGCCCGATCCGCGGTTCGGCCAGCGGGTGACAGCAGTGGTCGCAGGTGAGGTGACGCTGGAGGAGCTGGCCGAGCACTGCCGCGGGCGGCTCGCGGGTTACAAGATCCCGCGAGCGCTGCGGATCGTACCCGAGATCAAGCGGACGCCCGTGGGCAAGCTCGACTACGCGTGGGCGCGGACGCTGGTCGCATAGAAGCGTGTTCGAGTCGTCGAGACGGAGGCCCGAGGCGTTCGTTCGGCCAGGCGGCGGGTCAGCGGGATGGGAAGGCCGTTGATCAGCCGGGCACCCCGGGCCAGGGCCCACCTGGCACAGTTGGGCGGTTAGGACTGGCCGCCCTCCTGTGACAGCCCCGTGCGCCCAGCGACCCGGCGCCTGTCCTGCTGTAACGCCATCCAGCCGGCGGTCTGCAGTCGGTTCACCAGCCGACGGCGAGTCCGGCTCGCAGTCTGTTCAGCACCGCGCGCAGGATGCGGGAGACGTGCATCTGGGAGATGCCGACCTCGTCGGCGATCTCGGCTTGGGTCAGGTTGCCGTAGTAGCGCAACAGCAAGATGTTCTTCTCACGCGGCGGCAACGCGTCGATGAGGGGCTTGACCGCCAGGGAGTCGATGAAGGTCTCCAGACGATCGTCCGGATCGGCGATGAGATCGGCGAGGCGGTCGTCCCCCTCGCCGACCAGGTAGGCGTCCAAGGAGTACGTGCTGTAGGCGGTGGCCATATCGAGGGTGAGCAGCACCTCTTCTTCTGTCAACCGCATGTGCGCGGCCAACTCGGCGATGGTCGGCGAGCGTTGTAGCGACTGAGCCAGGTCGGACACGAGCCGGTTCAGCTCCGGACGGCGTTCCTGATAGGCGTGGGGCACCCTGAGAGCCCAGGTTCGGTCGCGGAAGTGCCGCTTGACCTCCCCGGTCATCGTGATGGCCGCATAGCCTCGAAAATCGTGGCCCAGGCTGGCGTCGTAGCCGGTGATAGCCTTCATCAACCCGAGGTAGGCCACCTGGAGAAGGTCCTCGACGGGCTCGCCGCGATGGCGGTAGCGCCGGGCTATCGCTGTGGCCAGCCAGCTGTACATCTGGACAAGACGCTCACGTATACGCTCCCGATCGGGTCCCGACGTTCCCGTCCGCACCATGACCGCCAGGAGGTCTTCGGCGGCCATGCTGTCGAGCGTGATGTCCTGGACAGTCATCCTGCTCCTTTGCGGTGCGCCGCCGCCGCGGATCGGTCGCCGTTGGACACGACCATACGATCAAGGCGAGTTGCGGCGATTTATGCCGCCTTCACTCCATAAGTGACATGTCGCCACCTCTTGAATCGACCCCCGTTTCGTATCGGCCCAGGAAACCTTCCTCGCGTGAAATGAGCACCCGCTGCAGCGGAGAATCGCGACGAGGTCCGACGATGCGCCGGCAGCGCTGCCGGGCAAGATGCACCGGAACCAGGACTTGGCGTTCGCCGACCACCGCAGTCGACCGGCGTAGACCATCGAGCACGCCTCTACGCTGCCCACTCGCTCCCGCATGAGAACGCCCACCTGGCCGATTTCGCACCGGCGCCCCGGGATCGTCTCGTCCGGGTCACTCGTAGCACGGCGACTGCGGCCAGTGCCACCATGATCAAGAAGAGACCGCCCGTCACCCCGGTGCTGACTGCTTCCCAACCGCGCCAGTGTTGGGACCCCGGCCGGATGGCCGGGGCCCCGCCGTCAAACTGGCCGATGAGATCTGGAATGGACAGCGATGCCTACGCGGCGGGCGGCTGCTTACCGGAGCCCTGGGCATCGGCTTGGCCGACGCGACGACCGCCGTCGCGTAGCGGTCGACTACGCTGGGCGACCTCCGTCGTGTCCCGCGCAGTGGGCATGGCGTGTTTCTCTCACATGTCGCAGCGCCTCGTCGCAGGTGGCGCGCCGTTCTAAAATCCTGTGCAGGCCCGTTCGGTACAGCAGGTCGTCCAGGCTCGCTGGAACGCCGCTGAGCACGAGCCGTTTTCCTCTGTTCTGACTGTGCTGCAAGGCCACAACGAGCTCGCTCAAACCGACCGAGTCGCAGAAGGTCACCCCCGACAGATCCAGGATCAGCACGGAGGACGCCGACGGTGCTGTCGCGGCGCGCAGATGCGCGCGCAATGTAGGGGCGGTGGCAAGATCGAGTTCGCCCGCCACACGGACCAAGGCGACCTTGCGGGACCGGCGAGTCGAGACGGTGAAGGGTGTACGGCCTTGTAGTTGAGATGTCATATTGCGGCACTCTCTACGAGACTGCTGCGTTCGGCGGAGCCGGCTCGCACCGATGCGTAGCTTGAGGATGGCGGACTGCTTTCTGCTGCGGAACGTTTGTCTATGAGGACTGGGCATCGCCGCGGGATTCGGCTGACCGGCGAGGTCCGCGCATGCGTGGCCTGATCGCCGACGCTTTCCCAACGCCGCAGCGCCTGCCGGAACGGGGTGATGGACGGATTCCTCCGTGTCCCGAACCGCGTCCAGCGGCGGTTTTCGTCTCCTCGGCTGCATCCTCCTCAGGAGCGTTCGTCCCGTCGTGCTACCCCGGATGGGCCGCCGAACACCACATCCGACTGTCGTGACCACCGAGGACGTGCGGTATCGACCACCGGGTCAATATGAACCCCTGGGACGTCGCGTGCGGGCCGGTGGTCGGGCAGCGCGCCGAGGTCGCCGCCGATATCGGCCACCGCCAGGGGCCGTGCTCGGCGGCGGCGCGGACCCCGGCGAACGCGGCCCGCGCCCGCGCCGGATCGATGTGGTGGAGCGCCGGCCGCGGGCGGAGGGGCGCGTGCCCGAGCCCGAGCAGCATGGTGATCCACGAGTACAGCTCGAAGCCGTGGTAGTACGGGTAGACGGCGCTCTCGTCCGGCAGCCGGCCGGCAGCCGACTCCAGCAGGTCCGACAGGCTCTCGGGGATCTTGCGGCGCTTGATCTCCTGCCAGCACGGCGTGTCGGCGCGGGCGCCGGCCCGGTAGTGCAGGACCAGGAACTCAATGGTCCAGATCCAGCCGGCGTCCATCGCGGTCGCCGTGGTGTAGGGGTTGATCAGCTCCTGCTCCTCGCGAGGCACCCGCAGGGCGACCGCGCGGTTGTTCGGCAGCACGTCCAGGAAGGGGCGGAACGGCTCGCCCAGCGTCGGTTCGCCGGAGTCGAAACCGGTCGGCGCCTCCCACGACGCGACGGGAGTGGAGGGCTGACCCGTGACGCGGGCGACCACGCGGGTGTCGAGCGCACCGAGGCCGGCCAGGGAGACCGGAGGTCCGCTACGAAGGGGCACCCGGGGTCTGGATCGGGCCCGCGATGTCGGTGAGAAGTAGCAGCACCCGGAGGCTCGGCTATTCACCTAACGCGCTACGTTATTGCTGACCGTGACGTTGTGGCGCCAGCGTGCCGGGGCACGGGCTCTGGGTGCGAGCACCTGCCGACTCCCGGACGCCCATGCCCTGCTTGCCCACAGGAGTGTCGTTTCCGCCAGCGGGGTTGCCGAGTGCGGCTGGCCTGCCTCAGGCGAGCGATGATTTCGCCGCCTGACGGAAGTCTTCACTTCGACCGTCCTTACCGACCTGATGCGAGGACTCGTGTGACTGACGAGAAAAGGCTGGCTGACATGACCAATCCGGCGCCGAAAGCACGGGGCAGTCGCGTGGCCGACATCTGGCCGCTGGTGCACGCCGAGCGAGCGGCCCTGGCGAGCGACCTGGTGGATCTGACCGACGAGCAATGGGCGACACCGTCGCTGTGTGCCGGGCTGAGCGTGCGGGAGGTGCTGGCGCACCTCACGGCAGGGGCGAGCCTTAACGGTGTGCGGTGGCTGGCGGGGGTGATCCGCTGCCGGTTCGACTTCGACAAGCAGGTCGCCATGCGGCTGGCCGAGCAGTTGGGCGCGACCGCGGCCGAGACGCATGACAGGTTCCGCCACGTCATCACGAGCACCACCAAACCGCCTCTCCCGGTCATCGCGATGCTGGGTGAGACGATCGTGCATGCCGAGGACATCCGGCGACCGCTGGGTATTCGCCATGGCTACCCGATCGAGACCCTCACTCGGGTAGCCGAGTACTACCGGAGCTCGGACGTGGTCGTCGCCGCCAAGAGACGGATCGTCGGCCTGCGACTCGCCGCCACCGACGGCCCTTTCACCACGGGTTCCGGCCCGCTGGTGTCCGGCACCACCCTGGCACTGGTGATGGCCACGACCGGACGCTCGGTGTACTGCGATGAACTTGACGGTGACGGCGTCGAAATCCTGCGCAATCGGCGCGAGATGAGATGACCCTGGGCTCGAAGCATTCGTTGTCCCACGACCGGTGACCGCTGCGGACACAACGGGCGCACCGCAGGTCATCGATCAGACCAGGAGGCCCAGGATCTCGAGCGTTTCCCAGGCCGTCAGCTTGCCGTTCGGGGTCGGTTTCCTCCTGCGCGAACTGGTTGATCAGCTCGGCGAGGGTTCGCCGCTCCTGCTCGGACAGGTCCTGCAGGAGGGCGATCACCGGCTCCAGCACCTCCATCGAGGCCTCGGGCGCGATGGCGTCGTCCTCGCCGAGATCAAGCCTGATAACGGAACAGACAGCCTCCACTCCGCGCACCACTGACGCGGGAACCCATCCAGGACGGGCGCCCGTGAATGGTAGATCCGCTGTTATGTGCCTAGTCGTGCTGGATTCCGTCGAGACCAAGCTCTCGGCTGAGATCCGCCATGTTCTCGAAAACACGGTCGGGGGGCAGCGATTGAATGGCAGAGAGCACCGTGTCGGGCGCTGCCTCGGACCGCGCCCGCTCCAGCAGTTCTTCCCTGCCAGCGGGAAACACATGCGTACCGCTGATCCACTTAGCCAGCTCGCTGCGGCTGTCGACCTGCTGTGAGCTCATCCCCTCCGGCGATCGAGGCTCATGTGGGGTGGAATGGTGTCTGCTACCGCCACCGGGTTGTTCCATGTCAGGTGTCCCCTCTCTAGTGAATAACAGGCCATACCCGCATTAGCGTGGGCGAACATTGTGAGCTGCTCGGCGGAGGCGGTTGGCTACCTTCCTGCTCTCCACGCGAGCAAACCACGGCTCACGCATCGGGAGCGGAACGGACCCGATGCCATCCCGTCGTTCCCAGCGCCACCCCGCTTGACAGAAAGGCCCAGGCACACCAAGCAATCTCGCCGAGATCGCCGCCGGAACCGCCGCACAGGACACGGCAGAGGCCGACGTCGTCCGGTCGATCGGAGCTGATCTCGTCACCGACCACACCAGACTCGACGCCCGCTCAAGCAGACCGCACGCGACTTGCAGGTGTCGTTGCCATCGCAGCCGTCGGCGCACCAGTGGACCACTCAAAAGCCTCATCCAGTGCGCCGGTCGTCCAAGGACATCTCGACCGGTTGCTGGAGGCGCAGAAGGCACTGGGCGCACCGCGGGCGGTTCCAGCCGGCGATGGCGGCCAGGCCGGCGCCGAGATGACGTTCCTTGGATTCGGGCGAGCCGCGTTGGACCAGCCACACCGTGGCCAGGATGAACAGCAGGAACTGCAGGTATTCCGACTGGCCCTGGCCAAGGCGCCTCGGGTCTCGCGACGGGTGCGGCCAGGAATGGCGCGTGTCGGTCATGAGACGTGCGGGCGACTCACGTCTCCCCTCCAACAGAAAGAGGAGGTCATCCATGACCGTCCTTACGGCCGATGTGCACTTCCATGATGGCATTTCGGTGGTGTGCTTGGCCGGCGAACTTGATGTGAACACGACCTCGACGCTGCTGGACGCCATGGAAACGGCCTTGTCGAATGGGCCCCGCTTCGTCGAGGTAGATGTTGCGGCGCTGACGTTCTGCGGCTCCGAGGGACTACGCGCGCTGTTGCATATACAGGGTGCCGCCCTGCAGGCGGGATGCAGACTGCGCCTGGCCCACGTCCAGGGTGTGCTCCAGCGGGTGCTGGACATCACCCAGCTCTACAAGGCATTCGCCATCGATCCTGTACAGGTGCCGCGCTGAACGCGTAGCCGCATGTGAGCGGGCAGGGTGCTGACTCGATGGCTCCGGTGCTCTGTTGGATGTGGCACAGCCAGCCGTCGCTTTGATGCAGGCATGACCGCCGTGGTCGGCCTGCTCATGTCCATCGTTGCTGGCACCGGTGGCGACCGGACCACCGCGGGGTTCACATCCAGCACGCGATAATTGGCTGATCGCCCGAGGGAAGTATGCGAGTGCGCCACTTTTCGAGGCGGGGTATTCGTCTGCCTAGGATGTGGCGCAATAGCGCGATAAGGAGATCACTGCTCGACGGTAGGGTCCTCGTGCTCTAGACGCACTTCGACACGAAGGATTCTTCCCTGCGCAAGAGTGATGAAGTAGTCTCCGACCCGGTCGACGTGATCCATGGGTGCGGCTTCCAAACGGTCGTACTTCCAAACGAACCGCTCGACCGCTCGGATGACATCGGGCGCACTCTCAGGAGAGCTACCGTCGTCATCCTCCAGGGCCTCCGTCGGCCCGGATTCTTGCTCAAGCTGATGTCTGCGTTCTTCAAGAGCCAACCTATGGCTCTGCCAATCCATGAGCATCTTGAGAATCCGCTCCAGCGTGATGAGGGCCGCACCGCCATACATGACGACCCCTGAATGGTTGGCCGCCACGGTGAGGATGGTCTCCCACGGGCTCGCCAGGATCGTCCGACGCACCAGCAACTCATGCAGTTCGATCTCGTACTCGTCGCCGATGTAGCCATAATTCTCGGGCCGGTACGCCGCCAACATTGCGGCGAACTCGGGATGCCAGGCTACGGGAAAGGAGGGGGATCCCTGGGAGATTCTCAGCGCGAACCGCCATACCTCGTTCAGCGCCACCATGGACTGCGTAACACGCTCCAGGGGAGGGTGGTCGCCGAGATCAATGGAGAGTTCGAGGACCGGACGTCGCGCCCTGGGAAGTGTCGAGTGCGAATGATCAGCCATGGCTGGACATCATCTCCCAGCGCAGGCCTCTCAGACAGACCTTCGGCGCAATCCAGCTCGGACCTCTACGGCCTGGACTACTCCACAACCTGATCAGACCACTTCGCCGTCGAGCACTGCCCCGCCGCATGACGGCCTCCACCGTCAACTCCGGACCTCGCACCACGTCACGGACCGTCACGGTGGCCCGTCCCCGGGCCGCAATGGCCGGCAAGGGAGCGCGAGCGCTCGCGCTGGGGAGTGCTCGACAGGCTGTCTCGCCACTGGGCTCTTACTGCACAGGAAGGGACAAGGAGCTCCTCATGTCACTACTCTCGGCACCCGCACCCTACAGAGGCGAGTCCGTCACGAAGGGGCGAGCGGCGAGTCGTTGAGAGCCACGCGAACGGCAGACCACTGAAAGTCACACTCACCCCTTCCATGTCATTTGAACCATATGTCCCAGATGTCACAACATAGGGGATCACTGAACGTGACCAGATCTCCTGGACTCATTCCTCTGGGCGGCGATACTTGTCGGGGTCGTAGCCGCGTTCGGCGAGCACCCATCAGGTCATCGACGGCGTCGGCCCTTACCGCGTCAGGTGCGCCGAGATCGCTACCAACGGCCACGAAGGCTTCGCAGTGACTTGACCCATTGTGTGACATTAAGGAGATCTTGCCAGCAAACGCTAAGGTGAGATCTTGTGCAGTCGCTCACGCCGGAAGATTTACGTCAGATCGGCCCCTATCGGCTCGCTGGTGTACTGGGGCGGGGCGGCCAGGGAACGGTTTACCTGGGCCAGGGGCCGTCCAACGAACAGGTCGCGGTCAAGGTGTTACACGCTGGAGCCGCGGCGGATGAGAACGCGCGCCGCCGGTTCCTGCGGGAAGCCGAGGCGGCTCGCCAGGTTGCTCCGTTCTGTACGGCGCGCGTGCTGGACACGGGCCTGGTGGGCGGCCAGCCATACATCGTCAGTGAACACATCCCAGGCCCGTCGCTCGACCTGCTGGTCAGGACCGAGGGTCCGCGTTCGGGCAGCGGGCTGGAGCGGCTCGCGGTGACCACGCTCACCGCGCTGGCGGCCATCCACCGGGCCGGGATAGTCCACCGTGACTTCAAACCGCACAACGTGATCATGGGGCCGGAGGGGCCCGTGGTGATCGATTTCGGGATCGCCAGGGTGACCGCCCAGACGGCCACGCACAGCGTGGTGGGCACCCCCGTCTACATGGCGCCGGAGCAGTTCGGCGGGGCGCCGATCACCCCGGCGGCCGACCTGTTCAGCTGGGCGACCTCCATGATCTACGCGGCCACCGGGCAGCAGGTCTTCAGTGGAGACACCCTTCCGGTGATCATGCACGCCATCCTGACCCGCGAACCCGACCTGTCGGCCGTGCCGCAGGAGCTACGCCCGACGCTGGCGGCCTGTCTGGCCAAGGACCCCGCCGCCCGGCCGAGCGCCGCCGCCCTGCTGCGCCGCCTGACCGGCGACGAGGCTCCCACCCCACTCGCGCAGTGGCCCACGGCGCACGCCACGATGGGCATGCCGGAGGCCGAGCAACTCGCTCTCCGGCCGCACCCGTCGGCACAGGAGAACGGGCCTGCCGGCTGGGCGCAGCAGCCTGGGCAGCCTGGATGGGGTGTCCCTCCCCAGCCTCCGCCCAGCAGCGGCGGCGGCCGGTCGAAGAAGATCGGCCTCGCCGTTGGCGCTGGAGCAGTTGCCCTGGTGCTGGCCGTGGTGGGCGTGCGGGCCGTAGTCAAGAACGCAGTCCGGGGAGCGCTGTCGGGCGGTCAGTCCTCCACCTCCCAGCCCGTCTCCGCCTACTCCCCCGGACCGAGCCCTTCCGACACACCTTCGCAGACGCCTTCTCAGACGCCTTCTCAGACAGCTTCGGAGGAGCCGACCGAGGAGTCGTTCAACCCCGCGCACCTCAACAAGGAGAGCACCGACCCGACCCCGATCACGGCCGACGCCCTGCTTCCGCAGTCCTTCACGAGCGCCAAGGGGGTGCGTTTCAGCCGCAAGGCGTTTGGGGTGGAGGACTGCCCGAGCCCGTGGCCCGATGCCAGAGTCAAGTCCGCCCTCCGCAAGGCACGCTGCGACGACATGGCGGTGGGTGCCTATATCAGCTCGGGCGCTCCGAACGGGCGCATCATGGTGACCGTCTGGGTCGTTCCGCTGAAGGACTCGGGCAGGGCCGGCACCGCGTACTCGAGGCTCAAGAACGTCGACGTGCAGGACTGGGGGATCCGGTGCCCCCAAACGGGGCCGGGATCGACCGGCATCTGCTACACCTCGAACTGGTGGAACGTGCAGTTGTACTCGTGGACCGGGCGGACCGGCCGATATGTGATCCGTACCCTGGCCGTCTACACGAACCTCACCAGAGACTCCAGCGCGACGAAGTGGCTCAAGGACGCCTCGCGTGCGGCGTTCAAGGAGTCAGGCCCCATGGTCTACCAGGACGGACAGTGATCGGACGGCGTGGGGCCGGAACCCGGTCAAAGGGAATTGCAGACAGGCCGTCCCCAGTCGACCGAGGACGGACCGGCAGCCCGCATCCTTCGACCTCTGCGAGCGCCCCAGCAGCACCACCCACCCCGCGAGCCTAACCACGATCAGATAAACCAGCCGCAACGGCATGAACAGCGACAAACCCCAGATCAGCCCGCCGGCCGAGTTTCGGGCACCCGCACGACCCGATGCGCTCTGCGCCAGCGGCCGCCTCGACCGGCTCGCCCGGCTGTCGTACGCAGATCGTCGTCGCCAAGCGGCGCCGGAGCGAGGACGCCATGCTCCCGGGCAAGAAGAAGATAGGCCGCCCCCACGTCCTGGGCCCCGCCGAACTCGCCACTGTGCGCCGCTTGGTCGGCGACGGCGTCTCTGTCACCAAAGCCGCCCGCACCCTCAAGATCGGCCGCTCCACCGCCTACGCGGCCCTCGCTGGGCACTGGCCGGCAATTGTCTAAGCTCGCGGCCCGTTTCTGCCGTATCCCGGTGGCTACTCCTAGCTGGGGTGCTCGCCGTCGTCGGTCATCGCCGCGCCTGCTGCGTAGCCGTACCGCCTTGATATCGGACAGGTTGGGTGTCGCAAGGGGTACCGAGCGCGGTCGCCGCGACACTGTCGTGCTGTCGGATCGCTGACGACCGGCGTCCCGGAAAATTCTTCAAAGAAGTCCGGGAGGAAGTGTCGGATCGGGGCGGTGGTGTTCGTAGCAGGGATGAGGCCGCCCGCAAGGGGGGCGGCGCCAAGGCAAAGGAACCGCGATCATGAAGCTGACGACCATGACGCAGGTCACCATCGATGGAGTGATGCAGGGAAACGGCGCCGCGTCGGATGACCGCAGGAACGGATTCGAGCGCGGCGGATGGGCCCGGGGGAAGGGCGACGACGAGACCAGGACGTTCATCACGCAGACCTACCAGCGCGCCGAGGCGTTCCTGTTCGGCCGGCGCACCTACGAGCTGTTCGCCGGCTCCTGGGGATCAGTCGGCCAGATGCGCGCACATCCCATCGGCGTGGCCTTGAACGAGGCCCCCAAGTACGTCGCCTCGACCACGCTCACCGCGCCGCGTTGGGAGGACACGACCGTCCTCCGCGGCGACCTCGCGGCGACCGTCAGTGAGCTGAAGGCCAAGCCCGGGGGTGAGCTGCAGGTGCACGGCAGTGGCATCCTGACCCGGTGGCTGCTGGAGAACGACCTGGTCGACGAGATGACTCTGATCGTGATCCCGGTGATCCTCGGCCAGGGCGCGAGACTGTTCCCGGAGTCCGGTCCGGATCTTGCGCTCGACCTGGTCGAGTCCCGGGTCGACGCGAAGGGCGTGACGATCCAGCGCTACCGGCCGGCCGGGCGCCCGCACTATGCAACGGCGTGAAAGTCCCTACCACCGAACCACGCTGTCTTGACACCACAGGAGATGATCTTCAGATGCGGTACCTGGTTTCCGTGATCGATGACAAGAGCAATCCCGGCAGCACGGACAGGCGGCCTGCCATCAGCGCGTTCAACGAGCGACTGATCGCCGAGGGCTACTGGGTTTTCGCGGGCGGACTCGCGGACACCGACGCGGCCACGGTCATCGACAACCGGGGCGAGCAGGCGGTGTTCAGCGACGGGCCTTTCGTGGAGTCGAAAGAGTACCTCGCCGGCATCTGGGTGTGGGAGGCCCCCGATCTGGATGTGGCGCTCAAGCTCGCGGCTGAAGCGTCGAAGGTCTGCGATCGGAAGATCGAGGTGCGGCCGTTCCAGTGAGCGACGTCGAGGAGGCGATCACCCGGGCCCACCACGACGAGTGGGCGCGGGTGGTGGCCGCCCTGACCAGGCGCTTCGGTGACCTCGACATCGCCGAGGAAGCGGCCGCCGAGGCGTTCGCGACCGCCGTCGAACGGTGGCCGGCCGACGGCGTACCCCCCAACCCCGGCGCGTGGCTGACCACCACCGCCAACCGCAAGGCCATCGACCGGATCCGGCGCGAGAACAAGCGCGACGACAAGCACAAGGAGGCTCAGATGGTGTACGACGACCCGCCCGAGCCTCTCGGCGCCATCGACGACGACCGGCTCCGGCTGATCTTCACCTGCTGTCACCCGGCGCTGGCGGTGGAAGCGCGCGTGGCGTTGACGCTGCGCATGGTCGGCGGTCTGACCGTGCCCGAGATCGCCCGCGCCTTCCTGGTGCAGGGGACCACCATGGAGCAGCGCATCACCCGCGCGAAGGCCAAGATCAAGGCGGCTCGCATCCCCTATCGCGTGCCGGCCGCCGAGGATCTCCCGGCACGCGTCACCGGCGTCCTCGCCGTCCTGTACCTCGTCTTCAACGAGGGCTACCTGGCCAGCGGCCCCGACACCGACCCCGTACGGCATGACCTGACCACCGAGGCGATCCGGCTCACCCGCCTGATCCGCGCGCTCCTGCCGCAGGACGGAGAAGTGGCCGGGCTGCTGGCGCTGATGCTGCTCACCGAGGCCCGCCGCACCGCCCGGATCTCGGCGAACGGCGAACTGGTCGCGCTCGACGAGCAGGACCGTGGGGCCTGGGACTCGGAACTGATCGCCGAAGGTCACCGGCTGGTGCGCGAGCGCCTGGCCGCTGCCGCCGCCGGGGTGGCTCCGGGTCGCTACCAGATCCTCGCCGCGATCAACGCCGTGCACACCTCCGCCCGCGACATCCGCGACACCGACTGGTCGCAGATCCTCGCCCTCTACGACCAGCTCGTCCGCCTCGACCCCTCGCCGATCATCGCTCTCAACCGGGCCATCGCCGTGGCCGAGCTCGACGGGCCGGAGGTGGCCCTGGCCATCGTTGACCGCCTCGCCGAGGCGTTGGCCGGCTATCACGCCTACCACGCCACCCGCGCCGACCTGCTGCGCCGGCTGGGCCGAAGTCAGCAGTCACGCGCGGCCTACGACCGGGCCATCGAGCTGGCCGGCAACACCGGCGAGACCGCCTACCTCACCCGCCGCCGCGACCAACTGCAGTAGCGCCCGCCCTTGAAGAGCGCACTTGATGCAGCGATGAAAGGCGACGCGGAACGCTGCACTGTTGACACGTTCGGACGCCAACCCTTCTCGCCGAGCAGCGGCGCAGGATTCGGGGGCGACGGGTCGCGGCGGCCGTAGAGACGCGGCCCGTTGTCGACCGGCCGCGAGTCGGCCGGAGCCGTCGTGCCGGCTTCCTCCTCTGCTTCGAAGCCATCGTTACCGCGACCTACGGACCGCTCCATGCCGGAGATCCCGGAAAGTCGCACGCCAACGCCAATGCAGACGCCGTCCCAGCCGGCCTGTTCCGGTTCGGCGTCGTCCTGTGCACCGCACTCGGACGCCGGCCCCCGGGACGCCTCGCTCGGTCTGGTGGGACCAGGAGCAGGCCGGAGATGACAAGCCCGGACCCGACGAGGCCGACGAAACAGACGCGCGGGAAGAGAATCGATGTCCTCCTTGCCCATCTACGGCTGCCACCACTCCGGGCGACCGCGGCCCCTCTCGCGCCATGGGGGGCCGCGGTCCGCTTCGGAGGGACGTCAGGCGTGAGCGGTGCTGACCAGGCCGTAGTCCCCGTCGTCACGGCGGTAGACGAGCCGGCCGGCGCCGGTGTCCGCGTCGGCGAAGAAGACGAACGCGAACCCGGTCAGCTCCAGCCGTTCGATGGCCTCCTCTACAGTGAGCCGAGGAGCGGGCGACGGGCTGACCGAGATCGCCGCGCACATCGGCAACGGCAGGTCCGGCCGGGGCTCGACCTGGGCGAGCCCGTAGCCGTCGCCGTTGCGGTAGACGACGCTGTCCTGGCCCGTCGCGTCCTCGATGAACAGCAGGAAGTCGTAGTCGAGCTCCTTCATGTCCACCACCGCCTCGTCGGGCACGGCACGGGCCGCCGCGAGGGACCGCACGACCCGCCGCTCCCCGCCGGCATGCCCGGCCGGACGCTGCTGATGGCGCCCCCGCCGGTTCTCCCAGTCCCTGGTGGTCTCCAGCAGCCGGGTCCGCAGGCGGTCGCCGAGCAGGTGGATGGCCGCGCGCGTGGAGGCGGCGCTGGCCTGGGCTCTGATGAGTCGCCCCTGGACGTCCAGGACGGCCTCCGCCGTCCGTTGCTTCACCGCGAGCCCGGGGGCGGTGGCCAGCTTGACCTTCGCGCCGAGCACCGGTTCGTGGGCGAGCCGCGCCAGGTGGGCCACGGTTTCCCTCGCGCGCCGGACGTCGGCAGGTCGTATCCCGCCACGGATCTTGACCTGCACGTCGGCGGGATCAAGAGCGATGGGCCTGTGCCTCATGCGTGAGCACCTTCTTCGCATCCGTTGCTGATGCCTCCACCCTCTGGCCGGTCCGGATATCGCTGCCAGGGACTTTCGTCCTCACTGCGCAAGGACGTTGGTTGTGCGACGGAAGGGGCCTGAGAGACGACGTTTTCTAGCCTGCTGTACAACGGACTTCGGTCTCTGCCGAGGGTGACGGCAGACGACAAGTGGTCGCATGCGGATCCTGGTGACGGAGTCGGACCCCTCCGGCGGGCGCGCGGCGTTGCTCGCCCTCGAAGCCAGCCTCGTGGATGGAGCCGGACGTCTCGGCGCAACGTGGCTGGCGACGCCGCCTGGGAAGGAGAACTGGCGGAACAGACGCAACGGCGTCGTTGTGACCCGTGCGGCGCTTGACCGCTGGGCACGTACCGGATCTCGTCCCGATTGCCTCGGTGACGTCCGATCCAGGACCAAGGTCCACAGGGTTGGGACCTTCGGCCCGGGTGTGGGCGCGGCGGTGTGCTCCAAGCTGGGCGGCGGGCGTCGGGGAGAGGCATCCGGCCAGGGCTGAGCGTGGTTCAGGAATGGTGGCGACGTGTCGCGTGGCGCTCGATCTTTCGTCCAGCGAGGAAAACGAGAGCATGACCACCGAGGCACGAATCAAGTCCCGCGAGCTACGCGACGCCCGAGCTGCCGCCGAGCGGCGAAGGAAAAAACGCACCCGCCTGGTCGCCGCCGGCGGCGGGCTGATCATCGTGGGGCTCCTGGTCGCCATCGTGATCAGCTTGATCAACGCGGCGGGTAACGACAGCTCCCCGGCGGCGCAGGGAGGCAAGGCCCCGGCGATCGCGACGGCGGGCGGGGCGTTGGCCCTGGGCAACACGGCCGCGCCCGTGCGGCTCGAGGTCTACCTCGACTACATGTGCCCGTACTGCGGGCGCTTCGAGCAGGCCAACAGCCGCGAGCTGGACAAGATGGTGGCCGACGGGACGGTGCGGCTGGAGCTGTACCCGCTGTCGTTCCTGGATCAGGCTTCCAGCGGCGCGAAGTACTCCACGCGGGCGGCCAACGCCGTCGCGACCGTCGCCGATCGGGCGCCGGACAAGGTTCTGGCGTTCAACGCGGCGCTGTTCGCCAACCAGCCCGAGGAGGGCAGCCGCGGCCTGTCTGACGACGAGATCGCCACGCTGGCCCGTCGTGCCGGGGTTTCGGCGGACGTGGTGGACGCCTTCACCGGCCGCAGCTTCGAGCCGTGGATCACAACCTCGACGCAGGCCGTGTTCAACACGGGGATCTCGGGCACGCCGACCGTGAAGATCAACGGCAAGGTGTTCGAGGGCGACCTCTACACGGCGGGCGCGCTGACGGCAGCCGTGACCGCGGCCAAGGGCCAGTAGTGGCAACGGTCCTCCACCGCGTGCACGTGTTCCGGCACTCCAACGCTTGGATCTTCGGAACGATGCTGTTGTCGGCGTGCCTGAGCCTGACTGCGTCCTTCGTGCTGTCGATCGACGCGGTGCGCCTGGCGGCCGACCCGGGCGCGGAGCTGTCCTGCAACATCAACAGCGTCGTCAGCTGCGGCGCGGTCGGCAGTTCCTGGCAGGCGCACCTGTTAGGCTTCCCGAACGCCTTCCTGGGGCTGGTGGCCGAGCCGGTCGTGATCACGATCGCGGTGGCGAGCCTGGGCCGGGTGCGGTTCCCGCGCTGGTTCATGTTCGCCGCGCAGGTGATCTACACGCTCGGCCTGATCTTCGCGTACTGGCTGTTCTCCCAGTCCATGTACGTGATCGGCGCGCTGTGCCCGTGGTGCCTGCTGGTGACCGTGTCCACGACGCTGGTGTGGTCGACGCTGACACACGTGAACGTCCGCGACGGCAACCTGTTCCTGCCCCGCCGCGCGCAGAAGGCGCTGACCAGGGCCATCGACGCCGACCTGGACGCCATCGCCGTCACGATCTGGATCTTGATCATGATCTTGGTCGTCGTGCTCAAGTACGGCTGGACGCTGTTCGGCTAGGTTGCCGGTATCCCGCGCGAGCGGGTACGGAACGCATGGCCGCTCGGAGGTTCCCAAGGATAGGTGCTGACCGCGGTCGGCCGCCGCTTCGGGATCTTCACCGCGGTGTCCCTGCCCGTTCCGCTCGCCACCGGCGTGGCGCTCACCTGGCACGGGGGCGTCACCAAGCAGCCTGAACCTGTCTCCTGCGGGGCAGTGGGTTCGGCGACACGATCCCCATGCGGCTCGCACCAGGCGCCCGTCAATCGACGGCTCATCAAGGCGCCCCAAGGGACCCTGCGGGGTTCCGGTCGGGAAACGGTCCATCGGAGGTGATCCAAGGGACCTTGGTCCCTGCCGTGACCACGGCGAGGCGCGAGATGTTGATCCCATGTCCGCTGTTACCCCTGTGCCGGGGATGTCCCGATGACCGATATCGGCGCGATCCCGGTATCCCCTGACACCGGATCGCTCGCCGCCCGGGAGCTTCCGTTCGCGACGCCCGGCGGCGTGAGCAGAACGGTGAAGGCCGCCGCCGCGGCGCCGTCGGTGCACAACACCCAGCCGTGGCGCTTCCACCGTGTCGACGACGCCACCATGGAGCTGTACGCCGACCTCGACCGGCTGCTGGCCGTCACCGACCCGATGGGGCGCGGACTCGGCATCAGCTGTGGGGCCGCACTGTTCAACCTGCGGCTGGCGATCCGGATGACCGGGCACGACGCCCACGTCACGGCGCTGCCCGACCCGGCCGCCCGTCCCGACCTGCTGGCCACCGTGCACGCCGTCCTGGGCGACCCACCCGACCGGAACGAGCGGCTGATGTACGACATGATCCCGCACCGGCGTACCAACCGCTTCCCGTTCGACGGCCGCCGACTGCCCGGGGAGGTCTTCGTCGACCTGGTCCACGCCGCGCACGCCGAGAGCGCCACACTGGTCCTGGTCAAGGGGCGGACGGCGCGGCGTGTGCTCGACATGATCGGCACGGCCGACGACACGCTGGCCGCCGAGGAGTCCTATCGCGCCGAGCTGGCCTGCTGGACGGATCCGTGCCGGCGCTTCGACGGCGTGCCCGAGCATGCCTTCGGCCCTCGCCCGCGAAACAGGGAGTTGCCCATGCGGGACTTCGGCCTGGAGTGCGCGCGGCCGAGCGCCGACTTCGAGGCGGATCCGCAGATCGCGGCCCTTTTCACCAGGGGTGACGGGCCGCTCGACTGGCTGCGTGCCGGGCAGGCGCTGCAGCGGGTGCTCCTCGCCGCGACCGCGCACGGCGTGTCGGCGTCGATGTTCAGCCAGCCGCTCGACCTGCGCCCGGCGCAGCACCGCGCCGACCAGGGCGGGCCGATGGGTCACGTGCAGATGCTGGCCAGGTTCGGGTACGGCGCACCAGTCCCGCGCGTGCCGCGCCGTTCCGTGTTCGAGGTGCTCGACCCGGTGGAGGTCCCGCGTGTATGAGCCGCCGAGGCCCGTGTTGATCCAGGGCGGGATGGGGGTGGGAGTGTCCGGCTGGCGGCTGGCCCGAGCGGTCGCCGAGACCGGGCAGCTCGGTGTGGTGTCGGGCACGGCGCTGGACGTCACCCTGGCCCGACGGCTGCAGCGCGGCGACCCTGGCGGTCACCTGCGTCGCGCGCTGGCCTGCTTCCCGGTGCACGAGGTGGCCGAGCGCGTCCTCGGCCGCTACTTCGTACCCGGCGGCACCGGGCCGGACGTGCCGTACCGGCCTGTGCCCCGGCTCGGGCTGCGGCACAGCCGCGCCCGCGACGAGTTGGCCGTGGTCGCCAACTTCGCCGAGGTCTTCCTGGCCAAGGAGGGCCACGACGGTCCTGTCGGGGTCAACTACCTGGAGAAGATCCAGCTCGCCACCCCGGCCGCCGCCTACGGTGCGGTCCTGGCCGGGGCCGACTACGTGCTGATGGGCGCCGGCATCCCTGCGGAGATCCCGCGCCTGCTCGATGACCTGTCCGAGCACCGCCCCGCCCAGGTCTCGGTCGCCGTGGCGGGCGGTGACGGACACACGATCGGGATCGACCCGGTGCAGTTGCTCGGCCACCGTCTCACGCCGCTCGTCCGGCCCCGGTTGCTGGCGATCGTGTCGTCACACGTGCTGTCCGCGTACCTGGCCCGCTCACCGCTCACCCGGCCGGACGGGTTCGTGATCGAGACACCGGTGGCGGGCGGGCACAGCGCACCACCCCGCGGCCGGATGACGCTCGATGCAGCCGGAGAGCCGATGTATGGGCCACGCGACGAGGCCGACCTGGGCAAGGTGGCCGCGCTCGGCCTGCCGTTCTGGCTGGCCGGCGGGTACGGCACGCCCGGCGGGCTCGAGCGGGCCTGGGCGGCGGGCGCGCAGGGCATCCAGGTGGGGTCGGCGTTCGCGCTGTGCCGGGAGTCCGGGCTCGACGAGGGCCTGCGCAGCCGCCTACGCGAGCAGGCCGCGAGCGGCACACTCCAGGTGCGCAACGACCCGCGCGCCTCGCCCACCGGGTTCCCGTTCAAGGTGGCCGACGTCGCAGAGACGCTGTCAGAGCAGGAGGTGTATCAGGCGCGGCCGCGGCTGTGCGACCTGGGCTACCTGCGCACACCGTACGCGAAGCCGAACGGCGCGATCGGCTACCGCTGCCCGGCCGAGCCGGTGGACACCTACGTGCGCAAGGGCCGCCCGGCCGAGGAGGCCGAAGGGCGGCGCTGCCTGTGTAACGGCCTGCTGGCCGCCATCGGCCTCGGCCAGCACCGCGCCGACGGCTACGACGAGCCGCCTCTGCTCACACTCGGCCAGAACGCCGCCTTCCTCAACGGCCTGCCCGACGACCACTCGGCCGCCGACGTCGTGGCCCACATCCTGCTGGGAGCCCGCATATGAGTCTGCGCCCGCCGCTGCGGCAGGTCCGGCGGGATGCCGCGGACCGCCCGTTCATCGTGATCTGGGAGGCCACGCGTGCATGCCTGCTGGCGTGCCTGCACTGCCGCGCCGAGGCCGTGCCCGACCGGCATCCGGAGGAGCTGACCACCGACGAGGCCACCGAGCTGATGCGGCAGGTGGCCGCCTTCGGCCGGCCCGCGCCGCTGTTCGTGATCACCGGTGGTGACCCGTTCGAGCGACCCGACCTGTTCCAGCTGGTACGGCGGGCCCGCGAGCTCGGCCTCTCGCCCGCCGTGTCGCCCTCGGCCACCCCGGCCCTCACCCCCGGCAACCTCGCCCGGCTGCGCGAGGCGGGCACCGCGGCGATCTCGCTGAGCCTCGACGGCTCCACGGCCGCCGGACACGACGCCTTCCGCGGCTACGACGGCGTGTTCGCCCGCACCATGGCCGCCTGGCAGGCCGCCCGCGAGGCCGGGCTCAAGGTGCAGATCAACACGACGGTCACGCGCCGCAACCTCGTGCGGCTGCCCGACATCGCCCGCCTGGTACGCGACCAGGGTGCGCTGCTGTGGAGTGTGTTCTTCCTGGTGCCCACCGGCCGGGGCCGCGCCCTGTCCGCGCTGAGCCCTCAAGAGGCAGAGGACGTGCTGCACTTCCTGTACGACCTCGGCACCACCGTCCCGGTCAAGACCACCGAGGCCCACCACTTCCGGCGCGTGGCCGTGCAACGGCTGATCCTGGCCGAGCACGGCGCCGACCACGCCCAGACGTTGGGACCGCTCTACCAGGACCTGCACCGGCGGGCGCAGCGCGCCGGGCTGATCGGCCAGAGCCGGGTGCGCCGCCCGCCCATCGACGTGAACGCCGGGCGCGGTTTCGTGTTCGTCTCCCACACCGGCACCGTGCACCCGTCGGGATTCCTGCCGCTGGGCGCGGGCAACGTACGCGATCGGCCGCTGACCGACATCTACCGGTCCGCGCCCCTGTTCGCCGCCCTACGCGACGCCGACCGGCTCGGCGGGCGATGCGGGGCATGCGAGTTCCGGACCATCTGCGGCGGCTCCCGGTCCCGCGCGTACGCCTGCACCGGCGACGTGCTCGCCGAGGAGCCCTGGTGCGGCTACCAGCCAGGCAGCTTCCCCTACCAGAGCGACCTCGCCCGGCACCTCCACGCGTCCTAGGTCCCCCGAGGTGGTGACCTTGGTCCATACCTCGCCACAGGACCTCTGAGCTGTGATGAGACCGGGACATCTACGGCACGCAGCAGCGGCCACCCATGAATCCACGATCACGTGAGGAAGACATGACAAACGCACCGGCCGCCACCCGTGGCCGCAGGCCCGCGTTGATGCTCGCCCTGGCGACTCTGGGCTTCGCGGTGAACTTCTGGGCCTGGGCCCTGCTCAGCCCGCTAGGCCCCCGTTTCAAAGAGCTGCTCGGCCTGTCGTCCGGGCAGCAGGCGCTGCTGGTCGCCGTACCGGTGATCGTCGGCTCGCTGGGCCGCATCCCCGTTGGCGCGCTCACCGACCGCTTCGGCGGGCGGGTGATGTTCCCGCTGATCTCCGCCGCCACTATCGTCCCCGTGCTGTTCATCGGGCTGTTCGGGCAGACCTCGCTGGCCGCGCTGCTGATCGGTGGATTCTTCCTCGGCATCGGGGGCACCGTGTTCGCTGTCGGAGTGCCGTTCGTCAACGCCTGGTTCCCGCCGCACCGGCGCGGGCTGGCGGTCGGGGTCTTCGGCGCCGGGATGGGCGGCACCGCGATCAGCGCGCTGACCACCGTCACCCTGGTGCGGACCGGCGGCGCCGCCACCCCGTTCCTGATCACCGCCGTCGTCCTGGCCGCCTACGCCATCGTCGCGTGGCTGGTCCTGCGGGACGCCCCCGGCCGCACGGTCGCCACCCAGCCGCTCGCGACGCGCATGGCCGCGACCCTGAAGCTGGCGATCACGTGGCAGGCGGGAGTGCTGTACGCGGTCGCGTTCGGCGGCTACGTCGCCTTCTCCGTCTACCTGCCCGCCTACCTGCAAACCGGCTACGGCCTCGAGCTCGCCGACGCCGCCAACCGCATGGCCGGGTTCGTCGTCCTGGCCGTCCTGGCCCGTCCCCTCGGCGGCTGGCTGTCCGACCGCGTCGGCCCCATCCCTGTGCTGACCGGCGTGTTCGTCCTCATCGCCGTCATGGCGGGGGTGCAGGCGCTCACGCCCAGCCTCATGCCGATCGGCACGATCGCGTTCCTGACCATGGCTGCGGCGCTCGGCGCGGGCAGCGGCGCCACCTTCGCCCTCGTCGCCCAAGTCGCACCCCCCGACAAGGTCGGCACGGTCACCGGCCTGGTCGGCGCCGCCGGCGGCCTCGGCGGGTTCGTGCCGCCGCTGGTGATGGGCTTCATCTACGGACAGCTCGGCTCCTACGGCCTCGGCCTGGCCCTCCTGGCGATCACCGCCGCGCTCACCCTGGCCCTGACGGTGATCGTGGTCCGCTCAGCGGCTACCCGTCGCACGGCCGAGCAGGTTGGGACCCGCTGAACTGCTCGTTCGCCAGTGGCCGCGCGGCGGCTGACGGCGCGCAGTGCACGGGGACGGACGTAGCAGCCGGTCAGGGGCGGCCGATACGGACCTTCCAGACCTCTGGCCCCGCCTCGAGGTTCTCCCAGGTGAACGCGCCGGGGTGTTCGGCGGCGAACTGGTAGTAGAGCGGTTTGGGATCGTGGTCGTTGACGAGCACGAACGCCGTGCCCCCTGCCAGTTCCTCGTATATGAGCGGATCAGGCCGCGGGACACCGCTCGTCGAAGACGCGTCGGACGTGCAAGCCTGTCATGGGGGTCGCGAAACCCGGTGACCCGTGACAGCGGGGTGGACGGGCGGCGGGTCTGGAGGATGGGATTTCTCACGTGCGACTCGCCGCCCGTCAGGGTGCATGCCCGTCATGGGCTCCACCGGCCGCGTGCGAGCTGGCGGCGGATCAGGTGGCGCTCATCGGACATGACCGAAACAGTAGATCCGAAGCCAGGGCCGCCGTCACCGCCACAGGTCACCTTCGCGGCGGGACTTTGGACCCGATCTTTCAGGGCGTTCGGCACGCGCCTGCTATTCCGCGTGGGGACGGTCCACGGTCTCCGCGACCGAGGGCGATCGGCGGCTGTCACGGGACTTTCGTCCCTGACTCGCGCATAGGGACGCTGGCAGGCTGGCGGTATGGAACTCGACTCGGCCGGCCTGCAGGTGCTTTCCCACGAGGAGTGCATGCGCCTGCTGCCCTCACGCCCGATCGGGCGGATTGTCTTCACCGACCGTGCCCTGCCTGCTGTGCAGCCGGTCAACTTCTGCCTGGACGGGGAGGACATCGTCATCCGCGCGGCGGCCGGTTCCAAGCTGGCCGCCGCCACCCGCCGTGCGGTCGTGGCCTTCGAGGTCGACGACTTCGACTCCAAGGAGCGGACCGGCTGGTCGGTCACCGTTGTGGGGCCGGCGCGTGTCGCCGACGATCCGGCGCAGATCGCCCGGCTGGAAAGCCTGCCGCTGACGCCGTGGGCACGCAGCCGCGACCACTTCATCCTCGTCACCACGGTGGAGGCCACCGGCCGACGTATCCGGCAGTCCACCTGACCCCATCCTCGACGCACCGCCGCCGAATAGCGTGAACCGAACCCCCGTGACGAACCAGCGAAGAGAACGACCGTGTCCGGACAACCGACGACGGCATCCTCCCCGCACCGCCGCCCGCTCCCCCAACCGAGCGCCGCGCGGCTCCGCGCCCGTCCGGCCGCGGGTCGGCTTCCGATGCTGGCCGGTGCCGTTGTCTCTGTGCTCGCCGGCCTCTACGGTGGACTCGCGCTCCTGCTGCCCGAAGTCCCCGTAGCCGAGGCGCTGGCCCGCGAGCACGGGCCGCCGCGGTGGCGCTCCGCTCTACGACCGAATGAGCAGCAGGCACGCACTCGACCAGCTTGGTGATCAGCTTTTCCGGGCTCTTCCACAGGTCGTCGCCCGCGGTGCAGCCCCAGTTGTCGTTGATCGTGACGCAGGCTTCCCAGGGCACGGGGCTGCCGTCCTCGGCACGGATGCCGTCGACCGGTATCAGTTGCTCCGGGGAGGCGAAGTCGCCGCTGTAGTCGGTCGGCGAACCGGTCACGATGGAGCCGCGGCCGCCGCCGTCGGCCTCCAGCCGATCGTCGATCAGCACGGTCGGCTGCAGGTCACGGACCATCGCGATACCGTCCGGGGGGCCCGCGCGGGTGCGGGGGACGCGGGTCCCCCGCACCCGGAGTCCTACATCAGCGGCACCGCCCGGTCCAGGGCGGGCGGGGCCACCGGCCCCTGCCGCAGGTAGGCCCGCATGGCCTCGTAGTCGCGGTTGCCGCGCACGGCGTCGGTGTACCCGGCGAAGGCGGTGTAGCCGTCGGCGCCGAGCAGCGTGTAGGCCAGCGCGGCGAGCCGGTAGGTCCTGCCGGTGTCGAGCGGCTGCCCGTTCACGATCACGTCGGCGGGGTCGACCCGGTCCCCGACGGGCCGGTTCGCGGAGTAGGAGAAGCGGACGTTCTTGGACACGGCCAGCGGCGCGAACTTCACGGTGCCGTTGGCCTGCGTCTGCCACTGCTGCTCCAGGGCCTGCTCGATCTGCGAGCCCTTGACCGAGACCGTGAGCACCGGGTTGGCGTAACCCCACGCCGCCCACGACTCGCCCATGAGCACCTGACCGTCGCTGTCGGCGGGGTTCGTGCCCTTGGCGAACCTCAGGTCGCCGCGCAGGGAGTTGGAGCCCTTGGTCGGGGCGACGGCCACCATGGCCAGGTCGGCCTGGCCGCCCTCGGTTCGCTGCGAGTCGAAGTAGGCCACGTCGGCCACGGTGTTGCCGAGCGTGCTCTGCCCCGTCGCGTCGCGGGTCCTGGTGAGGTCGCCGGTGATGGTCCCGTACGGCTTGGCGTAGGTCTCCTTCTGCTTGGCGTTCCAGTGGTCGACCAGCTTCACCATGGCGGGGTCGGGGGTGACGTCGCGGGTCACGGGGTGGTTGACCGCGGTGGTCTCGGACCTGATGACGTCGCGGGTACGGTGGTCGAGCTTCAAGTTGATCTCGTTGATGAGGCGGCCGTGGTTGGCGGCCTCGACGACAGGGCGGGGGTTACCCGCCGGGTCGGGTAGCGAGCAGGTGAAGTACCAGTGCCAGTGGCCCGTGACGATGACGTCGATGTCGGGCGAGGCGTTGGCGGCGAAGTCCCAGATCGGCCCGCTCTTCTGGTCGGCGCAGCCGTTGTAGTCGTCTCCGGCCTTGCCTCCCTCGTGCACGTTGGCGACGATGGCCTTGACGCCGCGCCGCTTGAGGATGGCGGCGTACTTGTTGGCCGTCTCCACCAGCGGCAGGTTGTCCAGTGACGGCTGGTAGGAGGTGGAGCCGTCCACCGTGGTGGGCGTGGTCAGGTTGATGAACCCGACGGGGATGCCCTGGAAGCGCTTGATCACGTACGGCGGGAGCACCGGACGGGTGTCGCCCTTCCGCGTGATGTTGGCCGTCGAGATGGCGAAGTCGGCGCCGTGGAACTGCCGCCCGTCGGAGTCGGTGAAGCAGCTGTCGACCCCGATCTCGCCGAAGCACTCGCCTTCGCCCATGTGGTCGCGCAGGAACTCCAGGGACCGGTCCAGCTCGTGGTTCCCGACCGTGGTGAACTCCACCTTGATCTTGTTCAGGAACTCGATCGTGGGCTCGTCGGCGTGGTAGGACACCTCGGTCGGCCAGCCGCTGAAGTTGTCACCGACCGAGAACGTGACCGTGTTCTCATGGCCTTGCCGGAGCTTGTCCAGATGCGTCGCCACGTACGGCGCGCCGCCCACCACCAGGGTGTTCCCCTGCGGATCCTTGATCGTCCCGTCGGCGGCGTTGTTCTGCGGGGTGATGTAGCCGTGGAAGTCGGTGAGGGACAGCAGTTGCACGTCCACGGGTTTCGGGTCGGCCAGTGCCGGTGAGGCGGAGGAGGCCAGAGTGACGCCTAAGGCGACGACGATCCACTTGAGACGGGAATACACACATACTCCTCGATAGGGGATACAACGGGAGGAAAGACTGGCGGATCAGCCCTTCGAGCCGGTGAACGCGATCCCGGCGATCAGCTGCCGCTGCATGACCACGAAAAGAACGATCACGGGCAGCGAGGCGACGACGGACCCGGCGAAGAGGATCGGGTAATCGGTCAGGTACTGGCCGCGCAGCGAGGCCAGCCCGGCGGAGAGCGTCATCATCTCCGGGTCGGTGTTGACCACCAGCGGCCAGAGCAGGCTGCTCCAGGACCACATGACGGTCAGCAGCCCGAGCGCCAGCAGCCCGGGCCGCACCAGCGGCAGCATGATCCCCCAGTAGATCTGCAGCGGGTTGGCGCCGTCCAGGCGCGCCGCCTCGTCCAGTTCCCTGGGCAGCGTCTTGAAGAACTGCCGCAGCAGGAACGTACCGAAAGCCCCGAAGACCCCGGGGGCGATGAGCGCCTGGAGGGTGTTGAGCCAGCCGAGCCCCTGCATGATCTCGTACCGGGGCAGCAGGAACAGCTCCCCCGGCACCATCAGCACGGCCAGGAACAGCATGAAGATCGGCCCGCGCCCGGGGAACTCCAGCCGCGCGAAGGCGAAGGCCGCGAGCGAGCAGAGCAGCAGCTGCCCGGCCGTCACCGCCGCCGTGACGATCACGGTGTTGAGGAACTGCCGCCCGAGCGGCACGGTCCTGAACACGTCGGCGAAGTTGTGCCACTGCCAGGAGGGGACCGGCCTGGGCGGCACCCGCATCGACTCGGTGACCGTCTGCAGCGAGACCACGAGCTGCCAGACGAACGGCGTGATCATGATCAGCCCACCGACGAGCAGGACCGCGTACACGATCCAGCGCCTACTCATAGTGGACCCACCGCCTCTGCAGCCTGAACTGGAGGGCGGTCAGCGCGAGGATCAGGGCCAGCAGCACGACCGCGATCGCGGCTGCGTAGCCGCGGCTGTTCTGCACGAAGCCCTGCTCGTAGAAGAGGTAGACGATCGTACGGCTCCCCGCCATCGCCGGGCTCTTGACGTCGATCATGAGGAAGACCAGGTCGAACACCTGCAGAGCGTTGATCAGCGTGATCACCATGACGAAGAACGTGGTGGGTGTGAGCAGCGGCAGCGTGATGCGGAAGAACTGCCGCACCCTGCCCGCGCCGTCGATCGCGGCAGCCTCGTAATAGTGCTTCGGGATCCCCTGCAGCCCGGCCAGGAACAGCACGGCGTTGTACCCGAGCGAGCTCCAGATCCCGACCACCGCGATGGCGTAGATCGCGAACTCGGGGTCGGAGACCCAGTAGGGCCCGTCGATCCCGATCTCGCCGAGCAGGTAGTTGATCAGGCCGAAGTCGCCGTTGTACAGGTAGCGCCAGGTCAGGCCGACGGCCGCGGGCATGGTGACCACCGGCAGGAAGTACAGCGTGCGGAAGAAGCCGAGCCCGCGCAGCCCCGGCACGTTGAGCAGCACCGCGATCACGATCGCCAGCGGCACCCCGATGAGCACGAGCACGGAGTAGAGCAGCGTGTTGCGCAGCGCACCGAGCATCTCCTCGTCGCCGAAGAGGGCGGCGAAGTTGTCGAGCCCCACCCACGTCTGCCCGCCGAACACGCCGGACTCGGTGAAGCTCAGGTAGAGCGTCTGGACGATCGGCCACAGGTAGAACACGGCCAGCCCGAGGGCCATGGGCGCGATCAGCCCGTAACCCCAGAGCCAGTCGCGGCGTGGCCGCCGCCCAGGCCGGGCCGTCCTGACGGCGACCCGTTCCTCGGTCAGCAGCATCCGCTACTCCTTGGCCAGGATCTCGTTCATCTGCGCGGCGATCTCCCTGGCCGCGTCCGCGGTCGGCCGCTTGCCCGCCCACGCCTCGGCGAGGAGCTTGTTCTGCACGTCCTGCCACTTGGCGGTGTTCAGGGAGACGGGGTACGGCACGCCGTGCGGGATCGAGGCGTCGAACGCCTCCTTCAGGTGGTAGTTCGGGAAGGCGTTGAACCAGCCGTCCTGGGTGCCCGCCCGCGAGGAGACCGAGGCGCCGCCGGTGTCGCTGAGGATCTTCTGGGCCTCCTCGGAGGAGAGGAACGTGGCGAACTGCGCGCTCTCGACCGGGTGCTCGCTCTTGGCCGAGACGGCGTTGGCCAGGCCGAGCAGGATGACGGCCTCCTGCGCCGGCCCCTTGGGCAGGGGCGCCACGTCGACCTTGTCGCCGCGCTCGGTGTCGGCCTTGAACGCGGTGGCGAGCCAGGAGCCGCCGTAGTACATGGCGTACTTGCCGGTCATGAACAGCTGTACGGGGTCGGTGTCGGTGGTCGCCTGGGCGGGCGGGGCGACCTTGTCCTTGTTGATCATGTCGGTCCAGAACTCCAGGCCCTGGATGGAGCCGGGCTCGTCGAAGCCCGACTTCTTGCCGTCGGCGGAGATGACGTGGCCGCCGGCCTGGACGATCGTGGGGTAGAAGCCGCCCTGGTCCCACATGGGGGCCAGCAGGCCGTAGTGCTTCGTGGCCGGGTCGGTCAGCTTCTTGGCGGCGGCCCTGAGGTCGTCCCAGGTCCAGTCGGCGGTCGGGTACTTGACGCCGGCCTTGTCGAAGAGCTCCTTGTTGTACCAGAGCACGGGGAGGCCGACGTCGCGCGGCATGCCGTACAGCTTGCCGTCGTAGCGGTAGCCGTCCACGATCGCCTGCGGGAAGGCGCTGACGTCGGCGTTCTCGATGGGGGCGAGCACGCCGCCCTTGGCGTACAGGCGGACGTTGAGGCTGTTCATCCAGAAGACGTCGGGGGCCGCGCCGCCGGTGGCGGCGGTCTGGAGCTTGATCCAGTACTGGTCCCAGGGGGTGATCTCCAGCTTGACCGTGACGTCGGGGTGCTGCTTCTGGAAGGCGTCGATGATTTTCTGGGTGCTGGCTTGGTCGTTCTTCTCCCAAATCGCGTAGCTGATCGTGATTTTTCCGGAGTTGGTGGTTGTATCGGTGCCGGAGCCACAACCGGCCAGGGTCACGGCCAGGGCGGCGACCAATGCCATACGCAGACGCACGGGGGGTTCCTTCTCTCTGGAAGCGCCGGGGGTGGTGGTCAGGGTCTCGATCGCGAGGGAGCGGCGCCCGGCTCAGAATTCGGTGTTGGTGAAGCCGGTCCGCGCCACGACATCGCTGTATCCGTTGACGTCGAAGTCCTCGGCGTAGAAGAGGTGGAAGCCGGTGGCGTCGGCGGCGACGGCGGTGGCCGACTGGCTGCCGGCCGTGTTCGGGTTCATGCGCTCGCAGGGGAACCGGCCGGCCGTCGTCCCGTCGGCGTTGAAGCCGCGGGCGTACACCTCGAAGGAACGGCCGGCGTTCCAGATGTCGGACTCGGTCCAGCCGACGACGAACCGTCCGCTGTCGTCGACGGCGACGGACGGCGATCCCTGGACCGCGCACCTGTCCACCGACGACACCCTCCCGCAGAGCGGCGGGTACTCCTTGCCGCCGTCGGAAACCGTGTTCGGTGCGTACTTCCCGAACGCGACGGGGTTCTCCGCGAACCTCGATCCCAGGGAGGGCGTCAGACCCCGCGTCCGCACCCGCCAGACGGTCTTCACGTCCCCTCCGGCGACCGCCACGTTGTCGCTCCAGGCGACGACGCTGTCGCCGCCCGCCGTCGTCGCCACCGCGGGGGCCAGGTGCTCGGTGGCCGCATTGGTGTTGATCTTCGTGGCGGCGGCGACGGTCGCGCCGGTCGCCGAGACACGCTTGCCGTACACGTCGGGCGCCTGCTGCCAGACCACGGTCGCGGTGCCGGCGCCGTCGACGGCCACGTCCGGCCGGTCCCCCGCGCTTACCTGGACCGGCGCGAAGGCACGCGAGGTCAGCGAGGCGTAGCCGGCCGCGCGGACGGTCTTGGTCGGCGCGTCCTCCCAGACCACCGTGAACCCGCCGTCGCCCCGGACCGCGATCCTCGGCCGGGTCTGGTCGCCGCTCCACTGCGGGTCGTTCGCCCAGATCGTCGAGCTCAGCGTGCCCGACGGCGAGAGCCTGCGCACCGCGATGTTGTGCTCGCCCCGGCAGTCGCCGTCCTCAGCCCAGGCGACGTAGGCGTTGCCCGTGTCGTCGACGCCGGCCGCCGGCTGCAGGTGGTTCCAGCCGGTCGCGCACCCGGCCCCGCCCATCGAGACCTTCACGGGGCCGGTCACCGGCTGCCCGTCGTGGTAGATGCGCGCGTAGACCTCGGTGCCGTCCACCGAGGCACGATCACGGTCGCCCTCCCAGGCCACGGCCGTGTAGCCGGCGCGCATGGCGGCCGCCCTCGGCGCCCGCTGGTCGTCGGGGCCATTGGCGGCCATCTGGAGCGCGGCGTCCGGATAGGCGGAGGGGACGAACTTAATCATCTCGTCCAGCATCGCGGCGAAGTCCGCGTCGTACGCCGCGTAGATCCCCGCGTCGTCGATACGGATGAAGGAGTCGTCCGAGGCGGTCAGGGAGCCGGCATTGAGGTTGTGGGAGCCGGTGTAGACGTAGCGCCGCGTCGCGCCGCCCGCTGCCGCCGACGGCCCGTTCACCAGGATGATCTTCGAGTGGAGGTTGTCGGGCGCGCAGGTGTCCCCGGCCGGGTAGTGGCAGCCGCCGGGCCTGAAGGTGTGCACCACGATGCCGCCCTTGGCGAGCTCCTGGGCGGTCGAGACCGTCTGGTTGCCCTCGGCGACGAGCACCTGGACGCCGCACCCCTGCTGCTTCTTCGCCTTGAGCGCGTCGATGACGAGCGGCCTGTCCGTGGCGAACTGCGCCTGCGCCACGCGGATCGTGCCGGGGCAGCCCACGTCCTTGATCATGGCCGCGACCAGGTCGGCGCTGTCGTAGGCAGCCTGGTCGTAGACGGTGTCGCGGGGCTCCATCCAGACCGTGACCTTGCCACTGGCGGAGGTGAAGGGCGCCTGCCACGTCGTCCGCACCCGGGAGACCAGCGTGTCGAACACCTGCCGGTAGCCCTCGGCCAGGCCGGCGTCGCCCGAGCTGATCAGCATGTTCTGGTGGAGGCCGTTGTCGGCGCTGAGGTTCTGCGAGCTCTGCGCGACCACGTCGGTCCTGCCGTCCGTGAGGCGGCTGAACACGAAGAACTTGTGGTGGTTGATGTCGGTGTCCGGGCCGTTGCAGCCCATGGTGCAGAGCGTGACCGGCACGCCGGCGGCGGCCAGCTCGTCGAGCAGCGGGTCGTGACCGGATCCCTCGGACACCACCCGTACGTCGACGCCGCGATCGTGCGCCGCCACGAGCTCGTCCTTGACGGTCCTGATCTCCAGCACGTACGTCGCCACGCGCAGGGTGGAACCCGGCGCGGCCAGGTCGATCAGGCCCAGCAACCGCGTCAGCAGGGAGCCGTCGAGCGTGCCGTCGACGCTCGGCCTGCTGAAGTACGCCGACAGCTCGGGAGTCGCCGCACGGGCCGGGGTGATCACGCCGAGCAGGCAGGATAAGCAGACGAGGATGACAGACAGGCGTCTGGTCATGCGTGCCTCTCTCCACTGAGGTTTCGTCGGATGCCGCGGGTCCAGGCCGCCACCTCGGCCTCGGTCTCCGCCCGCTCGCGCGGCCAGCCCTTGACGTCCGGCCGCGTCTGCCACGGCTCGGGGCCGGACTCCTTGCGGTACTCCACGCCCAGCGCGGCGAGCCGGCGCTCGTGGTGGTGCAGCCGCGCCCGGAAGTCGTCGAAGTAGCCGCCCGCGGGGCTCCACACGACCTCGGCGAAGGCCGACAGGCGGGGGAAGGCCATGTAGTCGAGCGCGCGAGGCGAGTCGATGTGCTCGGTCCAGAGGTTCGCCTGTGCGCCGAGCACGCGAACGGCCTCGGCCTCCGTGAGCTCCGGCGGCACCGGTTCGAAGGCGTGGACGTCGCGCAGCGAGATCACGCTGCCGATCGGGACCGGCTCGTCGGGCCGGTCCGACTGCCGGAAGTCGAGGTAGAGCTGGGTGAACGGGCACGTGATCACGTCGTGCCCGGCCCTGGCCGCCACGACCGCGCCGTACGTGCCGCGCCAGGACGCCACGGTCGCAGCCGGCGGCAGGCCGCCCTCGATGATCTCGTCCCAGCCCAGCAGGCGTCGCCCGCGCGCGGTCAGATGGTCGGAGAACTGGCGGATGAACCAGCTCTGCAGCTCGTCCTCGTCGCGCAGGCCGAGCTCGCGGATGCGCCGCTGGGCCGACGGGCTCTCCCGCCACTGCGTCTTGGGGCACTCGTCGCCGCCCACGCAGACGTACTCGCCGGGGAAGATCTCCATGACCTGGTCGAGCACGTCCCGGTAGAAGGCGAGCGTGGCGTCCTCGACGTTGAGCACGTTCGGGGAGACGCCCCACTGGGTGGCGACCTCCAGCGGGTCGTCGAGGTTGCCCAGCTCCGGATAGGCGGCGATGGCGGCCTGGGAGTGCCCGGGCAGCTCGATCTCGGGCACCACGGTGACGAACCGGTCCGCCGCGTACGACACGATCTCGCGCAGGTCGTCCTGGGTGTAGAAGCCGCCGTGCGGGCGGCCGTCGAAGACGCCGTGCCGGCGTGACCCCAGCGGGCTCTCCCTCCGCCAGGCGCCGACCTCGGTCAGCTTCGGGTACCCCTTCACCTCGAACCGCCAGCCCTGATCGTCGGTCAGGTGCAGGTGCAGCACGTTGAGCTTGTGCGCGGCCAGCAGGTCGATGTACCGCAGCAGGTCGGGCTTGGGCAGGAAGTGCCTGGCCACGTCGATGAGGCAGCCGCGCCACCGGAATCTCGGCCGGTCCTCGACGGTGACCGGGGCGACGAGCCAGTCCCGCTCGCCGACCGCGCCGCTGCGGAAGGCCGCGGGCGGCAGCAGCTGGCGCAGGGTCTGCGCGCCGTAGAACGCCCCCGCCGCGTCCCCCGCTTCGATGCGCACCCCGCCGGGGCGCACGGTCAGGCGGTACGCTTCATGGCCGAGCCCGGCCGCCAGGGTGATCTCGATCGCCCCGGGCCGCGCCTCTCCGGGCGGCAGCGGCAGGCCGGTCACGGGGAACAGCACGCCACGCAGCCAGCCTTCCACCCGCGCGAGCTCGGGGGGTGCGGCGATCACTGTGGCCGTGGTGAGGGTGAAGGGCTCCGTGCCGTCTCGGGTGAGGTGAACGGGTCGTGGCAGCAGCAAGTCAGGTCCCTGAGGGGTCGGGGGGCGGGATTCGACGGTCGTGTCGCCGTACGGGCGGGCGGGCTTGCGTCGTGGTGGATGACCGTCCCGATGGGAATTTATGATGAAGTCCACCATTAAGATTCGTCAAGAAGGGTTATCCGTGACGCACCCCGTGACTGGCGGCGACCTTCAACGGCTCCGGCGTCTCAACGCGCTCTCCGCGCTCGCCGCCCTGCGCGTCGGCGGCCCGATGACGCTGACCAGGCTCGCCGAGCGCGCCGACCTGGCCAGAGCCACCATCAAGGTGGTGGTCAGCGACCTGATGGAGCTGGGCTGGGTGGCCCAGATGGATCCGAGCGGCGGCGAGAAGGGCAGGCCCGCGCGCCGCTACCGGTTCCGCGGGGAAGCGGGCCGAGTGCTGGGGCTCGACATAGGAGCGCACAAGGTGCTCGCGGTCGTGGCCGACCTCGACGGCAACGTCCTGCACACCACGCGCGAGCCGGTCACCCCCGAGCAGCCGCGCGCCGAGCGGCTGGCCGCCGTCGACAGGGCCGTCGACGCCTGCCTGACCGGCTCGGGCACCTCCGCCTCCGACGTCTGGATCGCGGTCGCGGGCAGCACGGGCTACGTCGACCTGCAAGGACGCGTCGTCCTGTCCCGGGCCATCCAGGACTGGTCGAGCGTGCCGCTGGCCGATCACGTCGGCGCGCGGCTGGGCTGCGCGGTCCTCGTGGAGAACGACAGCCGGCTCGCCGCACTCGCCGAGTGCCGCAGAGGCATCGCCCGCGACACCCGGAATCTGATCTTCCTGCACGTCGGCAGGCGGGCCGGGGCCGCCGTCGTGCTCGACGGGGTCCCCCTGCGCGGCGGCGGGGGCGCGGCGGGCGAGATCGGCGTGCACCCGCTGTTCAACCTCGGTCACGTGGGCGAGCTCCTGCAGGCCGTCCCCGCCGTGGAACCCGGCACGCCGCCCGACGCGGTCGCGGGGGCGGTGTTCGAGGCCGCCAGGCGCGGCGACGCCGGTGCGCGCGGCGCCGTCCTGCGGTACGTCAAGGTGCTCGCGCTGGCCACCTCCGCGATGGCCCTCACCGTCGATCCCGACCTGGTGGTGCTCGGCGGGGGTTTCTCCCGGTCGGCCGACGTGCTCCTGGAGCCGCTGAGGGACGAACTGGAGACGATGTGCCTGCGCACTCCGGAGGTGCGGGCCTCGGTGCTCGGCGACGAGTGCGTGGCGGTCGGCGCCGTCTGTTACGGCATCGAGCGTCTGTCCAAGACGCTCTTCAACCCCGAGACCGGCCCGTTGCCCGCAGACGCCCCTCCATCATTAATGGTTTAGTTCACCAAATATCGGGAGCGTGCGTGAGGACGGCTGGTTGTGACGTCGTCCAGGACGCCCAGGTCCGGAGGCCGGGAGCGGCGGCCGCCGTGACGTTGATCTAAGACTTCCGGTGCAGTTGAATGAGCGGGTGCGTGCTGGGCGAGTGGTCTCCCCGGTTCTGGTGGGGCGGGAGAGGGAGCTCGCCCGGCTCGTCGCGCTGGTCGCCGGGGCGCCCGCCGTGGCCGTCGTCGAGGGCGAGGCCGGCATCGGCAAGTCCAGGCTGACGGCCGAGCTGCTCGGCGGTCCCGCGGTGGCGGGCCTGCGGGTGCTGAGCGGGGCCTGCGTGCAGATCAGGGAGCCGTTCCCGCTGGGGCCCGTCGTCGAGGCGTTACGCGGACGCGCGCCCGAACTGGCCGGGGCGGCCTTGTCGCCGGTCGCGGGGGCGCTGCGCGAGCTGCTGCCCGAGCTGGCCGGGGTGTTGCCGGAGACGCCGCCGCCGCTCGACGACCGGGCGGCCGAGCGGCACCGGGTCTTCCGGGGGCTCGCCGAGGTGCTGACCGCGCTCGGCCCCGCCGTCCTGGCGGTGGAGGACCTCCACTGGGCCGACGGGCAGACGGTCGAGTTCCTGACGTACCTGATGTCCGTGCTGCCGGGCACGTTGCGGGTGGTGCTGACGTACCGGAGCGAGGAGGCGTCAGGGGCGGTACGCGCGATCACGGCGCGCGCCCCCGACACGATCACGGCCGAGCATCTGGTGCTGCCGCCGCTCGACGCCGCCCAGACGCGGGTGATGGCCTCGGCGATCCTCGGGGCCGAGGAGGTGACGGCCGAGTTCGCCGAGCACCTGTGCCTGCGGGCCTCCGGCCTGCCGCTCGCCGTGCAGGAGCTGCTGGCGCTGCTGCGCGACCGCGGCACGCTCATCCGGTGGGAGGGCGGCTGGGCGCGGCGGGCGCTGGAGGACCTGGACGTGCCGAGCGGCGTGCGCGCCTCGGTGCAGGAACGGGTGGCCCGGCTCTCCCCCGGCGCCAAGGAGGTGGCGGAACGCGCCGCCGTGCTGCAGCTCCCCGTGCCCGTCGCCCTGCTGTCGGGGCCCGACGTCGGGGCGATCGACGAGGTGCTCGGCTCCGGGTTGTTCGCCGACACCGGCGGGCTGGTGGGGTTCCGTCACGTGCTGGCGGCGCAGGCGGTCTACGAGGCAATCCCGCTCGGCCGCCGGCAGGCCCTGCACGCCGCCGCCGCCGACACCGTACGCGGGCTGCGCCCGGTGCCGCTGGGACGCCTGGCCCACCACCTGCGCCAGGCGGGCCAGGCCGGGCAGTGGGTGGAGGCCGCGATCGAGGCGGCCGAGCAGGCCTCGAGGCTGGGCGACGACGCCGAGGCCGCGCGCCTGCTGGAGGACGTGCTGCGCGACACAGACCTGCCCGCGGCCCGGCGGGCCGAGCTGACGGTGAAGCTCGGCTGGGCCGCCCTGGAGCTGCTACGCCCACCGCCGGTCGCCGACCTGGTCAACTGCGCGCTGGAGCAGGACGTGCCGCCCCCGCTCCGCGGCCACCTGCGCCTGCTGCTCGCGCTGCACCTGGAGCGCACCCGCACCGACGGCGCCCGCATCGGCGAGGCCTTCGCGCGGGCCGCCGACGACCTCGCGGGCGAGCCGGGGCTGGCCGCGTGGGCCATGGCCGGGGTCGGCCGCCCGCCGAGCGACCTGCCGCCCGAGGAGAGCAGGTCCTGGCTGGAGCGGGCGCTCGCGACCCTGCCCGCCGTCGCCGATCCGGCCATGCGGATGCTGGTGCTCGGCAAGATCGCGATGATCTTCGTGGTGATGGGCGATCCGCGCTGGGCCGCGCTCGCCGGCGACCTGCTGCGGGAGACCGGCGGGCGGCGGCTGCTGCGCCGCGAGGTCAACGCCTACCGCTCCATCGGGGGCGCGGCCCTGTTCAGCGGGCACCACCGCCAGGGCCGCCGCCTGCTGACCGCGGCCGTCGAGGACGGCGCCGAACCCGACCTGCGCGAGCGGCTCGAACTGCGCTGCCTGGTCAACCTGGCCGCGGCCGACTACTTCGAGGGCTCCTGGCAAGGGCTGCCGGCCAGGCTCCAGGAGCTGCGCGACCACTTCGGCGACGAGCCGCACGAGCGCATCCTCGTCGACATCGTGACCGCCTGCCTGGCCGCGGTGCAGGGCCGCCAGGAGGCCGCGCTGCCGCCGCTGCTCGACGCCGCCGCCGAGGCCCGCACCCGGAGGCAGTTCGACGACCTCGTGCTGCCGCTGGCCATGCTGCTCAGGGTGGCCGCCGCGCGGGGCGAGCCGGAGCCGGCGATCGAGGCGGCCGTCGAGGCGGGCCTCCACTGGGAGGCGAGCGAGCTGTGGCCGGTGGCGGTACGCGCACTGCCCGCGCTGACCGAGGCGCTGCTGGCGGCGGGCCGTCCGGACGAGGCCGCCGACGTCGTCGCGCGGCACGCCGCCCGGCTGGCCGGGCTCGACGCGCCGCTGGCCACGCCCGCGCTCGCGCAGGCCCGCGGTCTGATGGCCGCCGCCGACGGGCAGTGGGCGCGGGCCGCGGCGGAGTTCGCCGCCGCCGCCGACGCCTTCGAGCTGATCCCGGCGCGGTACGAGGCCGCGCAGGCCGGCGAGCAGGCCGCCGCCTGCCTGTTCGCCCTCGACGACCCCGAGGCCGCCGGGCGGCTCAGCCGGGCCGTCGCGGTGTACGCCGACCTCGGGGCGCGCTGGGACCTCGACCGCGCGACCGGGCTGGGCCGCAGGTGGGGAGTCCGCCCGGCGGCGCAGAGCGCGCCCGCGCAGGCGGGGAACGACCACGCGCTGTCGGCCCGGCAGGAGCAGGTGGCCCGGCTGGCGGCCGAGGGGCTGACCAACCAGGAGATCGCCAGGGAGCTGTTCCTGTCGCCGAAGACGGTGGACAAGCACGTGAGCGCGGCCATGCGCAAGGTCGGGGCGCGGTCGCGGACAGAGCTGGCCCGCCACCTCCTCCCCGGCCGCTGAATCCCTAAATTGGGGATTTTTCCCCATAGGGCACCCCATACCCCACCCCATACGGCTGCCGCGACACTTTCGGCATGTCCGAAACCACCGAAGACCCCGGCCCGCCAGACCCGGAAGACCCCGTTCCCGGTGGCCCCTCCCTTCACAGTGAGACCCCGGAGCCCCCTCGCCCCCCGGACGGCTTCGAACCCGTCTGACCCCCTTCCCCCGCCAGAAAGGCCACCATGGCACTGCCCCGCCCCCCGCTGGCACGCCGGACAGGCGTCCTGCTGACCGCGCTCACCGCGCTCGCCGGCGTGCTGACCACCGGACCGGCGACCGCCGCGACGCCCGGCACCCCCGCCCCCTCCCCCGCCGCTCCCGCCGCCCCCGCGCAGGCCGCCAAGGACGTCACCCTGTCCGGGGTGCGCGCCCAGAAGGTCGTCGTCACGCTGATCACGGGCGACAAGGTCCAGCTCACCCGGTCCGCCGCCGGCCAGTACCGCGTCGAGCCGGCCCCCGGCACGCGCCAGGACGGCCGCCGGATCAACCTGTTCACCCAGTTCACCCCGGACGGCGTTTTCGTGCTGCCGGACGACGCGGTCGCCGCCGTCCAGGAGGGGCTGGTGGACAGGCGGCTGTTCGACGTCAAGTACCTGGCCGAGAACGGCTACTCCGACGACGTCGCCAAGCGGCTGCCGGTCATCGTGCAATACCCGAGCGACCAGACCGAGGCCGCGGTCAAGCGCTCGGCCGCCGCCGTCCCCGCCAGCGACCCCACCCGGACGTTGGAGAGCATCCACGCCTCCGCCCTCGACGTCACCAAGGCCCAGGCGGGCACGTTCTGGGAGGCCGTACGCGGCGCGCGGACCGCCGGGCAGGGCCTGGCCAAGGCACCCGGCACGCTGCGCGGCGGCATCGCCAGGCTCTGGCTGGACGCCAAGGTCAAGGCCGACCTGGACGTCAGCGTCCCCATGATCGGCGCCCACCAGGCGTGGGAGCGCGGCCAGGACGGGACCGGCGTCAAGATCGCCGTCCTGGACACCGGCGCCGATACCGGCCACCCCGACCTGGCCGGGAAGATCGCCGACAGCAAGTCGTTCGTCCCCGACCTGCCCGTCCAGGATGGGCACGGGCACGGCACGCACGTCGCCTCGACCATCGCCGGCACCGGCGCGGCCTCGGGCGGCAGGTACAAGGGCGTTGCCCCCGGCGCGCAGCTCGTCGTCGGCAAGGTGCTCGACAACACCGGCTCCGGCCAGGAGTCGTGGATCATCGAGGGCATGGAGTGGGCTGCGCGCAGCGGCGCCAAGGCCGTCAGCATGAGCCTCGGCGGCCCGCCCAGCGACGGTACCGACCCGCTCAGCCAGGCCGTGAACGACCTGACCGCCGAGACCGGCACGCTGTTCGTGGTCGCCGCGGGCAACCTGTACGAGACGGAGACGATCAGCATGCCCGGCGCGGCCGACGCCGCGCTGACCGTGGCCGCGGTGGACAAGAAGGACCAGCTCGCCGCGTTCTCCAGCCGCGGGCCGCGCCCCGGCGGCGGGCTCAAGCCTGACATCGCCGCGCCCGGCGTGGACATCGTGGCCGCGCGGGCGGCCGGCACCGCCATGGGCTCCCCGGTGGACGAGCACTACACCGGCGCCTCGGGCACCTCCATGGCCACGCCGCACGTGGCCGGCGCCGTCGCGATCCTGGCCCAGCAGCACCCGGACTGGACGGGCCGGCAGCTCAAGACCGCCCTGATGTCCACCTCCAAGGACGACGGCTTCACGGTCTACGAGCAGGGCGCCGGCCGGGTGGACCTGGACCGCGCGACCCGGCATCAGGTGTTCGCCGACAGCGGCGGCGTGGACTTCGGCCTGCTGGAGGGCGGCAGCGCGCCGAAGACCGGCCAGATCTCCTACCGCAACCTGGGCGACCAGCCCGTCACGCTCACGCTGAAGGCCGCGATGAGCGGCGGTGCGAAGCCGGTCCTCGCCGACGCGACGCTGACCGTCCCCGCCGGCGGCACGGCCGGCACCACTGTCACCCTCGACCCGGCCGAGCTCGCCGTCGGGACCTACAGCGGGGCCGTGACGGCCGAGGCCGACGGCGTGCGGCTCACCACGCCGCTCGGCGCGGTACGTGACGTCCCCACGTACGACCTGACCATCCGCACCCTGGACCGGGACGGCAGGCCGCGCACCCCGACGGCCATGAGCGTGCTCGACGTCGAGGGCACCAAGGGCGAACTCGGCCCCAGCCGCATCGACGACGAGGGCCTGGTCGTCACCCGGGTCCCGGCGGGCACCGTCAGCCTGCTGCAGGTGCTCGACTGGGTGGACGGCGACGACCGCGCCAACCGGGCCTGGCTGTTCGAGCCCGAGCTGACCATCACCGGCGACACCGAAATCACCCTCGACGCCCGCAAGGCCACCGAGATCAGCTTCAGCGCCCCGAAGACCGCGCAGCCGCTGAACAACACCTACGACGTCTTCTTCCAGCGCACCCTGCCGAACGGCAAGGTCTTCGGCGGCACGCTCCTGGCGGGCCGCCCGCTCGGCGGATGGGAGAAGGTGTGGGCGCTGCCGACCAAGAAGGTCACCAAGGGCGGCTTCCGCTTCACCGGCCAGTGGGAGCTGGGCGTGCCCGAGGTCACCATGACCATGCGCACGCCCAGGCGCACGACCCTGCACCCGGTCTCCCGGGTCCACACGATCGACGCGGGCGAGATACACCCCGGGTACGTCCCGTTCGAGGGCACCAAGGACCTGCGGGTGGTCGACGCCGGCAAGGGCCGTCCCGAGGACCTCGCGGGCAAGGACCTGCGCGGCGCGCTCGTGCTGATCGACGCCGAGCCCGCCGAGGGGATCTTCGGGACGGCGTGCGGCCTGCAGATCGAGCGCGTGGACCCGATCAGGGACGCGGGCGCCGCCGGCGTCCTGGCCTTCAACGAGCGGGCCTCCGCCTGCCCGATCCCATTGCAGATCACGCAGAAGCCGTTCAGCGGGCCGTTCAAGCCGGTCAACATCCCCGTGGCCTACGTCTCCAACGCCGAAGGCACGAAGATCCGCCAGGAGGCCGGTCGCGGCCCGGTGACCATCCGGGTCGAGGGCACGCCGAACACGCCGTACTCCTACGTGTTCAAGCCGTACGTCGACGGGCGCGTCCCGGACTCGATGCGGTACGAGGTGACCGAGCGCCAGTTGCACCGGGTCGATTTCGATATGCACGCCGGGCCGTACACGAAGTACATGAACTGGCGCAGCACGTGGAAGACCGACGACATCTCCTACGCGGTGACCAACACCAACATCCTGCAATGGGCCTACCCCATGCCGGAGCGCAGGTCGCAGTGGGTCTGGCCGCTCGACCCCAAGATCGTGAGCGAGGCGGGCATGTCCGCTCTCGTCACGTCCGAACCCGGCGCGGAGGTCCAGGAGACCCGATACCGCGCCGACGTCTTCGACCGGCCGGGCAGCACCCGCCAGCAGTGGTTCGCCACCCCGAGCACGCCGGGCGCCTCGACGGCCTCCGACAAGCTGTACGCGCTCGGCGGCGACCCGGACGCGGCCCCGCTCCAGCAGCTCGTCATCGGGGTGCCGTGCGCGATCTGCATGCACGACGGCAACCTGTGGGTGACGCCGTCCATGGTCAGCGGGGTCGGGGAACGGCGCGACGACGGCGTCGCGTTCGGCGACCTGGCGCCCCAGTACGACCTGCACCTGTACCGCGACGGCAAGGAGATCCCGAACGCCCCTCTGCCGGGGTTCGACACGCTGCCGCGCTACCCTCTGCCCAAGGAGCAGGGCGTCTACCGGCTGACGGCCAAGAACGACCTGCAGGACATCGAGTGGACGTTCACCGCGCCGCCGGCCAAGGAGCAGCTGAGGCCGGGCTCCAACTGTTACGCCTGGTTCGTGGACGGGCTGGTCGAGCAGTGCCGCACCACCCCGGCGGTCTACGTCAGCTACGACCTCGGTGACAGCCTGTCCGCCGCGAACACCGTCGCGGCCGGGCGCAGGCACACGTTCGAGCTGGAGGCCTACCACGGGCCGTCGGCGGCGAAGATGCCGGCGATCTCGGGCGTGCGGCTGTGGACCAGCACCGACGACGGCGCCACCTGGCAGCCCGCCGACCTCAAGCGGAGCCGGGATGGCGTATACACCGCCGGCGCGAGGTACCCGGCCTACCGCGCCACCAAGGGCGCGGTGAGCCTGAAGGTGGAGGCGTGGGACGCGGCGGGCAACCGCGTCAGGCAGACCACCCTCCGCGCGTTCAACCTCCGCTGACCGAGGGGACCGCGGCCACCCGCCCGGCGGCCGCGGTCACCAGCCCAGCGTGACGGGCGATCCGCAAGAATCTGGGTTGTCAAGAACAACGAGACCGGGAAAGTGATCTCGGTCGGCCGACGCTGAAGGCCTGGCCGCCCCGCGGGCACCGCCGCCCCGCGCCCTCGCAGAGCCGGTCGTCACCGGCCGCCGAGGGCGCGCCAGACCAGGGCCGCGGTACGTTCCGGCCAGCGCGGCGGCGGGGTGGACTCGGCCAGCGCGCGGCCGTACCAGCTTCCCGTGCACATGGTGACGGCGACCTCCAGGTCGGCGTCCGCGTCGATGAGGCCGCCGTCCTTGGCGGCCTGGAGGATGGCCAGGAGGCGGCGTCGTCGCGGGGCCACCACGCGGGCCCTGTAGCGGGCCAGGACCTCGGGCTGCGTCGTGTCCTGGAGCATGCTGCCGACGAGCGAGAGCCTGCCTGGCCTGGAGACCCCGCGCTCGAAGTCGGCGAGTTCGGCCACCAGGGCGGTGTAGGGATCGCGCGGCGGGCTCGTTTCCTCCTCCTCGGCCATGCTCGCGACCGCCGCGGCGGCGAGCTCGGCCTTGCCCGGCCAGCGGCGGTACAGGGCTGGACGGGTGGTGCCGGCCTCCTGGGCGACGGCGGCCAGCGACATGCGCTCGTATCCGTACACCGACAGATGCCGTCGGGCGACGGCCAGGATCCGGTCGTCGATGGAGGAGTCCCGTGCTCGTCCGGTCCTTCGTGTCATGATCCAGCCCCTAGTTTCATTACAATGCTGTAATGTAATGAAAGTTCGTCTCGCACCACAGTACTGAAGAGGTTCTATCGTGGTCATCGAGTACATCCGATACACCGTTCCATCCGACCGGGCCGGGGAGTTCGAGCAGGCGTACAAGACGGCATCGAGCGTCCTCGACGCCGACCCGCACTGCCTGGCCTACGAGATCGCCCGCGGCGTCGAGGAGCCCGAGCACTACACCGTCCGCATCGAATGGGACTCGGTCGAGGGGCACGAGCAGGGCTTTCGCCGCAGCGCCCGGTTCGGCGAGTTCTTCACCGCGGTCAAGCCCTTCTTCTCGCAGATCGAGGAGATGAAGCACTACACCGCGCTGTTCGGGGCACGATGAGCACGGCCGCCCTGCTGGCGCGGGCGCGCCTGCTCAACCGCGACCTGGCGCCCGGCGAGCCGCTGGCCGAGACGGTGATCCGGCCCCTCGCCGCCGCCGTCGAGGAAGCCGCGACGGGACCGGACCGGGAGTCCATGGCGGGGCTCGAGGTCGGGACGGAGCCGAAGGTCACCGAGACCGGCTCGCCCGCCGAGCGGCTGTGGGAACTGGCCAAGGACGCCACGCGGCTGCGCGCCCGGCCAGGAGCTCCTGAGGGCCTGATCGAGGCCACGGCCGCGTTACAGCACCTGGCCTGCCTGTTCGCGGAGGACGCCGCGGCCATGGCGGCCAGGATCGAGGAACTGTCCGGCCTCCAAGGCGATCTGGAGACACGGATCGACGTCGCGGTCGACGGGCCGTACCTGGTCACCAATCCCACGAAGATCACCAACTGGCTGGGCGAGCCCATCCAGACGTTCCCGCAGATGGCCCTGTGCCGATGCGGCGCCTCCGCCGTCAAGCCGCTGTGCGACGGCAGCCACGCCCGCATCGGGTTCAAGGGCGACAAGGATCCCGCCCGGGTGCCCGACCGGCAGGAGTCCTACGAGGGCGTGCAGGTCACCGTGCTCGACAACCGCGGCATCTGCGCCCACTCGGGCTTCTGCACCGACCGGCTGCCCACCGTGTTCCGGGTTGGTGAGGAGCCGTTCGTGGCGCCCAGCGGCGGCAGGGCCGACGAGATCGTCCGCGCCGTACGGGCCTGCCCGTCGGGCGCGCTGGGGCAGGCGATCGACGGTGGGACGGCCCCCGTCCCGCCACGCGAGCCCGCGATCGAGGTGTCCAAGGACGGCCCGTACCGGATCACCGGCGGCATCCCGCTCGACGGCGACGACTCCAGGGAGCACTACAGCCTCTGCCGGTGCGGCCACTCGCGGAACAAGCCGATCTGCAGCGGCATGCACTACCACGTCGGTTTCGCCGACCCGCCGCTCTCCGAGGAGCCCACGCTGTTCGAGTGGGCCGGCGGGCTGCCCGCCCTGACGCGGATGACCCGCATCTTCTACGAGAAGTACGTGCCGCATGACGACCTGCTCGGGCCGCTGTTCGCCCGGATGTCGCCGGACCATCCCCAGCGTGTCGCCGCCTGGCTCGCCGAGACCTTCGGCGGCCCCAAGCTCTACACGGAGCAGTACGGCGGCTACGACCACATGGTCGCCGAGCACGCGGGCAAGGCGCTGACCGAACAGTGGCGATCCCGCTGGGCGCAGCTCATCAGCCGGGCCGCCGACGACGCGGGCCTGCCCACCGATCCCGAGTTCCGCGCCGCGTTCGCCGCCTACATCGAATGGGGCTCCAGGATCGCGCTGGAGAACTCGCAGCCCGGCGCGACACCGCCCCCGCACATGCCGGTACCGCAATGGTGGTGGGTGTGCGAGGCCAGACCGGGTTCGCGCGTCTCCGCGCTGGCCCCGCCCGTCGAGAGGACGGAGGTGCACCTTCCCGCATCGGACGAGCCGGTCGGCTTCGCCGACCACATCAAGCCGCTGTTCCGCGAGATGGACCGCAGGTCGATGAGCTTCGTCTTCGACCTGTGGTCCCACGAAGACGTCGTACGGCACGCCGACGCCATCCTGGCCCGGCTCCGCAAGGGCAGCATGCCCTGCGACGGCGCCTGGCCCGCCGAGCACGTCGACCTGTTCGCCCGCTGGATCGCCGAGGGCTATGCGCCCTGATCGGCGCCGCCTTCCGGCGGGGCTCGCGGAGAGGTGCTGCCACCGGAATCCGGCAGGCACGGCCGCGCCCGCACCGGGTGGAATACGCGATCGACGGCCGGCCCACGTTCTCCGTGCCGCTGGAGGAGATCCTCATCCCGCTGCGAGAACACGCGGAGGGGCCTGCGGATGCCCACCGGCTGGGACGTCCCCGGGGACATGGGATCGCCCACGGAGGAGATGATCGCGACGGCTATCGCCGCCATCGCCCGGCTCGTCGGCAGGGAGCTCGATGACGAGTGGCCGGAGACGCCCCACGTCCGGTATCTGATCCGCCGCCGGCCGTGAGCAGGACGGAGATCGCGACGCCGTACCGCGTGGCGGCCGCCGACCGCGCCCTACGGGTCATGCGGGGCGGTCGCCGTTGCGGGCCTTGATCGCGAACATGACCGGAGCCGGGCTGCCGCCTTCCGCGAAGCGGTCGAGCGTCAGGCCCGCGTCGAGGAAGGCGTGCAGCAGCTCCGGCAGCGGACGGTGCGTGGCACCGACCTTGTCCCGCACTCCCTGGTCCGTCCACGACGCCTTGGTCCAGTGCCCGTCGAGGTAGCCGGGACGGATCACCACCGCCTCCGGGTCGCCGCGATCGGCGAACCCGCCGCAGAAGCAGGGGTGCACACCGACGTGCACGAACACGCCACCGGGTTGGAGGATCCTGGCGACCTCGCGCAGCACCGCCGGATACCCCGGCATGTCGGTGTGGACCATCATGGCGATGACCGCCGGCACGGCGCCGTCGCGTATCGGCAGCCGCTCGGCGTCGGCGAGCGCGACCGGCAGCCGAGCCCTCGCGTGCCGCAACATCCCCGCGGACAGGTCGAGGCCCACCGGTGTCCAGCCGAGCTCGCGCACCGCGGCGGCGTGCACACCGGTGCCGCACCCCACCTCGACGCACACCCCGCCGCCCGGCCCGAGCAGATCGCGCAGCGCGCGGCCGAGTCCCAGCGGATCATCCTGCTGCCTGGCCAGGAACTCCGCTTCGTACCAGTCGGCGATCTCGTCGTACGCTGCTCTGGGCGCCATGATCCGAGTTTGTGCCGGCGATCGGGCGGAGTCGAGGCGACTTCGTCCAGCGCTGAATCGCCTTTGTGGGCCGACATCGAGCGGCCGCTGCCGAGGCGGGGTGTGCGGTGGGGCCCGGTCGGGTGACCAGCCGGTCGATCACCAGTGCAGCTGTCCGGATCTTGACGCGGCAGAACACAGCGGCAGGGCTGCGCCGGCGGCCGACATGGCACCTGCCGCGGTCAGTCCCGGTCGTGGTGGCACACGGCTTCCAGCATGATCCCGAAGGGGTCGAGCCAGAAGGTCGCGTAGTAGGGCGGCGGGTACTCGGGGAAGTGCCGTGGCTCGTGCAGCACCGTGGCGCCGAGCCCGACCGCGCGGGCGTGCACCGCGTCCACGGCCGACCGGGTCTTCACCATGAAGGCGATGTGCTGAAGTCCGGTCCTGTGCCGCGAGTAGTCGCCGTCCCCGAGAGCCCGATAGACGAACAGGTACGTGCCGCGCTTGCCGTCGGCCGGGCGGTAGGAGAACTCGTCGGCGGCGCTGAAGAACTCCTCGAAGCCCACCAGCGGCATGATCTCGTCGTAGTACGCCTTCGCTGTCGGAAGGTCCGGCACGTTGATCCCGATGTGACCGATCACCTGGAGATCGTCCCACGCCCTCCCCCAGGATTCCTCCACCAGCCGGCCGTACGTCAGCGACCACGCCGACCATGCGCCCGGCCGACGTGGCCGCGTCAGTGATGCCGCAAGATCAGGCCGGCCTCGTCGCCGTCGACGGTGAGCCGGGCCGTACCCCCGATCGGGAACGTGGCCAAGGGGTAGGTGTGGCCCACGTCCAGGTTGGCGAGCACGGGGACGCCCGCCAGCGACGGCTGGCCGGCGACGATCTGTTCCAGCAGCGGGCGGGTCATGTTGCTGGCCTTCTGGAAGCGCCCTATCGCCAGCCCCCGGATGCCGGCGGCGTCGGGAAGCTGAAGGAGTGAGGTCAGGTCCCTGGCGAAGGTCGCCGGATGCGATTCGAAGTCGTCCTCGACGATCAGGATCGCGCCGTCGAGCGAGGGCATGCAGGGGGTGCCCTGCAGCAGGTTGAGGGTGCAGAGGTTGCCGCCGACGATTCTTCCCTCGGCGGTGCCCGACCGGATCGGCCACCACCCCTCGTTGGGGATCAGGTCACGCTTGTCCTGGTCGAGGAACCACAGATCGTCGCTCCACTCGGCTGCCGGGGTCAGGGTGACCGGAGCGCCGCCGAACACCACGTCGGTGAACCACTGCAAGGTCTGCTCGAAGTGATCGCGCATCCCGAACGTCGACCAGTGCGGCCCCGAGTAGGTGACCAGACCCGTCCGGGCCAGGATGGCGTTCTGCAGGGCTGTGATGTCGGAGTATCCGCACAGGATCTTCGAGTTGGCGCGGATCAGTTCCCAGTCCAGGAAGGGCAGGAGCTCGTTGCAGTTGTAGCCGCCGATCACCGTCATGATCGCTGCGACCGAGGGGTCCGCGAACGCCTCGTGCAGGTCGGCGACCCGAGAGGCGATGCCGGAGGAGTCGAAGGCGTCCCGTTCGTCGACATGGCGACCGTAGGACAGCGTCAGGCCGAGATCGGCGAAGCGGGCTTCGATGATGTCGGTGTGGTCGTGCTCCGTCACCAACGCGCGGGACCTGGCCGGTGCCACCACTCGTATGACGTCGCCTCTGTTCAGCTTGGGCGGGAAGATTGCGTCCATTGCCGGAAGCGTAACCGCCTTGCTCGATCAAGTCCGGTCGGCCGGGGCCGGCTCGGTGAGGTGAGGCGAGGAGATGCGAGGCGAGGCCGACCGTGACGCCGCAGGCCAGACCCGCCCCCCAGGCCGGGCACCGGCTGCGCGAGCATGGCTCGTCCCGGCGCCGCGCGTACACGCCGGCGGTCCTACGGGGCTTCACGCAGCCTGCCGTCTTCCAGGTGGAGGCAGTGGTCGGCGCGGGACGCGGCCGCGAGGTCGTGGGTGGCCTGGACGACCGTGATGCCGGAGGCGGCCACCTCGGCGATGACGCCGGCGATGCGCCGCTGGGCCGCGGCGTCGAGTCCCGACTCGGGCTCGTCGAGGAGGAGCAGGTCGGGCTCCTGCGCCAAGCCCTGGGCGACGAGCACCCGCTGCCGCTGACCGCCCGACAACTCGCCGAGCGGACGCCTGGCCAGGTCGAGCACGTCCAGCCGGGCCATGCAGTCGTCGACGACCGCCCAGTCGTGACGTGACAGGCGCCGCCAGGGACCACGGTGGCTCCAGCGTCCCATCGCCACGGTCTCGCGCGCGGTGATCGGCAGGGTGTCGGAGACGGCGCTGCGCTGCACGACGAAGCCGATCCGGCGGCTGGCGTGCTCGATCGAGCCCGCTGAAGGCTTGACGACTCCGGCCAGTACGGCAAGCAGCGTCGACTTGCCTGAGCCGTTCCGCCCGACGACGGCTGTCACGGCGGCGCCGGGCAGGTTCGCCGTGATCTCGTGCAGCACCGTCCGGCGCCGGTAGCCGGCGCTGAGGGCGCGCAGGACGACTGCCACACCAACCTCCTTGAAATCGATAACGGTTTTCATTATAGGGTGTGTCGCCATGGAATACCTCCTTGATCCGTTTGAGGTGGCTTTCGTGCGTCATGCCCTGTGGGCCGGAGTCCTGGTCTCGTCGATCTGCGCGCTGGCCGGCACCTGGGTGGTGTTACGCGGCATGGCCTTCCTGGGCGACGCGATGTCGCACGGCATGCTGCCCGGCGTGGCGCTCGCCTCGCTGACCGGCGGCAACCTGCTGGCGGGCGCCGCGCTCAGCGCGGGCGCGATGGCCCTGGGAGTGACGGTGTTGAGCAGGTCGCCACGCCTGTCCCAGGACACGAGCATCGGACTGCTGTTCGCCGGCATGCTCGCCCTGGGAGTGATCATCGTCTCGCACGCCGAGTCCTTCGCCGTCGACCTCACCGCGTTCCTGTTCGGCGACGTCCTGGCGGTCAGGGCACAGGACCTGCGGCTGCTCGCGGCCGCGCTGGTGATCGCCGTCGCGCTCGCCGTGCTGGGGCACCGCTGCTTCGTCGCGCTGGCCTTCGACCCGCGCAAGGCGTCCACGCTGGGTCTGCGCCCACGCCTGTCGCAGGCGTTGCTGATCGGGCTGGTGACGCTGGCCATCGTGGCCTCCTTCCACGTGGTCGGGACCCTGCTGGTGTTCGGCCTGCTCGTCGCGCCGCCCGCGGCCATGGCGCTGTGGGCGCGACGCATCCCGGTGATCATGCTGGGCGCGGCGCTGATCGGTGCCCTGGCCACGGTGTGCGGGCTCGTGCTCTCGTGGCACCTGGGCACCGCGGCGGGCGCCACGATCGCCGCCGTGGCCGTGGCCCTGTTCTTCGCATCGGCGCTGGCCTCGAGCCTGCGTCCAGGGCTCCCCGCGCGCCCGCGTCCGGGGCGGTCGGCATGAGGCGGCAGGCGGCGACGCCGTCCGCCGGCCGCACACCCGGGTCCACGACATCCGGCGCGCCCGCACTCCAGGCAGGCCGCGGCCGCGCGTCCGGGCGCGGAGAAGGCGGTGGAGGAGGCCGTGCAGGAGGCCGTGCAGGAGGCCGCGGAGGAGGCCGTGGAGGAGGCCGTGGAGGAGGCAGGGAGGTGTTCGTCGCGCTGGCCGTGATCGCGGTGGCCGGTTGCGCCGGGCACACCGTGCGCGAGGAGACGCACGAGGCGGTGCCGCACGGGTACGTCGCAGGCGCCGAGGAGAGCGCCGAGGCGCAGTCGCGGCTGGTGCTGGCCGACAGCGGCACGGGCGGCGTGCGCGTCCTCGACCTGATCACCGGCGAGATCGAGAGTCTCGGCACCGTCAAGGACGTCGAGGCGATCACCGGGGACGGCCGCTTCGCCTACCTGTCCACGTCGGCGGCCACGCACATCGTGGACAGCGGCGCCTGGACCGTGGACCACGGCGACCACGTCCACTACTACCGGGCGCGGCCACGGCTGGTCGGAACCGTCTCCGGAGGCGGACAGCCGGCCGCCGCCGGAGACACCGCCGTCACCGCGCTGTCCTTCGCCGATGGCGCCGCGCTCGTTCTCGACCGCGCCCGCCTGGAGAAGGGCGAGGTGACGCACACGAGCCAGGCCGGTGCTGTGCTGGCGGTGCCGTACGCGGAGCGGCTGCTGGTCGCGCGGGGCGACGCGGTCGAGGTGCGCCGCCGGGACGGCGCGCCCGTCGCCAGGCTGGCCGAGCCGTGCCGCGAGCCACGAGGGCACGCGGTGACGCGACGCGGGGCGGTGTTCGGCTGCGCGGACGGCGCCCTGCTGATCAGCGGGAACGTCACAGGGAAGGGTGGCTTCACCGCTGAGAAGATCGGGTACCCGGCGAAGGCGCCGCGCGCCACCGCGTTCAGTCACCGGCCGGGCAGTACGACGCTCACCGCGCGGGCCGGCACCAAGGGGACCTGGCTGCTCGACGTCTCCGCGAAGGCGTGGAAGCTCCTCGAGACCGGCCCGATGGTGGCGGTCAACACGGCAGGGGCGGGCTCGCCGGTGCTGACGCTCGACGCCGGTGGCGTGCTGCACGCCTTCGATCCGGGATCCGGCAAGCGGATCGCGAGCACCAAGCCGCTGAACGGCGGCGGAGGCGGGTCCATCCAGGTGGACACCACCCGCGCCTACGTCAACGACCCGGCCGGGCGGGCCGTGCACGAGATCGACTACAACGACCGCCTGCGCCGCGCCCGCACCTTCACCCTCGACTTCCGTCCGACGCACATGGTGGAGACCGGCCGATGACCAGGATTCCCCTGTTCGCCACGCTCCTGGCGCTGGTCGCCGTGCTCCTGACGGGCTGCGACGGCGGCGCGCGCTCGGGCGTCGTCGTCACCACGAACATCCTCGGCGATGTCACCCGCCAGATCGTCGGCGCCGAGGCCACGGTGAGCGTGCTGATGAGGCCGGACGCCGACCCGCACTCCTTCGGTGTTTCGGCGCGGCAGGCCGCGCGGATCGAGCGGGCGGCTTTGCTCGTCTACAACGGTCTCGGCCTGGAGGAAGGCGTGCTGCGCCACGTCCAGGCGGCGTGTGAAGCCGGGGTGCCGTCGCTGGCCGTGGGCGAGCGCGTCGACCCGCTCCGTTACCGGGCCGACGGCCAGTCCGGGCAGCTCGACCCGCACTTCTGGACCGACCCCCGCCGGATGGCCAGGGCCGTCGACCTGATCGCCGAGCGAGTCATCGCGGAGGTCGAGGGCGTCGACGCCTCCGCTGTACGCGCGAACGCGGCCGCTTACCGCAGGCAACTGGAGGAGCTCGACGCCTGGATGGCGGCCCGGTTCGCGGCCATCCCGCCCGAGCGGCGAAAGCTGGTCACCAACCATCACGTCTTCGGCTATTTCGCCGAGCGCTACGGCTTCACCGTCGTCGGCGCCGTGATCCCCAGCGTCACCACGCTCGCCTCCCCCAGCGCCTCCGACCTGAAGTCGCTGTCGGACGCGGTCCGCGCGGCCGGTGTGCCCGCGGTCTTCGCCGACTCCTCGCAACCCGACCGCCTGGCCCGGGTCATGGCCGAGCAGGCCGGGCTGCGGGTGCGGATCGTCGAGCTGGTCTCCGAGTCCCTCACCGACGCCCAAGGAGGCGCCCCCACGTACACGCAGATGATGCGCACCAACGCCACAGCCATCGCCGACGCTCTCACTCACTGAAGGAAGACATGCGAATCACGATCCCCGCCCTGCTCACCGCCGGGCTTCTGCTGTCGGCCTGCGCGGCGCGGCCGGCCGCCGCGCCGGTGGCCGCGCCCGCATCGGCCACCCCCACGCCGCCCGGCCCGGCGCTGACCGTGGCCGACCCGCTGGTCGTCACCTTCGACGGCGGCCTGCACGTGCTCGACGGGCAGACGCTCGAGCTCGCCAGGACCATCCCGTTGCCGGGCTTCAACCGTGTGAACCCGGCGGGTGACGGTCGCCACGTACTCGTCTCGACGGCCACCGGGTTCCGCGTGCTCGACGCGGTCTCCGCGGAGCTGACGCCGGACGAGTTCGCGGGCGCCAAGCCAGGCCACGTCGTCCGGCACGCGGGCCGTACCGTGCTGTTCTCCGACGGGACCGGGCAGGTCATCAGCTTCGACCCGCGGCGGCTCGGCGACGGCCTGCCGCCGAGCAGCGTGTACAAGGCGGCGGCCCCGCACCACGGCGTCGCCATCGAGCTGGAGAACGGCGAGCTCGTGGTCACGCTCGGCACGGAGGAGAAGCGGCTCGGCATTCTCGTCCTCGACCGCGAGCGCAAGGAGATCGCCCGCAGCGAGGACTGCCCTGGTGTGCACGGCGAGGCCACGGCCGAGAACGAGGCCGTGGTGATCGGCTGCGAGGACGGCGTGCTGCTGTACAAGGACGGCAAGATCACCAAGATCGCCGGCCCGGACGAGTACGGCAGGATCGGCAACCAGGCGGGCTCCGACACCTCGCCGATCGTGCTGGGCGACTACAAGAAGGACCGCGAAGCCGAGCTGGAACGGCCGGAGCAGGTCTCGCTGATCGACACCGAGAAGGGCGCGCTGAAGCTGGTGCCGCTCGGCACCAGCTACACGTTCAGGTCGCTGGCCCGCGGCCCGGAGGGCGAGGCGCTGGTGCTCGGCACCGACGGAGCCGTGCACGTGATCGACCCGGTCAAGGGCACGGTCGTTGAGAAGGTCAAGGTCATGGGCGCGTGGACGGAGCCGCTGGAGTGGCAGCAGCCCCGTCCGGCCATCCACGTGCGGGGCGGCACCGCCTACGTGAGCGAGCCCGCGGCCAGGCGGCTGCACGCCATCGACCTTCCCACGCGCAAGGTCGTCAGGTCGGTGACGCTCCCTGACGCCCCGAACGAGCTGGCCGCCGGCTGCGTCGACCCGCAGGGCTGCTGACTGCTCCTACTCCCGTCGGGCTGAGGTGGTCGAGCGCTGATGCCGCCTTCTGATGTCGTAGCGGGTGCCGGCGCAGATGCGGTGGACCGGAGAAGGCCACCGCCGGTCCCGCACTGGTCGTCGCGTCGCCGTACGACCAGTGCAGGCAATGCCTGTGGGAGACCTGTCGGCCAAGGTTTGCGGGGTCGGCGAGCAGCCCATTCCGCGGCTTCCGGCTCACGTTGCTCGCGGAAGAATTCGTCGTGGTCCATGGTCATGCCCGCCGGTGGGACTTCATCGCCCTCGGTGACGGCAGCTACCGCCGGTTCCTCGCTGTCAGGCTTGGCGGGCGTAGGACGCGAGGCGATCGGCGAGCGCGATGACGAGGTCGCGCAGTTCATCGGGGCGTTCGATGACGAACGGCCGGTCGAGTGAGGCGAGTGCCGGAGGCAACCAGTCGAGCCGCTCCACCCGTAGTTCGACGCGCAGCCAGCGCTCGGTCGCCCGGTCCTTGTCTGCCGTGGGCGCGTGCTCCTCCAGGCTCGCGACGCTGGCGGGAAGGTGGGCGCGGATCTGCTCAACTGTCCCGTGGATCCGCAAGGTCACCTCATGCCGGTACTCAGCCGTGGCGAACCCTGACAACACGCGCTGCGCCGGATCGGGACCCACGGGCGCCTCGAATGAGCCGGGCAGGGTCCTCGCGTCTGCGATGCGATCGAGCCGGAAGGTTCGGTCCTGGCCGATGTCGGGGTCCTTGCCCGTGACGTACCACCGGCCCGCATGAGCGACGACCCCGTACGCGTGCAGCGTGCGTTCGCTGCGCCGTCCGTCGCGGTCGGTGTAGCGGATCGAGACCGGTCGGCGGTGGCGCACCGCATCGGCGATGGTGAGCAGGACTCCAGCGTCCGGGGTGGCGAACTCGCCGGGCTGATCCGTGAAGGCGAGAGCTTCCAGGAGCGTGTCCAGCCGACGGGCGAGGTGCTTGGGCAGCACCCGCCGGATCTTCGCCGATGCCGTCTCGCTCGCCGTGCGCTCCGCCGTCGTCAACCCTGCTCGGCGGCCGGCGACCAGGCCGAGCAGCACGGCCAGCGCCTCGTCGTCGCTGAGCATGAGCGGAGGCAAGCGGTACCCGGGGGCGAGCCGGTACCCACCGTAGCGGCCGCGCACCGACTCCACGGGCACGTCCAGGTCGATCAGCTGGTCCACATACCGCCGCACGGTGCGCCCTTCGACGCCGAGCCGGTCGGCGAGTTCGGCCACCGTCCGGGTGCCGCCCGACTGCAGCAGCTCCAGGAGTGTCAGCACGCGGCCGGTGGGTCGAGGCATGTTCGCAGCCTAACGCGAATACAGGACCGATTCTGTCCAGTATTTCTCCTAGCCTGCGACGTGCACGCCTCCATCACAGCCAAGGAGATCCCCATGGACTTCGTCTCGATCCGCATCATCACCAGCGACGTAGCGCGCCTCGTCGAGTTCTACGAGCGAGCCACGGAGGTGCGGGCGATGTGGGCCACCGAGGACTTCGCCGAACTCAAGACCGCGGGCGCCACCCTCGCGATCGCCGGCACCCGCACCGTCCCTCTGTTCGCCCCGGGCTCCGCCCGCCCGGCGGACAACCACAGCGTGATCACCGAGTTCCTCGTCGACGACGTGGACCGCGTTCACCAGAACCTGACCGGCTTCGTCACCGACTTCGTCAGCGAGCCCACCACGATGCCCTGGGGCAACCGGTCGCTGCTGTTCCGCGACCCCGACGGCAACCTCGTCAACTTCTTCACCCCCGTCACCCCGGCGGCCATCGAGAAGTTCGCACGCTGACGCCACGCACAGCCGCTCACGCGGGAGCCTTGAGATCCCAGGGCTCCCGGTGAACGCGGCCGCCGAGTCCAGGAGCGCCACCAGCAGCCCTGCCCGCACCCCCGAGGACATCGCTGACCTGGTGGAGGCATTGCGGCGGCAGACCAAGCACGGGCCAGCCCGGCTTGCCGCCGACCTACAGCGGCTGCACGGCGTCGGAACCGACTCCGCCCGCGCCTCCAAACGCACCGGTCCGGGCACCGGCAAGGTCGGATACACGTACCTGCATTCGGCGCTCGACGACCACTCCCGGCTCCCCTACACCGAGGCCCTGGACGATGAGAAGGCGGTGACCGCGGTCGCCTTTTCGCCGCCCACGACATCACGCCGATCCGCCGCGTGCTCACCGACAACGGCTCCTGCCACCGCTCCCGGACCTGGGCCGACGCCCTCTCGAAGGCCGGCACGAAGCACAAGCGCACCAGGCCCTACACGCCACGGACGAACGGGAAGGTCGAACGCCATAACGGCACCCTGGCCCGGGGGTGGGCCCATGTCAGCGACTACACCTCCGAGCACGAACGCCGCGTTGCCCTCGCAAATTTTCTGAACTACTACAACCACGAGCGGCCGCACGCCGCCCTGGACGGGAAGCCACCGATCAGTCGAACCATCGGCAGCGACTACCGCGTCGTCTTCGATCAGCCGCCGGAGCCGCTCGACACTGTCCCGCAGCAACTGACGTTCGAGGACATCGTGGAACCAACCTCCTGAGACGCCACACTTAGTCCTCAAAAGGGACAAACTTGGCGAGCGAAGTCCAGTCCAGGGGACGCACGATCGTGGCCAGGTGGGCGAAGGGATCCTGCGCAGCCGTTTGGAACCACATCACCGAGAGCACCGTATGTCCAGGCTCTGCAATGTCCTCGGGCTTCCACCATGACGTCAGTCGAGCGTGAACCGTCTCTCGCGGCAGCCACTCCTCGACCCGCCCCTCCGTATCGGCTCGGAGCTTGTCGAGATCGTGCACATACAGATGCGGCGTCGCTGCCATCGCCTTCTCGATGCCCATCAGACGAAAGCGACGGTGCAGGTGCGGCGTCCCTTCGAGCACACCTTCACGGTCGTCACTTACCGTGAGCGTGCGAAGCTCGGCATGTACTGGTCCCACTTGATAGCCACGCAACTCGTCATTCCTCATCTGGATCATGGCCAGAGGGTAGGCATGTCCGACAAGCGGACCAAACGACTTTCGTAACACGCCCTAGACCAGGCGTATCTCCGCACGATCTTCCTGATCTCGGACAGGTCGGCGCGCGTCGCACCGACGTGGGCGACGACGCTGAGCAGTTCGCGCAGGTGGAGCAGGCGCATGCGCTCCTGCCAGCCGGCGGCCAGCGGGCTCAGCTCCTGGTAGGCGTCGAAGAAGCGCGGCGGTACCCCGCCGGTGCTGTAGGCCATGCTCAGGTCGGCCTCGGCCCACATCCAGCAGACGGCGGGGTCGATGAAGGCCGGCCCGCCCGCCCGTGTGGCGACCATGTTGCCGTGCCACAGGTCGCCGTGGGTAAGAACGCTGCTCGCCACGGGTACCAGCTCGCGCAGCCGGTGCAGATCCGCTCCAGCCCGGCCCGGTCGGCGGGCTCGAGCGCCTCGGCGACCTTCGGCTCGGCCAGGTAGCGCAGCACGCGTTGCTCGGCGAAGAAGCGGCCGTCGGCCATGGCCACGCGCCACACGTCGTGGGCGAAGCCACCGCTGAGCCGCTCGGCGTGCGCGATGCCCGGCAGGAAGGCGCCCGCGTCCTCGGTCATCTGCCCGTGGCTCTCAGCGCCTGCCACGACGAGGCGGCCACGGCCGTCCGGATCGGATGACGAGCGGGGAGTCGCCGGGCTCGTGGAATCGGGAGCCACGGGATGTCACCTCTCCACGGTCGCGAGCGAGCAGCGCCGCCCGGCCGGCGAAGGCGCCGGCCGGGCGGCGTGGTCGGGGTGTCAGGCCTTCACCACTCAGCCGGTGACGACGGTGAGGTCGGCGGTGAAGTCGCGGTCCAGCGGGAAGACGGGGCGGGCCAGCCGCTCGTACGGCAGCCGCGTCAGGTCCTGGTCGACGCCGCCCGGCGTGAGGGCCAGCAGCCAGTCGCCGGCCGCGTCGTACAGCTCGGGTTCGAGGTAGCCGATCTTCACGACGACCAGGTCCACCTCCGCGACGTCGACGCCGAGCCTGGTGTAGGAGGCCAGCTCGCGGTACTGCATGCGGCGGGAGGTGACGAACACGCTGAGCCCGCCGGTCCGCACGCTGACGCAGGTGCCGCCGTCGGGGTCGGCGGCGACGGCTTCGAGGACGCCGTCGATCGGCAGCGGTCCGGGGGCGCGGGTGTCGATGCGGCCGCCGACGCGCACGCTCACCGGCGAGCCGATCGGCAGGCTCGCCACCTGGGCCACGGCGTCGGGGTCGACCAGCGAGGCGAACACCGCCCTGACCGAGCCGTCGGCGACCTCCGGGCGGGCCAGCAGCCGGCCGAGGGCGAAGGTGACGTCGTCGGCGCCGCCGGCGCCGGGGTTGTCGCCGGAGTCGCTGATGAAGAACGGGCGCCGGGCCGGGTCCTTGACCGCCACCACGGCCTCGTCGAGGCAGGCGTCCATGGTGCCGGTCGGCGCGACGAAGGCGAACTCGTCGCGCGCCGCCCAGAACAGCTCGCCGAGCTCGCGGGCGGCCTCGGCGGTGGCGCTGGCGTCGGTGCCGGTGGCGACGACCGCGCCGCGACAGCGGGGCTCGTCGGCCCAGGCGAACCCGATCCACACGGCCGCGTCGATGACGCCGTCCCTGGCCTCGATCTCGGGGACGCGGGCGTACAGGCCGGCGGCGGGCTCGATCCTGGTGCTGGTCATCTCGCCGGGCAGCAGGATCGGCACGTGGACGAGCGCCTTGTGCGGGCGCTCGCCCCTGCGCAGCGCGTCGACGAGGTTGCGCGCGGCGCGCTCCCTGGTCTCCCACACGTCGACGTGGGGGGCGGTGCGGTAGCAGGTGAGCAGGTCGCAGCCGTGGAAGAAGTCGTGGGAGACGTTGCCGTGCAGGTCCATGGCGGCCGACAGGTACGGCTCGGGCCCGATCGCGGCGCGGATGGCGGCGACGAGCGCGCCTTCGGCGTCGTCGCGCCCGACGACGCTCATCGCCCCGTGGATGTCGAGCAGGACGCCGTCGACGGGGCCGGCCTGGGTCAGCCCTTCGACGATCTCGGCGGCCCACGCGTCGTAGGCGGCGGGGGTGACCGCGCCGCCGGGCAGGGCTCGGGCGTGGACGAGCGGGATCCATTCGACGTCCTCGGCCCAGGGGGCGGTGGGCGCGAGCCAGCCGTACCGCGCCAGGAGGGCGGCGCCGCGGGTGACCTCGAAGTCGTCGGTGGTGCTCAGGTGCGGCGAGAAGGTGCTGGACTCGATGTGGACGCCGCCGATGGCGATGCGGAGGGGGCGGGACACGGGTGGGGACTCCTCAGGAGGGTCGGACGTCGGCCGACGCGCGGACCAGATGACCGAGGCCGAGCAGGGCCGCATCCGGGCCGACGACGCTGGCCTCGATGGACAGGGACTGGGTCATGGACGGCAGGCAGCGCTCGTAGAGCATGCTCCTGGCGGCTGCCACGTAGACGTCCAGGCTGGACAGCGCGCCGCCGATGACGACGGCGTCGGGGTTGAGGAAGTTGACCAGGCCGGACAGGGCGACGCCGAGCAGGCCGCCGGCGTGGCGGACCATGGTCACGACGGACGGTTCGGCGTTGACGGTCGCGGCGATGACGTCGCGGGTGGTGCTGACGGGCAGGCCGCGTTCCCCCAGTTGGCGGGCCAGGGCGGCGCCACTGGCGACGGTCTCCAGGCAGCCGCGCGCGCCGCATGAGCACTCGCGTTCGCCGCTGTCGGCGACGCGGACGTGGGTGACGTCGCCGCTGAGGCCGCGGCCGCCGCGGTAGATCTGGCCGCCGCTGACCAGGCAGCCGCCGATGCCGGTGCCGGCCTTGACGTAGATCATGTCGCCGGTGTCCCTGCCGCGGGTGATGTGCTCGCCGATGGCGGCCGCCTTGGCGTCGTTGTCGACGACCACTGGCAGGCCGAGGCGCTCGCGCAGGCCGGCCTGCGCGTCGAAGCCGCTCCAGCCCGGCATTCTGGCCGGGCCGATCAGCCGGCCGCTGGGGTGTTCGACGGGTCCGGGGAGCGCGAGGCCGACGCCGAGGAAGGCCTGGCCCGCGGCGACGACATTTCGGACCCTGTCGAAGGCGGTCTCGACCGTGTCGAACACCTCGCCGGGTCCTGCCGCTATGTCGATGGCGATCTCCTCGGTGGCCAGCAGCCGCCCGTCGGGGGAGCACAGGCCGACGCGGGCGTGCCCGGCCCCGAGTTCGGAGACGGCGTAGACGCCGCCGGCGTCTCGCAGGCGCAGGATGCGGGGCCGGCGCCCGCCGGTGGACCTGCCCACTCCCTCCTCGAGGATGGCGCCCTCCTCCAGCAGCCGCCGTACCACGCTGGAGACGGTCGACGGCGCGACCTGCAGGTTCTCCACGAGGTCGGCACGGGACGTGGCCTCGCCGCTGGCCAACAGGCTGAGCGCCTGCTCACGCAAGTTGGCGGGGCTCGTTGGGTCCGACATGCCTCTCCTCCCTACGGCCGGTCTCCCGGACCGCGATTGCACCGAGGCCCATCATGGACCACGCCGCACTTCGACTCTAACGCGAAATAAGTCAGCGAAACAAAGTGCTTAGTTCCGTTGACTTCGAACATATGCGTCTATACATTCTCCGGATTGAGCGCACCAGAGCCCCGAAAGCGCAGGGCCGGTGCCCATCAATCGAGGAGATCCCATGGGGACCAGATTCCACAGGCGCGGACTCCGCGGCACCGTCGCCCTAGCGGGTGTGATGGCCGTCGGCCTGGGCCTGACCGCGTGCGGCGGCGCCGGCGGCGGCTCGCCGAAGGACGCCCAGAACGGCAAGGGCGGCAGCCAGGGCAAGGACACCGTGACGGTCGCCCTGCGCACGCCCAACTGGATCCTGCCCATCTCGGCGCCCGGCTTCACCCAGGGCGAGAACGCCATCTTCGGCGCCGCGCAGTACCGTCACCTGTACGAGTACCGGCTGGACGGCTCGGCCGTCCACAACATCGACCCCGAGCGCTCGATGGCCGCGCCGCCCGAGGTCAGCGACGGCGGCAAGACCCTGACGATCACGCTGAAGGACAACACGTGGTCGGACGGCAAGCCCGTCACCACCCGGGACGTGCAGTTCTGGTACAACCTCGTCAGCGCGAACAAGGACAGGTGGGCCTCCTACCGGGCCGGCGGGTTCCCCGACAACATCACCGAGTTCAAGGTCAAGGACGAGAAGACCTTCTCCCTGACGACCACGAAGGTCTACAACACCGCCTGGTTCGTCGGGAACCAGCTCAACCGCATCGTCCCGATGCCCCAGCACGTCTGGGACAAGGACTCGGCCACGGGCACGGTGAGCGACCTCGACAAAACCCCCGAAGGTGCGAAAAAAGTCTTCGACTTCCTGCTGGCCGCCGCCAAGGATCCCAAGACGTACGCGACCAACGAGCTGTGGCAGGTCAACAGCGGCCCGTGGAAGCTGGAGAAGTACGTGCCGAACGGCGAGGTCGTCCTCGCCGCCCGCGACAACTACTCCGGCACCGACAAGCCGAAGCTGAAGAAGGTGGCGCTCCGGCCGTTCACGGGTGACGACGCGGAGTTCAACGTGCTGCGCGCCGGCGACATCGACTACGGCTACCTGCCCCCCGCCAACCTGTCGCAGCGCAAGTACCTCGAGTCCAAGGGCTACACGATCTCGCCCTGGTACGGCTGGTCCATCACCTACCTGCAGCTGAACTACAACAACCCCACCTCGGGGCCGCTGTTCAAGCAGCTGTACCTGCGGCAGGCCATGCAGATGCTCATCGACCAGCCGACCATCAGCAAGGTCGTCTGGTCCGGCATGGCCGCGCCGACGTGCGGGCCCGTCCCGAGCAAGCCGGGCACCAACGGGAGCGGGGAGGGCTGCGTCTACGGCTTCGACCCCGCCAAGGCCAGGCAGCTGCTGGAGAGCAACGGCTGGAAGGTGACCCCCGACGGGCGGACCACCTGCGAGAAGCCGGGCAGCGGGGCCGGCCAGTGCGGCGAGGGCGTCAAGGCGGGCACGCCGCTTGCCTTCACGGTCACCAGCCAGACCGGCTTCGCGGCGACGACGAAGATGTTCGCCGAGATCAAGTCGCAGATGGCCAAGGTCGGCATCGAGCTGACCATCAAGGAGGTGCCGGACTCCGTCGCGGTCACCCCGATCTGCAAGCCGTCCGAGCCGAGCTGCACGTGGGACATGTCCTTCTTCGGCTCCCAGGGCAGCTGGTACTACCCGGCCTTCGCCAGCGGCGAGCGGCTGTTCGCCACCGGCGCGCCGGTCAACCTGGGCAGCTACAGCGACCCCGAGGCCGACCGGCTCATCGAGGCGACGCAGTTCTCCACCGACGAGGCCACGCTCAAGGCCTACAACGACCACCTGGCCAAGAACCTGCCGGTGCTGTGGATGCCGAACCCCGTCTACCAGATCTCGGCCTTCCGGGCGGATCTGCAGGGGGTCGACCCGCAGGACCCGATGAACGGCATGTTCTTCCAGGACTGGGCCTGGAAGAGCTGACGCAGCGACCGTCCCCGATCCCGGCGGCCCGCGACAGGGCCGCCGGGGTCCCCGGAACAAGGAGGGGCCTCCGTGGCCCGGTATCTGATCACGCGCCTGGGCCAGGCCCTGGTCATCGTCGTGCTCGTCACGATGATCACGTTCGTCATCCTGCATCTGCTGCCCGGCGGCGTGGCGCGGGCCACGCTGGGCAAGGAGGCGACGCTGGAGCAGCTGGCGGCCTTCAACCACGAGATGGGCTACGACCAGCCGTGGGCGCAGCAGTACGTGATGTACGTCCAACGCCTGCTGAGCGGCGACCTCGGCTACTCCTTCCAGCTCAACCAGTCGGTCACCGAGGCCATCGGCCAGCGGCTGCCCAAGACCATGGTGCTGTCGCTGCTGTCGACGCTGCTGGCCATCGTCGTGGCCGTCCCGCTGGGCGTCGTGCAGGCGGTGCGGCGCAACAGGTGGCCCGACTACGCCATCACCGCCCTGTCCCTGCTGGCCTACGCCACCCCGATCTTCTTCCTGGGCCTCATGATGATCATTGTCTTCTCGCAGGTCTGGCCGATCCTGCCGCCCGAGGCGCCGCAGGGCTTCACCCTGGGTGAGGTGCTGGCCGACCCCGCGGGCCTGGTCCTGCCGACCGTGACCCTGGCCGTCGTGACCATCGCGGTGTACTCGCGCTACGTGCGCTCCTCGATGGTCGACAACCTCAACGAGAACTACGTGCGCACCGCCCGGAGCAAGGGCCTGTCCGAAGGGCGGGTCGTCGGCCTGCACACCCTGCGCAACGGCCTGTTCCCCGTCATCACGCTGCTCGGCATGTACCTGCCCGCGCTGTTCAGCGGCGCGCTGGTGGTGGAGTCGTTGTTCAACTTCCCCGGCATGGGACAGCTGTTCTGGCAGGCCGCGCTGAAGCGCGACTTCCCGATCCTGTTCGGCGTCACCCTGATCATCGCGGTCGCCACCGTGGTCGGCGCGCTGCTGGCCGACCTGCTCTACGCGGTGGCCGACCCCAGGGTGCGGCTCAGGGCGGGCCGCGCATGATCACCTCGACCGAGACGACCGAGACGACCGGGACCCCCCTCGACGCCGACGACGCGCCGGTGCGCGGCCTGTGGCGTCAGGGCCTGTCGGTCTTCGCCGAGAACCGCCTGGCCCTGGTGGGGCTGGCGCTGTTCGTCGTGCTGGGCGCGATCTGCTTCCTCGGCCCGCTGTTCTACCAGACCGACCAGGTGCACACCGACCTCGCGTCGGTCCACCTGCCACCGGGTACGGCCGGGCACCCGCTGGGAACCGACGGCGTCGGCTACGACCAGCTGGGCCGCCTCATGCTCGGCGGGCAAACCTCCCTCGTGGTCGGCCTGGCCGCGGGTGTCCTGGCCACCTTCGTGGGGACGCTGTGGGGGGCGATCGCCGGGTTCGCCGGCGGCTGGGTGGACGCGGCCATGATGCGCGTGGTCGACGCCATGATGTCGATCCCGTCGCTGTTCCTGTTCATGCTGATGGCCACGATCGTCACACCGAGCGTGCCGATGCTGATCCTGATCATCGGTGCGTTCGCCTGGCTCGGCCCGGCCAGGCTGGTGCGCGGCGAGGCGCTGACCCTGCGTTCTCGCGAGTACGTGCACGCCATGCGGTCCATGGGCGGCACCGGCGGCAGGGCCGTACGCCGGCACATCATCCCCAACGCCATCGGCACCGTGATCGTCAACGCGACCTTCCAGGTGGCCGACGCCATCCTCTACGTCGCCTACCTGTCCTTCCTCGGGCTCGGCGTGCCGCCACCGGCCGCCAACTGGGGCGGGATGCTGTCCGACGGCCTGGCCGACACCTACAGCGGCCACTGGTGGCTGCTGTACCCGCCCGGCATCGCCATCATCCTCATCGTGCTCGCCTTCAACTTCATGGGCGACGGGCTGAGGGACGTCTTCGAGGTCCGCCTCCGGCGGCGCTAGCAGGAAACGGGAACATGAGCGCACCGATCGACGCGAGCACGCCCGTGCTGCGGCTGCGTCACGTCAGCACCGACATCACGCTGCGCCGGGGTGTCGTCCACGCACTCGACCGGGTCGACCTGGAGGTACGGCAGGGCGAGACGCTCGGCGTCGTGGGCGAGTCGGGCAGCGGCAAGACGATGACCGCGCTGTCGGTCATGGGGCTGCTCCCCCACGGCGGCCGTGTCGTCGGCGGGGAGATCCTCTTCGAAGGCCAGGACCTGCTGTCGCTGCCGCCCGCCGAGGTGCGCGCGATCCGCGGCGTCCGCATGGGCATGGTCTTCCAGGATCCGCTCACCTCGCTCAACCCGACGATGCGGATCGGCGCGCAGGTGTCCGAGCCGCTGCGCGTCCATCAGGGCGTCAGCAAGGCGGAGGCCCGCGAGCGGGCCGTCGAGATCCTGCGCAGGGTCGGGATGCCCCGCCCCGAGAAGATCGTCGACGCCTATCCCCACCAGCTGTCGGGCGGCATGCGCCAGCGGGTCGTCATCGCCATGGCGCTGGTCTGCTCTCCCCGGCTGCTGATCGCCGACGAGCCGACGACGGCGCTCGACGTGACCACGCAGCGGCAGATCCTCGACCTGATCGACGACCTGCGCGAGGAATACGAGATGGCGGTCATCCTGGTCACCCACGACCTCGGGGTGATCGCCAGCAGGGCCGACAGGGTGGCGGTGATGTACGCGGGCCGGGTGGTGGAGTCGGCGGCGACCGCGGACCTGTTCCGCTCGCCACGGCACCGCTACACCGAGGCGCTCATGGAGTCGCTGCCCGGCGCCGCCGCCCGCGAGAACGGCTCGCGCGCCAGGCTCTACAGCATCCCCGGGCTGCCGCCCGACCTGTCCAGGCCGCTCACCGGCTGCAGGTTCGCCTCGCGCTGCCGGCATGTCACGCAGGCGTGCCGTACCACCGAGGTGGTCCTGGCGGGTGAGGAGCACCGGCACGCCTGCCTGCACCCGGTCGCCGAGCCGCCGGTCACGGCCCGCGCGGTCACGCCGGCCGTGCCCGCCGCCGTGACCGCCACCGCAACCGGCTCCGTGATCACCACCGTGACCGCCGCCGCACCCGCCGTCGAGCCCGGATCCGGGCCCGCGGAAGGGCCTGACGTTCCCGCGGTGGAGCCGATCCTGTCGGTCCGCGGCCTGGTCAAGAACTACGAGGCGGCCGGTGGCGGGCTGCGCCGCCGTACCGGGCAGGTGAGCGCGGTCGCGGGGGTGTCGTTCGACGTTCGGCCCGGCGAGACGTTCGGGCTCGTCGGCGAGTCGGGGTGCGGCAAGTCCACGGTGGGCAGGTTGGTCGTCGGGCTGGAGCAGCCGTCGGACGGGCGGATCGTCGTCGACGGCGCCGACATCGCCACGCTGGACCGGCGGGCGCGCCGCCGGATGCACCGGCAGGTGCAGCTGATGTTCCAGGACAGCTACGCGGCGATGAACCCGCGGATGCGCATCGACGCGATCCTCTCCGAACCGCTGGAGATCCAGCAGGACGGTGACCCCGGCACGCGCCGGTCCCGCGTCGCCACCCTGCTGGACCAGGTGGGGCTGTCGCGGCGGGTGCTGGAGCGCTACCCGCACGAGTTCTCCGGCGGGCAGTTGCAGCGCATCGGGCTGGCCAGGTCGCTGGCGCTGCGGCCACGGCTGATCGTCGGCGACGAGCCGGTGAGCGCGCTGGACGTGTCGATCCAGGCGCAGGTGCTCAACCTGATGCGGGACCTGCAGCGGGAGCTGGATCTGGCCTACGTGTTCATCAGCCACGACCTGTCCGTCGTCGACTACATGGCCGACCGGATCGGCGTCATGTACCTGGGCAAGCTCGTCGAGGTCGGCCCGGCGCACGACGTGGTGCGGGCGGCCAGGCACCCGTACACGCAGGCGCTGATCGACGCCGTCCCGGCCGCCGAGCCGGGCGTGGCCGTCCGGCCGAGCGTCGCCATCAGCGGGGAGTTGCCCAGCGCGCAGAACCCGCCGTCGGGGTGCAGGTTCAGGACCCGGTGCCCGTTCGCCGAGCAGATCTGCGAGAGCGAGCCGCCGCTGACGGGCGGCGCGCACCAGGTGGCCTGTCACTTCCCGCTGCGCGGCTGAGGTCGCCCACCACGCGTCAGGGCACGGACGCACCGCCAGGCTCGGGAACGCCGAGGATTAGGCGCGTTTCCAGGGGTAGATGATCGGCGTGAAGGATGAAGGGCTGGTGTTGCTCGCCACCTGGGGGCAACTGATCGGGCTGCTGGCGCTGCTCGGTTATTTCCTGCTCAGCAGGCACTCGTGAGGCGCGCGCTCGCCGTGGCCGCGATCGTCCTGGCGGCCGGCGGGTGTGCGAGCCCAGCGTGGAGCGATCACGACTACGCGCTGAAGGCGGGGGCGACGGCCGAGGCCGCCGCCTCCAGCGTGGAGCTGGTACGGCTGGCCGTGGCCGGCCGCGACAAGCTCACCACCCCCTATTTGACGATCCTCCTGACCGAGGCGGCGCGCGACCTGGGGAGCGTGAACGATCAGTTCAGCGCGGTGCAACCGCCGTCGAAGGCGGCCGACCAGGTGCGCGCCCAGGTGACGGGTCTGACCTCCGCCGCGGCCGATGAGGTGCAGGAACTGCTGATCGAGGTCAGGCGCGACGGCATCGAGGAGCCGCGGCGAGCCGTATGGAATCTGAGCGTGCTGGGCGCCGCGTTGCGGGCTTTCGGGCAGGCCCACCAGTGAAGAAGCTGTTCGGCGTGACGCTCGGCATCCTCACCGCGATCGGCGGTTTCGTCGACATCGGCGACCTGGTGGCCAACTCGCTGGTGGGCGCCAGGTTCGGGATGTCGCTGGCCTGGGTGGTGGTGGTCGGCGTCGTGGGTATCTGCCTGTTCGCCGAGATGTCAGGACGCATCGCCGCCGTCTCCCAGCGCCCGGTCTTCGACCTGGTCAGGGAGCGGCTCGGACCCCGGGCCGGGCTGGTCAACCTGGGCGCGTCCTTCGGCATCAACCTGTTGACGCTGGCCGCCGAGATCGGCGGCGCCGCGCTCGCGCTGGAGCTGGCCACCGGAATGAACTATCTCCTGTGGGTGCCCGGGGTCGGGCTGGTGGCCTGGCTGGTGATGTGGCGGGTGCGGTTCTCCACCATGGAGCGGGTCTTCGGCCTGGCCGGGCTGGCGCTGATCGTGTTCGTCGTCGCCCTGTGGCAGCTCGGCCCCGACTGGGGCGAACTGGCCCACCAGGTGACCCACCCGCCGCCCGACGAGGGCGCGCCGACCTACTGGTACTACGCCATCGCGCTGCTGGGCGCGGCGATGACGCCGTACGAGGTGTTCTTCTTCTCCTCCGGAGGCGTGGAGGAGCGCTGGACCCGCGAAGACCTGGGCGAGGCCAGAGCGAACGTGTTCGTCGGCTTCCCGCTGGGCGGGTTGCTGTCGCTGGCCATCGCCGCGTGCGCCGCCACGGTGTTCCTGCCGCTCCACATCGAGGTGGACACGCTCGGCCAGATGGCGCTGCCGGCCGGACTGGCGCTCGGGCAGGCCGGGCTGGCCGCGGTGATCTTGGGGGTGTTCGCCGCCACCTTCGGCGCCACGCTGGAGACCGCGCTGTCGTCCGGCTACACCGTCGCCCAGTACTTCGGCTGGCAGTGGGGCAAGTTCGTCAAGCCCAAGGACGCGGCCAGGTTCCATGTGACCCTGCTGCTCGCGGTGATCGTGGCCACCGCGCTGATCCTCACCACGATCGATCCGATCAAGGTGACCGAGTACTCGCTGGTCCTGTCGGCCGCCGCACTCCCCCTCACCTACCTGCCGGTCCTGATGATCGCCAACGACCCCGACTACATGGGCGAGCACGTCAACGGCCGCCTGTCCAACACCCTGGGCACCGCCTACATGATCCTGCTCCTCGTGGTCGCCGCGGCGGCGATCCCGCTGATGCTCGCGACCAAGGCGGGACAATGACGGCCGCCAGGACCCTGCACGCCCAGCTCCACCTGCTCGACAGGCAGCTGGTCAGGGCGGACGACGACAGCCTGGCCGGCAAGGTCGACGACCTGGCCCTCGCCTTCGACGACCGGGGCCGGCCGTACGTGGCCGCCGTCCTGACCGGGCCGCTGGCACTCGGGCCGCGCATCGGCGGGGTGGTGGGCCGCCTGATGGTGTCGGTGACCGAGCTGTTCCGTCCCGAGGAGGACCCGGCGCCGCAGCGGATCCCCATGGAGCTGGTCTCCGACATCGGCAGCGCGATCAGGGTCGGCGGCGGCCTTCAGGAAGCGGCGCTGGAACGCTGGGCGCGGGCGCACCTCATCGCTCCGCTGCCCGGCAGCGGCGCCACCTCCGGCGGGCCCGATCATCGTCCATCGCGCAGGAGCCAGCCGGTCGACGAGCTGCGCCTGGGCCCGCTCATCGGCCGCCCCGTCGCCGACGCGACCAGCGCCGTGGTGGGCCAGGTGGCCGACGTCCAGCTGAGCCAGGACGGGCCGATGCTCGGCCAGGTACAGCACGCCCTGCGGGTCTCCGGGCTCATCGTCGTGCCGCGCAACACGGGCCAGCTGTTCGGCTACGAGCGGGGACCTGGCGGGCAGAGTCCCTGGCTGGTGCGCGTCGTCATCCGCCGGCTGCACCGCCACAGCCGCTACGTGAGGTGGGAGCAGATCGAGTCGCTGGAGCCACACGTACGGCTGGCCGTACCGGCCGCCGACCTGGCCCCTCTGTCCAGCCTGTATCAGCCGCAGCCGCACACCTAGCCCGCCTCCTCGAACCTGACGGTACGCGAGGCGGGTGGCGCACCAGCCGGCCGTCCTTCACCGGCCCGGTCGGGACCGAGGGGTCACCAGTTGGCGGGCAGCCCCGGGGTGGTGGCAGGCAGGGCGTGGCCCGGCGGGTGGATGACGTAGACGATGCCGCCGCTGCTGGAGCTGCGCAGCCAGACGTTCTCGAAATCGGCCCTCGGGTAGATCCGGCGCACGGCGTCGTTGCTCGGCGAGGCGGGGTCGTTGGCGATCACGTCGCCGGTGGCGGTGAAGCCGACCACCACCATGATGTGGCCGTCGGTGCCGTAGCCGGCGCCGGGCAGCTCCCCCTTCTTGAACGACTGGGAGGTGATCACCGGGATGCCGGCGGTGATCAGGCGTTCCAGCTCGGTCAGCGACCGCAGCCGGGTGACGAACCCCTCCAGGCCGTAGCGGCCGGCGTAGGCGGTGTTGAACGGCCAGTTGCCCGCCCCCTGGTAGGCGTGGTCGTAGGTGTACCGGGCGGCGTGGTCCACCTCGGGGTTGGGGTCGGCGGCGTCGACCCAGGAGGTGTCCTGGGCGCTGGGCCACCTGTCCCAGTAGCCCAGCACCATCGTGGTGGAGGTCGGGCTGCACCAGGCCTGGCCGCCGCCGTCCCATTCGGGGTAGTGGCCCTGGTGGATGCTCTGGGAACGGCGGGGCACGTTCAGCTCGGTCCCCCACGCGCCGCCGCCGGGGCTGACCGGCACGGTCTTGCGCTCGGGGACGGCCGAGGCCATCGCGCCGAGCGTCTTCACCACCGGCGTCGCGGCGGAGCCTGGTGCGCGGTGCAGCGTGACGCGCAGCTGGTAGGCGGTGATCGGCTTGCCGGTCGCGGCGACGAAGGTGTCGACGGACACGGTGCCGTCGGCATCGGCCTGGCCCGGCACGGAGGTGCGGCGGATGTCGGCCTCGCCGTACGCCCAGCGGCCCAGCACGTACCACGTGGTCGCCCCGGCGGCGTGACGGCCGCGCATCTCGACCTGCAGCCAGCTTCCGGGGGGTGTGTCGGCGGTCCAGGAGGCGACCAGTTCGGTGGCGGCGAAGCCGATCGGCCGCTCAGGGCCGGTCCATCGGGCGTACTCCCAGGTCCTGGTGCCCAGCGCGTCGGTGTAGGAGGTGGTCCCGGCCGGGGAGGCGAATGTCAGGGTGTCGCCGGCCGTCACACCCTCGGCGGTGCCGGAGGCGAACGCGGCCCGCTGGTAGACGACGTCCGCCGGGCCAGGTGGCGGTTTCAGCTCGGCGGCGGCGGCGGCGGACGGGGTGACGGTCGTGGTCAGCAGGACGGCGGAGAGGAACACGGTCAGCACGCGCATGGGCTCACCTTGGCTGGGGGACTCTCGACGTCGCAGACGGTAGAGACTCCGGCCGCATCCCGCATCGGGGAGTTTACGTATTGCCACAGGCCCGCCTTGTGCCAGGAGGACAAAGAACGGCGGGCATCCGTCGTCGCGTACGCCAAAGGGCGGTGCGGGTCGCCTGGTGATACTGGCAGCATGGATCTCGAACGAGTCAAGCGCGAGGTATTCTCGCTGGTCAGCCCGCACACCCCGGGTCTGGCCGTAGGAGTGTACGCCGACGGAGCCGCGGTGCTCACGGTCGCCCAGGGGGCGGCGTGCGTGGAGTTCGGCGTACCGGTCGACGAGCGCACCCGGTTCGACATCGCCAGCGCGAGCAAACAGTTCACGGCGGCGTGCGTGCTCCTGCTGGAGCGTGACGGGAAGCTGGGGCTCGACGACGACGTGCGCAAGCACGTGCCGGAGCTGAGCCTGGAGGTGCCGGTGACACTGCGGCAGTGCCTGCAGCACACCGGCGGCCTGCCGGAGTGGTACGGGCTGCAGGCGCTGACGGGTGTGCCGCTGCCCGAGATGACCGAGCAGCGGCTGCTGGAGGTGCTGGCGGGCATCCGCAGGACGACGTTCGAGCCGGGCACCGCTTTCGCCTACTCCAACACCGGCTACGTGCTCGCGGCGGTCGTGGTCAACCGGGTCACGAACACGTCGCTGGCGCGGTTCGCGCGGGAGCGGCTCTTCGAGCCGCTGGGGATGGGCGATTCGGTGTTCAGGGACGACGCGTCGGTGCCGCTGGAGCGGCTGGCGTACGGCTATGCCAACGCGGAGGGAGAACCGCGCCGAGCCGACACCCAGGAGAGCGCCGTCGGCGACGGCGGGCTGGTGACCAGCGTGGCGGAGCTCGCGCCGTGGTTCGGCTTCCTGGCCGACGGGCGGGTGCTCGGCGCCGACCTGCGCGACCGGCTGCTGGAGCGGGGTGTGCTCGCCGACGGGACGATCCAGCCGTACGCGCTGGGGATCTATCACGGCGACGACTGGTTCGGCCACGCGGGCGGCATGCACGGCTACCGGTCGAACCTGCTGTATCTGCCCGATCCGGGTGTCGGCATCGCGGTGCTGTCCAACCAGACGGCGATCGATCCGGTGCGGCTGTCTCACCGGCTGGTGCGGCTGCTGCTCGGCGCGGCGGAGCCGCCGAAGCCCGCGCCTGCGGCGTCGGCGCCGCCGGAGCGGCTGCACTGGCACGATCCGGCCGGGGACGGCACGCTGACCCTCGAACCCGCCGACGGGCGCCTCGTGATCGCGGACGTGGGGGCGTTCACCGCCGGCGCCGACGGACGCTGGCACGGGACAGGTGACGCCGAGGGCGCCTGGCTGGAGATCGACGGTGACCGGATGTTCCTGCGCGTCGGCCCCCCGTCGCGCCCGCCGGTCGTCTTCCACGCCGCGTCGCCGCCCTCGGACGCGCCGATGCCCGACGGCGTCTTCCACAGCCGGGAGCTCGACATCGCCGCCACCGTGCGAGACGGCCAGGTGCGCTTCGGCCGCGAGCTGAAGCTGCCGGTGACTCCCGCGCCGGGCGGAGCGTGGGAGGCCGGGCCGTTCACGCTCCGTCTCCACGAGGGCGACCTGCTGGTGAGCGGCGGCGGCCTGCGCCGGATGCGCTTCGACGGCTGATTGGCCTGGAGGACGAGGCGGGGGCCGGCGGTTTTGGCTGCCGGGTCAGTGAACAGCGGCTGTCCGGCTCCTACCGTCCGACTGTCCCCGCCCGAACCTTCCCAAGGTGGTTCCATGACAGAGGTGGTTCCATGACATCCGCGAAGGCTGCCACCGCCGCCGTCGTACTCGCGCTCGTCACCGCCTGCTCCTCCGGCGGAGCCGCGCCACCGGCCCGCGACTCCCTGGTCTGGGCCACCGCCAGCCCGCCCAACAGCCTGGACATCGCACACGGCTTCAACAACGCCTCGACCCTCATCCAGTCCGCCCTCCTCGACACGATGCTCACCCTCGACACCCGGGGCGCGCCCGCACCCCGGCTGGCGACGGAATGGACGCAGCCGGACCCGGCCACCTACCTGTTCACGCTGCGCAAGGGCGTGCGCTTCGCCGACGGCACTCCGCTGACGGCCGACGACGCGGCGTTCTCGCTGCGCCGCCACCTGGATCCGAAGGTCGCCTCGCAGGCCGCCAGCTACTTCACGACGGTCAAGCAGGTCGAGGCGGTCGGCGACGGCCAGGTCAAGGTCACGCTGAAGCGGCCGAACCCCGCGTTCCTGGCCATGGCGGCGATCGCCTGGCAGGTGACGCCGCGCAAGCTCGCCGAGGCGCATCCCCAGGACCTGGGCAGCCCCGAGGTCGGCACGATGGGCACCGGCCCGTTCAAGGTGGCGAAGTTCTCGCTCACCTCGGGCGTGGTCCTGGAGCGCAACCCGTCGTACTGGGGCCGGCCGCCCGCGCTGCGCACGGTCGAGTTCAAGACCATCACCGACCCGGAGACGCTGCGGCTGGCCGTCAGGTCGGGCGAGGTGGACGCCACCGACGGCCTCACTGTCCGTGACGCCCGCAAGTGGACCGGCCTGCCCGGTGTCAGGACGATCTTCTACCCGGGCAACAACATCGGCTACCTGTCGCTGGCGGTCACGTCGGGCCCGCTGAAGGATCTGCACGTACGGCGGGCCATCGCGCACGCGGTCAACCGCCGGGCGGTGTCGGACCTGATGACCGCCGGTCACGGCACGCCGGCGGCGACCGTGCTGCCGGCCCCGCAGCTGGCGGCGCTGTACGGCGACAGCCTCCCGTCCCTGCCGGCCCACCCCTACGACGTGCAGCGGGCCAAGGCCGAGCTGGCCATGTCCGCCTACCCGCAGGGGTTCGACCTGGCGGTGCCGTACGCGAGCACCGGCGACAGCGGCACGGTCATGCAGGCCGTCGCCGCCGACCTGGCCAAGATCGGTATCAGGCTCACCCTGGAGCCGAGCCCCGCCGACCAGTACCGGTCGCGGATGATGCAGCACGACCGCCTGTCGATCCAGTACGTCAACCTGGCCTACGGCACACCCGACCCGCTCGAGGTCCTGCCCGACATGGTCAGCCGCGCCGCGGCCGAGCCTGAGGGCTTCAACTTCTCCGGCTACGGCACCGCCGCCACCGACAGGCAGCTGGACGCCCTGGCCTCGGCGACCGGTCAGGACAGGAAGGCGCTGGTCACCGCGCTGCTGACGGAGGTCGCCGAGCAGGTGCCGTACATCCCGCTGTTCTCCACCGACTACGCCGTCGCGCTGAGCGAGAAGTTCACGGGCACGTTCACCACCTGGTCCGCCGATGTCATCGCCTCGCTCCGCCCGGCGGGCCGCTGAGATGGCGGTCGTCAAGCGCCTGTGCGCCGCCGTACTCCTGCTCGGGGTGCTGTCCGTGCTCACCTACGGGCTGCTCGCCGCGGCGCCTGGCGGTCCCGAGCAGGTGCTGCTCGGCGGGCGCCCGTCCACGCCGGAGACCAGGGCGGCGATCCGCGAGCAGTACCACCTGGACGACCCGTTCCCGGTCCGCTACGCACGCTGGCTGGGCGACGCGCTGCGGGGCGACTTCGGCACCTCGATCTCCTCCCGCGAACCGGTCACCGCGGTGATCGCCGACCGCCTGCCGGTGACGGCCGGGCTGGCCGGCTACGCGCTGGTGCTGACGGTCGTGGTGGGCGTGCCGGCCGGACTCGCCGCGGCGATGCGGCGCGGCGGCAGGCTGGACCAGGGCATCACGCTGACGTCGCTGGTCGCGCTGTCGATCCCGCCGTTCGCGCTGAGCATCCTGCTGCTGTACGGCTTCGCGGTCGCGCTGGGCTGGTTCCCGGTCTTCGGCGCCGGCGACACCCCGATGGAGCGCATCGTGCACCTCACGCTGCCCGCGATCGCGCTGGCCACCGGGCAGGCGGCGATCGTCGTCAGGCAGATGCGCGCCGCCGCGCTCGACCTGGCCGCGCAGGACTTCCTGACCTTCGCCAGGGCGCGCGGGCTGCCCAGGCGGCGGGTGTGGGTCAGTTACGCGTTGCGCAACGCGGCGCTGCCCGTGCTGACCGTGGGCGGGCTGCTGCTGGCGGCCAACCTGACGGGCTCGGTCTTCGTCGAGCAGGCCTTCGGGCTGCACGGGCTGGGCGCGCTGCTGGTCGGCGCGGTCGGCCAGAAGGACATCCCGGTGGTGCAGGCGCTGGTGCTGCTCGGCGGCGCGATCGTGATCGTGGTGAACCTGCTGATCGACCTCGCCTATGTGGCCGTCGATCCCCGGGTCAGGCACAAGGCGGCCGCGGCATGAGGGCGATCCTGTTGACTGTCCTGAGCCTGGCGGCGGTGGCCGCCGTGGCCGGCTCGTGGCTGGCGCCGTACGATCCGGCGGCGCAGGATCTCGCGCTCGGCGCGGTGGGGCCGAGCGCCGCGCACTGGCTGGGCACCGACGACCTGGGCCGCGACGTGCTGTCGCGGTTGCTGGCCGGTGCCGGTTCGGCACTGATGTGGCCGGTGCTCGTCGCCGTCTGCACGACGCTGCTGAGCACGACGCTCGGGCTGCTGGCCGGCTACCGGCTGGGCTGGGTGGACACGCTGCTCATGCGCGCGGCCGACCTGGCGATCGCGCTGCCGGGCATGCTCGTGCTGATCGTCGTGGTCGGCGTGGTCGGCGGCGGGTACGGCTGGGCGGTGCTGGCCATGGCGGTGCTGTTCACGCCGGGCGACATCCGGGTGATCCGCAGCCTCACCCTCGCCCAGCGCGAGCTGGCCTACGCCGAGGCGGCGCGCACGCTGGGCCTGCGCCCGTCGCGGATCATGTTCAGGCATCTGCTGCCGAACGTGGCGCCCACCGTGGTGGCCAACACGCTGTTGAGCTTCGTGGCGGCGCTGGTGGCGCTGGCGGGCCTGTCGTTCCTGGGTGTCGGCCTGCCCGCCGGCACGCCCGACTGGGGCCTGATGGTCGAGGAGAACCGCGGGCTGCTGGACCTGAACCCGTGGGCCTCGATCGCGCCCGCGGCCCTGATCACCGTGGTCGCGTGCGCGGCCACCCTGCTGGGCGACCGCGCGTTCGAGTCGCTGTCGAAGGGAGGCCTGCGGTGAGGATCTCCGAGCTGCGTGTCTCAGGGTCCGGCCTCATCGTCGACGGGGTGGACCTGGAGGTCGCCCGCGGCGAGATGGTGGGCCTGGTCGGCGAGTCCGGCAGCGGCAAGTCGCTCACCGCGCGGGCGGCCGCGGGCCTGCTGCCCAAGGGGTTGCACGCCACCGGCTCGATCACGCTCGACGGCCGGGAGCTGCTCGGAGCGCGCGAGCGGGTGTTGCGCTCGGTGCGCGGGACCCGGGTGAGCCTGCTCATGCAGGACCCGTTCGCCGTGCTGAACCCCCTGCGGACGGCGGGGGCCCACGTCGCGGAGTCGTTGCGGGGGCGCAGGGACCGGGCGGAGGTGCTGCGCCGGCTGGCCGAGGTGGGCATCGACGATCCTGCCGCGGCCGGGCGCTACCCGTTCCAGCTGTCGGGCGGCATGCGGCAACGGGTGGCGCTGGCCGCCGCGCTGGCGGCGGACCCGGAGCTGCTGATCGCCGACGAGCCCACCACCGCGCTGGACGCCAGTACGCAGCACGAGATCCTCATGCTGGTCAAGGGGATCCAGCGGGCGCGCGGCATGGGTGTCCTGCTGATCACCCACGACCTGCGGGTGGCCTTCGAGCTGTGCGACCGCGTGGCGGTCATGTACGCCGGACGCATCGTCGAGCAAGGACCCGCCGCGGGGATGGGCAGCACGCCGGCGCATCCGTACACGGCGGGACTGCTGGCGGCCGTGCCGACGGTCGAGCGGCGGCTGCCCCGGCTGACCGGCATCAGGGGCAGCGTGCCCGCCGCGGTGGAGGTGACGGAGACGTGCGCGTTCGTCTCCCGCTGCGACCAGGCGGCGCCCGAGTGCGCGCACGCCCGGCCGCCGCTGCGCGAGCTGGGCCCGGACCGGCTCACCGCCTGCCTGCACGACGTGCGCCCGCGGATCCGCGCCGAGGACGGTCCGCTGGACCACCGCCGGGTCGCCGCCGACCAGGTGCTGCGCGTCACGGACCTGCGCAAGACCTACGGCTCGCACGTCGCGCTGGGCGGCGTCTCCCTGCACGTCGACCGTGGCGAGACCGTCGGTGTCGTCGGCGGTTCAGGCTCGGGCAAGACCACGCTGGCCCGCTGCGTGCTGGGCCTGGTGCGGCCGGACTCGGGCACGATCGAGCTGGCCGACCCGGTGCGGCCACGGCATCGGCTGGTGCAGTGCGTCTTCCAGGACCCGTCGACCTCGCTCAACCCTGCCTTGACGGTCGGCGCCACGCTGGCGGAGGCGGCGGCGCAGGGCCCGGCGGAGGGCGGGCACACCGTGGCCGAGCTGCTCGAGCTGGTGGGGCTGCCCGCCGCGTACGCGGACCGGAGGCCGGCCGGGTTGTCGGGCGGCGAGCGGCAGCGGGTGGCCATCGCCAGGGCGTTGTCCGTGCGGCCGGAGCTGCTGATCTGCGACGAGCCGGTGGCCTCGCTGGACGTCTCGGTCCAGGCACACGTTCTGGAGCTGTTGCGGGAGGTCGGCATCAGCATGGTGTTCGTCACCCACGACCTGGCGGTCGTCAGGCAGATGGCCGACCGGCTGGTGGTGCTCTCGCGGGGCGAGGTGGTGGAGAGCGGCGACACGGCGGAGGTGCTCGACGCCCCTGCGCACGCCTACACGCGCAGGCTGCTGGCCGCCGTACCCGCCAAGCCCTGATATTTCATCCATTCGTACATAGCGCCCGCGATGGCGGGCAAGGGAGCCTATCGCCATGCATGACCTGCTGCTTCGCGACGGGACCGTCCATGACGGGCTCGGCGGACCGCCGCGGCACGCCGACGTCGCGATCGCCGACGGGCGCGTGGTCGCCGTCGGCCCCGACCTCGGCCCGGCCCGCCGTGTGATCGACGTCTCCGGCCTGCTCGTCAGCCCGGGGTTCGTCGACCCGCACAGCCACTCCGACACCGTGCCCTTCCTGGAGGAGGCGCAGCCGTTCAAGCTGCTGCAGGGCGTGACCACCGAGATCGTGGGCAACTGCGGTTTCTCGTGCGGCCCGACCCATCCGGAGACGATGGGCTTCATGCCCGCCGAGCTGGCCGGGGCGGCCTTCACCACGCTCGGCGAGTACCTGGACGCCGCCGAGACGGCCGGGCCGAGCAACAACCTGGCCGTGCTCGTCGGGCACAACACGCTGCGCCTGGCCGCGGCGGGGATGAGCGCCAGGATCACCCCGGATGGGCTGGCGCGCATGTGCGAGCTGGCCGCGCAGTCCTTCGAGGCCGGCGCGGTGGGACTGTCGAGCGGCCTGGAGTACGTGCCCGGCGCCTACGCCGACCTCGACGAACTGGTCGCGCTCGCGCTGGTGGCCAAACGCTGGGACCTGCCGTACGCGACGCACATGCGCAGCGAGAGCGAGGGCCTGGCCGACGCGCTGGACGAGGCGATCGCGGTGGCGCGGCGGGCCGGCATCCGGCTGCAGGTCTCGCACTGCAAGGCCTCGGGGCGAGCGGTGCACGGCGCCTCCGCGATGATGCTGGACAAGCTCGCCCAGGCCCGCCGCGCGGGCGTGGACGTACGCGCGGACGTCTACCCCTACCTGGCCTTCGGCACCATGCTGGTCGCGGTGCTGCCGCCGATCGCGTGCGAGGGCGGCGAGCAGGCGCTGCTCGAACGGCTGGCCGACCCGGCCCAGCGCGCGGCGCTGCGCGCGCTGGCCGAGAGCCCGGACACGGGCACCGGCGTCGGGTTCTGGCGCGAGCTGCACGCCTCGGACGTGCAGATCCTCGTCCACAACGACCCGGGCATCGAGGGCAGGCGGCTGGCCGACCTCGGCGGCGACCCGTGGGAGGCGCTGTGCGACCTGCTCAGGCTGGACCCGCAGGCCTCCGGCGTCTTCCACACCATGCACGAGAAGGATCTCGCGGCGTTCCTCGCCGACCCGCTGGTCTCCATCGGCTCCGACAACGGACCTCCGGTCGGCCCCAACCATCCGCGCACGTTCGGCACCTTCCCCACTTACCTCGGCACCTACGTCGAGAAGGACGACATGCCTGAGGCGATCCGCAAGGTCAGTTCCGCCGTCGCCGCCCAGTTCGGCCTGGCCGGGCGCGGCTGGCTGGGGCCGGGCGCGGTCGCCGACCTCTGCGTCTTCGACCCGGACACGATCGGCCACGCGGGCACCTACGAGCGGCCCGACGTACGGCCGACGGGCGTCGAGCACGTCTTCCTGGCCGGGCATCAGGTGATCGCCGGCGGCGAGTTCACCGGCGGCAGGCACGGCCGGATGCTCAGGCGGGGCGCCCGGTGACGGCGCGCGGGCGGATCACGCTCGGCGTGCTGATCGACAGCCTCGGCCCCGACGTGGTGCGCCCGCTGGCGCTGCCGCACGGAAGGGGACCGCTGGTGGGAACCCCGGTCATCTACGACCCCGAAGGGCCGCAGGCCGGGCTCGACGGCACGGTCCTGCTGGTGACCGGCCGCCCCTCGGCGGAGATCCTGGCCCGCGCGGGCGAGAGCGGGGTGGCCGTCGTCGTGGTCAAGCCGGGCACCTGCGACGAGCAGGCACTGACCACCGCGGCCGAGGCGGCGGGCACGGCGCTGCTCGCCGCGCCGCCCGAGCTGTCCTGGGGCCAGCTCTACACGCTCGTCGACACCCTGCTCGCCATGGTCGCCCCGGCCGAGGATCCTGGCGCCACCCGGGCGGCCGACCTGTTCGTGCTGGCCAACGAGGTGGCCGTCCGGGTGGGTGGCGCGGTGGCGATCGAGGATCTGGCGATGCGGGTGCTCGCCTACTCCACGGTCGAGGGCCAGCGCATCGACGAGCTGCGCAAGGAGGGCATCCTGGGCCGCCGGGTGCCCGAGCACCCGACCAACGCCGAGGAGTACGCGATCGTCCTGCGCGCCGACGGGGTGGTCTGGAGCTACGAGCCGCGCGAGTACTATCCCCGCCTGGCCATCGCGATCCGGGCGCACGGCGAGGCGCTCGGCACGATCTGGGCGGTGCAGGCGGACGAGCCGCTGGCTCACGACGCCGCCGCGGTGCTCGCGGAGGCGGCCGCGGCCGCCGCGCCGCACCTGGCGCGCATCAACCTCGCCGCCGACGCGGCGCGGCGCCGACGGGACGAGTGCCTGGGCTGGCTGCTGCGCGGCATCGGCGCGGTCGACGAGCTGGCCACCTCCTTCGGCCTGCTGCCGAGCGAACCGGTGACGGTCGTGACTCTGGGCCCCTACGCGGGCTCGGCCGACGCCTTCGCCGCCGCGCACGCCGCCGACCTGCTGCGTACCGCGTATCTGGCCTACCGGATCAGGGCCGCGACGGGCGTGGTCGACGGCCGCGCCTACGCCATCGCCGCGGCTGAGGCGTCCGCGCCGCTGCTGCGCAGAATCACCGTGGACACCCTGGCCAGGGTGAGCGAGCGGCTGGGCGGCGGCTGGCGGGCCGGCATCGGCCGTACCGCCGCCTCCGTCGCCGCCGTGCCCGCCGGTGCGCGCCAGGCGGAGGAGGCGCTGCGCGCGGTCTGCGGGCCGTTCGCCCAGGAGCTGGCCGGTTCGCACGAGGACCTGTCCACGCCGCTGTTCCTCATGGACGCGGAGGCCGCGCTGCGGCCCAAACCCTCCCTGTCCGGCGAGCCGCTGGCGCTGATCGCCGCGCACGACGCCAGGCACGGCACCCAGTACGTGCACAGCCTGGCCGTCTGGATCGGCGCCCACTACGACGTGCCACGCGCGGCCGAACTGCTGTCGCTGCATCCCAACACGCTGCGGTACCGGCTGCGCAAGGTCGGCGAGATGATCGCGCTGGACGACCCGGACACGCGGCTGGTGCTCGCCCTCCAGCTCAGGCTGAACGGCGCCACAACGCGGACCGGGTGAAGTTCGGCGTGGACGCCAACGCCCCGGGCGGCGCGCGCCGCGATGCTGAGTTCCATGGCCGAACACCTCATCATCCGTCCCCTTCACGGCACAGGGGCACTGCAGCGTGCCGACCGACTGTTGCGCGAGGTCTGGGGCACCAGACGCGGTGACGACCCGCCGATGCTCCTCGACCTGATGTGCGCGTTCGCCCACACGGGCGGATACGTGGGCGGCGCCTTCCTCGACGAGGAGCTCGTCGGGGTGGCGGCAGGTTTCCTGGCGGCCGACCACAGCCTGCACTCGCACGTCGCGGGGGTGGCCGCCAAGGCGCGCGGACGTGGTGTGGGCCGGGCGCTCAAGGAGCACCAGCGGGCATGGGCGGCCGAGCGCGGGCTCGTCGCCGTGTCATGGACGTTCGACCCGCTGGTCAGGCGCAACGCCTTCTTCAACCTGACCCGCCTGGGTGCCCAGGTCCGTGGCTACCTGCCCGATTTCTACGGTCCGATGAGCGACGGTATCAACGACGGCGGGCCGTCCGACCGGCTGTTCGTCACCTGGCCGACCGAACAGGCCGCTCCCCCACCCGTCCCGGAGGGCGACGGGGTGGTGGTGGTGGACGAGACGGGCGCCGTACGGGACGCCGGGGGCGCGCCGCTGCTGCGCTGCGCGACCCCTGCGGACGTCGAGTCGCTGCGCGCGGCGGACCCGGCGGCGGCCGGGCGGTGGCGGGCGGCGCTGGAGAGCGGGCTCGGCGGCGCGCTCGAGCAGGGCTACCGGGTCACCGGCTTCACCCGCTCCGGCTGGTACCTGCTCGCCCGCGGAGGTGCCGCGTGAAGCTCGAGGCCGTCGAACTGCGCGAGGTCGCGTTGCCGCTGGTGAGCCCGTTCCGTACCTCGCTCGGCACCCAGACGGTGCGCACCGCGCTGCTCGTGCGGGTGCTGAGCGACGAGGGCGAGGGCTGGGGCGAGTGCGCGGCCGAGGACGAACCGACGTACAGCCCTGAGTACCTCGCCGGGGCCGCCGACGCGATCAGGCGGTTCATGGTCCCGGCGCTGGCCCCGCTCGACCTGGACCCGGCGGCGGTCGGCCCCGCGCTGCGGCACCTGCGCGGGCACCCGATGGCCAAGGCCGCCGTGGAGACGGCGGTGCTGGACTGCTGGCTGCGGGCCCGCCGCACGAGCCTGGCCGCCCACCTGGGAGGGGTACGGCGGCGCGTGCGCGTGGGCGTCTCCGTGGGCATCGCCGAGACCGTCGACGCGCTGCTGGACACGGTCGACCGGCATCTGACCGCGGGCTACGCCAGGATCAAGCTGAAGATCGAGCCCGGCTGGGACCTCGAGCCGGTCAGGGCGGTGCGCGAGACGTTCGGCGCCGGAGTGATGCTCACCGTCGACGCCAACACCGCCTACCATCCCGGCGACCTCAGGCACCTGGCGAAACTCGACGCATACGGGCTGGCGCTGGTCGAGCAGCCCTTCGCCCCTGACGACCTGCGCGCGCACGCCGCGCTCGCCGCCCGCATGGACACACCCGTGTGCCTGGACGAGAGCATCACCAGCGCGCGCGACGCCGCCGAGGCCATCAGACAGGGCGCCTGCTCGATCATCAACATCAAGCCGGGCCGCGTCGGCGGCTACCTGGAGGCGCGCCGCATCCACGACCTGGCCGAGGCGAACGGCGTGCCGGTCTGGTGCGGCGGCATGCTGGAGACCGGCCTCGGCCGGGCCGCCAACCTGGCGCTGGCCAGCTTGCCCGGTTTCACGCTGCCGGGCGACATCTCCGCCACCGAGCGGTACTACCACCGCGACATCACCCGCCCGTTCGTGCTGGACGGCGGCGAACTGCCGGTTCCGGACGAGCCCGGCCTCGGCGTGCTGCCCGAGGAGGCGGATCTGGAGGCGTGCACGACGGCGGTGGACACGGTGAGCTGCCGACGTTGAACCCGCACCGGTCGAGCTCGGTGGCTGCGCGAAGCCGGCGCGGACCCGTGCCGGGCGCGCTCGGGACCGCCGCCACGTGGGCGCCGGTCGTTGACATCACGGGCGGGCGCCGTGAAAGTGGCGGGCGTGGAAGACATCGTCGCCGTCGTGACAGGGGCCGCGCGCGGCATCGGCCGGGGCATCGCCCTCGTGCTGGGTGAAGCCGGCGCCACCGTCTACGTCACCGACCGCGAAAGCCGCGACCAACGCCACTCCGACCTGCCCGGCACGGTCGAGGACACCGCCGAGCAACTGACCGCGCGCGGCGGCCACGGCATCCCCGTGCGCGTCGACCACCGCGACGACCAGGCCGTCGAGGCGTTGTTCGCCAAGGTGGCCGCCGATCACGGCGGGCTGGACCTGCTGGTGGCCAACGCCTGCGACGGCAACGCGCTGCCGTTCGCCGGCGGGCCGTTCTGGACCCTGCCGCTCGACCACTGGCGCAACATGATCGACGTCGGGGTCCGCAGCCATCTCGTCTCGGCCTGGCACGCCGCCCCGCTGCTGATCGAACGGCGGGGCCTGGCCGTCCTGACCGGGTACGCCGATCCCGATGCCGAGGTGATCGCCGGCCATCTGTTCTACGACCTGGCCATGACGAGCGTCAGCCGCCTGGCCCGTTCCCTCGCCCACGACCTGCGCCCGCACGGGGTGACCGCGCTGGCGGTCTCGCCGGGGTTCACCAGGACCGAGGCGATCGTCGCGGCGCTCGGCGACGACTTCCAGGGCGGCGACCCGGTGGAGTTCCCCGGCCGGGCCGTCCGGGCCCTCCTGGACGATCCGGACGTGCGGCGGCACGCGGGGCGCACGATCCCGGTGGCGGAGCTGGCCCGGGAGTACGGCTTCACCGCCTGACCAGGCAGTGTGTGGCACCCACGTGACGGGCGTGCATTTTGCACTTTTTCCGGATGCGATCCGCATGACGTCAGGTGCACACGACACTACCGACAGCTATCGGCCGGCGCAAAAATCATGGCATGACGGAAATCAAGCCATTCACGATCGAGATCCCGCAAGCCGATCTCGACGATCTGAAGGACCGGCTGCGCCGTACCCGGTGGACCGAGGAGCTGCCCGCCGAAGAGCTCGACGGCGTTCCGGCGGCCGGACCGGTACGGCCGGGCTGGCAGTACGGCGTGCCGCTGTCCTACGTGCGCGACCTGGTGACGCGGTGGCGCGACTCCTTCGACTGGCGCGAGCAGGAGGCCAGGCTCAACCGACACCCGCAGTTCAGCACGGAGATCGACGGGCAGACCGTCCATTTCGTCCATGTGCGCTCGGACAACCCGCAGGCCACGCCGCTGATCCTCACCCACGGCTGGCCGAACACGTTCGTGGAGTACCTCGGCCTGGTCGAGCCGCTGTCACGGGAGTTCCACCTGGTCATCCCCTCCATCCCCGGATTCGGCTTCTCCGGGCACACCAGGCGGCGCGGCTGGGACGCCACACGGGTGGCCGCGACCTGGGCCGAGCTGATGCGGCGACTCGGCTACGCACGCTACGGCGTCCACGGCAACGACGCCGGCGCGATCATCGCGCCCGTGCTCGGCCGGATCGACCAGGACCGGGTGATCGGCGTGCACGTGAACCAGATCTTCTCCTTCCCCTCCGGTGATCCGGCCGAGTTCGCTGGCCTCACCCAGGCGGACCTGGACTATCTGGGGTTCCTGCAGTCGTTCGTCGAACACGCGATCCACGACAAGGCGCAGAGCGCGCAGCCGCAGACCCTGGCGCACGCGCTGGCCGACTCGCCCGCCGGCCTGCTCGCCTGGATCGGGCAGCTGCTCGGCGACGCCCTCGACCCCGACGACGTGCTCACCATCGCCTCGATCTACTGGTTCACCAACACCGCGGCCTCCTCGGCCCGTTTCTACTACGAGAACGCGCACACGCCGCAGCCCACCGAGCCCACCACGTTCCCTCTCGGGCTGGCCGGTTTCGCCTACGACTTCCGGCCGGTCCGCGCCTTCGCCGAGAGGGACCACAAGAACATCACGTCGTGGAACGAGTACGACCGGGGAAGCCACTGGGCCGCCCACGACGCGCCCGACCTGCTGGCCGACGACATCCGCGCGTTCTTTTCCACCTTTTCCACGATGGGAGACAAGGCATGAGCCGGCCGATCCTGGAGCAGGCGCACGACGCGCTCCGCACCGCCGTCCAAGGGGTCTCCGACTGGACCGCCCCGACTCCTTGCTCGGACTGGAACGCCACCCAGGTACTGCAGCACGCCGCGGGCGACCAGATCGCCTTCGCCGCGTTCCTCACGGGAGGACCGGGACCGTCGGAGAACCCGTTCGCCCCGTCGGGAAGGCTCGACGCCTCGCCCCAGAGCGTGCTGGAAGAGGCGCTCACACTTTCCGCGGACGCCTGGGCCGGCATCTCGCCCGACGCCGAGGAGGTCCCGGTCCCCCTTCCGCCGAACAAGATGCCCGCCAAGCTCGGCGTGGGCGCCTGCGCCCTCGACGCCGCCGTGCACGCCTGGGACATCGCCATGGCGAGCGGCGCCCCGTCCCCACTCACGCGGGAGCTCGCCCGCGAACTCCTCCCTGTGGCCCGCCAGATCGTCGAGCCCCTGCGAGCCTTCGGCGCCTACGCCGCCGCGCTCCCGCCCCGGCCGGGCGACGACGACACCGCCACCCTCCTTCGCTACCTGGGTCGCCACCCCGAACCGGAAGGACGTTGACCACGAGCAACCAACTCCCCGTCACCTCCGACCGCTAGGTCCCGCACGGCGGCGGCGCCGGGATCAGCGCCGCCGCCCCCTCCCGCTCTCGATGTGGTACGGCGGGCGCCGCGAAGGCTGTTCGGGCTGCTTAGGGGGCGGGCTGCCGGACGGCCGGGCACCGTCCCGCCCACCACACGCGCGCCCGCCGGGGAACCGCGCAGGTCAGGACGCCGCGCGGGTGAGGCCCGCAGAATCGGCCGAACAACTCGTCCCTGGTGTCGAAATGGCCGAGGTGGCAGCAGGGCCCGCAGCCGCGGGAAGCGCGCAGCCCAGAACCTGCCGTCCACCTGGAGCCCGCGCACCCTGGTGGCGATCCCGCGGGCCCTGGCCACCGCCTCCAGGACGGCGAGCCGCTGGCTGCAGGAGCCCTTGCTCAGGGCCAGCGTGACCGACACCGGCTGGAACTCGTCGAGCGCGTGGACCGGGCGCAGGCGGGCGGCGATGAGCCGGTGTGCCGCGATCAGGGCCGTCCGGGGGTCGCTCTCCTGGACCTCCGCCGCCAGCCGTGCCACCCGCGGATGGGCCCAGTCGAGGACAGGTGTGGTCGTGAGTGTCCGCACACCCCCATCCTGTCCTACGATCGCGGGTAGCATGAGGCGCATGGTGCGCGCTCTGGGCGATCTCGAAGCCACGATCATGGACAAGATGTGGTCCTACCACCGCCCCGCCTCGGTGCGAGACGTGCTCGAAGATCTGCGCCGGGAGCGCGAGATCGCCTACACCACCGTCATGACGGTCATGGACAAGCTCCACAAGAAGGGCCTGCTGCGCCGGGAGCCTGTGGGCAAGGCCTACGTGTACGAGACGGTGACCAGCAAGGAGGCCTACACGGCCGGCCTCATGCGGGAGACGCTGGCCAGCAGCGGCAACCAGGCCGCCACGCTCGTCCACTTCCTGGAGCGGCTGACCCCCGAGGAGTCGGCCGCGCTGGAGTCGGCGCTGCGGGTGTACCCGCCGAAGGGCCGCCAGCCGTGACGGACGCCGTCATCCTGGCCTGCTACGCGGTCGCGGTCGCCGTCCTGCTGCCGGCCCGGCTGAGCAGGGCGCGGTGGGCCGAGCGGGCGCCCAGGCTGGCGATCGCGATGTGGCTGGCGGCCTGCGCGTCGGTCGCCGGTTCGGCGCCGCTGGCGCTGCTGGCCGCCACGGTGCCGGCCGACACGATCGGGCACGGCCTGGCCGACCTGTTCGAGCTGTGCACGATGATCCTGGCCGAGGGCCCGGGAGCGGCCGCGTGGGCGGGGCTCGGCGCCGGCGCGCTGGTGGCGGGCCGGCTGGGGGCATGCCTGGGCGGGGTGCTGGCGAAGGCCAGGAGCGAACGCCGTCGCCACGCGGAGAGCCTGGCCCTGCTCGGCCGTCCCGACCGCGAGCTCGGCGCCGTCGTCGTCGACTACGCCGAGCCGCTGGTCTACTGCCTGCCCGGCAGGGCCGCCACCACCGTGATCACCACGGCCGCCCTCAGGTCGCTGAACGGCGAGCAGGTCGCCGCCGTGCTCGCCCACGAGCGGGCGCACGTGCGCGGCAGGCATCACCTCGTGCTGGCCGCCGGGGAGGCGTTCGCGCGGGCCTTCCCGTTCGTGCCGCTGTTCTCCGCGGCCCGCGCGGAGGTGGCCCGCCTGGTCGAGCTGCGCGCGGATGACGTGGCCGCCAGCCGCCACCCCCGGGTGCAGGTCGCCGCCGCGCTGGTGGGCCTGGCCACGGGGCGGGTGCCGGCGTTCGTGATGGGCGCGGGCGGGGAGAGCGCGCTGGCCAGGGTGCGCCGCATGCTGCGGCCGGCCGCGCCGCTGGGCCGCCGCCAGCGGGTGGCGGGGCTGGCCGCCGTCGCGTCGCTGCTGGCGGGTCCCGCGGCGGTGGCCGCGGTTCCTGGGCTGGCCGCGTTCGTCGCCCACCACTGCCACTCGCTTCCCCTGCTGTGAACTACGATCCTTCGTCGTAGCTCGATCTCGACGAAGGATGCGCATGCACGACGTGTTCGCCAGGCTCGACGCTTTCGGCGAGCGGTACCGGCTCGACCACGGCCTTTCTCCCGGCGAGGACTGGATCGACTGCTCGCGGCTGCTCGATCCCGGCTCGCCGGAGCTGACCCGCGTCCTCGATGCCGAACGGCACGCCAGCGGCCAGGTGAGCGACCACGCCACGGCACTGACGGTGATCGCCGTCTACGCGAGCCGCGTCACCCCCGCCGCGCTGCTGGCATGGGCGCTGGAGGGAGTCCTGATCGACATGCGCCCCTCGAACGTGGCCATCCGCCTGTCGGAGCATCACGGGTTCGAGGCGGTCGGGCTGCGGGAGCCGTCCGTCACCGAGGGCCCGGTGGAGAGGCTGGTCTCCTGGGTGCTGGAGGAGCATCTGCTGCCGCTGGCCGCCGCGCTGCGCGTACGGACCAGGGCGGGGCTGCGGCAGCTCGAGGGCGGGATCGCGTACGGCTGCGCGACGGCCTTCGGCGCCGCGGCGCTGCGCGGCGCCGACGTGGACGCGCTGGAGGCGGCCTACCATCGCTTCCTGTCGGCCGCGGGCGGCAGGCTCGTCCGGCTGGGCCGGCTGGTACGGCTCGCGGAGGCCGGCCGGGAGGGGCTGTTCTACCTGCGCGACACCTGCTGCCTGTACTACACCTCGGCCGAGAAGGAGCTGTGCGCGAGCTGCTGCCTGGTCAGCGAGTCCGACCGGATCGCGCGCTACCGGGCGGCACTCAGGAAGGCCTGAGAGGCGACACTGACGCCAGGGTGAGGCCATATCCCTCTTGTCATGGTGTCATCATGGCGTCATAGTGGTGCCGTGCCCGAGACCTTCGAGACCCCAGACCCGATCACCGCGACGATCTCCACCGGCACCGGCAGCCTGCGGATCGAGGCGAGCGACCGCGCCGACACCGTCGTCACGGTCCGCCCGCGCGACGAGTTCGACGACGCCGACGTGCAAGCCGCCCGGCAGACCACCGTCGAGTTCGTGGGCGGGCGACTGCTGGTGAAGGCGCCCAGGAAGCGGGGGCTGTCGCTGTTCAGCTGCCCCGGTTCGGTCGACGTGCTGATCGAGCTGCCGGCCGGCTCGCGCGTCGAGGCGTCCACGCAGGCCGAGATCCGCGGCAGGGGGCGGCTCGGCGAGTCCTCGTTCACCACCGCCATGGGCGGCATCACGCTCGACGAGACGGGACGGCTCCGGCTGAGCTCGGGCGACGGCGACGTCAGCGTGGCCGGTTCCACCGGCCACGCCGACGTCACCACCGACAACGGCACGATCGACGTGCGGCGCGTCGACGGCACCGCGCTGATCAGGACCGCCAACGGCGACATCAGCCTCGGTGAGGTGCGCGGCGACCTGCGGCTCAAGACCGCCTACGGAGACATCACCATCGACCGCGCGCTGGCGGGTGTCCACGCCAGGACCGCCCACGGCAGCATCCACGTCGAGGAGGCGGTGCGCGGCTCGCTCGACCTCGAGACCGCCCACGGCCAGCTGGAGGTCGGCGTCAAGCGGGGCACGGCCGCCTGGCTCGAGGTGAGCGCGCCGTACGGCACGGTGCGCAACCTGATGACGGCGGCGGCCGGGCCCGAGGAGTCCGACGAGACCCTCGAGGTGCGCGCCCGCACCTACCACGGCGACGTCGTGATCCGCCGCGCCTGAGCCCTCGCGGCCGTCGCCGCCCGGCGCGGGAGCACCCGGCCGAGATCAGCGGACGGCCCAGGTCAGCGGACGGCCCAGGTCAGCGAACGGCCGACGGGGAGGAGGCGTCGGCGACCAGCAGCCGGGGCGCGCCCGTGCCGTCGGCGGGTACCGCCCACACGTCCCCGCCCTTGGCGTACATCACGGTGTCGCCGTCCAGCCACGCCGCCTGGTCGTCGACGTCGGCCTGCTCGGCGAGCGGGGTCTCGGCCATCGTCGCCAGGTCGAGCGCGTGCAGCCGCCACGTCCCCCCTGGCATGCGCTTCTTGAACACCAGCCGCCCGCCGTCCGGCGACAGGGAGGGGCATTCGGCGTTGGCGCGCAGCACGCGCGCCTCCCACTTGCCGTAGTCGCCCTGCACCAGGTACGTCTTCCCGCGGGTGGAGACGGTGGCGTAGAAGCGGTTGTCGTCGGGCGCGAAGGTGACCCCCCAGTAGTTGACGTCGGCGGAGTGGTAGCGACGCCCGTCCTTGATCAGCGGGATCTGCTCCATGTTGGTGACCGCGTAGCCGGTCCGGTTGTCGAGGATGCCGGTCCAGGTGGAGAAGCCCGAGGTGTTGTAGGAGTCGCCGGTCACGAACACCGTCCAGGAGATCATCCGCCCGCTGGAGGAGACCCGGGCACGGCTCGGGATGCCGGCGATGTGCAGCCGCCTGGTCTCCCTCATCGTCCGGTCGACGACGACGGCGTAGGTCTTGGCCACGTCGGTGACCAGGCAGATGCCCGTCCCCGAGGCGGTGGCGAACCGCTCGCACCGGGTACGGCTGCCGCGCACCAGGCCGGTGCGCCCGTCCCTGACCACGATCTGGCCCGGCCGCGCGAGGTCGAAGGCGGCCGGGCCGCCTTCCGCGGCCACCCTCGCGGCACGCACGGTGTAGAACAGCGCGCCGCCGCCGAGCACGAGCAGCGCCGCGGCGAGGATGAGCGCCTTCCTCATCTGACCACCTTCCAGAGCGCCAGGCATGCCACGACGCCGGCGCCCATCGCGACCAGTCCTGGCACGGGTCCGGCGAGCGTCCACGCCGCGCCGAACAGGATCGAGGAGAGCATGCGGGCGACGGCCTGCCCGGTCTGCAGCACCGCCAGCCCGCTGGTGCGCAGATGGGCGGGCAGCAGCGGGCCGGCCGCGGCCATCAGCACGCCGTCGGTGGCCGCGTAGAAGAGCCCGAACAGCGCCAGCACCAGCCAGTACGGCGCGCCGGTCGCCAGCAGCGCGTAGACGCCGACCAGCGCGAGGTGGCCGAGCAGGAAGACGGGGACCCGGCCCCACCTGTCGGCCAGCCTGCCCAGCGGCACGGCCAGCAGCAGATAGACGGCGGCCGTGCCGAGCGGAAGCAGCGGGAAATGCTCGGGCGCGATGCCGGTGCCCTTCTGCAGCAGCAGGTAGACGAACGGATCGCTGATGGTGACCAGGCCGAGCGCGGCGGCTGTCAGGCAGATCCGGCGGAACGGCGGCAGCCGCAGCAGCGCGAGCGCGGGGCCCAGGCGCACCCCCTGCCGCGCGGGCAGGGCCGGCGTCTCCCTGACGTACAGGGCCAGCAGCACCACCCCGAGCACGGCGATCGCGAAGCTGACCACGAACACCGCGTCGTAGGCGCCGGTCGCACCGAGCACCGCGAAGGCGGCCAGCGGTCCGAGGAACGCGCCGACCGTGTCCATCGCCCGGTGCACGCCGAAGGCCTGCCCCTGCGTCTCGGGGGTGGCGCTCAGCGAGATCAGCGCGTCACGGGGCGCCGTCCGCAGGCCCTTGCCCGTCCGGTCGGCCGCGACGACCGCGCCGAGCAGGCCCACCGAGTTCCCGGCGGCGAGCAGGCCGAGCTTGCACGCCGCCGAGAGCCCGTAGCCGATGCCCGCCACCAGCTTGCGCCGCTGCCACCGGTCGGCGGCGTGCCCGGCGGCCAGCCGTACCAGCGCGGTCACGCCGAAGTAGAGGCCGTCCAGCAGGCCGTAGGCCAGCGGGCTGAGCCCCAGCACGAGCACCGCGTAGTACGGCAGGACCGCGGTCACCATCTCGGCGGAGATGTCGGTGACCAGGCTGACCACGCCCAGCGCCAGCACGTTGGCCGGCACCGCCGTGGTCAGCCCGCGGTAGCGGAATCCGGAGATGTACATGCCTCAGTGGCAGGTGTAGGTGGGGCTGGTGTCCTTGACCTGGCCGTCGACGCCGATCAGCTGCGACGAGAAGGTGCTGTCGCCCATCGTCAGCTTCACCACGCCGAACGTCCCCGACAGCCGCTTCTGGCTGTTGGGCTGCACGTTCTCGATGTTGTACGGCGAGGCGCCGCCCATGCCGCCGAGGATCTCGACGATGCCGTTCGGGTCGGCCTGCGCGTTCGGGTTCTGCGGGCCGAACCGCTCGTAGTGGTGGTCGTGACCGTTGAGGACGAGGTCGGCTCCGCGCTCGTAGAGGATCTGCCACACCGGCCTGCTGACCGGGTCGTTGCCGTGCTCGCCGGAGCTGTACAGCGGGTGGTGCCAGTAGGCGGCGACGCACCGCTTGTTCGTGGCGGCCAGGTCGGCCTTCAACCAGGTGATCTGGGCGCTCTGGTCGAAGAGGTTGGAGTCGAGGGCCACGAAGTGCCAGTTGCCGCGGTCGAAGCTGTAGTAGCTCTTGCCGTTGGGGAAGGCGATCGAGCCGAAGTAGGACTTGTAGCCGGCCTCGAAGCCCGCGGGGTCGTAGCTCTCGTGGTTGCCGGGCGACGGGCGGGTCTTGCTCTTGAACGCGCCCCACGTCTTGTCGTAGTAGGCGGTGAAGTCCTGCAGCCGGGCGTCGTCGTACTGGTTGTCGCCCATCGTGATGACGAACTCGGGGTTCATCTGCTTGACCAGGTTGGCCGTCTTCGGGTGCACGCAGGAGCTGGAAGAGGCCGTGCACTGCTCGGCGATGTCACCCGCGGCGGCCACCACGAAGGTCTCGCCGCCGGAGGAACTGCCGACGGTGAGCTTGTCCAGGTTCGGGCCGCCGGTCGAGCCGGTGGCGGTGGCGCGGACGGTGTTGGCGCCCGCCTTGAGCGTGGTGGGCAGCGTGACGTCGGCCCAGGTGGACCAGGCGCCGGTGCCGGGGAAGTCACGCGTGGTGGTGGCGCCGTTGACCGCGATGGCCAGCGGGCGGGCGGCCGTGGTCCCGTTGGCGTAGCGCAAGGTCAGGTTGGCCGGGCCGGCCGTCGCGGCCTGGACCGTCCACTCGACGTAGCCGCCCGGGGCGTTGACGTAGTCGACGAAGCCGGAACCGGTGTAGCCGGCGTGGTTGCTGGCCACGGAGGCCTGCGAGAGCGTGGCGTCCTCCGCCTGGTAGTCGGGGCCGCCCGGGTTGCCGCCCCCGCCGTCGCCGTAGACCTGCATCTCGTAGAGCGAGTAGCCGTAGGAGGTGCCTCTGGCGGTGCCGTACAGGCGCACGAAGCGGCCCGAGCCGGTCACGGTGAGGGTGTCGGTGCCGCCGTCGCCACTTGTGGTGGAGTGGACGGTCGTCCAGGCGACGCCGTCGGCGGAGGTCTGGATCTGGTACGCCTTGGCGTAGGCCGCCTCCCACGTCAGCGTGACGCGGGAGATCGGGGTGACCGCACCGAGGTCGACCTGGATCCATTCCGGGTCGTGGCCCTCGGCGGAGGCCCATCGGGTGGCGGTGAGGTCGCCGTCGAAGGCGGCGGCGGCCCCTAACGAGGCGTCCTCGATCGAGGAGGCGGTGGCCGGCTTGCCCTGAGAGAGCAGGGTTTCGGCCGCCGTGGCCGAGGCCGGTACGGCGAGCAACCCGGCCACCAGGGTGAGGGATAACAGCAGGGCACGCGACATTGACAGCTCCAAGGCATGGGGCTACGACTCACGACGCGCGGCCGGGGCAGAAAGGTAACTGAGCGCGTCACGTCGTCGCCGACGCCGCGCCAAGCCGCTCAGCCGCATCTTGGCAAGCGGTTCGGGAGGGTGTCAATAAAGTTAGGAAAGGTTCCTAACTTCGTCACCGACGCGTCGGGGTCACTTCACCGCGATGCCGTCGAGGTAGGACTCCAGCGCGGCGAGCAGGTCGAACTCCGGCTCCAGCAGCCACTGGATCTGCAGGCCGTCCAGGACGGCGATCAGCAGCGGCCCGCTCGCCTCGGGCACGACCTCGCCGCGCTCCTGCGCCTGCGCGATCGTGGCGGAGAAGAGCTCGCGGCTGGTGCGGTAGCGCTTCTGGAAGAAGTCGTGCGCGGGATGCTCGGGGTCGGTGGCTTCGGCCGACAGCGTCACGAACAGCCGCATGACGCCCTGGGCGGTCATGTTGCGGATCATGAGCTCGCGCATCGCCACGCGGAAGCTGCCGACCTCCGCCCACTTCTCCTCGAACCACGGGATGTCGATGTCGTCCCGCTGCTGCAGCACGGCGGCCAGCAGGTCCTCCTTGGACGGGAAGTAGTGCAGGACGCCCGCCAGGGTGAGTCCGACCTGGGTGGCGACGTCGCGCATCGACGCGCCCCGGTAGCCGCGGACACTGAACAACTCCCTGGCGGCGTCGAGGATCTGCTGCCTGCGGGCGATACCGACGGCGTAGGGCTTCCTGGTGGCCATGCGATCGAGGATAACAAACCTATCGGTTGGTAGCTTTTCCTGTCGCCGCCACCGGGGCCCCGAGCCGCGCCTCCCTCAGCCGCGCAGGCCCGCGAACAGGTCGTCCTCCTGATCAGGCGCGGCCACCTTGGCGACCTTCCTGACGAACGACTCGGTCGCGAACGCCCGATGCTGGGCCTCCTCCGGCATCTGCAACAGGAAGATGCTGTCACTTTGGCTGGCGTGCGCCCGCAGCGCCTTGACCTTGTTCTCCACGTACGGCGAGACGTCGACCACGGTCGTGATCAGCTCGTCCGGCGTGCCGAAGTCCTCCGGCAGTTCGACCTCCTCCATCTCGATCCCGGAGGCGCGCATCCAGTCGAACATCTCCTGCACCCGGGCCCGCGAGACGGCCGTGTAGTAAAGCTTGTCGGGAATGCCCGTCGACTCCGTCGCCGCCACCGCGATCCTGTGCGCCTGGATGTGGTCGGGGTGACCGTACCCGCCCTTCTCGTCATAGGTGACCACGACCTGCGGCCGGTAGCGCTCCATCAACCCGGCCAGCCGGGCGGCCGCCTCGTCCACCGGCACGTTGCAGAAGGAGTCGGGATGGGCGTTGCCCGCCCAGCCGTCCATGCCCGAGTCGCGGTATCCGAGCAGCTCGACGTGCTCGATGCCGAGGTGGGCGACGGACTCCTTCAGCTCGGCCAGCCTGCGCTCGGCGACCTCGGCGTCGTCGTGACCCGGGTCGCCGGGCTTGACCCCGCCCGGACCGTCACCCTGCTCACCGTTGGTGCACGTGACCAGGACGGTCCTGATGCCCTCGGCGGCGTAACGGGAGAGGATGCCGCCGGTGCCGATCACCTCGTCGTCGGGGTGCGCGTGAACGGCCATCACTGTCAACTGTCGATCCATCTTTGCATTCAACCGCACGTCCCCGACAATTCCGCACCGGGAAGGGCTAGCAGTGAACACCACCGCCGGACCACCCGTGATCCGGATCTGCCGGCGGACCAGCTGGTCGGCTGACTGCGCGCCCGGCCGTCAGACGCTGATCCGCGTGCCGGGAAGATCCGGAGAGTGACCGCCCCGGCCCCGGTTTGAGTCTCCAGTGGGGGAGACAGCAAGCTGAGGGCATGGACAGCGACACGCTCTGTTCCATCGGAGAACTATCCCGCAGGACCGGCCTGACGGTGAAGACCGTCCGGTTCTACTCCCCGACAAGGGCATCGTCCGGCCGACCGACCGCAAGATCCAGACCCTCCGCTTGCGCCGTGCAGTACTTCGAGCAGTCGCCAGACGCGGCCCCACCACCATGGAGATGGACCTCATGCACCGACTCGCCACCCTTCCCCAGTCCGAGCGACGCCGGCTGGTAGCCGATTTCCTCGACGACGCCTTCAGCGGTCTCCACGCCAACCCCGAGTTCGTGACCCTGATGCGATCCGCCATGCCCGAACTCCCCGACGACCCGACGCCGGATCAGGTCGAGGCCTGGATGGAACTCGCCGAACTCTGCCAGAACGCGGACTTCCGTACCGCGCTGCGCCGCACGGCCGAGGACCAGGCCGAAGAGCCTCCCCGACACGACATCAGCGGCCTGCACGACGGCCTCGACCAGGTGATGCGTGAACGAATCGACGAAGCCGTCTCCGCCGGCATCCTCCAGGCCGCCGCCAGAACCGCACCCCCAACGGTCTCACTGGGCAGCCTCTACGCCGACGCGTTGGAGCGTGCCGACGACGGCGATCTGCGCCGCTGGCTCCTGGCCCACCTGCGGACAACCGCCCACCCGCACGCCGAGCGCTACTGGAAAACTGCTGGCGACGATCAACGGATGGCCCGCGTCGCCGACACTCGCCCCCCTTTACAGCTGGTTCACCACCGCTCTCCGCCACCAGCGATGACGTCGAACAACCCGCGCCGCCCCGAGGCCGGGCCCGGTCGCTCCTGACGCGACCGCGGCGGCACGCGGGCGACACAGACGATGTGGATCACGTCGTGGTGAAGATGCGGGCGAGCTGGTGGTCGATCACGGCGACGGCGTCCGCGGCAGACTGCTGTCCCAGCAGAACGCTCGGCTGAATCCCATAGGCGCCCGCCACCAGGAACGCCGCCTCGGCCGCGGCGTCGATCTCCCGGGGGACCTGGCCGGCCTCCTGCCCTTGACCGATCAGTCCGCTCACCAGGTTCTCCACCGCGCGCGGCGCGTCGCGGGCGACCTTGGCCAGAGCAGGGTCGGTCAGGAAGCGGACGAAGTAGGCGGCGTACACCAGGTGCCGGTTGCGCCGTTCCTCATCCAACGGGAGCAGTTCGAGCAGTACTCCCCGCACGATCGTGCGCGTGCCGGGCACTTCGCCGAGCATCGCGAGGCGCTCGCGGGCCCGTTGCTCGGCGTCGTCGTTGAGGATCTCCAGCGCGCCGAGCAGCAGCTGGTCGCGGGTGCCGAAGTAGTACTGCAGCAGCCGGGCGGAGACCCCGGCCTCCGTGGCGACCTGCCGCAAGGTGACGTCCTCGAGGCCACCGCGGGTGGCCAGACGCCAGACGGCTTCTGCGATCTGGCGGCGGCGCTGGCCGTGGTCCACCTGTCTAGGCATGTCATCCGTCCCTGGCGACTCGTTGTGGTGCGATCGTACCAAGACAGTGTTATGGTTCGATCGCACCATAAAACGCGGGCGTGGCCGCGCCCGCTGTCACGACCCTTCGGGGCGATGGGAGACAAAGCGCACATGAAGCACGTCACCGTGCTGATCATCGGCATGTTGCTGCTGGTCCTGGGAGCACAGGGTGCCATCCGATTGCTGGCCGATCACGACAACGCGGGCCTGCTCGCATGGCTGCCCGGCGGGTTCGCGGTATGGCTGGCGTGTTACACGATGGCCGCCGTCGCCGGGGCACTCCTGGCGGGCTGGGGCAGCAGGCAGGCCAAGCAGAGCGGGCGCGGCGCATGACCGGCCGGACACCGGCGACGGCCGTGGTCCTCGCCCTGCTGGCGAGCCTGTCGATGCTCGTGGCGGGCGGCACCCCCGCCCATGCCGGCGATACCTCAGGCCCGGTCGTCGTGACGGCGTCGGGCAAGCTCCAGGGCACGGACCAGAACGGAGTCCGCCGCTTTCGCGGCATCCCGTACGCCGCTCCGCCCACCGGGGAGCGGCGCTGGCAGCCACCCCAGCCGGCCGACTCCTGGGCCGGCACCCGCGACGCGACGACGGCAGGACCGGCGTGCATACAGCCGGAGGCACCTGACATGCCGAAGGGCACCCCGCGGAGCGAGGACTGTCTGACACTGGAGGTGACCACGCCCGCCCGGCCCGGCAAGGGACGGCCGGTCATGGTTTGGGTTCCCGGCGGCGGCTTCATCACCGGCGCCGGTTCGATCTACGACCCGGCACGGCTGGTCAGGGCCGGAGACGTCGTGGTCGTGACGGTCAACTACCGGCTCGGCGTGTTCGGCTTCTTCGCCCATCCCGAGCTCGGTGACAGCAGTAACTTCGGCCTGCAGGACCAGGTGGCGGCGCTGCGCTGGGTGCGCGCCAACATCGCCGCGTTCGGTGGCGACCCCGGCAAGGTCACGCTGGCCGGATCCTCCGCCGGCGCGATGAGCGCCTGCACCCTGATGACCTCACCGGCCGCCAGGGGCCTGTTCCACCGGGCGATCGTGCAAAGCGGATCGTGCCGTACCAGCCATCCGGCAGGAGCCATGGGCAAGGGCGTCAGCGCGATCTCCTCCTGGCACCCGATCAGCACGATCCAGGCCACCGGCCAGGCCCTGGCCAAGCAGCTGTCCTGCGCGGACGTGGCCTGCCTGCGCCACAAGAGAGCCGGCGAGCTGCTGCCGTACACCGCCTGGTTCCCGCTGCTCGCCTACGGCACCGGCATCGTCCCGCGGGAGCCGGCGAAGGTCTTCGCCGCAGGCGAGCAGGCGGCCATACCGCTGTTGCAGGGCAACACCCGCGACGAGCACGTCGAGTTCACCCTGGCCGGCTACCCGCGAGGCATCACCGCCCGCCAGTACCCGGCCATGCTCGAGACCGCGTTCGGACCGGCCGCCCCACGTGTCGAACGACGCTACCCGGCGCGACGCTTCCCCTCTCCCGCCGCGGCGGCCAGCCGCGTGTTCAGTGACAGCGGCTGGATCTGCCCCTCCTGGAAGTCGGGTCGCGAGCACGCGAGGAAGGCGTCCACCTACGTCTACGTCTTCGCTGACCCGTCGGCACCCACTCCCAGCGGAGCGCCCCTGCCCGCCCACGTCCGGCCCGCCACCGCGCACGGAGCCGAGACCTCCTACCTGTTCGACTTCCCCGACGCCCCGAAGCTCACCGCGGATCAACGGCGCCTGGCGGACCGGCTCGTCGGCTACTGGGCCCGGTTCGTCCGGACCGGCGACCCCAACGGGGCGGGCAGCCCGACGTGGCCTCGTCTCGGTGCCGCCGACGGCGCGCTCAACCTCGCTCCGGAGGCCGTCCGACCGGTCAACGCAAGGATCGCCCACCACTGCGATCTCTGGTTCTGACGGCCAGATCTCTCCGCCACGATGGTCCGCGCGCCGCGCTGGCCATCGTAAACATCACGCCGTGGAGCCCCGTCCAGCGCCTGCGCTGACGCGGCGTCACCAGGCGGGCTTCGTAGGCGGCGATGACAAGTCGGGCGCGGTCTCGGGCATGGCGGCCCGAGCAGCGTCTCCCCCGACGCGACCGCCCGGATCGGGCCGGGAGCCGGGGGCAGCGGGTGGCCGATCGTTCCCGCTTCGGCCTGGGCCACGACCAGCGGCAAGCCGCCGGTTCAGCCGACGACGGCGGTCGCGGGAACAGGCGCCCCAGTAGCCGGAAACAGGAGTTCCCGCATTCCCCGGAAAAAGTGCGGAGGCGACCGTATCGTTTCATCTCGCTGTGCAGTCGCATCACCACAGAGTGTCATCGCGCGAGCCAGGGGAGGGCCGCATGGTGGGGGCCTCAGGACGTCACGGCCCACCAGGGCCATATGCGGAGTTGGCGCAGGACAGGAGGTTCCGTCTTCTCAGGACACGGTTTCGCCGGCTGGCCATCGGCATCGTCGCCTCGTTCCTCGGCTGGTATTTCCTCTACATCTCGCTGTCGGTGTTCGCCCGCGACTTCATGGCCTCGCCGGCCATCGGCAACGTCAACGTCGCCCTGGTCCTGGGCGTGCTCCAGTTCGTCTCGACCTTCGTCCTGGCCTGGCGCTACACCCGCTACGCCCGCAAGATGCTCGACCCGCTGTCGGCGCAGCTGCGCCACGAGGCCGAGCTGCGGCAGGCCGAGCAGGAGCGGGCCGCGCAGCTGCTCGCCGAGCGCCGGCGCATCGAGAACTGGACCCCCTCGCCCCGGCACGGAAGGCGGCACCGATGACCGGGACCGCGTTGACGTTCGGCCTGTTCGTCCTGTTCATCGCCGTCACCCTGGTGGTCACCTTCTGGGCCAGGAGCAACACCAGGTCGGCCGAGGACTTCTACGCCGGCGGCAGGGCCTTCTCCGGCGCGCAGAACGGGCTTGCCCTGGCGGGCGACTACATGTCGGCGGCGTCGTTCCTGGGTATCGCGGGCATCATCGCGCTGTCGGGGTATGACGGCTTCCTCTACTCCATCGGCTTCCTGGTCGCGTGGCTGCTGACGCTGCTCCTGGTGGAGCTCATGCGCAACGCCGGCCGGTTCACGATGGCCGACGTGCTGTCCTACCGGGTACGGCGGCAGCCCAAGGTGCGCACCGCCGCGGTGGTCTCCACCGTCACCGTGTCGGTGTTCTACCTGCTGGCGCAGATGGTCGGCGCGGGCGCGCTGGTGTCGCTGCTGCTGGGGGTGTCGACCGACGCCGCCAAGGTGGCGACGATCGTGACCGTCGGCACGATGATGATCTTCTACGTGATGTTCGGCGGGATGAGGGGCACCACATGGGTGCAGATCATCAAGGCCGTGCTGCTGATGGCGGGCACGATCGTGCTGACGGTGCTGGTGCTGGGCCGGTTCGGGTTCAACCTCAGCGAGATGCTCGGCGCCGCCGCGAAGGCCAGCGGCGAGCCCGACTTCCTGCGGCCGGGCGCGAAGTTCGCCCAGGAGGTGGAGGGCGACCCGGTCAGGACGCTGCTGAACAAGCTCGACTTCATCAGCCTGGCCCTGGCACTGGTGCTCGGTACGGCGGGCCTGCCGCACATCGTCACGAGGTTCTTCACCGTGCCGGACGCCCGCACCGCCCGCGCCTCGGTCAACTGGGCGATCGGCCTGGTCGGCGTCTTCTACCTGATGACGCTCGCGCTGGGTTTCGGGGCGACGGCGCTGGTGGGCCAGGAGGCGATCCTGGCGCAGGACCCGTCGGGCAATACCGCCGCGCTGCAGCTGGCGCAGGTGCTCGGCGAGTTCGTCGGCGGCCCCATGGGTGGTGACCTGCTGCTGGCCTTCATCGGCGCCGTGGCCTTCGCGACGATCCTGGCGGTGGTGTCCGGGCTGGTGATGGCCTCCTCCACCTCGCTGGCCCACGACTACTTCGGCCACGTGCTGATGTTCGGACGGCCGCGCGAGTCGCAGGAGGTCGGGGTGGCCCGCTTCTCGGCCCTGGTGATCGGGCTGCTGGCGATCGGGCTCGCGGTGATCGCCCGCCAGCAGAACGTCGCGTTCCTGGTGGCCCTGGCGTTCGCGATGGCCGCCTCCGCCAACCTGCCGGCGATCGTGCTGTCGCTGTTCTGGAAGCGGTTCAATTCCACGGGCGTGGTGGCCGGGGTGTACGGCGGGCTGTCGGGGTCGGTGCTGCTGGTGGTCTTCTCCCCCGTCGTGTCGGGTAAGATCGACCCGGTCACGGGGGCCGGCCTGTCGCTCCTGCCCAAGGGCATCGACTTCGCCGTCTTCCCGATGGAGAACCCCGGCCTGGTGTCGATCCCCTTCGGCTTCCTGTGCGCTGTCGCCGGGGCGCTGCTCAGCAAGGAGAAGGCCGATCCCGACCGGTTCGACGAGCTGTCGGTCCGGTCGTTGACCGGAACGGGCGCCCATCGGGCCGCCACGCGCGGGACACGCCGCCAGTACTAGCCGCCTCGCCCGCCACGTTTTAGGTTCCCCTTGAGCGCTTACGATCAAGGGGGACCGTATGGCGGAACTGCCTGAGCACCTGCACCGGGCGTTCTTCCGGGCGATGTCCCTGCTCTCGCCCCGAGGGCAGGGCGTGTTCCTGCGCCGCTACTTCGACTGGTGGCATCGAACGCCCGACCCCTGGAAGCTCGGCACCGACGCCTACGAGCGGCGCAAGTACGACACGACGCTCGGCGAGGTGCCGCGCCTGCCGTACCGGAGGATTCTGGAGGTGGGGTGCGCCGAAGGGGTGTTCACCGACACGCTGGTGCGGCGCTTCCCCGAGGCGCGGGTGACGGGGATCGACATCTCGGCGCGGGCGCTGGACAGGGCCAGGCAGCGCGCGGCGCGGGCCCGCTTCGTGCACGCCGACCTCCTCAGCCATGGTCTCGAGGAGGAGTTCGACCTGGTGTTCTGCGCGGAGACGCTCTACTACATCGGCAGGGCCGACCGGCTGCGCAGAGCGTCGCGGCGGTTGACGGGGTTGCTCGCGGACGGCGGGGTGCTGGTCCTGGTGCATCCGTGGCCCGAGGCGAGGAGCCTGCACAGGTTCGCGGACGAGGACCCGGCCGTCTGGCTGATCGCCAGGCGGGTCGACACGGAGACCCACCGGCCTTTCGCGGTGGCGGTCTATCGGAAGCCTGACCAGGCAGCCGGAGAGGTGACCGCCTCACGTGAGGGCAACCGGCTGCCGGAGTGACCGTTGCCCGACCGTGGTGGCCCACCCGAGGCTCAGCGGCCGCCGGTGAACGGCGCCTCGCCCGGCTTCAGCGCGCGGAAGCGCAGGGCCGACCAGGTCTCGTCGATGGCGACCTGGCCGTTGGGGCGCAGGCCGTACTCGCCGGCGATCGGCCACAGGGTGTCGCGGTTGATGTCGGACTTGTTGGCCTTCGGGTAGGCGATCCAGACGGTGGCCGGCTTGGTGATGTCCTCGGCGTGCTTGCCGAGCACGTCGTGGACGGTGGCCGCGTCGTCGCCGAACACCAGCGCCACCCCCGCGTCCGCCGGGCTCGGGGTGCTCGTCACGCCGTCGGGCAGCGGGCCGACCAGGGCGAGACGGTCGGGGTCCGAGACCCACAGGGAGGTGCCCGGCTTGAGGAGCAGCTTCGCGGCGGTGGTCTTGGTGGTGGTCACTTCGTCTCCGTGGAGTAGGTGAGGGACAGGACGCCGGTCGTGAAGGTGGTGGAGGAGGTCAGGGCGAGCGGGATCTGGCCGGAGCCGTCGAACAGCCGCTGGCCCGAGCCGACGACGATCGGGTGCACCATCAGGTTGAGCTCGTCGAGCAGGCCGTGCTCCAGCAGGGAGCGGACGAGGGTGGGGCTGCCGCTCATCGCGATGGTGCCGCCCGGCTCCCGCTTCAGCTCGGTCAGCCGCTCGACGAAGGAGTCGCCGGGGATGAGCGTGGAGTTGTTCCAGTCGGCCGAGTCGAGGGTGGTGGAGACCACGTACTTCCGCACGCCGTTGATGAAGTCGGCGAACGGCTCGCCCTCGCCGGCCTTGGTCGGCCAGTAGGCGGCCCATTCCTGGTAGTTGACGCGGCCCATGAGCAGCGCGTCGGACTCGGACATCTGCGCGCCGATGGCGGCGCCCATCTCGTCGTTGAAGTAGGGGAAGTGCCACTTGTCGGGGGACTCGACGACGCCGTCGAGCGAGATGAAGAACGAAGCGACGATCTTGCGCATGCCTTGCTCCCTTGTTCCGGTGTGCTGTCAGCCTCTCACCGACAAATTTTTTTGTCAAGGCGGCCATCGGCTCGCCCGGCTGGACGCCCGGGCAGAGGAGCAAGACGGTGGCGGTGCCGGTGGAGCGCCTGTACGAGGCGTTCGTCGGCCAGGGCTGGCTGTCCGGAAATTTCGTGATCCGTACGGCTAACGCGCCGAAGTCGCTGCGCGCCGGCTGGGAGGACGGATCCACGAGGCTGGTGGTCGGCTTCACCGGCAAAGGAGAGGGCAAGTCCATGGTCGGCGTGGTGCACGAGAAGCTGCCCGACGCCGAGACGGCGGCTCGGATGAAGGCCTTCTGGCGCGAGCAGCTCGCGACGCTGGCCGCCTCGCTCACCGGGTGACCCACCGGGGCGAGCAAAGGGCCCGCAGACGCCGGACCGGACGAGCGCCCAGAACAGCGGGCCAACCAGACGAACAGCCAGGTCAGCGGCCTGCCGGGTGAGCGGCAGATCGGCGAGGCCTGCCGGGTGACCCGCAGGTCGGCAGGGCGTGCCAGGTGACCCGCAGGTCGGGGGGCCTGCCGGGCGAGCGGCAGGGCAGGCCGATCACGCGGGCGGGCGTCGCCTCAGCGCTTGACCGACCGCAGGACGACGAACTTGGGATCGCTGGCCACGACCTCACAGTTGCCGAACAGCCGGCGCAGCTTCACGTGGTAGCCGAGGTGCCGGTTGCCGATCACCCATAGCTCGCCGCCGCGGCGCAGCGCCGTACGGGATCCGGTGAACATCCGCCAGGCGGTGCCGTCGGTGGTCGCACGGTGGCTGTGGAAGGGCGGATTGGTGAGCACGAGGTCGGCCGAGCCTGCCTCGGCCCCCGTGAGGGCGTCGGAGACAACGAAGCGGGCGGGCGAGGAGGCGTTGGCGGCGAAGGTCGCCTCCGCGGAGGCGACCGCCTGGTACGACTCGTCGACGAACAGCACCTCGGCCGCCGGGTTGCGCAGCGCCATGGCCAGGCCGACCACGCCGTTGCCGCAGCCGAGGTCGACGATCCGTTCCGGCCCCCGGCTCTCCGGCAGGTTGCGCAGGAAGAACCTGGTGCCGATGTCGAGGCGGTCGGCGCAGAAGATGCCCGCGTGGTTGGTGACCGTGCGCCGCGAGAGATCGCCGACGTCGTCGGGGAGGGCGTAGCTCAGCGGCCACGGGCTCGGGGGCCTGGGCAGCGCGGGGTCTGGCGTGCAGAAGATGAGTCTGGCCTTCCGCTCGGCCAGCGAGGTCCTGGTGGGGCCGAGGAGGCGCTCGAAGGTCTTCAGCGTGGAGGTGTGGATCTCGGTGACCATGCCGGCGCCGACGACGACGGTGTCCGCGTGGACGGAGGGGGCCAGGCGGTGCAACTGGTCCTCCAGGAGCGCGAGACTCTTGGGCACGCGGACCAGCAGCACGTCGATCCGGCTGGGCGGGGTGTCCCTGGTGGACAGCAGGCGTACCTGGTCGGGGTCGACGCCGTTGCGCCCCAGGTTGGCCCTGGTGGCTTCCTGGGTGAGGTAGGAGTCGGTGATCTGGGTGGGCCGGTGGGCGGCCAGCGCCGTGGTGAGCGCGCCCCACCTGTCGCCGACCACGACCAGGCTGCCGTGGACGTCGCCGCCGAGGTGCCGCAGCAGGTACTCGTCGGCGGCGTCCCAGGCGCGCAGCTGGTCGCGCGGGTTGTCCGGGTAGCGGGTCAGGTGAAGCTCGTTCATCGCGCCCCCAGGGTAGCCGAGACGTCGGCACATGATTCGCCGGTGATCGTCCCGCGCCCTCTCTCTGTCCCGCTCGGCCTGTCCCGCTCGTCACCGGCGCTTCCCGCGGCTTGGGCGCCGCCATCGCGCGGCAACTGGCCGCCAGCGACTCGGCGATCGGCAACGGCTCGACGGTCGCCGACGGCCGGGCGGTCAGCAACGGCTCGACGGTCACCGACAGCCGGGCGGTCACCGACAAACACTGTTGGGGGCCGAGCGGGCTGAGCCATGGTCGGCGAGATCCGGGCGGGGGTGGCGTGCCGCGGCGTTTCCGGCGGACGTCACCGACGAGTCGGCGGTCGCGGGCCTCCTCGCCGGGGCCCCGACGCGTTCCTTCACTCCCCCGCCGCCCGCTTCGTCACCGGCGAGCGGATCGCGGTCAAGGGCGGCCACACGGTCGCCTGACATGCGAAGATCGTCGTGTGGAGCGCTTTCGGATAGGCGAGACGGCATTGGTGGTCACGGTTCCGGCGGCCGAACCCGTCGTCGGGCGCTGGCGGGAGCGCCACGACCCCTCCGCGGCCTACGGCGTGCCGGCGCACGTGACCGTGCTCACCCCGTTCCTGCCCCGCGACCTCGTGGACGCGCGGGTGGAGGCCGAGCTCGGGCGGCTGTTCGCCGCTTTCGCCCCGTTCGAGATCACCTTTCACGCCACCGGCCGGTTTCCGGGAGTGCTCTATCTCGCCCCTGAGCCGGACGAGCCGTTGCGCGCGCTCACCCTGGCCGTGTGGCGGCGCTGGCCCGAGGTGCCGCCGTACGGCGGGCGCTATCCGGACGTCGTCCCGCACCTGACGGTCGCCGACGGCCCGCCACCCGACGCCTGCGCTGAGATCGAGGCGGACCTGGTCGCGCGGCTGCCGTTCGTCTCCCGCGTGAGCGAGGTCGTGCTCCTGGCCTACGACGGTACGGCGTGGCGGCAGGAGGCGTCGTTCCCGCTGGGCGGCGCGGCCGGCGGCGATGACGACCCGCCGCGCTCGCCCGCCGAGGTGCGGAGCGTGCATGTGGAGGTGCGGAACGAGCACGCGGAGGGCCATGACGACCGGCGGACTTCCCGCACCGAGGCGCAGGGCGAGCACGCGGACGGCGATGACCACCGACCGAGTCCCCTCGCCGAGGTGCGGGGCGAGGCGGTGGACGGCGACTACGGGCGGCCGGGCTCGCTCGCCGAGGTGCTGGCCGACGTGGCCGCCGAGCGGGTCGCGCAGGACGTCATGTTCGGCGTCCAGGACCCCGCCGACGGCACGGGTCCCGAACGCACGGCCGCCGCCGACCGGGCGAAGGCCGACCTGGAGACGGCCAAGCGGGCCGGTGCGGTGACCTGGCGGCACATCCTGCACGAGGAGGTGCTGGAGGCCTTCGCCGAGAGCGACCCCGACCGGCTGCGCGCGGAGCTGATCCAGGTCGCGGCGGTGGCGGTCAAGTGGGCCCAGGCGCTCGGCGGCCGCGGTGCGACGCTTCCCCACCAGGTGAAGCGGGCCAGGTTCAAAGCGATCGTGGACGTGCACGTGCTGTTCGTCCGTGACGGGAAGGTGCTGCTGGGGCGCAGGGCCAACACCGGCTACGCCGACGGCCGCTGGCATCTGCCCTCGGGCCACCTCGAGGCCGGCGAGTCGGCGGTCGAGGCGGCGGCCAGGGAGGCGCGGGAGGAGGTCGGTGTCATCGTCGATCCCGGCGATCTGACCTTCGTCCACGCCATGCATCGTGCGCCCGATCGGGTGGGGCTGTTCTTCCGCGCCGAGCGGTGGCACGGCGAGCCGTACAACGCCGAGCCGGGCAAGTGCGGCGCGCTGGAGTGGCATCCGCTCGACCGGCTGCCCGACGGCATGGTGGCCTACCCGGCGGCCGCGCTGGCGGCGATCGGCGACGGCCGGCCTTTCGCCCAGTTCGGCTTCTGAAACCAGCTCGGTCTCCAAAACCGGGCGATCTCTGAAACCGGCCCGGCCGCTGAAACAGGCGCGGCTTTTCAACCTGGCGTGCTTTCTCAAACCGGCCCGGCCGCTGGAACAGGCTCGGCTTCTCGAACTGGCTCGGCTTTCAACCTGGCGTGCTTTCTGAAACCGGCCCGGCTGCTGAAGGGAGGGGCAGCCGCGCATGCGGGCGAACCCCGGGCGGAACTCCGGAGACAGGCCTTCGGCAGCAGGCCGCCGCTCGAAGGCCCCACCAAAGTACGGTCCTGCCGTGCCGAAGGTCGGCTTCGCCCGTCATCGCCTTGATCAGGCACGGGACGGCGGCTGAGACTCGGTCGCCATGGAAGAGATGCTGACCGAGGCCGCCCGCCGGCTGGGTGTCACCGGCGCGCAGGTCGCCGTGCTCGCCGACGGCGAGTTGCGTGAGGCCGCCACCGGGGTCGCCAACGCCGAGCTGGGCACGCCGATGGACGCCCGCACGCTGATCCAGATCGGTTCGACGACCAAGCTGCACACCGCGGTGCTGGTGATGACGCTGGTCGACGAGGGCGTGCTGGACCTGGACACGCCGGTGGTGCGCCATCTGCCGGAACTGCGGCTGTCCGACGCCGCCGCCACCGCGTCGGTGACGGCGCGTCACCTGCTGTCCATGACCAGCGGGATCGACAACGGGTTCTACGACGACCCGGCCGACTACCTGGCGACGCTGTCCGGGATGCGGATGCTGTTCGCCCCGGGCGACGGCTACTCCTACAGCAACGCCTCCACCGTCGTCTCGGGCGCGCTGGTCGCCCGGCTGACCGGGTCGAGCTGGGACGAGGCGTTGCGGCGCAGGGTGTTCGAGCCGCTGGGGCTGCGCGAGTGCCTGACGTTGTGGGAGGAGCTGCCGTATCACCGGGTCGCGGTCGGGCACGCGCCCGACGGTTCGGTGGTGCGGCCGTGGACGTTCTCGCGCGCCTCGGGGCCCGCGGGGAGCACGCTGTGCTCGACGGCCGCCGATCTGGCCAGGTTCGGCGAGCTGTTCGTGCGGGCGGGGGCCGGCGTGCTGTCGGCGGAGGCGTGCGCCGCCATGCAGGTGCCGCAGGTGTCGCTGCCGACCAGGCGGTTCGCCGACCGCTGGTGTCTGGGGCCCTACCAGCGCGATTTCGGCGGGGCGACCGTGCTCGGCCACAGCGGGACCAATCTGGGCGGTTCCTCGACGCTGCTGTGGGTGCCGTCCACCGGCGTGGTCGTCGCGGTGGTGTGCAACAGCCCGCATGCGGGTTACCCGCTGGCGGCCGCCGTGACCGCCGAACTGCTGGGAGCCGGTCCCGCCGACGTGGAGCCGGTGACGCGGCTCACCGCCGACGCGGGCCCGTACGAGGGCCGGTACGCCGCCTGCGACCTGCGCTACGAGGTGACCTCGGTGGAGGGGGTGCTGACGGTCACGCTGGAGGACGTGGCCTCGGGCGCCGTCAGCCCGCCGGTGGCGCTGCTGCCGCTGGACGAGCACCGGTTCCTGCCCGAGCAGGATCTGTCCGGCGGGCGGGGCTGGGATCTGGCGTTCGTGGTCCGGGACGGCCGGGCGGCGCGCCTGGTCAGCGGCGGTTTCGCCGCCCGCCGGATCGCGTGAGCTCAGCCTCGGCTGACCAGCCCGCCCGATCGCGTGAGCTCAGGCCCGGCTGGCCAGCCCGCCGGATCGGGTGAGCTCAGGCTCGGCTGACCAGCCCGGCGTCGTGGGCCAGCAGCGCGGCCTGGGTGCGGTTGGCGCAGCCGAGCTTGCCGAGCAGCCGTGACACGTAACCCTTGACCGTCGTCTCGCTGAGGTAGAGCCGGCTGCCCGTCTGGGAGTTGGACAGCCCTTCGGCCAGGCAGACCAGCACCTCGGTCTCGCGCTCGGTCAGGCCGTCCACCAGTCGCCTGGCGGCCCGTCTGGCGGGCTCGCCGGGGGCGAAGGCCGCCACCAACCGCCTGGTCAGGTCGGGCGAGACGACGGCGTGCCCGTCGGCGGCGACCCTGACGATGCCGGTCAGGTCCTCGGGGTCGGTGTCCTTGAGCAGGAAGCCGACCGCGCCCGCGCGCAGCGCCCGGACCGCGTACTCGTCCAGGTCGAACGTGGTCAGCATGATGATCTTCGGCGGGCGCGGGAGCCGGCAGGCGCGCTCGGTCGCGGTCAGGCCGTCGACGCCGGGCATCCTGATGTCCATCAGCACGACGTCCGGCGCCAGCCGGACGATCGCCTCGACGGCCTCGGCGCCGTCGTGCGCCTCGCCGACCACCTCGAGGTCGGCGGCGCGGGACAGGATCGCCCGCAGGTGGGCGCACACCATCCGCTCGTCGTCCACGAGCAGGACCCTGATCATCGGGCGCTTCCCCTCCCCTTTCCCGGCAGTTCTGCCGGCAGGTTTCCCGGGAGATTTCCCGGCAGTTTGGCCGGCAGTGTCGCCAGCACCTCGAATCCGCCTGTCTCGGTCGGCCCCGCGGCGAACGCGCCGCCGACCAGTTCCACCCGCTGCCGCAGGCCGAGCAGCCCGGTGCCGGACGACGGCAGGCCGAGGCGCATCGGCTCGGCGCGCGCCGGGTCGGCCGGGTGGTTGCGCACCTCGACGCGGACCCCGCCGTCCCGGGGGCTCAGCCAGACGGAGACCGGCGCGCCCGGCGCGTGCTTGCGCGCGTTCGTCAGCGCCTCCTGCACCACCCGGTAGGCGGTACGGCCGAGCGGTGCCGACAGCTCGATCTGCTCGTCCTGGCTCAGCGACACCGGCAGCCCCGACTCGGCGACCAGGCGGGACACGTCGAGCAGGGTCGGCGGCGGGGCGAGGTCGGCCGGCTGCCGGTCGTGCAGCACCCCGACGACCTCGCGCAATTCGCCGAGCGCGCGCCGGCCGGTGGCGCGCAGTTCCTCGGCGGCCGCGCGCACCTCGGGCGAGGGCGCGGCCATCCGCAGGGAGCCGGCCTGCAGCACCATGAGGCTGACGTGGTGGGTGACCACGTCGTGCATCTCGCGGGCCAGCCGCGTGCGTTCCTCCAGCCTGGCCTGCTCGACCAGCAGCCGCTGCTCGCGTTCGGCGCGTTCGGCCCGTTCGGCCAGCGCGGTGTTGAGCCGCCGCTGGGTGTCGGCGTAGAGGCCGAGCAGCGTCGCGGGGATCACCACCAGGCCGCAGATCGCGACGAGGTTCAGGGCCGTGGCGAGGTCGGGCGCCTCCCACAGGTGGGTCAGGACGAGCAGTGCCAGCCCGGCCACGGCCACGAGCAGCCGCCGGTCGCCGCGGTGGGCGCCGAGCGAGTACAGCGCGAACGGCATCGCCACCGGCACCTCGATGAAGCCGAGCGGGATCATCGCCAGCGCGACGGCGAGGGGGAAGTGCCGACGGCCCAGCAGCGCCGCCGCGGCCACGGCCTGCACCCACAGCCCCTGCCAGGGCACGTCGGGCACCAGCGCCATCGGCACCGCGCCGCTGATGGCCAGATCGCTGCCGACGCCCACCACACCCACGGCCGCGGCGAGCGCGACGTCCCCCGACAGCCTTCTGACCCGCGCGTTCATACCGCCACGCTACCGATCCGCGCAGGCCGGCCGGATCCGACGAAAGTAGGATGCCGGCGCCTACGATCCCCACGGGGCAGCCCCCCTTCGGCGCTCGTGCGGGCCTGCCGTGTCGCGTGATCCTCGATACGTGAACGATCTTCCAGGCGAACACGCCTCCCTGACCAGGCAGGACGCACGCGCGATCCTGGGCGTCACCGGCAAGGAGGGCGACACCGCTCCCCTGCTGCGCACGCTCAGGGAGCACGGCGTCGGCCTGTCGTTCCTGGTCGCGCTGACCGTGCTGGCCGTGGTGGACAACTTCCAGACCCAGGTGTTCGGCGTGCTCGCGCCCGAGATCGCCGCCTCGCTCGGGATGGACGCGGGCTCGCTGTCGGGAATCGTGGCCGCCCAGGGCGTGGCGACGGGGCTCGCCCCGTTCGCGGTGGCGGCGCTGCTGCGCCGCTACCCCCATCGGGTACGGCTGGCGGTGGGCACCGGGTTCGCCTGGAGCCTGACCACGCTGTTCACCGGGTCGGTGGCCGGGCCCGTCTCGCTGGCCGCGCTCATGCTGGTCAACGGGGCCACCACCGGCACGGTGGCGGTGCTGCATCCGCCGCTGCTCGTGGACGCCTACCCGCCGCCCGCCCGCATGCGGATCATGTCGCTGTACTCGGCCTCGTCGCCGCTGGCCGGCGTCCTGGCACCGCTGGTCGTGGCGGGGCTGGTGTCGTGGCTCGGCATGGACTGGCGGGCGGTGTTCGCGACGCTCGGCGGGCTGTCGCTGGCGGCCTGTCTGTACGCGCTGCGGCTGCGCGAGCCGGTGCTGGGCCGCTGGGACGTGGCCGAGCTTCAGGCCAGGTCGGGCAACGCCGTACCGGCCGCGGACGCGGCGACGCCGGAGTTCGGCGGCTTCGGGGCGGCGTTCGTGCGGACTCTGCGCATCCCGACCGTCCGCCGGATGTGCGTCGGCTTCACCGCGGTAGGGGCGCTGGCCGCGCCGTACGGGGTGGTGGTCTCGACCCTGCTGGAGCAGGAGTACGCGCTCACGCCCGGCCAGCGCGGGCTGTTCACCGGCGCCGCCGCGGCGGTGTCGATCGCGGCGCTGGCCGCCTTCGGGGCCAGGGCGGAGGCGGCCTACCGGGCGGGTCCTGCGCGGTTCATGGCGCTGTCGGGCGCGGCGCTGGCCGCGGCGGCCACGGCGTTCGCCCTGTCCGCGGTCGTGCCCGTGCTGTGGGTGATGCTGGCCCTGCTGGCGCTGGGCCAGGCCTTCCTCGCGGTGATCGGGCCGTGCCTGTTCATCGGCGCCCTCTCGGTCGTACGGCCCGCCGACCGCCCGCACGCCATGGCCGCGCTCGGCCTGATCATCGCGGCCGGCGGCCTGGTGGGCGCGGGGCTGCTGGCCCTGGCGACCGCCTTCCTCGACCTGCGCGGCGCGCTGCTGTTGCTGCTCGTCCCCGCGGTCCTCGGGTCGTGGTTCATCGCGACCATCCGCAAGACCCTCATGGGCGATCTCGACGCCCTCATCGACCATGCGATCGGAGAAACCACATGATCGACGCCTATCGCCGCGCCGAGGCGCTGCACGTCTCGCGGGAGGCGAAGCTCGTGCACCGCTCGGCCGTGACGCCCGTCTGGGAGGAGGACTCCTTCTGGTACCTGGTGACCACCCCCGAAGGCCCCCGCCAGGTCAGGGTCTTCCCCGAGCGGAAGGAGCGGGTGGAGGGCCCGGCGCCGGCCCCGGCCGGCGAGCCGGTGCTCCCGCCCGAGCTCACCGGTGCCCAGACCTCGCCCGACGGCCGCTTCACGGTGACCTGCGAGGCCGGCGACCTGCTGGTGAACGGTACGCGCGTCACCGGTGACGGCGAGCCTGGCCATGCCTACGGCCTGCCGAGCGACCAGAACCGGATGCCGATCGTCGCCACCCAGCAGGGCATGACCACTCCCCCGCTGCTGGTCTGGGCGCCCGACGGCCGCCGGTTCGTCACCCACCGCGTCGACCAGCGGCACGTGCCCACGCTGACGATCACGCAGTCGTGCCCCCCGGGCGGCGGCCGCCCGCTGGCGCACACGATGCACTACGAGATGCCCGGCGACCCGCTGCCGACGGTCACGCACGCGATCTTCGACGCGGAGACGGGCGAGCGGGTCGACGTCGCGCTCGAGCCGCTGCCCTTCACTCACGACGCCCCGCTCAACCTCGACCGGATCTGGTGGGAGGACGACGACACGCTGTGGCTGCTGCACTGCACCCGCGGCAACCGGGGCGCCGTGCTCCACCGCATCGACGCCAGGACCGGCCGGGCGCAGGTCGTCCTCGAGGAGCACGCCGAGACGGTGATGGCCACCGCCCCGACGATCGTCGTGCCGACCCTCGTGCGCACCCGCGGCGACGAGGTGCTGTGGTACTCCGACCGGTCGGGCTGGGGCCACCTCTACCTGTACCGGGGCGGCGAGCTCGCCAGCGCCGTCACCACCGGCGAATGGCTCGTCCGCGAGCTGCTCGAGGTCGACTGGACGGCCAGGCAGGTGCTGTTCCTGTCGGGCGGGCACGGGTCGAACCCCTACGACCGCCGCCTGTGCCGGGCGGACCTGGACGGGGGCGGGGTCACCGTGCTCACCCCCGAGGACGCCGACCACCAGGTCCACGTCTCCCCCGACGGCCGCTGGCTGGTCGACACCTACGCCACGCCCGGCACGCCGAGCGTCACCGTGCTGCGCGACGCCGCCGGAGCGCTCGTCATGGAGCTGGAGCAGGCCGACCTGAGCCTGCTGGAGAAGGCCGGCTGGCGGGCGCCCGAACGGTTCACCGCCAAGGCCGCCGACGGCGTCACCGACGTCCACGGGCTGCTGTTCCTGCCGGGCGACTTCGACCCGGGCAAGCGGTACCCCATCCTGGACTCGATCTACAACGGGCCGCAGATCACCCGGCAGCTGCGCACCACCCTGCGGGGCTACACGCTCGACCCGTGGCTGCTCGACCCGGCGGGCGGCGCGCCGTCGCTGGCCGCGCTCGGCATGGCGGTCGTGGTGCTCGACGGGCGCGGCACGCCGTACCGGGGCAAGGCCTTCCAGGACGTCTCCCACGGCGACCCGGCGGTGACGGCCGGGCTGGAGGACCACGTGGCGGCGATCACCCAGCTCGCCGCCGAGCGGCCTTACCTCGATCTGGAGCGGGTGGGGATCACCGGGCACTCAGGCGGCGGCGCGGCCACGGCCAGGGCGATGCTGACCCATCCCGGTTTCTTCCGCGTGGGCGTCGCCTCGGCGGGCGACTACGAGCACGACGGCTACTACGCCATCTGGGGCGAGACCTACCAGGGGCCGCCGCCCCAGGACTACGCCGCGGGCTCGATGCTGCCGCACGCCGGCGCGCTCGCCGGCAAGCTGCTGATCGTCTTCGGCGAGATGGACGACAACTGCCACCCCGGCCTGTCGCTGCGGCTGGTCAACGCGCTGGTCGAGGCCGATGCCGACTTCGAGATGCTCATGGTGCCCAACGCCGCCCACGGCTACCTGCACGCCGAGGCGCACGTGCTGCGCCGTACCTGGGACTTCCTTACCCGCCACCTGATCGGCGCGGAGCCGCCCGCCGGATACCGCATCGACCCGACCTTCGGAGCCGCCGCATGAGCACCGCCCTTCCTGACCTGCTCCCCGACCTGCAGGCCGACCTCGACGCGCTGGCCGGCGAGCACGGCGTCACCGGCGCGGTGCTCGCCTTCACCGACGGCCAGGAGGTGGCCGCGGCCGCGACGGGAGTCCTCAACACCCGCACGGGCCAGCCCGTCACGACCGGCTCGCTGTTCCAGATCGGCTCGGTCACCAAGGCGTGGACGGCGACCCTGGTGCTCCAGCTCGTCGGCGAGGGGCGGCTCGACCTCGACCAGACCGCGCAGTCGGTGCTGCCCGCGCTCGTGCTGCCCGAGCCGGTGACGATCCGGCAGTTGCTGGCGCACACCGGCGGGTTCGAGGGGGATGTCTTCGTCGACACCGGCCGGGGTGACGACGCGATCGAGAAGCTGGTCGCGCTGCTCGGCGAGGTGCCGCAGCTGTCGCCGCCCGGCGCGATCTGGTCCTACAACAACGCTGGGTACGTCGTCCTCGGACGTGTCGTCGAGGTCCTGCGCGGCCTGCCGTTCAACGCGGCGCTGCGCGCGCACCTGATCGGCCCGCTGGGCCTGACGCACACCGCCACCAGCGCCGACGAGGCCATCCTGTACGGCACGGCGGTCGGGCACGCCGCCGGCGAGCCGGTCTCGACCTGGTCGCTGATGCGCTCGAACGACCCGGCGGGGGCGAGCCTGGCGATGACCGCGGGAGATCTGCTGACCTTCGCCCGCGCGCATCTGGCCGACGGCGCGCAGGTGCTGCCCGCGAAGCTGTCCAGGATGATGCGGGAGCCGCAGGTCGCCCTTCCCGACCTCGGCCGGCCCTCCAGCTGGGGGCTCGGCTGGGAACTGCAGGAATGGGCGGGCGGCACGGTCGTCGGGCACGACGGCTCCACCCCCGGCCAGGCCGCCACGCTGAAGCTCGTGCCGGAGGCGGGGGTGGCCGCGGTGCTGCTGACCAACGGCGGCGACCCCGACCCGCTGGTGGCCGAGCTGCTGACACCCGTGCTCGGCCGCCTGGCCGGGGTGAGCGCGCCGCCGCCGGTGAAGCCGCCCGTGCCGCCGCTCCCCTTCGACGTCGACCGCTACGCCGGGCGCTACGTCTCGGACGTGACGGCGTGGGAGGTCACCGGCGACGCCGAGGGCCGGCTGTGGGTGACCGTCACGCCGCTCGGCGTGATGGCCGAGCACGGCGCGCCGCAGACCTTCGAGCTGGCCAGGCTGCGCGGCGACACGTTCGTGTTCGCGGAGGCCAGGGGCGGGGTGCACGCGGCCGTCGCGTTCGTCGGCGACGGCGACGGCGGGCGGGCCGGCTACCTGCACACCGGGCGGCTGAACGTCCGCGATTCCCTGTGAGGAATTGTCGGTGTTCCCCGCGATCCGCAGGATCGAGGGGAACACCGACACGAGGAGAAGCAGTGACCGATATCCGTGCCCAGGAGCTGGCCGACCGCTACATCGCGCTCTGGCTCGAGCCGGACGCCGAGCTGCGCCGCAAGGCCGTCCAGGAACTGTGGGCCGAAGACGGCGAGCACGTGCTCCAGCCGCCGCAGGAGATCCGGCAGATCGGCTACGACCTGGGCTTCGACGCCACGACGCTCGAAGCGCGCGGCCACGAGGCGATCGAGACCCGGGTGACCCGCAGCTACGAGCGGTTCGTCGCCGGCGGGCAGTTCGTCTTCAGGGCCAAGGGCGACGCCGTACGGCTGCGCGACGTCGTCACCTTCCACTGGGAATCGGTGAACGTCGGCGGCGGAGGCGCGGTGACGGGCGGCGGCCTCGAGGTCCTCATGCTGGACGAGGACGGCCGCATCGTCACCGACTACATGTTCCCGTCCTGATCGCCGGGGTCAGCCGCCAGCAGCGCCGCCGTTTCGGCGTCGGCGGGCAAGAACGCCTCCAGCTTCAGCTCCGCCACGGTCACGTCGAGCGCGGTCGCGAACGTCGTGATCGTGGTGGTGAGCCGCAGTTCCCCGCGCGGCGAGCGCAGCCGTACGGGCACGGCGAAGCCGACGTGGTCGGGCCCCGGCGGCTCGTGCGGCACGTAGCCGGACAGCTCGTCGTACAGCTCGTCGCGCGGGATGCGGTCGAGGATGTGCTGGGCCCACTGGGCCAGGTTGGCGATCCGCGGCGCCAGGCCCTCCGGATGCAGGGACAGGCGCAGCACGTTGACCGGGGGGCGCAGCAGGTGGCCGGCGACGCCCTCGGTGAGCAGGCCGAAGGCGTCGTTGGCCAGTACCAGCTCGTGACGGGCGTCGACGACGATCGCGGGGTAGGGCAGGTGTCCGGTCAGGATGTGGCCGAGCGCGGTCCGCACGTGGGCCAGGCCCGGGTCGTCAAGCGGGGTCTGCGGGTAGACGGGCGCGTACCCGGCCGCGAGCAGGAGGTCGTTGCGCTCCCTGAGCGGCAGCTCCATCGACTCGCCGAGCCGGACGACCATGCTCCTGCCGGGCCGGGACCGGCCGCTCTCCATGAAGCTGAGGTGGCGCTGGGTCGTGCCCGTCCGCAGGGCGAGGTCGAGCTGGCTGAGGCCGTGGCGGCGGCGGGTCGTGCGCAGGGTCTGGGAGAAGTCCACGCTCCCATTGTGCGGATGCCACCCATTCCTTCAAGGGAATTGTCGTCATTCCCTCGCGGCGGCACGATTCCCTGCGTGAACACGCGACTGGGAGTCCTGCTCCCCACCGACAAGAACCAGTGGACCGACGCCCGAGGGCTGGTGGACTTCGGCGTCCGCGCCGAGCGGCTCGGCTTCGACTCCCTCTGGGCCAACGACACCCTGCTCGGCGCCCGCATCGAGCCGCTGGCCATGCTGGCCGCGCTGGCCCCGGCGACCGAGCGGGTCACCCTCGGCACCGCGGCGCTGCTGCCGGCCTTCCGCCGCCCGGTCACGGCCGCCCAGGAGCTGGCCGCCGTCGACCACCTGTCGGCCGGGCGGCTGGTCGTCACCGTGGGCGCCGGCTTCCCCGGCCGGTCGGAGATCGAGTACGCGGTCTCGGAGGTGCCGTGGCCGCGGCGCTTCGAGCGGCTGGACGAGACGGTCGCCCTGTGGCGGGCGCTGTGGGCGGGCGAGCGCGCCTTCCACGGCAAGGTGCTGCGCTTCGACGAGCTGCCCGAGCCGACGCCGTCGTTCCGGCCGGGCGGGCCGCCGATCTGGCTGGCCGGCGCGACACCGTCGGCGCTGGAACGCGCCGGGCGGCTCTACGACGGGTGGCTGCCCTACCCGCCCGACCCCGCCGCCTACCGGGCGGGCCTCGAGGGTGTACGGCACGCGGCGGGCGCGGCGGGGCGGCCCGTCGAGGCGGTCACCCCGGCGTTGTTCGTCACGGTGCTGATCGGCGAGGCCGCCGGCGAGCGTGAGCTCGACGCCTTCTGCAGGGCCACCTACGGCGTGCCGTACGAGACGGCGCGGACGATCCAGGCCATGGTCGCGGGCCCGGCCGAGCACGTGGCCGCCACGCTGGCCGGCTACGTGGCGGCCGGCGCCGAGCACCTGGTGTGCCGTTTCGCGGCCACCACGCTCCACGACCAGCTGGAGCAGCTGGAGCAGCTGGCCGGGATCGCCCGCCGCACGCCGTGAGGTCGCGGCGCGCCGGAACAACCGGCGCGCACCCCGGTGTTGCCGCTCATCGACGACCCCAACGGAGAAGAGGCCGCCGATGGTCAGTGTCAGCACGGAGACCCCCGAGCAGACAGAGGAACGCCTGCGCCGGGTGATCGCCGGCGCCGAACTCGTCGTGCACGAGGGCGTCTGGTTCTTCGAGGAGTCACCCGCCGACCGTCCGCCCGCGCTCACCGGCGACACGCTGGCCGTGGTCCGCGACGAGGACAGCTGGAGCCGCCTGATACCGCTCACCCGCGACCGGGAGGACGTCGAGCGGTTCGGGATCTTCTCCTTCCACTTCCCCGCCGGGCTGGACAACAGCGGCTTCGTCGGCTGGCTGGCCACCCGTCTCAAGGCGAGCCTGGGGACGGGGGTGTTCGTGGTGTGCGGAAGCAACCGGGAGCGCGGCGGCGTCTACGACTACTGGGGCTGCCCAGCCGAGCTGCTCGACCAGGCGGTCGCCGTCGTCGCCGAGCTCCGCGGGGCGTGACCGACACCGGCCGGAAGGCCGGCAGCCCACGGCAGGCCTGAGCGGTGCCCGGCTCGGAAGCCCGGACGCCGCCAGGGTGGGTCAACTCCTGACGCGGCCGGTCGAGCCCCGGGCGATGAGGGTGGGCGGGAAGACGTGGTCGACGTGGGGCGTGTGGTAGCCCTGCAGGCGCTCCCACAGCGCGTTGGCCGCGGCGCCGGCCATCTGCTCGATGGGCTGATGGACGGTCGACAGGGGCGGGTTGCTGTGCGAGGCGAGGTAGGAGTCGTCGTACCCGATCACCGAGAGGTCGCCCGGCACGGACAGACCCGCCTGGCGGGCCGCGGCGAGCGCGCCGAGCGCCATGAGGTCGCTGCCTGCGACGATCGCGGTCGCGCCGGCCGCCAGGAGCCGTTGGGCGGCGGCGTGCCCGCCTGTCAGCGAGTAGTCGGTCTCGGCGTAGAGCGCGTCGTCGACGGAGCCGAACCACTTGCGCATCTCCCTGCGGTAGCCGTTCAGCCGGTTCTGCGAGGGCCGCAGGTAGCCCTGGCCGCCGGCCAGGCCGATGCGGGTGTGGCCGAGGGATCGCAGGTGGGCGACGGCCATCGCGGCGCCGGCCGCCTCGTCGGTGGTCACGGTGGAGACCGGCAGGTCGGGGACGTGCCCGCCGACCAGAACCATCGGCAGGTGCCGCTGGTGCAGCTGCCAGTAGAAGCCGTGGTCGGCCGAAGGGTTGGCGTGCCGTCCTGAGATCAGGACCAGACCCTGGATGCGCTGCCGTACCAGGGAGGCGATGTAGTCCAGCTCCGTCGGCCCCTTCTTGGTGGAGCTGCCGATCATCGCCGTCACGCCGAGAGCGCCGAGCTTCGTCTCGATCGCGCCGGCCAGCAGCGGGAAGACGGGGTTGTCCAGCTCGGGGACGATGATGCCCACGAAGGGGTCGGAGACGGGCGCCGGCGCGACCATGCCTTGCTCGCGCATGGCGCGCAGCACGCGGTCGCGGGTCTCCTCGGCCACACCCGGGCGGTCGTTGAGCACGCGGCTGACCGTGGCCGCGCTGACCCCGACACGCTTGGCGATCGTCCGGACCGACAGCCTTGACATCGACCCTCCAGAAAGCATTGAAACATGTTGCCAGCTGTTGCGGCGGTATTCGGGAGCGACCTAGGCTCCCGGCCAGAAACGCAGGTGATGAGCGAATTGCGGAGCACTGACAGCATGTGGCAACCCGAAACACTTTGCAACACGAGCGCGCACCACGACGGTTCGCCGCTCTACGTGTCCGACCCTTCTCCGGGGCTGGGCGAGCGGGTGGAGGTGTTCGTGCGCACCGCCGCGGCGCTGGGTGCCGAGCAGGTGTACGTGCGCACCGCCCCTGACGGCGAGCCCAGGTTCACCGAGGCGAAGATCGACCGCGCCTGCGAGGACGAGACGTGGTGGCGGGTGCCGGTCGAGATCGTCAACCCGGAGTGCGGCTACCGCTTCCTGCTGCGCACGGCCCGCGGGCCGCTCTGGCTGAACGCGTCGGGGCTGCGCCGTACCGAGGTCACCGACGCGGCCGACTTCACGCTCACCGCCTACCCGCCGCCGCCCGCCTGGGCGGCGGACGCGGTGATCTACCAGATCTTCCCCGACCGGTTCGCCCGCTCCGGCCGGCCGTACGGCCCGCTGCCCGGGTGGGCCAGGCCCGCGGACTGGGACGAGCCGATCCCCTACGGCAGGCCCGAGGCGCTGCAGCAGATCTACGGCGGCGACCTGTGGGGGGTGGCCGACCGCCTGGACCACATCGCCGAGCTCGGCGCCGACCTGATCTACCTGACGCCCTTCTTCCCCGCCAGGTCCAACCACCGCTACGACGCCACCACCTTCGACCGGGTGGATCCGCTGCTCGGCGGGGACGAGGCGCTCAAGGCGCTCACCGCGCGGGCGCACGCCCGCGGCATGCGGGTGATCGGCGACATCACGCTCAACCATTCGGGCGACGCGCACGACTGGTTCGTCAGCGCCATGGGTGACCCGGGCAGCCCCGAGCGCGACTTCTACTATGTCGACGGCGACGACTACGCCACGTTCGCCGGGGTGAAGACGCTGCCCAAGTTCGACCACCGCTCGGCCGAGCTGCGCCGGCGCCTGGACAGGGTGATCGCCCGCTACCCCGACGAGTTCGGGCTCGACGGATGGCGCGTGGACGTCGCCCAGTCGGCGGGCCGCCACGGCGGCGTCGAACTCAACGACCGGGTGGCCGCGGACACCAGGGCGGCGCTGGGAGAGGGCAGGCTGCTGCTGGCCGAGCACCAGTTCGACGCCGCCGCCGCGCTGCGCGGCGGCGGCTGGCACGGCACCATGTCCTACGCCGGGTTCGCCCGGCCTGTCTGGTCGTGGCTGGCGCTGGAACGTGCCACCGAGTTCTGGGGCACCCCCGGCCCCATCCCCCTGTACGGCGGGCAGGACGTCGTCGAGGTGATGCGCGACCACGCCGCCCGGATCCCGTGGCGCTCCTACACCCACAACCTCACGCTGCTCGACTCCCACGACACGGCCAGGTTCCGGTCGATCGCGGGCCGCGACCGCCAGCTTCTCGGCGCCGCGCTCCTGTTCACGCTGCCCGGCCTGCCCATGGTCTTCGCCGGTGACGAGGTCGGCGTGGAAGGGGTCCATCTGGAGGACGGCCGCCGACCCTTCCCGTGGGATGGCGAGACCTGGGACCGGCGGACCTACGCGACGTACAGGGAGCTGGTGGCACTGCGCAGGAGCAGGCAGGCGCTGCGCCGTGGCGGCCTGCGATGGCTGCGCGCCGACGACGACGTCCTGCTCTTCGAGCGGGCACTGCCGGGCGAGACGATACTCGTCCAGGTCAGCAGGGCGAACCACGCGCCGGCTGCGGCCCCTGCCGCGCTGTCCTGCCTCACCGGCGGCCCCGACCTGCGTCCCGGTGAGCCGATGCCCGCCGATGGACCGGCCTTCCACGTCTGGGAGGTCGCCCGATGATCGAGATTCTGACCGGTGTGCGTTCCGAGGCGCTCGGCAACTCGAGGGACGTGTTCGTCTACCTGCCGCCCGGCTACGACCCTGCGGCCGGGCCGTACCCGCTCGTCGTCCTGCACGACGGGCAGCACGTGTTCGCGGGAGCGGGCCTCGCGCCGAGCTGGCGGGTGGACGAGACGCTCGACGGGCTCATCGGCGCGGGACTGCTGCCGCCGCTGGTCGCCGTGGCCGTCGCCAACGCCGGTGACCAGCGCGGCAACGAGTACTCCCACGAGGTGCCCTACCCGCGTGACCCGAACGGGATCTGCCGCGGCGAGCTGTACGAGCGCTTCCTCGTCACGGAGCTGCTGCCGCTGGTGCGCGGACGCTACGCGGTCACCGACGATCCGGGCGCCACCGCGGTGATGGGCTCCTCCATGGGCGGCCTGGTCAGCTACCACCTGGCCTTCCGCCGTCCCGACGTGTTCGGGCTGTCGGCCGTGCTGTCGCCGTTCCTCGTCTTCGTGGATCCGACGACGCTCGAGGAGACCCCGGTCTTCCGCCGTTTCCCGGGGCGCGGGCCGCGCAGGATCTGGATCGACATCGGCGGCATGGAGGGCCTGATCATGGTCAGGCCGGTCCGCGAGCTGGTCGAGCATCTCATCGACGTGGGGTACGAGCCCGACACGGAGCTGCGCTACCACCACGAGCCGGCCGCGCCGCACCACGAGGACGCCTGGGCGGCGCGCGCGGGCAGTGCGCTGCTGCACCTGTTCGGAACGGAAGGGCCGCCCGTGACGCTGTCCGTCGCGGACGTCGCGGACGGCACGAACGGCGCGGACGGCCCGGTCGCCGTGGGCCAGGCGGTCGACGTCGCGCCCGTCGGCGTGCGGGCGGACGGCTGCGTCTACTCGGTGTTGAGCGCGGAGGTGACGTGGCGGCCGTCTCACGTGCTGGTGCCCGCGGGCCACGGCCTGCTGACCGGCGCCGGGGCCGGCACCGCCGAGGTCGTCGTCAGGACAGGCGAGCTGCAGGTGACCGAGCGGGTCACGGTCGTCGACGGCGCGCCCGACGCGCTGCTCGACGTCACCGTCGTCGTCCCGGTGGACACCCCTGCCGACTCCCCCGTCTACTTCTCCGGCCTGGTCACCACCCAGGTCGCGCCCGGCGTCCACCACGGCGCGTGGCGGCTGCCCCGCGGCGTCGGCCTCAACGGCACCGTCGGCCGGGGCTGGCGCCGCGACGGGTTGGGCGCCGACGGCCTGCCCATCCGAACCCCCCTACGGCACGACGGTGACCGGCGCGTGTGGGTGCGCGTCGCGGGCTGGAGCGATCCCGCCCAGGTCGATCCGCACGCCGGATCCTGAGGAGAACCCCGATGCGTACCCTTCCCATCCTCACCGCCCTCCTGCTGTCCGGATGCGCTCTGGCCGGCTGCGCGCAGGACGAACGCGCGGCCGAGCACAAGCCCGCGGCCACACCGACACTGACCGTGTGGGCCGACGACGACAGGGCCGCCCCGCTGACGCGGATCGCCGCCCGGTTCGAGAAGGAGCGCGGTGTCAAGGTCAAGATCGTGCAGAAGGCGATGGGGAACCTGCGTGACGACTTCGTCTCGCAGGCGCCCTCGGGCCAGGGGCCTGACGTGATCGTCGGCCCGCACGACTGGCTGGGCAAGCTCGTCCAGAACGGCGTCGTCAGCCCGCTCGACCTCTCAGCCAAGGCCTCGCTCTTCTCGAAGGTGGCGCTGGACGGCATGACCTACCAGGGGCAGACCTACGGCCTGCCGTACGCGGTCGAGAGCGTGGCGGTCCTGCGCAACAACACGCTGGTCCCCGTCGCCCCACGGACCTTCGACGAGCTGGTGGCCAAGGGGAAGGCGCTGGTGGCCGCGGGGAGGGCCGTCCACCCGGTCGGCCTGCCCGTCGATCCGAAGGCGGGCTCGCCGTTCCACCTCTACGCCCTGCAGACCTCCTTCGGCTCGCGGGTCTTCGGTGAGGGCGGCGACCTGGAGATCGACAACGCGGGCGGGCTGCGGTTCGCCGCGTACCTGCGGAAGCTGGCCCAGCGGAAGGCGGTGTCCACCTCGCTGACCGGGGACATCGCGACCAGTGCCTTCCTCAGGGGTGAGACGCCTTTCCTGGTCACGGGGCCGTGGGACGCGCCGGCCGTCGTCAAGGCGGGCGTGCCGTTCTCGGTGGATGCCCTGCCTCCGGCGGGAGACGAGCCGGCCAGGCCGTTCGTGGGCGTGCAGGGGTTCTACATCAGCGCCAAGAGCGCCAACCCGATCCTGGCCAACGACCTGCTCCTCAACTACCTGGCCACACCGGAGGCGCAGAAGGCGCTGCACGCGGCCGGAGGGCGCCCGCCCGCGATGACGTCGGTGCGCGACGAGCTCGCGGGCGACCTGGTCATGACGGGGTTCGCCAAGGCCGCCGCCGAAGGCGTGCCCACGCCCAACGTCCCCCAGATGGACGCGGTGTGGGCCGACTGGGGGCTGTCCCAGCTGGCGATCATCGCCGGCGAGGGCGACCCCGCGGAGCTGACCAGGAAGGCCGGGGACAAGATCCGCGCCAAGATCGGCTCCTCGTGAAGCGCGCGCTGAGGCTGCTGCCGCTCGCGGTCGCTGACGCGCTGGCCCTGTACGGGCTGGTGGCGCTCGGCGCGCAACGGTCGTGGTGGATGTTCGCGGGCCTGCTGGCGGGGACGGCGGCGATCAACTGGATCTACCTGAGCAGGCGGGCCGTGCCCGCCAAGTACCTGGCGCCCGGCGTCGTGCTGCTTCTCGTGTACCAGGTGTACGTGGTCCTCTACACCGGCTACGCGGCGTTCACCAACTACGGCGACGGCCACAACGGGAGCAAGGCGGACGCGGTCGCGGCGATCCTGGCCGGCAGCGAGGTGAAGGTGGCGGGGGCCGTGCCGTACCCGATCAGGGTCATGGAGCGGGACGGGCGCCTCGGACTCCTGGTGCAGGGCCGGCCGGCGGCCGGATGGCGGCCGCTGACGTACGGCGAGATCGTCGCCAGGCAGGCGGAGATCACGGCGCTGCGCGAGCCGGCGGACGGCGGCACGCTCAAGACCGCCGACGGCATGACGGCCACGCTGTACCGGGCCACGCTCACCTACGACGCGGCCACCGGAAGCATCACCGACGGGACCACCGTGTACCGCGACACGGGGCGCGGCGCGTTCACCGCCGCCGACGGGCGCGCCCTGAGCCCCGGCTGGAAGGTCTTCGTCGGCCATGAGAACTTCACCCGCGTGCTGACCGACTCCGGGATCAGGGGGCCGTTCCTGGAGGTGCTCGCCTGGACGTTCGTGTTCGCGACCCTGTCGGTGGCGCTCAGTTTCGGCCTCGGGCTCGCGCTCGCGCTGCTCCTGGACGGGCACCGGATCTACCGCTCGCTGCTGATCTTCCCCTACGCGTTCCCCGCGTTCATGGCGGCGCTGCTCTGGCAGGGACTCCTCAACACCGACCACGGCTTCGTCAACGACGTGCTGCTCGGCGGCGCCCGCGTCCCCTGGCTGTCCGACCCGTGGCTGGCCAAGCTGAGCGTGCTGCTGGTGAACGTATGGATCGCCTTCCCCTACATGTTCCTCATCTGCACCGGCGCCCTGCAGGCGATCCCGCCCACGCTGTCGGAGGCCGCGCAGATGGACGGGGCGGGGCCGTGGCGGGTGCTACGGACGATCAAGCTGCCGTTGCTGCTGGCATCGACCGCCCCTGTGCTGGTGGCGACGTTCGCCTTCAACTTCAACAACTTCAACGTGATCTACATGCTCACCGGCGGCGGGCCGAGGGACGCGAACGCGCCGGTCGACGTGGGATCGACCGACCTGCTGATCTCGCTGGTGTACAAGCTGGCCTTCGGCGGCGCCTCCAGGAACTACGGCCTGGCGTGCGCGGTCTCCATCGTGATCTTCATGGTGATCGCCGCCGTCTCGCTGGCCGGGTTCCGCAGGGCACGGCGGCTGGAGGCGGCATGAGAGCGTGGAGGCATCTGGCCGGGCTGCCGGCCGTGGCGGTCGCGCTGTTCCCGCTGGTCTTCGTGGTCGCGGCCTCGCTCAACCCCAGCGGCACGCTGACCGGGTCGAACGACCTGTTCGCGGCGGTGACGTGGGATCACTACGCCACGCTGTTCACCGACGAGCTGCATCCCTTCCCCCGCTGGTTCGCCAACTCCATGGCGATCGGGCTGATCACGGCGGCGGGGTCGGTGTTCCTCGGGGCGTGCGCCGCCTACGCCTTCTCGCGCTTCCGGTTCAGGGGGCGCAGGGCAGGGCTGCTCGGGCTGGTGTTCATCCAGCTGTTCCCCCAGGTCCTGGCCTATGTCGCGATCTTCCTGCTGCTGTCGGCCGTCAAGGAGGTGTTCCCGCCGCTCGGCCTCGGGAGCAGGCTCGGCCTGGTCATGGTCTACCTCGGGGGTGCGCTCGGGGTGAACACCTACCTGATGAAGGGCTTCTTCGACTCGGTGCCCAAGGACCTGGACGACTCGGCGCAGATCGACGGCGCCTCCCACGCCCAGGTCTTCTTCCTGGTCCTGCTGCCGCTGGTGCGCCCCATCCTGGTCGTCGTGGCGCTGTTCTCGTTCGTGGCGACCATGAACGACTTCGTGATCGCCGGCCTGGTGCTGACCGACCCCGACCAGCAGACGCTCGCCGTCGGCCTCTACCAGCTCGTCTCCTACCAGCTGGGGCAGAGCTGGGGCGTCTTCTCGGCCGGCGCGCTGATCGGGGCACTGCCGGTGCTGGTCCTCTTCCAGTTCCTGCAGCGCTTCATCACCGGCGGCCTCACCGCCGGGGCGGTCAAGACCTGACCCCCGAGGCCGTCGGGGAAGGGCACGCCCATGGCTTCTGCCGCGCCGCCGTGACCCCCGTCGGCGCGTACGGCCGGCCCACGGTCCTCGATGCCCGGGTGCGGGAGGAGGACGGCCGGCTCCGCCTGCGGATCGATGGCGGCTGAGGGCGCGCGGCAGCTTCCGCTCACCGGAAGCGGGTGCGTGCGGTCAGGCGGCCGGCGCCCTAGCGTCGTGGCTGTGAACGAGGTCTACGTCGTCGACGCGGTCCGCACGCCCATCGGCAAGTACGGCGGCGCGCTGTCCGGCGTCCGCCCCGACGACCTGGCGGCGCACGTCGTCAGGGAGTTGCTGGCCCGCTCCCCCGCCCTCGACCCGGCCGCGATCGCCGACGTCGTGTTCGGCAACGCCAACGGCGCGGGAGAGGACAACCGCAACGTGGCCCGCATGGCCGTCCTGCTGGCGGGCCTGCCGGTCGGGGTGCCGGGCGCGACGGTGAACCGGCTGTGCGGCTCGGGCATGGAGGCGGTGATCCAGGCCTACCGCGCCATCGCGCTCGGTGAGGCGTCGGTGGTGGTGGCGGGCGGTGTGGAGTCGATGAGCCGCGCCCCCTGGGTGCTGCCCAAGCCGTCGCGCGCCTTTCCCGCGGGCAACCAGGAGCTGGTCTCCACCACGCTCGGCTGGCGCCTGGTCAACCCGCGCATGGCGCCCGAATGGACCGTGCCGCTCGGGGAGGGCGCCGAGCTGATCGCCGACAAGCACGGGATCACCAGGGCGGCCCAGGACGCCTACGCGCTGGCCAGCCACCGGAAGGCGGCGCGGGCCGACTTCACGCGGGAGATCGTGCCCGTCGGCGACGTGACACGTGACGAGTCGATCCGCGACGACACCTCGATGGAGGCGCTGGCCAGGCTGAAGCCCGCCTTCCGGCACGACGGCACGGTCACGGCGGGTAACTCCTCGCCGCTCAACGACGGCGCGGCCGCCCTGCTGCTGTGCGATCGGCAGGGGCTGGCCCGTATCGGCCGGGAACCGCTGGCCAGGATCACCGGGAGCGCGGTCAGCGCGATCGAACCCCAGTACTTCGGCCTGGCGCCGGTCGAGGCGATGCGGAAGGCGCTGCGCGGCCGCGAGCCGTCCGTCGTCGAGCTGAACGAGGCGTTCGCCGCCCAGGTGCTCGGCTGCCTGGCCGAGCTGCCCGAGCTCGACCCCGAGGTCGTCAATCCGCGCGGCGGCGCCATCGCCGTCGGCCACCCGCTGGGCGCCTCAGGCGCGAGGATCACCGGCGCGGTCGCGCACCAGCTGGCCGCCGCGGGATCGGGCATCGGCCTCGCCGCCCTGTGCATCGGCGTCGGCCAGGGCCTGGCCGTCGTCCTGGAACGCTGAGGAGCCCCCATGACGCAAGAGCAGATCTCCGCGGAGATCGCCGAACTGCACGAGGCGTATCTCAAGGAGGGCGCCGAGCTGCACCACGCCGCCCGCGACTTCGCCCCCTACCGCAGCAGCGCCCTGCGCCATCCGCGGCAGCCGCTGGTCGTGGTCGACGACCCAGAAGCCGCCGAGCTGGCCGGGCCGGTCTTCGGCGTCACCGACGTGACCGCGCTGGACGCCGACCTGACCCGCCAGCACCGCGGCGAGCCGCTCGGCGAGCGCATCACCATCACCGGGCGGGTGCTGGATCGGGCCGGCCGTCCCGTGCGCGGCCAGCTCGTCGAGGTGTGGCAGGCCAACGCCTCGGGCCGCTACGCGCACCAGCGCGACGACCATCCGGCCCCGCTGGACCCCAACTTCACCGGCGTGGGCCGCTGCCTGACCGACGACGACGGCCGGTACGCGTTCACCACGATCAAGCCGGGCGCCTACCCGTGGCGCAATCACGTCAACGCGTGGCGGCCGGCGCACATCCACTTCTCGGTGTTCGGCACGGCCTTCACCCAGCGCCTGATCACCCAGATGTACTTCCCCGGCGACCCGCTGTTCCCCTACGACCCGATCTTCAACTCGGTGCTGGACGAGCGGGCGCGCCGGCGGCTGATCGCCGCCTACGACCACGACCTGTCGGTGCCGGAGTGGTCGCTCGGCTACCGGTGGGACATCGTGCTCGACGGTCCCTCTGCCACCTGGACGGAGTCATGACGCATCCCACGCCCTCGCAGACCGTCGGCCCCTTCTACGGCTACGCGCTGCCGTTCGCCGGCGGCGGCGACCTGGCGAGCGGCGGCATCGTCGTCCACGGCCACGTGTACGACGGCGCGGGCGAGCCGGTGCCCGACGCGCTGCTGGAGTTCTGGCAGGCCGACCCCACGGGCGGGTTGCGCGGCGCGCCGGGCACGCTGCGCCGCGATCCGGTCACCGGGGCGATCGTCGGCAGGCACGGGCTCGACTTCACCGGCTTCGGCCGGGTCGCCACCGACGCCGACGGCCACTGGATGCTGCGCACGCTGGTTCCCGGCCTGCCGTACATCTCGGTGTGCGTCTTCGCACGCGGGCTCGGCCACCACCTGTACACCCGCGCCTACCTGCGCTTCGATGAGACTGACCGGTTGCTGGCCGGGCTCGGGCCGCAGCGGCGGCAGACGCTGCTGGCGCGGGAGGAGCGGCAGGGGGTCTACGTGTTCGACGTGCGGCTGCAGGGCGAGCGGGAGACGGTGTTCCTTGACTTCCGCTGATCGGGGGCTGCTGTCGGCGGGTCGCGCGGGCTCGCCCGCCGAGGCGGCGACGGGCGACGCGGCGGTGCTGCGGGCGATGCTCGACGCCGAGGCGGCGCTGGCCCGCGCCTGGGCGTCGGTGCTGCCCGCCGTCCCCGCCGAGGCGGCCCGCGCGGTGACCGAGGCGGCCCGCGCCGGCCGGTTCGACCTGGACGCGCTCGTCCTGCGGGCCCGCGAGGGCGGCAACCCGGTGATCCCGCTGGTCGCCGACCTGAGATCGGCGGCCGGTTCGCAGGGCGCGCCGTACGTGCACCTCGGCGCGACGAGCCAGGACATCATGGACACCGCGCTCATGCTCGTCGCCCACCGAGCGCTGGAGCACGTGCTCGCCGACCTGTCCCGTACGGCTGCCGCGCTCGCCACGCTGGCCGCCGAGCACCGCGCCACGCCGATGCCCGGCCGCACGCTCACCCAGCACGCGGTGCCGACGACGTTCGGGCTGAAGGCGGCGGGCTGGCGCGCGCTCGCGCTGGACGCCGCCGACCGCCTGCGGGCCGTCCGCGCCGGGCTGCCCGCCCAGCTCGGCGGCGCGGCCGGGACCATGGCCGCCTTCCACGCGCACGCGCTGGCCCTGTCCCCCTCCGCGTCCCCCGCCGCGTCGGCCTCCGCATCCCCCGCCGCCTCCGTCTCCGCGCCGCCCGCCGGTGACATCGGGATGGCGCTGGCCGCGGCCTTCGCCGAGGAGGTGGGGCTGGCCGAGCCGGCGCTGCCGTGGCACGTGCTGCGCACCCCCGTCGCCGACCTGGGCGGCGCCCTGGCCTTCACCGCCGGCGCGCTCGGCAAGCTCGCCGCGGACGTGCTGGTCCTGTCGCGCACCGAGATCGGCGAGGTGTCGGAGGGGGCGGGCGGCGGCTCGTCGGCCATGCCGCACAAGTACAACCCGGTGCGCGCCACCTGGATCGCCGCCGCCGCCCGCCAGGCGCCACCGCTGGCGGCCGTCCTGTACGGCTCGCTGGCCGCCGAGGACGAGCGGCCGGCCGGGGCCTGGCACGCCGAGTGGCAGCCGCTGCGCGAGCTGCTGCGCGTCGTCGGCGGGGCCGCGCGCGACGCCGCCGAGCTGGCCGAGGGCCTGCGCGTCCACCCCGAGCGCATGCGCGCCGATCTGGAGGCGACCGGCGGCCGCATCCTCTCCGAGCGCGTCGCCGCCATGGCCGGCAGGGAGCCGGCCGAGGGCCAGGAACCGCGGCAGGTGGCCGACCCCGACCTGCTCGATCCGGCGACCTATCTCGGCTCGGCGCCCGAACTCGTCGACAGGGCGCTGCGCCGTACCGCGCGCCGTACCGCCATGCCACCGGCACCGGAGACCTCGTGACACTGCCGCACCACCGGCTCGACGGCCCCGCGGCCGGACACCCGATCATCCTCGGTCCCTCTCTCGGCACGTCGCTGCGCGTCTGGGAGCCCCAGGTGGCCGCCCTCGCCCGCCGCCACCGCGTCCTGCGCTTCGACCTTCCCGGTCACGGCGCCGGCGAGCCCGCCAGGGTGGACGCCGTCGCGGGGCTGGCCGACCTCGTCCTGCGGCTGGCCGACCACCACGGCTGGGACCGCTTCCACTACGCGGGCATCTCGCTCGGCGGCGCGATCGGCGCATACCTGGCCCTCCACCACCCCGGCAGGGTGACGACGCTGAGCATGGTCTGCTCGTCGGCCAGGTTCGGCGAGCCCGGCGGCTGGCGGGAGCGGGCGGCCCTGGTGCGGGAGCACGGCACCGCTCCCCTGCTGGAGGGCGCGGCGGCCCGCTGGTTCGCCGGCCCGCCCGTCCGCGCGCTTCTCGACGACCTGGCCGCGACCGACCCCGAGTCGTACGCCGCCTGCTGCGACGCGCTGGCCGGCTACGACCTGCGGCCCGAGCTGGCGCGGATCGCCGTGCCGGTCCTGGTCATCGCCGGGCGCGCCGATCCGGCGACCCCGCCCGCGCACGCCAGGGAACTGGCCGACGGGCTGCCCGACGCCACCCTGGTCGAGCTGCCGCGCGCCGCCCACCTGGCCAACCTCGACCGTCCCGAGGCCGTCACCGCCGCGCTGGAGGCCCACCTGGGCAGGGCGAGCGGCATGGAGGTACGGCGGGCCGTACTCGGCGACGAGCACGTCGAGCGGGCCATCGCCCGCACCACCCCGTTCACCCGCGACTTCCAGGACCTCATCACCCGGTACGCGTGGGGCGAGATCTGGACCAGGCCGGGGCTGGACATGCGCACCCGCAGCTGCGTCACGCTCACCGCGCTGGTGGCCCGCGGCCACACCGAGGAGCTGGCGCTGCACGTGCGGGGCGCGCTGCGCAACGGGCTCACGCCGGACGAGATCGGCGAGGTGCTGCTGCAGAGCGCCGTCTACTGCGGTGTGCCCGCGGCCAACGCCGCCTTCGCCGTCGCCCAGCGCGTCCTTCAGGAGGAGGGCCGGTAGCCCAGCTGCCTGAGCACCGCCTCGAAGTAGGCCTTGATGTCGGCCGTGCTCTCGGTGTCGGGACGGGAGCCTCGATCGCCTGGACCAGCAGCGCGGTCTTGTCGGCGAACCTGCGGTAGACCGTGGCCCTGGTCACCCCCGCCCGCTGGGCGACCTGCTCGATGCTGGTCAGGCTGGCACCGCACTCGATGAGCAGATCGAGCGCGGCGGCGAGGATGGCCGCGTCGACCTCCTGGCTGCGCGGCCGTCCCGGTGCTCTCACCACTGTTCCACCCTGGCGCCGGAGCAGAGGGTCAGGGTCACGGTGTCTACCTCCTCGGGCCGGTTGCCGCAAGGGTAGCGCGAGCTCCGCCCCCCGGCCCCGGGCCGCCTTCCGCGCCGTCTCCTTGCTCGCCCTGCGGGGTCGGCACCACACCCGGTGCGGGCGGCAACCGGGAGTCCTCCGGCAGTGGCTCCTCGGCGAGGACGTCGAACGCCGCGCCGAACAGGCGGCCCGCCTGACCCGTTCTTCACACGCTCTTCACACCGGTCCCGGCCCTCCTCACACGGGTGTCACGCCCGCCGTTTCTGTCGGAGACGATCTCTATGGTTCCCACCCATGACGCAGGACATGGGAACCACCTCCACCGCCTGGGCCGAGATCCGCGACCTCATCGACGCGGGCAACGCGGACGCGCTCGTCCGGCGCCTGCTCGCACTCGACGGCGGCGAGCGCAAGCGGGTCGCCGGCGAGCTGCGCGGCCACATCGCGGTCATGCGCGCCCGCAGCGAGGCCAAGGACGAGGCGCGCTGGTCCAGCGACGTCTGGGACGACACGGTCGAGCCGTGGGAGAGGTGGCCCGACCTGGTGCGGCTGGCGGGGGCCGGCACACTCAGCGCCGTCTCCGCGGTGGCGTCCTGGCTGACCAGGCGCGACCTGACGCGCCGGCGGCCGTTCTCCGGCCGTGTGGTGTCGGCCGACCCGGCTCCCCTGCTCCGCCTGCTCGGCGAGCGGCCCGCCACGTGGCAGGCCGACCTCGCCGTACGGCTGGCGGCCGGGCTGAGCGGCCCACAGGACGTCGCCGCCCCGCTCGCGCTGGCGCTGCTGCGGAGCACGGGGGCGCCGCCGCCCGAGCACGATCCGCTGGTCGTCGCCTGGGTGTCGGAAGGGGTGCGGCCGCGGGCCGATCCGCTGTGGCCGGCGCTGCTGCCCCGGATGTTCGAGGCCGAAGGGGTCGGCAGGGTGCTGCGGCACGAGCGGATCGAACCCCTCTCGCCGTGGCTGCGCCGACTGCGCAGACCCGACGACAGGCAGGTGCTGCTCGACGGGTGCGTGCGCCGCTTCCTGCGCGGCGGCACCGCCCAGGACCTGCGCTTCTTCGTCCGCCTGCACGAGCTGCTCGCCCCCGAGGAGGCGGAGGTGGCCGCGCGGGCCCGCGACTACCTGCGGCTGCTGCCCGCCGCGCCGGGGCCCGTCGCCGAGCTCGCGCTGCGTCACCTGCGGCGGCTGCCCCGGCACGAGCCCGGCCACGTGGCCGAGGCCGTCGAGGGGCTGGTGTTCAGGGCCGAGGCCGGTCTCGCCCGCACCGGCCTGACCTGGCTGGACCAGAGCGTACGGCAGGGCGCCGTCGAGCCGGACGAGATCGCCGCGGCGCTCGGCACCGCCTTCCACCACAGCTCCTACGAGGTGCAGGGCCGCGCCGCCCAGCTCGCGCTCAAACACGCCGGGCGGTTCGGGCCGCTGGGCGCCGAGCAGGTCAGACAGGCGCTCCCGGCCCTGCCGCCCGCGCTGGGCCACCGGGTGGCGGCGGGCTTCGGCGCACCGGCCGCCGCCGAGGAACCGGCCACCGGCTGACCGCGCCCGAAAAGGCGGGCGACGCCTTCGAAGACGCTGGCCGACGAAGGAGGGCGACGCCTCCGAAGAAGCGGCCGAAGTGCACCGTGGGAGGCCGGTGACGCCTCCGCGTAGACGGCCGACCGCGCCGTGGGAGACGGGCGACGCCTCACAGAAACGGCCGACCGCGCCCGGCGAGGCGAGCGAGGCCTTCGCAGGGACGGCTGACGGCCCGTGGGAGGCCGGTGACGCCTGCGAAGCGACGGCTGGAGGCGCGGTGGGGCCGGTGACGCCTCCGAAGAGACGGCTGGAGGCGCGGTGGGGCGGGTGACGCCTGTGAAGAGGGCCGGCGCGCTACGGGAGGCGGGCGACGGCGCCGAGCAGGCCCGGCTTGTCGAAGTCGGCCGCGACGCCGGGCCGCGAGGGGCGCCAGGCGTCGATCGGCACCACACCGGGCTCCAACAGGTCGAGGCCCGTGAAGAGGGCGCCGACCTGCTCGGTCGTGCGGGGCGTGATGGATCCGGGGGTGGCCGAGCGGTACACCGACCGGCCGTTCCTGATCGTCTCGCCCGTCAGGTCGCCCGCGTAGCTGTGCGACAGCGCCAGATGGCTGCCGGAGACCAGCGGGGCGCGCAGCCGGGCGACGATCTCGGCCGCCTCCCTGTCGCCGGGGACGAAGTGGAGGATGGCGAACAGCAGCACGGCCACCGGGCGGCTGAAGTCGATGTGGGCGCGGACCCAGGGATCCTCGAGGATCGAGGCGGGATCGCGCAGGTCCGCCCGCACCACGATCGTCCGCGGGGTCTCGGCGAGCAGCGCCCTGGCGTGCACCAGCACGATCGGATCGTTGTCGACGTAGACGATCCTGGAGTCGGGCGCGGCCTCCAGCGCGACCTCGTGGACGTTCTGCCTGGTCGGCAGCCCGGCGCCGATGTCGATGAACTGCCGCACACCCGCCGCGGCCAGCACGCGCACGACCCTGATGAGGAAGTCGCGGTTGTCGCGGGCGATCCGGGTGATGCTCGGCACGAGCTCGATGATCTTCTCGGCGGCTGCCCTGTCGGCGGGGAAGTTGTCCTTGCCGCCCAGGTAGTAGTCGTACATGCGAGCCACGCTCGGCGTGCTGGGATCGATCACCGCCGGCGGCTGTCCGTCGCGCTCCACGCCCTCGCCCTTCCTCTGTTGCTGAGGATCGTAACGGCACAGCAGCCCCGGAGAGATCAGCTTCAGGGACATTTCCTGATACCGGATGATCGGCCACGGGGCTGATCGCGCGCTACCGGCCGAGCGTCCTGACCGCGGGCACCACCTGACAGCAGCTCACCGGCCCAGCGTCCCGACCGCGGGCACCACCTGACAGCAGCTCACCGGCCCAGCGTCCCGACCGCGGGCGCCACCTGACAGCAGCTCACCGGCCGAGCGCGTCCAGCAGCGTGGTGAGCGTCGGCCCGAGCGGGGCGTCGAGCCGTACCCGGGCGTCCGCGTCGCCCCTCGTCGGGCCCTGGTTGATGATCGCGACGGGGACGGCGTGCTCGACGGCCCGCCGGACGAACCGGTAGCCGGACATCACGGTCAGCGAGGAGCCGAGGACCAGCAGCAGGCCCGCGCTCTCGGTCAGCTCGAAGCAGTCGGCGACGCGCGGTCGCGGCACGTTCTCGCCGAAGAAGATCACGTCCGGCTTGAGCACGCCGCCGCAGGCGGCACAGTCGACGATCGTGAACGAGTCGATGCTGTCGGCGGCGAGCACCGCGTCGCCGTCCGGGTTGATCGTGCCCGTCACGCCGTCGTCCCAGCCGGGGTTGGCAGCGCTCAGCCGTTGGTGAAGCCGCTCGCGCGGGGTGCGCTCGCCGCACGCCAGGCACCGCACGCGGTGGAGGCTGCCGTGCAACTCGACCACCTGGCTCGCGCCCGCGGCCTGGTGCAGGCCGTCGACGTTCTGCGTGATGATGCCGGCGACCAGCCCGCGGGCCTGCAGCGCGGCGACGGCGCGATGACCCGCGTTGGAGGTCGCGTGGGCGATGTGCCGCCAGCCCACGTGGCTGCGGGCCCAGTAGCGCCGGCGGGCGGCGGCGCTGCCGACGAACGTCTGGTAGGTCATCGGCTCGGCCTTGCGCGTCCGTCCCGTCTCGCCGCGGTAGTCGGGGATGCCCGACTCCGTGGACAGTCCCGCTCCGCTCAGGATCACGACGCCGCCGTCGCCGACCAGTTCGACCAGTCTGTCGAAGGAGCGGAGCGCCGACCCGTTCTGCACCACCTGCGTCACGCCTCCATAGTGCCCCACGCCGAGGCGGGCTCCAGCCCCCATCGCCGTCCCGGCTCGGCAAGAGCGGGCCGTACCGGGCCGACGAGAGCGAGTCGGGCCGGGCCGGGGGCGGACCGGGGGGCGGACCGGACGGGCCGCCCTCGCAGGCGCGGGCCGGCGCCGTGCCGCGACGGCACATGCTTCGTGAAAGCATTCCGGGCCGTCGGGCAAACAGGGGTGACCGCCGTTCCTGACCGGATGGAGACCAGTGCGTGAGCCAGACACCGATACCGACGGGACAGTCGGCATGAGCGTTTCAACCCATCTGCGGACCGACTTCGATCGCGTCTTCGACGCGCATTTCGCCGAGATCCACCGCTACATCGCCCGGAGGCTGTCCGTGGACGCCGCCGACGACCTGGCGGCCGAGGTCTTCCTCGTCGCTGTCCGAGGAGGGTACGACTCCTCGCGCGGCGAGGTCAGGCCCTGGCTGTACGGCATCGCCACCAACCTCATCTCCCGGCACCGCCGTACCGAGATCCGCAGGTGGAAGGCGCTCAGCCGGACAGCCGAACGCGAGGCGGAGGACCACGAGGACGCGACGCTGACCCGTGTCGCGGCCGGAGAGCTCACCGGCAGGCTCGCGGGGGCGCTTGCCGGCCTGAACCGCGGAGACAGGGACGTGGTGCTGCTGGTGGCGTTGGGCGGGCTGACCCATCTGGAGGTGGCCGCCGCGCTGGAGATCCCCTACGGCACCGTCGCGTCCCGGCTCAACCGGGCGCGCAAGCAGCTTCGCAAGGCACTGGGCGACATCAACCCGCTGAAGGAGGCGCACGATGGATGAGGTCACGCTGCTCGCCCAGGCGATCCCGGACGTGCCGCAGCCCTCGGCCGAGACCGTGGCCAGGGCTCGGGCGCGGCTGGCAGCTCTCGATGACCCGGTTCGACGGCCCCGCCCGCTCCGGCGCTGGGCCTGGACGGCGGGCGCCGGCGTCACCACCATCGCGGTCGTCACGGCGGTGATCATGCTGGTGTCGCACCTGGGCGGCGTTCCGGAGCCGGCACCGCAGCCCGCGGCCCCTCCGGCCTTCCAGCAGGCACCACGCGTCCACCAGGGCCTGCACCGTCTCGCAGGGGCGAGGATGCCGCAGTCGGCGACGAAGACGACGCTCCGGTTCCGTCCCACGAGCGAGAGGATCGCGATTGTGCTCTTCTGCCAGAAGCCTGGCTCGATCTTCTTCAGCAACGAGGGTGGGAGCAGCGCCGGCGGTACGTGTGGTCCGGACGGCGCGCCCAGCATGCTGGCGGACAAGGCGCACGAGCCGGGCTGGCTCGGCCGCGACCACGAGATCACCTTCTGGGTCTTCCCGCCCGACGCGCCCGTCGTGCGTGGGCGCAAGGCCTGCCCGCCCCAGGGCTCGTGCGACGGCGCGTACGAGCTGTCCGGACCGGAGACGGCCGACCGGCTGGCCGCCGAGCTGGGCAGCCGTCCCGGGGCCTGGTCGGTGGCGGCGTACGACGTCCAGGCCGCGCGGCCGCTCCATGACATCGCCGATCGGGTGGAGAAGCTCCCGGCACGGACGGGCGCCTACTGGCGGCGCACGCTGACCAACGGATCGTTGATCAGGGTGGGCGCGCCGGGGGCCGTCTACAGGCTCAAGGAGGAGGCGAGGTTCGACTGGTGGCAGCCGCGTGACCCCACCGGGCCGCTCATGACGGAGTCACGGCGGCTGTTCACGCGCCCGGCCACCGCGGCCGACGAGAGGGCCTGGCGGGCGGCCGGTTCGCCGGCGGAGGTCGAGCAGGCGTGCATGGGCGGAACCCCCGGCGAGGACTGCGTCCGGCTGAAGCTCAGCTCCGAGCCGTCCGCCTGCGAGTACACCCTCGGGGTCGGCGCGAAGGGCCTGCTGCCCGACCGGCGGTTCGCCGGGCTCACCGTCGCGGAGGTGGAGCGCCTCCCGGCCGACCCGGCACGGCTGCGCGATCGCCTGCGGACGCTCTACGACCGCAGGACCGGTAGGTCCTTCGAGGACGCGCTGCCCATGGCGGCCTCCCTGCTGAACCTTCCGCTCAAGCCGGGCACCAGAGCGGCGCTGCTTCACCTCCTGGCCGATCTGCCGACCACCCGGGTGCGGGGACAGGCCACCGACCCGCTGGGACGCCCCGGGATCAGGGTCTCCTTCTGGGACGGCAAGGGCATGTCCTATCCGGGAGGTGAGGAGGTGCCGACCGAGTTCCAGCAGATCCTCGACCCGGAGACCGGCCGGATCCTCGCGGAGGTGACGGTCCTGCTGGAGGCTCGCGAAGGACTGCCGAAGGGAACGGTGCTGCACTACACGGCGCATGCCCCCGGCGACGGGTGGACCGACGAGCGGCCCGAGGAACCGGCGGACTGCGCCAAGAAGCGGAGGTGACCGGGGGACCTCCCCCGGCGTGGCGTCGTCGGAGAGGGCTCGCATCGGCGTCTCGGCAAACCACGCAAGGACGGGCCCATGTTCGACCCCCTATCGATCTCAGCGACCTGCCCGGCCGGCGGCCCGCCGCCGGCACAGCGCATCCCGCCAGCCGGCAGTAACGGCACCAGCCGTTCCCACTCGACGTTCGTCAGATCGCCACGACCCATATGCCAAAAGTGACAAGACCAGCGCTCACCGTCAGGAGATCTAAGAAGCAGCTTCAAGGCCGTGTATCGAAAGTGGATCAATAGGGTTGGGCCGTGATGGGTGTCGCGCCAGGGCTGAGGAGGTCGCCATGTTGTTCGGGTCGCGGACCGGATTCGGTTTGGAGTTCCACGTCGAACAGGACCCGGGGCTGCTGTGCGTCGACGTCTTCGTCGGAGGGCTCCATGTGAACACGTGGGACAACGCGTTCTATCCGCCACTACTGGTCAAGAAGCTCAAGGACGAGCTCAGCCGCTTTCGCACGTCGACTGCGCCGCCGGTGGGGTTCACCTCGCCGTCTGAGTCCTTCCGCATTGCCGAGAGCTGGATGTACGACGACGCCAGTACCGGGGCCTCACCTGGGGCCGAGGCGGCACTCGCACAGTGTGTGTTCCTGGAGTGGGGTGAGTGCACCGACGCGGTGACAGCGTTCGCGTTCCCTGACGGGGACCGGGTGCACCTCGCCTGTCGGGTACGCGCTGGAGGCGGTCCCGCGTGGGGCACCGAGGCCCGGCGTGAGCCAACGGTGGTGTCGCTGAGCCGGACGTTGCTCGTCGAGACGCTGGAGGGCGGCCTCGTCATCGCCGAACGCGAGTGGTCTGCCCGGCTCGCCGCGATTATGGCCTGCAGTGACACATGTGACGGTGAGGACGTGTCCAGCGTGCGTTCTCCGTAGTACTTCAGCCGTAGATCGTGATCATGTTGGGGCCGCCGTCGGCCGGTTGTTGTGGCTTGCTTGGGAGCGGTCCCGGTGGGAGTGGCTGCGCCGCCGCTTGTCAGGGCGGCCGGAGTCTGTTGGGAGGGGTGCAGGGTGGCGGGGTCGGTTTCGAGGCTGGCGGCGGCAACGCCGGACGATGTGATGCGAGCGCGGGCCGAGACGGCGATGAGCCTTCCAGCTCCGCTGGTGGCACTGTGGAGCGTGAGGAACGGCCTTCACACAGAGTCCGGTGTCGCGGTGTACTCGGCAGGGGACATCGGTGAACGCAACGCCACTTACGAAGTCGCGCAGTATGCACCAGGATTCCTCCTTGTCGGCGATGACAGTGGTGGCCGCGGATTCCTCCTGCGTGCCGATGACCCGGACTCGGCCGTGTTCTCCTCCGGCCTGGGCGACCTGGAGCCTGCGGACTTCGACGTCGTGTCCGCGGACTTCGCGTCCTGGATCGAATCGCTTGGTCCTTCCCCTTCCTGCTGACAAAGGGGTTGATCGACGGCATACGGTTCCGGGTCCGCACCGGCATCCCGTGGCGGGACATGCCTGAGGAGTATGGGCCGTGGGGTCGGGTGTACGACTTGTTCCGGCGCCGGCAGCGGGACGGCACCTTGGCATCGCATTTTCGAGCAGCTTCAGGCCGTGCAGACGCTCAGGATCTGATCACCTGGACAAGGCCGACCAGGCCCGCAACCGCAAGAAACTCGGATCCAGGGGCGGTCGTCCGCCGAAGTTCGATCCGGAGGATTACAAGGCTCGGCAGGCGGTGGAGTGCGGCATCAACCGCCTCAAAAAGCACCGTGCCGTGGCCACCAGATACGACAAGCTCGCGGTCCGCTAGGGCGACCGTCCTCGTAGCGGCCATCAACGAGTGGCTGTGACCGGCACATTCGCTTCGGCCGAGGGCGGGGAAAAGGCTTCGCGATGCGAGTGCACCGGATGGCAGGGTGCAACGCATGGCACCCCAGTACCAGATTCGCGCAGACTACGATGCTGACACGATCGTGGTCTACCAGGCATACGCGCCTGCCATAGCCGACGCAGCACTACGAGCGGGCCGCTTCGTCGCGCCGTTCTCATTCCACAGGATGACATGGATCAAGCCCTCATTCCTGTGGCTCATGCATCGCAGCAACTGGGCCCGCAAACCCGGTCAAGAGCGCGTTCTCGCCGTGCGGATGACCCGGCAGGGCTGGGAGGACGCTCTGTCCCAGGCCGTGCTCACGACCGCGGATCCGGCAGCTGTGACCCAGGCAGCCGTACATGTCCAGTGGGACCCGGAACGCTCGTTGCGCGGAACGGCACTGAACCACTACAGCATCCAGGTCGGCATCGGCCGCAATCTGATCCGCGCATTCACCGACGACTGGATCGTCAGCCTCACCGACCTCACCCCCCAGGTCCGCAAGGCCGCGGTATTGACACAAACCGGGCACGCTGCCAAAGCCCAGCGGCTGTTCCCCGCAGAGCGGGTGTATCCACTGCCACGGCCGCTGGAAAACCTCCTTTCCCCGGGTAGGTGACGGCCGGCCGGCGAGGGACACGTTGCCCGCGCCTGAGACACTACGAGTCCTTTCGCAACAGGCCCTAGCTTGCGAAATGCCACAGATGCCGGTCGGCGGGACCAGCCTTGCCGGCAGTCCAAGACGCCGCCGCCCCGGCCCCCGCCTGCCGGCCGCCCTCCGCCTGACCCACCCGTGCCCGACACCACCCCGGCCCACCGGGACACCTCAGTCGCCGGCCAGCGCGGTGGTGGCGTCGCGGCCGGCGCCGGTGGCGCGGCGCAGGAAGCCGACCAGCAGGTCCAGCTCGGCTTCGGTGTATTCCGCGCAGATCTCGTCCATCGCGTGGTTCATGCCGGAGTAGAGCCGGAACAGCTCCGCGTTACGCTCGGGCAGCGCCTTGATCAGCACGGCGCGGCGATCGGCGGTGTCGCGCTCGCGGGCCACCCACCCCGCCCTCTCCAGCCGGTCCAGGATGCCGGTCAGCGTGGCGGGATGCAGCCCGGCCTGCCGTGCCAAGGCCGTCGGACTGATCGGCCCGCACCTCCCGATGAGGTCGAGGCAGTCAAGATCCACATCCTTCAGCTCCGCCCGCGCGCTCACCTGCCGGTCGAGCAGGGACAGCTGGCCGCGCAGCTCGCGCAGCGCCTCCTTGATCGCCACCATGGCCCGCCTGCGGCGGCGCGCGTCATCCACATGCCCAGATGTGGCGGAACTCATATCATATGACTTTCAAACTAGATGCTATGGTTTCCATACTATACGGCATACGAAAGGATTTGACATGATCCTCGTCACCGGAGCCACAGGCACCATCGGCCGCCCCCTCGTCGACCTGCTCACCGGCGCGAAGGCCAAGGTCCGCGCCGTCACCCGCACCACAGGGCCCACCTCCCTGCCTGCCACGGCCGAGGTGGTGACCGGCGACCCGGCACAACCCGGCACCCTCGCCCGCCACCTCGACGGGGTCACCGCGCTGTTCCTCCACCCGCGGGCCGCGGGCGACGCGGCGACGGAGCTCGTCGCGCTGGCCAAGGAGCACAGGGTGCGGCGCGTGGTGGCACTGTCGGCCATCAACATCGACGAGCCTCTCGACCACCAGCCGTCGCGTTTCCGCGGCGACCGCAACAAGGAGACGGAGGATGCGGCCGTCGCCGGCGGCCTGGAGTGGACGAGCCTGCGCGCGTCGAGCTTCGCGGGCAACGCCCTGACCAGTTGGGGCGGCCAGATCACGGCGGGCGACGTGGTCCGCGGCCCGTACGCAGGCTTCGCCGAGACGCCGATCCACGAGCACGACATCGCGGCGGTGGCGGCCCACGCCCTGCTGACCGACGACCTGGTGAACCGGCGCACGTACCTGACCGGGCCGCAAGCGCTCACCCACACGGACATGGTGGAGATCATCGGCGAGGCCATCGGCAGGCCGCTGACCTACACGGAGATCTCGCCGGAGGCCGCAGCCCAGGGACTGATCGCCCGCGGCCTGCCCGAGCCCTTCGTCACGGCGCTCATGGCACGGTACGCCCGGGACCTGGCCAGGCCGACCCGCCCCACGGGCGACGTGGAGAAGATCCTCGGTCGTCCGGCTCGCACCTTCGCCGCCTGGGCCGAAGAGCACGCATCGGAGTTCGGGGGCTGAAAACCACGGACAGGAATCGCTGATGACCTGCTGCACACCGTGCTCCGTCGCCGCGCCACCGGCGAATCCGTCGAAGCCATCCAGTCGGACCTGATCATCCCCACAGGCAAACGCACGGGCCGCCCGCCCGAGCCTGGCTGGCATCTACCGGGCGCTCGCCGAGCATGAGAAGCAAGCAGGTCGCGCAGATCCGTCTCGGATTCGATCTCCGCGCAGCTCATGTGATCTCCCTTCGGAGTTGACCCCATCTGGTCAGGGGATCAGATCCAACATCTGATGGGGTTCCTCCAGGGCACGGCTGACCTGGTCGCCCCTGACGCCCTTCAGGCCAGGGCCTGGCCGTACTTCCGCGTCCTCGACTGGGACGCGCACACCGCAATGGGAGCAGAACGAGACCTGATCCAGCAGGGTGCCGCATGTCTGGTGGAAGAAGAGCCGGCAGGGGCCGGCCTCTGCCAGGTGCCGCCCACCCCACTGAGCCAGGGCCAGCAGCGGGACCCAGAGCTCGCGGCCCATCGGGGTCAGCACGTACTCCTCGCGCGGCGGAGATTCCTGATAGCGGCGTTTGTCCAGGATGCCGGCCGCGACCAGCGCGGTCAGCCGCTGCGACAGCACCGCCCTCGGGATATCAAGGTGAGCCAGGAAGTCGCCGTAGCGGCGCACGCCGTACATCGCGTCACGGATCACGAGCAACGTCCAACGCTCGCCGACCACTTCCAACGCCTTGGCCAGCGAGCAGTCCTGGCCTTCGTAGTTCTTGCCGAGCGCCATGGGCTCACTTTAGTTCATTGAATGAACCGTGCTAGCGTGCGACCGCATGAGTTCAATGACCGAACCGACATTGCGGCGGGGGACACTCACTGTGGCGTCCATGGCGCCCTTGCTCGTGCTGACCAACTACACGGTGCCGATGGTCACCCTCCCCCAGACCGCACGGGCTCTGGGCGCGGGAGCCACGGGACCGGTATGGATGCTGGGCGGGATCGCCTTGGGGCTGTCGGCGCTCCTGCTGGTATCCGGCGGACTGGCCGACGACCACGGACGCAAGCGGGTGCTGGTGATGGGGACGGCCGTGCTCGCCGCGGCCAGCGTGCTCGCCGCCCTGAGTACGGCGGTGCCGATGTTCGTGGCGGCCAGGGTGGTGCAGGGCGGCGCGAGCGCGGCGATGCTGGCGGCCAGTTTGGGCCTGGTGGGCCACGCCTACCCTTCGGGGGTCGAGCGGGTCTGGGCGACAGGACGCTACGGGGCGATGATCGGGCTCGGCACCGCGGTGGGGCCGCTGGTGTCGGGGCTGCTGGCCGTGGCGGCGAGCTGGCGGATTGTCTACTGGCTGATGGCGGCCTGCGCCCTGGCGCTCACTGTGATCTCGGCGCGCGCGTTGGAGGAGTCACGCTCAGCCGAGCCGCGGCGCTTCGACGTGCCCGGGGTGATCCTGCTCGGTTCGGGGGTGGCCACGCTGCTCGCCGGGGTGACCGAGGGACGGCTCGGCTGGTCGCGCCCGACCGCGCTCGGGGCGATCGCGGCGGCGGTCGCGCTGGTTGCCTGCTTCGTGCGGGTGGAGCGGCGACGTGCGGATCCACTCATCGATCTCGACCTGTTCAAGCGACCACCGTTCCTGGTGGCGACGGGTGGTGCGCTGGTCGTGGGCGCGGCGGTGGTGGGTTTGATGGGCTATCTGCCGACCGTCCTCCAGACCGCGCACGGTCTGACGCCGCTGCACACGGCGCTGCTTCTCTGCCTCTGGTCGGGGTTGTCCTTCGTTTCCGCCCTGCTGACCAAGCGGGTACGGCTGGCCACCCGGTCACGTCTGGCACTCGGCATGGCTCTGACAGCACTGGGGTTCTCCGGGCTGCTCGGCGTGGGGTCGGCGTTCTCCGGTGGCCTCGTGCTGGCCGGGCTCGCGGTCAGCGGGGTCGGGGCCGGCCTGACCAACGCCTCGATCACACAGCTGGCGGTCGAGAGCGTGCCCTCCCACCGGGTTAGCATGGGCTCCGGCGCCAACAACACCGCGCGCTACGTCGGCTCGTCCCTGGGGACCGGCGGCGTGGCGCTGGCCATCGGCGCGTTCGGATGGGGCGCGGGGATGACGGTGGCGGTGGCCACCTGCATCGCGCTGGCCGCCGTGATGGCGGTGGTGGCGCTGCGCAAGACCGGCTGAGGCAGGGCGTCAACAGAGCGCCTGGCCCGAGAGATCCGCACCACTCGCCGGCCTGGAAGCCCGCCATCCGTCTCCGCGACGAACTCGTGGGCCTGCTCGTCGAGTCCGCCGAAGTCCGACTCCTGGCCGGCATCCTCGCCGCGGCTGAAGCGGCGCACCACCTCCGCCGGATCGAGCCCGCGGAAGAAGGCCACGCTGAAGATCACGCCCAGCGGGCCGCCGCCCTCGCTCTCTCGGACACGTTGAGCCACTGGAACGGGGCCAAGGGATCAGTTGCCGTCACGCGGGCCATGCTGGCAGGCCATACCGACAATAGGCCGAGATCGGCAGCCACCCCGAAGAGGGGAGGCAGCCGATTTCGACGGATTGGAGGAGCGTAACGACGCGTGGACGTGATGACGCCCTTCGATTCATGACGTGGAGGCTGGAGCCGTGGATCGCGCACGTGGGAGCGGCAGGTGGAACAGGTGGGGGAGCCGGCTCAGGGCTTGCCGGTCGCCGGAGGCTGAGGCGGCGCCGCTGCTGATCGCTTCATCGAGGCTCGACCTGCTGGCGGCGATGTCGCGGAAAGTCTCCCTGCTGGTCGTGATGATCACGTCAGGGTGCTGGGCCGGGCCGTGCACGGTTTCGATGGTGCCGTCGTCGATGCGGGCGTGGAAGACTTCCTCCTCCACGCGGAACTCGTACAGCGCCCGCAGGCCGGTGGCGGCCTCGGCGTCGAAGCATGCCTTCAGGCCGAGCACCGCCCAGCCGGGGTGGAAGTTCTCCTGGTCGCGGGGTTCGTCCATCGCCCAGGTCTGCCCCCACCGGGCCAGGGCCAGCACCACCGGCTCGAGGCCCTCACCCGCCGGGGTGAGGGCGTAGGCGGGGGTCCGAGCCGGCGGCGGGAGCGTGACCTTGTGGATCAGCCCTTCGCGTTCCAGATACTTCATCCGTGCTGCCAGCAGTCCGGTGCCCAGGCCGCGCAGGCTGTGTTGCAGGTCGCCGAAGCGTTTGGGCCCGGTCAGGAGTTCACGGATCAGCAGCAGCGTCCAGCGCTCACCGACGAGGTCGAGGGTGCGCGCGGTGGCGCAGTACTGGTTGTAGGTGCGCTGTTCCACTTCAATATTCTAATCCTCCAGCTTCTCGTTGTTGAATTGGAACGCCTGGGAGTCGAGGAGGAGCTTGGCCAAGGCCGCGGGATGGGTGAGCATCACGTTGTGCGGGGCGTCCATGGCGATGGTCCGGTACCCGATCGCCGCGGCGAACCGGTCGAAGGGGTAGGCCTGCGGCCGGCAGTAGATGGCCGTGCCGGGGATCTGGTCGACGGCTCCGCTCAGCCGGGTCGCGTCGGTGAAGGTGCGCAGAGGTTGTGGGCGCAGGCGTGGGACGAGCCAGCGCGTGTCGTCGGGGTCGGTGATGCCGTATCTCGCCGGGGGTGGGGCGGGGATGTGACGGCCGTCCGCGCTCGTCCGGGCGGCGGCGCGGATCGCGTTGACGAAGGCGTCGGAGGCCAGGCTGAACATGCTGGCGCCGTCGCCGCCCGCCCAGCCGTCGATCAGGATGACCTGCTTCACCATGTCGGGTCGCAGGTCGGCGGCCTGCCGGACGATCAGGCCCGCGTAGCTGTGTCCGACCAGCACCACGTCGTCAACGGCGGTCGTGGCGCCGTCCAGGCAGGTGAGGACCTCGTCGACGTGGACGTCCAGGCCGACGTCGCCTTCCAGGGTGAGGGAGGGGGTCAGGGTGCGCGCCCCTGCCTGGTGCAGGTGCGGGGTGAGGCGCTCCCAGGCGGAGGGACCGTGCCAGGCGCCGTGTACGAGAACGAAGGTGGTCATGCTGTTCCTTTCTGGCGAAGCAGGGGCAGGACGTGGCCGGCGAAGTTCTCCAGGGCCGCGTGGTGGTCGTCGGCGGCCAGGCGGATCACCACATGGCCAGCGCCGGCCTCGGCGTAGGAGGTGAGCCAGTCGGCGGCCGCGCGGGCCGTACCGGCGAACATGGCTTTGACGGCCTCGACGGCCTCCAGGGGGGCGTTGTAGTAGCGCTCGACGCTCTCGCGCAGGCGCCGGCGCGCCCGCTCGGGGTCCTCATCCAGGCACAGGGTCGCGTACAGGCCGGGAGTGACCGCCCGAGCCGCGCTCTGCTGGATGGCCGCCCGCTCGCGGGCGTAGATCTGGGCCTGGGGCGGGTAGGGCAGCCAGCCGTCGGCGAGGCCGGCCACGCGCCGCAGCGCCGCCTCCGGCCAGCCAGATCGGCGGGCCTGCTGGATGAGCGGGCGCGGGAGCCAGGGTCACAGCGTGAAAGTCGAAGTGCCGGCCGGTGAAGGCGACCTCCTGGCCGCTCCACAGGAGACGCATCGCCTCGATCGATTCCTCCAGTTGGCTGATGCGGCGCTCAAAGGCGACACCGATCGCGGTGAACTGAGCTTCGGTGCCGGGGTTGGGAAATCCGCCGCCCATGCCGACGATCAGGCGCCCGCCGGCGAGCCTGTCCAAGGTGGCGAGTTGGTGCGCCAGCAGGATCGGATGACGGAGCGCGGGCAGCAGTACGGCAGTGCCGAGCGTGATGCGCCGGGTGGCGACGGCTACGGCCGACAACAGGAGCAAGGGGTCGGCGCGGGGCCGGGCGAGAGGACTGTCGCCGGCCCACACGGAGTCGAAACCGAGCGCTTCGGCACGCCGCGCCTGTTCGACCAACTGCTCCAGGTCGTGATCGCCGCGTACGGCTTGATCGCGCGTCGATAACAGGTAGTCGACCTTCAGTGAGGCCATGTGATCCCTCTCGTCGATGACAGCTTCCCGGATCATAACCATTGACTTCCTGTTTTTGAAGTTTATGATTCTTTTTCCAGTAGCAGACGCGCGAAGGAGATCATCATGACGAACGCCCTTTACACCGCACAGGCCCACGTCGTCGGAGGCCGGGCCGACGGTCACGGACGCACCGCCGACGGCAGGCTGGAGGTTGACCTCAGGCAGCCCAAGGAACTGGGCGGGGACGGCGAAGGGGTGAACCCCGAGCAACTGTTCGCCATCGGCTACGCCGCCTGTTTCGCCGCCTCACTTGCCCTGGTGGGCCAGCGCAAGCACCTACGCGCCGACGACGCGGCAATCGACTCGAAGGTCATGCTCATCCCCGCCGGCAACGGCGGCTTCAAGCTGGGCGTCGAACTGGAGATCAGCCTGCCGTCCATCGCCGACCCCACCCAGGCCGTCGACCTGGTCCGGGTGGCGCATCAGGTCTGCCCGTACTCCAATGCCACGCGCGGCAACATCGAAGTGGCGTTGGTCGTCAACGGCACACGGCTGTGACAGATCGCCGCGTGCCGACACCCTCACGAGATGAAGGTCCCCCGGCATGCGGCGTGCACCGGTGGGCTCACTCACTAGTCCCCCACCATGATGGCCACGCGCACCGTACGGGCCACCATCGCATTCACCACAGCAATCGACGCTGACCAGGGGTAACGCACTTCGCGTGCACCTGGTGACAGCTTCGACGCCCTGCCGACAAGGAAGCCCTCGATGTGCCGGCCCTCGAGATCGAGCTCATCGAACCCGCCGACGCATAAGACAGACGCACAAGACAGAGCTGTACCTGATCATCGTGATCGGCCTACGTGGCGGCTGGGGACTTCCCCGACGACGGGCCGCGCGAGATCCTGGCCCTGATCAACCGGGACGCGACCGTCCCCGAGGCGATCCTGAGCGCCGCCGCCACTTCGTCGTAGCCCAGTCCGCCGTACGCGATGAGGAGCACCACGTCGCGCTCCGTCGTCCATGACACGCGCAGTGTGATCACAAAAGCCGTATCCGCTTCCGAGAACGGGGGCTTCCCGGAAACCCGGTGATCTGCGCAGACCTGCCTACCTTGGGGCTGGGGACATGTTCGGGACGAGGAAGCCTAACGGGACGGCCCTCCAGCGCAGCTCAGGCAGGGTTCCACAAATCCGACCACGAATGAGGAGGATCACAACGTCGCGTGAGCGGTGGGTTGCCAGGCGCGACGCACAACGACACTCTGAACTGAAGTCAGAACCACGATGGCCACAACAGACGCAGCCAGGGCTGCGAGGGGGTCACCCATGGAACTTCTGCCGGGCATAGCGGTTGTCATCGCGATCATCTACCTGATCGGCTCGGACGGGGACAGCGAAGAGCATCCCGGCTGGCGAGGGATTCCGAAGCCGAGCTTCGACGACAAGAACCCGCCGTTTGGAGTCGACAGGAAGTCCTGGAAGCGGAGGCAGCGGATGAATGAGCGGATGCATCGGGAGATCAGGAAACAGCCCCCGTACGACCCCTGACCAGGTCGCTAGGGTCTAGGGCCGTGTTTCAGAACCCTGTCGCGCGCGCCGGATTGTCTGTACACGGACCTACGCTCTTCCCCATGCCGATATCCGCCATCCCCGCGTCCCTGTCCTATGCCGATGCCGATGCCCGCCTGGGCGGCGCATTGTCCGCCGTGTTCGAGGGTGCGGGAGCGTCGCCCGGCTACGACGAGGTGCTGTTCTTCGACGGCGACCTCACCCTCGACGGGAATTTCCTGGACGCCATCAACGAACTGCGCGGCGGCGACGCCGAGGGCAACGTCGAGTTGATCGTGGTCACCGGCGATCTGACGGTCAACGGCCCGATCGCGCTCTATGAGGACCGGCCCGGCCTGTACGTCGGCGGTCACACCGAGGCCGAGACCCTGGAAGGCGGCGAAGCGGAGATCTACATCCACGACGGCGCCTTCACCCACCTGGTCTACGGCTGGTACAACCACGGCTCTTTGCGGACCGGGATCGTCGATACCCCTTGGGTGATCGACTACGACCACGCCATGGACGTGTACGCCCCCGGCGGGCGCTGGGTGAACAATTACGACGATGACGACGACGCCGACTTCGCCGTCGGGGACAGCATCGTCGAGGCGTTCGTGCCCGAGGTCGTCGACGCGGAGGACCGCTGCCTGGACGTCGACGAGTTCCTGGACCGGCTGCGGGCCGGGCTGCCGGTCCTGCGGCCAGGAGCCCGGACGGCGGCCGAGTCGGCGAGTGATCACGTGTCCCGGGCTCTGGCCGACCGGGCAGAGCACCTCGACCTGACCGGGCGCAAACTCCAGGCGTTCCCCGCCGAGGTGCTCCAGATGCCGTGGCTGCGCACCCTGATCCTGGACGGCAACCTGATCGACGAGCTGCCCGAGACGCTCGGGACGCTCACCCGGCTGGAGCACCTGTCGGTGCGCGAGTGCGGGCTGACCGCCCTGCCCGAGTCGATCGGCGACCTGGCCGCGCTACGAGTGCTGCGGGTCGCCGGCAACAAGGTCGGGTTCACCCTGCCGGCCGGTGTTGGCCGGCTCACCGCCCTGGAGGAACTCGACATCTCCCGACTGTCCGTCCCCTCCGGCGCGGTGACCTGGCCGAGGGCGAACCCGCCCGAGGTGACGCGGTTCGTCCTGCCGGACACCTTCGGCGGCCTGGTCGCGCTGCGGCAGCTGATCGCCGACGGGACCAACGTCGTGTTCCCCGACTCCGCGCACGGCCTGACCAGCATCGAGGAGGTGTCCATGTCCGGCGGCAGCTACCTGTACCTGCGGACTTTCCCCGAGGCCGTCACCACCTTCCCGAACCTGCGCCGGCTCGACCTGAGCCATAACTTCTTCGACACCGTCCCCGACAGCCTGCTTCGGCTGACCCGGCTCGAAGACCTCGACCTCGGCGGCAGCCTCAGCCTGGTGCGCGACCCGCTGCCGGATCTCGGCCGCCTGCCCGCCCTGCGGGTCCTCGGCCTCAGCGGGTGGCGCACCAGGCACGCTCTCGTCCGCGAGCCGGCGCACATCTTCCTGCGGGAGCTGTTCGGCATGGCGCTGACCGGGCTGGAAGAGCTCCGGATCGACCGGTGGCACGAGGACGGCGAGGGCCGCGAGCTCAAGCCCGAACACCTCGCCGGGATCGGGACGTTCCGCCGACTGCGGACCATCGACCTGTCCTTCAACAAGCTCAGAGACCTGCCGGCCGAGTTCGACGCGCTCCCCGACTTGGCGGCGGTCCACCTCGGATACAACCTGCTCCCCGAAGAGGTCCGCGACCGGATCACCGCCGCGCACCCGACCGCCGAGATCGACTTCGGGTCCTAGGGCGTCTTAAACCCTGTCGTGGTGATCGCGCTATGCCGGGATGATCTCGGTGTGGCGCGAGGGGACTTGAGTGATGCGCAGTGGGGGTGCTGGAGCCGTTGTTGCCGGTGGCAGTGTCGGGACGGCCTGCGTTGTGCCAGCGCAGGCTGATCGACGGGGTCCGGTATCGAGTCCGCACCGGTCTGCCGTGGCGTGACCTGCCGGAGGAGTACGGGCCTCGGCAGACGGTCTACGGGCTGTTCCGGCGCTGGCAGCGCGAGGGCTGATGCCCGCCGGGACGGCGCGGCGCAGAAGGAGCCGCCTGGCGGGGTGCAGGCCGAGCCCGCCGATCACGGTCTGGGGCGGTCCTGTGGCGGGCTGACCAGCAAGATTCACCTTGCGTGTGAGCACGGTCAGCGGCTGCTCGCGCTGGTCGTCGCCGCGGGGCAGCGCGGGGACTCCCGGCAGTTCGTGCCGGTCCTGGAGGCGATCCGGGTGCCCCGACTCGGTGCCGGCAGGCCGCGGTGCCGTCCGGATCGGGTGCGCGCGGACAAGGCGTACTGCTCGAAGGCCAATCGGGCCTACCTGCGCCGACGCGGGATCCGGGCCACGATCCCGGAGCGCCGTGACCAGATCGCCGGGCGCATGCGTCGCGGCAGCTCTGGTGGCCGGCCGCCGGTGTTCGACAAGGAGGACTACAAGCTGCGCCACGCGGTGGAGTGCGGGATCAACCGGCTCAAGCGATACCGCGCCGTTGCCACCAGGTATGACAAGCTCGCCGTCCGATTCGCCGCGGCTGTCACTATCGCCGCGCTGGCCGAGTGGCTGTGATCCCCAGCGGGCGCCTGCCATGCTGGTGGCCGCGCACTGCTTGAACCGCAAGGGATCCCGATGCCCGGCTGTATCGCCGACGCCGAGAACGGCGACAGCACCGCGAGCCCCTCCGAGGACGGGCTGTTCATGATGTTCCAGAAGCTGAACCACACCGACAACAATTTCGTCGTGGTTCAGCCCGACGGTGAAGAACAGGACTGGTTTGCCTCGGTGTCGCTGTTGGACGAAGGCGGCTACGAGGTCGAACTGCGAGACACGCGCTACCGCGAGAGGGAGGGCGCCGGACGGATCAACCCGTCAGGCGAGGAAGAACGCGGCCAGTGTGCGGGCGACCAGTGCGGGGTCGTTCTCCATCGGGATGTGACCGGCCTTGGGCACCCGCACCAGCGTGGTGTTCGGCACCTCATCGGCGAACCGCTGCGCGTAGCCGACCTTCTGGAAGGTGTCGTCCTCGCCCCACACCAGCAGCTTCGGCGCATCGGAGGCGACCAGAGCGGGCATGAGGTCGAAGGTGTAGCGGCTGTCGGCGGCGCCGGCCAGCGCCATCCAGGACCGACCCACTCGCCGATCACGCCACGGGTCGAGATAGTCGGCCATCTCCCCTTCGGAGACAGGCCGCGCCAAGGCTGTGGAAACGGCCACGCGCCGGGCGGCGAGCAACTCCTCCACGGTGGTGGCGGCGACCACGGCAGGATCGCGGTAGCGCGCCACGCCGGGCACCGGCCACGAGTCGTAGCTCACCGAATTGACCAACGCCAGCCGGGGAACCGCCAGCTCGCCGCCGGCCAGCAGCTGCTGGGCGATCGCACCGCCGATGTCATGCCCGGCCACCCCCGCCGGCGCGCCCATGCCCAGCGTCGCAGCGAACCGCGTCACCCAGGCGGCCAGCGCGGGCACGGTGGCCGTCTCCAGCGTCAGTTCCCCTTCCGAGCGGCCCAGTCCGGGGAGGTCGACGGCGACCGGCCGCAACCCGGCCGCGGCCAGGTCGTCGAGCACCGGCAGCCAGACCCGGCTCCAATACGTGCCGTGGAGCAGCAACACCTGCGGGCCGTGCTCGCCCGCCGTCAGATAGCTGGCCATGCGGCCGTCAACTTCGATCATCATGCGTGTGGACATGGCCATAACCATCAGGGAATGGGCCTACACGGGTCAAATACCACTTAGGATATGGCCTCATGACATTGACGCAGCTCCGCGTGCTGATCGCGGTGGCCGAGCACGGCGGATTCACCGCGGCGGCGGACCTGATCGGCATGTCCCAGCCCGCTGTCAGCCGCGCGATCGCCAGCCTCGAACGCGAGCTCGGCGCCCCGCTGTTCGTCCGCCACGCGGACGGCATCGCGCTCACCGAAGCCGGACGGCGGGCCCACCTCCGCGCCCGCGAGGCGCTGCGCCACTTCGACCTGATCCGCGCGGAGGTGGCGGCCGCCGCCGGCGAGGTCACCGGGCCGCTACGCCTGGCCAGCCTGCCGAGCGCCACCGGCACCCTCATCGCCCACCTGCTGCGGGCCTTCACCGATCGCTACCCCCAGGTCCAGGTGCGCCTGTTCGAGGGGGCGGACCACGACGTCCGCGGCTGGCTGCAGGGGGGCGCGGCCGAGGTCGGCGTGGTCACGCTCCCGGCCCCCGGCCTGCACACGATCCCGCTCAGCACCCACGAGATGGTCGCCGTGGTTCCGGCCGGACATCACCTGGCCGGGCAGGAGACCATCCACATCGCCGACCTGACCGGACAGCCGTTCATCCTCACCACGGCAGGCTGCCGCCCACTCATCACCGAAGCGGCACGCCAGGCCGACGCCCAGCTCGACATCGCCTACGAGGCCGGCGGCCAGTCGGCCATCCTCGAAATGGTGGCCGCGGGCCTGGGCGTCAGCATCGTGCCCACGCTCGGCCTGCCCGCCGAGCTCGCAGCAGTCGTGACCAGGCCGCTCGAACCCCGCCTCACCCGGACGCTGGCCCTGGCCGTCCTGTCACCGAGCGACTGCGGGCCTGCCGTACGGGCCTTCCTCGACCTGGCCGGTCACCGCTGATGGGGCGTTCCCGCGACCACCATGATCAGCCCCCGGTGACAGCCGTGCCTCTCCGTCGCCCGTGCCACGTCACCGATGCGGGCATTGGCTCGAGCGGCGTCCAGCAGAGCCCGGTTCCACGTGCTGGAGTCCGTCTTGCCGACGCCGCGCGGTAACGTGCCGAACAGCTCGACGGCCTTGCCGGGGTCGCCGGCGACCATCGCGTTCTCGGTGCGGACGAGGGACGCGGTGAGCGGCCCGAACGAGCGGCCTGCGCTTCGCTTGTGCTCGTGCCCCATGCGGATGCCCGCCATGATGGCGAGGTTGGCGTACTCCTCTGGGTCACGCGCGGCGTTGGCGCGGACGGCCGCGTGCTCACGTCCGGCCAAGCCGCGCGGAATCGCGAAAGGGGGCGGCGGCCCACCTACAACTCACCCTGATGAATCGTGCAAAATGCACATTTATTTGGATGAGACGGAAGGACGGCCTGTGACCCCTCAGCTGAGGCTCGCCAGGACGCTCATCCTGATCTGCCTGGCCGTCCAGTTGGCCGTCAAGGTCAGCCAGCTGGTGCAGGCGTCGCTCCTGAAGGAGCAGGTCGCCCTGGTCCCTGGCCTGCTCATCGTCGTCGCCCTGGAAGCGCTGTTCGTCCCGATCGCGTTCCGCCGGGCGTCGCCCGCCACGGCCCGCTGGAACCTGGTGGCTCAGGCGCTGCTGGCCTCCTCCTTCTACCTGGTCCAGTCACCGTGGACGCCGGTGATGGCCATGCTCGTCGCCTCGCTCCTGCTCACGCTCAAGGCGAGAACGGCCTGGCCGCTGGTGGTCCTGATCCTCGCGGGCGAGTTCTCGGTCAGGGCCGCTTTCTATCCCGAGCTGGGCTCGCTCAGCTACTGGTCGGCGCTGGCGACACTCGGGCCCGGCGTCGGGCTGTACGCCGTCTGCTGGCTCCATGACCTGATCAGGCAGACGGACGCGGCCCGTGCCGAGATCGGCCAGTTGGAGGCGGCCCGCGAACGGCTGCGCGTGGCCCGCGACCTGTGCGACGCGCTGGGCGACAAGCTGTCGGCGCTCGTCCACCGCTTCGACCGCGCCGACCTCGTCGAGGTCGTGGGCGCCGCCCGCCAGGCACTGACCGACGTGCGATCCATCGCCGACGACCACCGGGACCGGACGCTGGCCGCCGAGCTGGAGGCGACGCGCTCCGTGCTCACGGCGGCCGGGGTGGACGCGGAGGTCACCACGCACCGGCCGCGGCTGCCCCTGCCGGTCGACGGCCTGCTGGCCAGGGTGCTGCGCAGGACCATGCTCGCCTGGCTGAGCACCGATCCGCCGGAGCGGGTCCTGGTCGAGCTCGAGGCCGACACACGGTTCGTCGTGCTGCGCGCCGGCCGTACGGGAGGGCGGGCCACCGAGCTCGCCGAACCCAGCGAACCCAATGAACCCAACGAACTAGGTGAGCTCGGCGAGGAAGCGGCCGAGCTGGGCGGCTGCCTCACCTCCGGCGCCGGATGGACGGAGGTTCGCCTGCCCGTGACGCCGGTGAAGGCCGCGGCGTCCGGCCCGCTGGCGGGCGCGCCGTGGCTGGCCTGGTTCACTCTGGTGATCCTCGAGGTGGACACCCTGGGCAGCACCGTGGTCAACATGATCAGGCTCGGGTCGTCCTCGGCTTTCCAGGTCGTGACGGTGGCCGTGTTCCTGCCCGTGGTGAGCGGCCTGCAGCTCTACAACGGCCTGCCCCGCCGTGGCGCCCGGCCGCGCGCCTGGCGCTGGACGCTGGGCGCGCAGATCGTGCTCATGGTCACGGCCATGGCGATCATCGGGCAGCGCGCCGGTTCCTATGTCGGCCTGACCGCGGGCACCACCTTGTTCCTGGTCCGCTCCGCCTGGGCCTGGGCGCTGGGCTTCGGTCCGCTCCTGGGTGGTGTGGCCCTCTGGATAGCCCAGACCGGCGTTCCCCTGTGGGGCGCCGAATACGCCATGGTCATGATCGGCTTCACCGCCATGGCCTACGGGCTGAGCACGCTGCCCCTCGCCGCCTTCCAGCTGGAGGAGGCCCGCCGCGACCTGGCCAGGATGGCCGTGCTCCAGGAACGCCTGCGGGTCGCCCGCGACCTGCACGACCTGCTCGGCTTCCGGCTCTCCGCGATCGTGCTCAAGGGCGAGCTGCTCATCGCGGGCCCGGACTCGGCCGACCCCTCCGAGCTGCGCGAACTCGCCGAGCAGGCGCTGGTGGACGTCCGCTCCATCACCGGCGGCCCCGCGCCGCTCTCCCTGCGGGAGGAGGCGGCGACGGCCCGCTCGATGCTCGCGGCCTCGGGGGTCGAGGTCACGGTGGATCTGCCACCGGTACGGCTGCCGCCCGAGACCGACTCCCTCCTGGCCGTCGTCCTCCGCGAGGCGGTGACCAACGTGGTACGGCATGCGCAGGCCACCTGGTGCGCGATCACCGTGCGCGACGCCGTACGCCTGACCGTCTCCAACAACGGCGCGACCGCTTCCGCCCCGCGGGAGGGTACGGGCCTGGCCAACCTGACCCGGCGCCTGGAGGAGGCGGGCGGGCGCCTGTCGGTGGAGCGGGACGGAGGCCGGTTCACGCTGACCGCCGAGGTGCCCTGCTCAGAGCCAGCCGGCCTCGGTGGCGATGCGGATGGCGTCCACCCGGTTACGCGCGTTGAGCTTGGTCACCGCTGAGGCGAGGTAGTTGCGCACCGTGCCGTACGACAGGTTGAGCAGCCGGGCCACGTCGCGCGGCTCGGAGCCGGACGCGGTCAGCCTGAGCACGTCCAGCTCGCGGTCGGTCAGCGGGCCGGCCGGGACGTCCAGTGCCGCGTACGCGAGCTGCGGGTCGATGACCCGCCCGCCCGCCGCGACGGTGCGCACGGCGGCGACGAGGTCCTGCGGCCTGGAGTCCTTCAGCATGAACCCGGCCACGCCGGCGTTGACCGCCCTGCGCAGGTTGCCCGGCCGCCCCACCCCGGTCAGCACCAGTGACCGGCAGCCGGGCAGCCGCTCGTGCAGCTGGGCCGCCGCGGCGATCCCGTCCAGCCCGGGGAGTTCGATGTCGAGGACGGCCACGTGCGGACGGTGCTCGAGCGCCGCGCCGACGATGCCGTCGCCGGAACCGAGCTCGGCCACGACCTCGATGTCGGCCTCCATCGCGAGCAGCCCGACCAGCGCCTCGCGCAGGATGCGCATGTCCTCGGCCACCAGCACCCTGATCAGTTCCATGCCCACTCCGTCACCCGCTGCTTGACCTGCGAGTGCGTCATCGTATTGGCCCGGCGGCCGGATGTCGGTGCCCGGGTCCGTGTCAGGACCTCACGGCGATCACGTTCCTGCCCCTGGCGTGGCCGGTTTCGGTTTTCCGGGGTCCAGGAAGCGGGCGCCCGGTCCGGGGGCGCGGTAGACGGCTTCCGGTGCCAGACGGGTGTGCCCCGCAGCGCATTCGAGAACGACCCTCACCGGCTCCTCGCAGGCGGTGTCATCGTCGGCGGGTCGGTGCCGGACGATGACCGACGGCCCCTGCGGGTCGGCGAGATACTTGTCGCCCCACTCCAGGAGGGCAACCAGCGTGGGCCGCAGGTCCTGGCCCTGCTCGGTGAGGTGATATTCGAAGCGCTGCCGGTCGCCGGGTTCCTGGTAGGGGACGCGTCGCATCACTCCTGCCGCCACGAGGGTGTCGAGCCGGGTGGCCAGAAGGTTGCTCGCCACGCCGAGGCGGGCCCGGAACTCCCCGAACCGGCGTGCGCCGTCCAGTGCCTCGCGCACGATCAGCAGCGACCAGCGTTCACCCACCATCGCGAGGGCACGGGCCACCGAACAGTTCACGGGGTCGATCCGCTGTGTCTCCACGGGCGGATCGTACCGATCTGAGTTGACAATTTCCACTCAGCCTTCCTAGGCTCCGGGCGCTGAGTTGAAGAAATAAACCGAGGAGGCGGGCCATGCCCATGCTCGACGTGTACATCCCCGACGGTGCGCTCCAGCCCGATGCCGAGGCAGCGCTGCTGAACCACATCACCGAGATCCTGATCCGCCACGAGGGATTCGACCCCGCCGACCCGGTGACCCGGTCCGTCTCCTGGGTCTTCCTGCACCGGCCGGTCGCCGTCTACGTCGGCGGATCGCCCGCGGACGCGCCGCACTACAAGGTCGTCCCGTCTGTCCCTGAGGGGCAGCTCGACGAGAAGACGCGGGCGGGCGTCATCGCGGACGTCACCGAGGCGATCCTGGACGCCGAGAACGGTGCCTGGCCGCGCGATGCCGGCCGGATCTGGGTGTTCCCCACCGAGATCCCTGAGGGCCACTGGGGCGGGTACGGGCAGGTCAGGCCGCTCGCGACGATCCTCGGCCGGCTCACCGACCACGACACCGAGCGGGCCCGCGGGCTCGCCGCCCAGCGCATCGCCGCCAGCCGAGCCGAACACACCCGCCTGCCGGCCTAAGCCGACCTCAGTCCAGGCCGACTCGCCGGTCGCCCATTGCAGCAGCGCTTGTGAGGTCGTGCTCCGTCGCCGGCAGCAGCCGAGAGCACGGTCGACGCCGGCGAGGACCACGTGCGTCGGGAAGGGAGCCGGATGGCCTGCGGCGGCCGGTTCGCGCCCGGATCACGGGACCGGGCAGCAGTGCCGATGCCCGCCCCTACGAGGGCTGTCGTCATCCGAGGCAGGAGCGGACGGCCTTGGCCAGGTTCGCTGCCCGCGGGTCGTCGGGCCGATAGTTCCAGAGGTTCGTCACGTAGGCGAAGCCGACACCGGCGTCGGGGTCGGCGAAGCCGATCGATCCGCCGGAGCCCGGGTGACCGAACGCCCCCGGCCCGGTCAGCGGCATCGGCGGGCAGGCCCGCCAGAACCCGAGCGACATGTAGAAGGAGCGGTCGGCCGGGAGGTTCAGCCCCGGCGGCAGTCCGTGCATCGGCGTCCTGTCGGTCTGGACGACGGTCATCCTCTCGACCGTCGACGGTTCGAGCAGCCGCACCCCATCGACGTCGCTGACCGTGGCGGCATACATCCGCGCCACCGATCGGGCATCCGCGAGCATGTTCGCGGCTGGGAACTCGGCCGCGCGCCAGGCACGCGTGGCGTAGACCTCGGGGTTGGTCAAGGCGCCGCCGAGCTCGCCGGCGCGGGCCTGGACCGAACCCGGAGCCCACACGGCGTTCACCCAGGCGGTGACCGTCTCCGCATCGAGCCCGGTCGTCGCGATCAGCCCGGCCAGCAGCTCCTCCACGCTGAACGGCGCGGCATCGTGGAGCCGGGCCACCCGCTTCTCTTCCTTCTCGGGCAGCCCGATCCAGGCGCTCAGCCCGAGAGGGGCGACCACCTCCTCGGCGAAGAACGTGCCGAGCGACTTGCCGGTGATCCGGCGTACGACCTCCCCGACCAGGAACCCGTACGTGACGCTGTGATACACGTGCTCGGTGCCCGGCTGCCACAGCGGCTTCTGCGCCTCGAGCGCGCGGATGACCGGGTGCCAGGCGCACGCCTGCTCGAACGTCAGCGGCCCGTCGACGATCGGCAGGCCGGCCTGGTGCGACAGTAACCAGCGCACCGGGATCTGCTCCTTGCCGGCGGCGCCGAACTCCGGCCAGTACCGGGCCACCGGGGCGTCCAGATCCAGCTCACCGCGCTGGACGAGCATGTGGGCACAGATGGCGGTGGCACCTTTCGTGGTGGAGGCCACCTGGACGATGGTGTTCCTGCGCCACGGCCGATTCGCCTCGCGATCGGCGAGGCCGCCCCACAGGTTGACCACGGGGCGGCCGCCCACGTAGACGCTGCACGCCGCACCGACCTCGCCAGGGTTTCTGAAGTTCGCGCGGAACACGTCGGCGACCTTTCCCCAGCCGTGCTCGACACCGCGCTCGCCATCGCCACCACCACCGCTCACGGAGGCGTAGGCGCGGCCGGGGAGGGCGGCATGTGCGCCGGCGAGCGCGCCGGCGCCCAGCACGCCCCTCAACACGGTCCGCCGCGCGACGTGTCCCTGTTCGGGTGTCCCGCCTGTTGTGTCTGCCATGCTGGGATTCCTTTCTGGAGAGCTGAAACTCAGAGAGCTGGAGAAGACGTGCGCTCTGATCGACCGGGACGGTCCGCGTAACTGAATCGGCACGGCAAGAGCGAGGTGCGAGGAGCACGAGCGGTTCCTGTCGAAAGGCGACCCGGCCGTCAGCCCCAGGCCATCGTCTGGCTCCGGCTCGCACCGGGTGGTGCCGCTCAGGGGGAGGCCGCCGATGAAGCATGTTCCGCCTGTTCGAGCGCGGCACGACATGGGACAGGGGCTGGTCAGCATCGCGCGAGCGATGGAGGCGGTGAAGCGTCCGGCCCGTACGAACCCTCGCCTGTCGTCAGTTCGTGGTCACGCGTCCCAGGTGACAGGCAGGCTCTTGACCCCGTAGATGTCGGCGGTCTCCGGGCGCAGGGCGACCTCGTCGGCCGGTACGGCCAGGCGCAGCGTGGGGAAGCGGTTGACCAGCGCGGGGAAGGCGACCCGCATCTCGAC
>NZ_JBSGDV010000014.1:76529-273608 GCF_053602555.1 Nonomuraea sp. NPDC004354 | reverse complement strand
TGGCACAACGACAAGACCGGCCGGCCCACCGCCCGATCCCTCACCGCCTACGACCATTGACGCTCAGCCGTACGGCTTGGAATCAGTCATCTAGGGCGGTGGTGTGCGGATCAGCCGAGGTTCCAGACGGAGGAGATGCGGTCGTTCCAGCCGCTGGGGACGAGGTTGGGGATGTCGGTGAACGGTGCGACGAACAGGGAACTGCCACCGAAGTTGATGTGCTCGTAGTAGCGGACCGAGCAGTTCGTGCCGCCCATGGAGCTGATGACGTCGTTCCAGTCGTGCAGGTGCAGGGGCCCGTGGTGGACGCTGGTCAGGTCGTTGTGCGCTTCTCGGGCCGCGCACCAGAACCAGTCACCGGCGTAGTCCACGTGCTCGAACATCTGGACCTGGCCCCACGTCGCGGGGCGCGGGTCCCGCGCGGCCCCTGCCTGGGCCAGTTGCGAGGCCGCCCACAGCGCGCCGTTGAGCGCGCTGTCGTCGGTGAGGGCCGACAGCCGCTCGGGGCCGTAGATGTAGGTCAGCGGGCGGCCGTCGAACCGCGACAGGTCGCGGGGGTCGTGCTCGACGCCGTCCACGACCACCGCCATGGCGGGTGCCGGGTGCGTGATGGGCTGCGTGGAGGTCGCCCTGGGCGCGCTCAGCGCCTGGGCGGCGTCCATCTTGACGGGCGGGGCCGAGCGGGGCGCGCTGACGGCCTTGCTGACGAGTGCCTCCAGCGTGGTGATGCCCTGGTCGCGCAGCAGCGCCAGCACGTCGGCCTCGGCCAGTCCCCCGACGTGGTCGGAGAACTCCAGGAAGCGCTCGACCTGGCGGCGGGCGGGGGTTGAGATGCTTTTCACGGGTGTTCCTCCCCTGTGAGTGGTGCGAACTCCTTCATGGTCGGGTGAGGCGGCGGCCCGGACATCCCCCCAGTGTTGGGGATGGCGTTCAGGTGGTGAAGGCGGCCATGAGCTCGTCCCTGCCGGCCGCGCCGGTCTTGCGGAAGACCGCCTTCAGGTGGTCGTTCACCGTGTACGCGGACAGGCCGAGCAGCCGCGCGATCTGCTTCGGCGCGGCTCCCCTGCACAGCAGTTCCAGCACGCCGCGCTCGCGCGGCGTGATCGCGTACCAGTCGCAGAACGAGGGCAGCATGAGCGCGCCCGCGGCCGACTGGATGACCACGGCCACGTCGCCCGTGCCGTCCTCGTCCAGGGCTTGGCCCTCGACGGCGAGCCAGCGGCCGTAGTGGGCCGCGGGGGCGCAGATGAGCGGCCGGCCGCCGCCCGATCCGCGGACGTGCTCGCCGGCGTCGATCGCCAGCGCCGTCACGAACGTGTCGGCCAGCCAGGCGTGCGTGCCGTGCCGGACAGGGCCGCGCAGCCGCTCGAGCCACGCCTGGGCCTGCGGGGTCACGGTACGGATCGTGCGGTCGGGGCCGACGACGATCACGCCGGCGGGCAGCGCGGCCGCGGTGGGCGCCAGCGGGCCCGCGGTGACGTACCGGCGCAGCGCGGTCACCAGCGCCGGGCCGAGCAGCGCCGCCCTGCGCAGGTCGTCGCCGGTGAAGGGGTGGTCGTCGCAGGCGCGCACCAGCCCGAGCAGCCCCCACACGCCGCGGCTGTCACGCAGGAGCAGCCGCAGCTCGCAGGAGACGCCGCAGGCCGCGAACGCCCGCCGCGCCCCCTCGTCGGCGCCGGCCACCGCGACCGGCACCTGCCGGCGCACCAGGGACGAAGGCCGGCAGGGATCGCCGTGGGTGTGACGGTGGGCGAGCAGGGCCGTGGCGAGTTCGCGTTCGTACCGGTGCCAGAAGCTGAACGAGCCCTGCCCGAGCCCGGTCGCCGGACTGGTGCCGATCAGGCGCAGCGCGTCGTGCCGTACCCACGGCGCGATGGCCGCGGAAAGCGCGGCGCCGAGATCCTCGGCGGCGATGGCCCGATCCATCAGCGTGCGCAGTTCGTGGACCACCCGGTCCTGGCATGAGGTCACGCCGCTCACGTCAGCACAGCGTGGAAAGCGTCCGCAAGCGGAGGGTAGCGTTTTGACTACTCTCGGTTTGAGCAGGCCCTAGCCGGGCGCACCCTGCCGTTCGGGCAGGGACCAGCTCGCCAGCAGCCGCAGCGCCTCCTGCGAGGGTGAGCCGGGCTCGGCCGCATAGGCCACCAGCACCTGGTCGGGCTCTCCGGTCACCGTGAACGACTGGAAGCTCAGCGACAACTCGCCCACCACCGGATGACGGAGCTGCTTGGTCCCGCGCGTCTTCTCCAGCACGTTGTGATCGGCCCACCAGCGGCGGAAGTGCGCGTTCTTCACCGACAGCTCGCCCACCAGCGCTGCCAGCAGGGCGTCGTCCGGATACTGGGCCGCCTTCAGCCGCAGGTAGGCGACGACCTCCCTGGCCTTCTTCTCCCAGTCGACGAAGATCTCCTTGCTCGCCTCGTCGAGGAAGCAGAAGCGCGCCCAGTTACGGTGCCTGCCCAGGTCGGTGTAGAGCGCGGAGGCCAGGCGGTTCCAGGCCAGCAGCTCGCTCCTGTGGTCGATCACGTAGGCGGGCACGCCCTCCATCGCGTCGAGCAGGTGCCGCAGCTGAGGGCCGACCGTGCGCCGGGTACGCCGCGAGCGCTGAGGTGCGCGCACCGGCCTGGCCAGGCTGAACAGGTAGGTCCGCTCGTCCTGGTCCAGACCGAGCGTCCTGGCCAGCGCGTTGAGCACCTCTTCCGACACTCCGCCGCCGCGTCCCTGCTCCAGCCGCGTGTAGTAGTCGGCGCTCATCCCTGCCAGCTGGGCCAGCTCCTCCCTGCGCAGGCCGGGCACGCGGCGGCGCCCGCCGTACGACCGCAGGCCCGCCTCCTCGGGACGGACGCGCGCGCGACGCGACTTGAGGAACTCACCCAGTTCGTTCACCCCTCGATTATCGGTCCGCCCGGCCGCGCGTGCCTGGTCCTGTCAGACCCAGGAAAACCAGGTCCCTGGGTACGGCATGCGGCGGGCGGCAGAGTCGGCGCCATGACCGACAACCTCGCGGGCCGTACCGCCATCGTCACCGGAGCATCCAGCGGCATCGGAGCCGCCACCGCCACGCTGCTGGCCGCCAGGGGCGCCAGGGTCGCGCTGCTGGCCCGCCGCGAAGAGCGGCTGACCGACCTCGTCCAGGAGATCAAGCACGCCGGAGGGGAGGCGATCGCCGTCGCCGCCGACGTGGCCGACTCCGCTTCGGTGGCCGCGGCCGTCCAGCGGGTGCTCGGCGTCTTCGGCGGGGTGGACCTCGTCGTCAACAACGCCGGGATCATGCTGCCCGCCCCCGCCGAGCAGGCCGACCTCGCCGACTGGGAGAGCCAGATCGACGTCAACGTCACCGGCGCGCTGCGCATCGTCCACGCGCTCACGCCCTCACTGCTGCGGGCGGCGGCCACCGGACCCGCCGACCTGATCAACATCTCCTCGATCGCCTCGCACGTGCCTTTCCCCAGCTTCGCCGCCTACACCGCGAGCAAGGCCGCCGTCACCCACCTGTCCACGACCCTGCGCGCCGAACTCGGCGGCCGTGGGGTGCGGGTCACCGCCGTCGAGCCGGGGGTCGTCGCCACCGAGCTGCAGGGGCACGTCACCGATCCCGCGGTCAACCAGTGGCTCGACGGGCTGATCGGCAGCATCGAGGTGCTGTCGGCCCAGGACGTGGCGGAGGTGATCGCGTTCACGGCGGCTCAGCCGGCACATGTCAATCTCTCGCGGATCACCATGTATCCGACTCGGCAGGTGTAACGAGCCCGGACCTGGGCGACGGTGTGGGAGCGGCCGGGTTTCGAGCCGCTCCCACACCGTGTGGACGCTCAGAGCCGGTAGGGGCACGGGCAGCGCCCGCTCAGCCCGGGGAGGCCGGCGGGCCCTGGTGCCCGTCGGCGCGGGCGGATGCCTGGCTAGGTCAGCTGTCCGACGGTGAACCCGGCCAGCAGCTCGCCGTCGGGCGGGATGACGCCGTAGCTGCTCTCGGGCAGCTCGTTCCAGGCTCCCGGCAGGTCGCCGAGCGGCTCGGACACGACCAGGCGGGTGTCGGCGGACAGCCCGCGCAGCCACGCGACATCCGGGTGCAGCGAGCGCAGGGACTCGACGCTGGAGCTGTAGAACAGCGTGCGCGACTGGCGCCGGCTGGAGTAGCGGAAGACCCACACCCGCTCGCCGTTCGACGTCGCGACCGTCATCTGCAGCGGGAACTCGATGCCGTGCTCGTGGCCGAGCCGTTCGACCAGGCCGGCCATGCGGGCCACGGCCTCCGGCGGGTCGTCGTCCAGGCCGAACGTCAGCGCCAGGTAGAACATCACCTCCGAGTCCGTCGTGCCCTCGATGCGGGAGAACAGCGCGGGGTCGACGGCCATGCACAGCTCCCGCCGGAGCCGGTCGAAGCCGGTGACCACGCCGTTGTGCATCCACAACCAGCGTCCGTACCGGAAGGGGTGACAGTTGGTCTGCTGCACCGCCGTACCGGTCGACGAGCGGATGTGGGCGAAGAACAGCGGCGAGCGGACATGCTCGGCGATCTCCCGCAGGTTGCGGTTGTTCCACGCCGGGCCGGTGTCCCGGAAGATCGCGGGGGTGCCGATACCGACGGTGTACCAGCCGATGCCGAACCCGTCGCCGTTCGTCGTCTCCACGCCCATCCGGGAGCGCAGGCTCTGGTCGATCAGCGACGGCTGCGGACGGTACAGCACGTCGCACAGCAGCATGGGCGTTCCCGAGTAAACGAGCCATCTGCACATGAGCCACGCCTTTCCTCAACAGGTCGTACAACCTCCGCCGTACCCTCTCGGCCGGGTGGTATGGCGTGGCCTGCGCGCGACCGTGCCGTCGAAGGAGCAGGTCAGTGACCGGAGCCCCGTGCGGGTGGGCCCGCACGTGAGGTCGCTAGGTGGCGTACCGCCGCAGGAACATGTCGACACCCTCGCGGATGAGGCGTTCGGCGAGGTCGGCGGTGAGCGTGGTCCCGAAGGAATTGAAGATCAGGTGGGGGTAGACCGTCAGCCCGAAGAACTGGATCGTGGCCACCTCGATGTCGCCGACGGCGAGCCGGCCGCGCTCGGTCAGGTGGCCCAGGATCTCGCCGAGGAGCCCGGCGAACCGGCCAGGCCCGCGCTCCTGCCAGGCCCGGCCGATCTCGGGGAAGCGGCGCAGCTCGCCGGTGACGAGGTTGCGCAGCTCCGGCCGCGGGGGCTCGATCGCCTCGGCGACCATGGCGCGCGCGGTGCGCGTGAGCACCTCGCGTACGTCCTCCGCGGCCAGCACGCCGGCCTTGACCTGGGAGAGTGTCGAGCCGATCTCGTCCAGCGCGTCCTCGACCACCGCGGTGAACAGGTCTTCCTTGCAGCCGAAATGGTTGTAGACGGTCACCTTGGACACGCCGGCGGTGGCGGCGACCACGTCGACGCTGGCGTCGAAGCCGTCGCGCAGGAACACCTCGCGCGCGGCGGCGACGATGGCGCGCCTGCTGCGCTCGGCGCGCTTGCCGGTGGGAGCGGATGCGGCGGTGCCTCTGGCCATGGCGCCATCCTACCCAACAACTGAACGATTGAGTACAGTAAAACTTTCCTGTACCGTACAGTTCAGTTAACTCGAGGAGGTTCGCCATGCCCGATACCGTCACCACCGGCACCCTCGCCGTACCCGGCGCCCGGCTGCACTACGAGGTGCGCGGCCAGGGACCCGTCGTGGTCCTGGTCGGCGCCCCGATGGACGCCAGGTCGTTCGAACCCCTGGCCGACCTGCTGAGCGCCGACCACACGGTGCTCACCACCGATCCGCGCGGCATCAACCGCAGCCCCGTCGACGACCCCGGCCAGGACTCCACGCCCGAGATGCGCGCCGACGACCTCTCGCGGCTGCTGACGCACCTGGGCGCCGGTCCCGCCGCCGTCCTCGGCTCCAGCGGCGGCGCCGTCAGCGCGCTGGCCCTCGCCCAGGCGCATCCCGACCAGGTCCACACCGTCATCGCGCACGAGCCCCCGCTGATCGAGTTGCTGGAGGACCGCGAGGAACTCCGCAAGGGCACCGAGGAGATCATCGCGACGCATCTGGCGGGGGACGCCCGCGGAGCGTTCCGCAAGTTCCTGGAGCAGGCGAACATCTTCCTGCCCGAGGAGGTGTTCGAGCACATGGTCGGGGGCGATCGCGACCCGCAGGACGTCGCGGACGCGGACTTCCAGCACACGCACATGCTGCGGCCCACGGTCCGATGGGTCCCCGACGTGCACGCCCTGCGCTCGGGGACGCCGCGGATCGTGGTGGGGATCGGCACGGACTCGGCCGGGCAGCTCTGTGACCGCTCCTCGCGAGCCCTGGCGGACACGCTCGGGGTCGAGCCGACGATGTTCCCGGGGGACCACGTCGGGTTCGCGGGGGATCCCGAGCGCTTCGCGGCCCGGCTGCGTGCCGTACTCGCAGAGGCCGACCTCTAGCGTGTCTCGGGGCCGCACTCCCCGGATGCCGGCGCGGGCCGATCACGGGCGACGGGGCCGGGCCGCACGGTCGGGATGCCGGTGCGGGCCGATCACGAGTGACGGGATCGGCCCGCACGGCCGGGCCACCGACGAGGGCCGATCCCGGTCTCAGGACGCGAGGCGCGGCGCCGCGGCGAGCGCACGGCGGAGCCGGTGGCCCCACGCCCGTTCCCCGACCCTCATGAGATGGGATCGCCGGCGCGGGGTGGTCGCGCGGGGGCCCGGCCCGAGAGGTGCCGCTCGATCAACGCCAGATCCGCTCGGTCCTTCGGGCGGCCCAGGAGCCGCTTCCAGCGGCGTACGTCGGCCAGGGACTCGTACCTGAGGCCGTCGACGACCTCGGACCGGGCGATCAGCTCGTCCACGGTGCCGGCCTCGGCGAACCAGCCGTTGAATATCTCGATCCTTCCGTCCAGGACCGCGACCTTCTCGACGTGCTCGCCGAACGGAGACGGCTCCGGCGCGCCGAACGCGCACGCCCTGGCCCAGGCCTGGCCACGGGCGACCACGTCGAGGTCGCGGATGTCGTCCTTGATGCCGTGGGCGAGGAGCGGCCCGCTGCCCGCGATGACGAAGTCCGCCGGGGGAAGCTCGAGCGACAGCAGTGCTCGCACCAGGGGATGGTCAATGGCTCTCATGAGAGCTCATTCTCGGCGCTTGTCCGCCGCGGTCCGGCCGGTGGCAGGGCATGCCGGAGCAGCGCTATCTCAACGCCCGGGCCGCCCGCCTGCCCTGAGCCGAGCCGGCGCCCGCCGTAACGTCAGCACCCTGCCCTGGGCAACCCGCCGTACGTCAGCACCCTGCCCTGGGCAACCCGCCGTACGTCAGCACCCTGCCCTGGGCAACCCGCCGTACGTCGGCGCCGCACGCTGCGTGACCCGCGCACCGCCGTGCCTCGGACCGTGCCTCGGGGCGCCTCGGGACATGCCTCAGCGCCACACCTTGTCGAGGAACCCGGCGACGAGCGGGGCGATCTCGGGCAGCTTCTCCTCCAGAGCGAAGTGGCCGGTGTCGAACAGGTGCAGCTCGGCGTCGGGCAGGTCGCGCAGGTAGGCGTGGGCGCCGGGCTCGGGGAAGAACATGTCGTGGCGCCCCCAGGTGATGAGCGCCGGCGGGGTGTGCTCGCGCAGCCACGCCTGCCACCTGTCGTACTGCTCGACGTTGGAGTGGTAGTCGAAGGCCAGCGCGACCTGCGCCTCCTTGCGCCCGGGCAGGTCGAGGAAGTGCTGGTCGAGGGTCCAGCCGTCGGGGGCGACCGCCTCGGGGTCGCCGGTGCCGCCTTCGTACTGGCCGCGCGTGCTCTCCAGCGTGAGCAGCCCGCGCACGGTCTCCTCCGCCCCCGCCACCTCCGGGCGCAGCGCGATGAAGTCGCGCGCACCGGCCGACAGCCCGTCCTCGTAGGCGTTGCCGTTCTGCACGATCAGGCCGGCGATCCACGACGGGTTGCGCAGGGCGAGGCGGAAGCCGACGGGCGCGCCGAAGTCGAAGACGTACATCACGAAGCGCTCCAGCCCGAGCCGCCGCACGAAGCCCTCGGTGATGTCGGCCAGCCGGTCGAAGGTGTAGGTGAAGTCGTCGGGGGCCGTGGTGTGGCCGAAGCCGGGATAGTCGGGGGCGATCAGCCGGTAGCGGGCGCCGAGCGCGTCGATGAGCCGCCGGTACTGGTGGGACGCCGACGGGAAGCCGTGCAGGAGCAGCAGCACGGGGGCGTCGGGATCCTCGGGGAGCGACTCCCGGTAGAAGACCTTCACCCCGTCGACGTCGACGAACCTGTGCACCACACGCGGGACCAACATGTCACATGCCTCCGTAGCGAGAAGATGCATTAGTTATAGCACTAATGGGTCAAGATGGCGATGTACCATTAGAACCATGCTCATCGGAGAGCCCCTGGCGCTCGACCTGATCAATACCCGCCCGGCCGGCACCGACCTGATCGCCACCCCCGAGGGGCTCAGACGCTGGCTGGACCTCGAGGCCGACCGGCTGCCGGGCCTGGACGGCCTGCCGTCGGCGGCCGACCTGGCCGCCGTGCACGCCGTACGCGACCACGCCGGCGCCGCCGTCCACACGCTCATGCGGGGTGAGCGGCCCGCGGCGGCCGCGCTGCGTGGCCTCAACACGGCCCAGCGCGCGGCGCCCGCGGTCAGGGAGCTGCGCTGGGACGGCGAGGCGCTCACCGCGGTCCCCGTCCGCACGGGTTCGCCGGGTGTCCGGCTGGCCGCGATCCTCGCCGAGGCGGCGGCCGACCTGTTGAGCGATCCCGCCGCCGGGAGGATCCGGCAGTGCGCGGCCGACGACTGCGTGATGCTGTTCCTGCCCGCGCACCCCCGGCGGCGCTGGTGCTCGGCCGCGCTGTGCGGCAACCGGGCCAGGGTGGCGCGCTACTACCAGCGCCACAAATCAGTGTGAAACTTGCCGGATGAGATCATTACTTGTCGCGATGTGCATGGCGCTCGCGGCGGCGATCCCCGCCTTTCCCGCGCATGCCGAGACCTATTCCTACGCCGACGCGATCCGCGAGACCGCGTGGGTGGAGCTCGACGTCGACCTCGATCGCGACGGCCACAGGGACCGCCTGGCCGCCGACGTCATCCGGCCCGCCGAGCCGGCGGCGAGCGGGCTCAAGGTGCCTGTCCTGATGGACATCAGCCCCTACTACGCCTGCTGCGGCCGGGGCAACGAGGCCCAGAAGAAGACCTACGACGCCGACGGCAAGCCCACCGGCTTCCCGCTGTACTACGACAACTACTTCGTGCCGAAGGGCTACGCGGTGGTGCTCGTCGACATGTCGGGCACCAACCGGTCGACCGGCTGCATGGACAGGGGCGGCCGGCACGACGTGGCCGCGGGCGCCCAGGTGGTGAACTGGCTGAACGGCAGGGCCCGCGCCTACACCAAGCCGTTCGGCGGCGAGCCGGTGGCGGCCGGCTGGTCCACCGGCGCGGTCGGCATCTGGGGCAAGTCGCACGACGGCTGGCTGGCCAACGGCATCGCCACGACCGGGGTGCGCGGCCTGAAGACCGTGGTGTCGATCGCCGGGAACACCGACATCTACCGCACCTACAACGCCAACGGCGCCTGGCGCGGTTACGTCCGGACCGACGACGGCCCGCCGCGGCTCTACAACGAGCGCGCCATGCGGCTGTGCAAGCCGTTCACCGAGGAGCTGAACCGGCTGGAGGGCAACGACGGCGACTGGAACCGCTACTGGCAGGAGCGCGACTACCCCGGCAAGGCCGACCGGGTGCGGGCCAGCGTCTTCGTGACCCAGGGGTTCGGCGACTACGCCGTGGCGGCGTCGAACTTCTCCCTGTGGTGGCAGGCGCTGCGGGTGCCGCGCAAGGCGTGGCTGTTCCAGGGCGGGCACGTGGACCCGTTCGACCTGCGCAGGGCCGACTACGTGCGCACCGTCGAGCGGTGGTTCGACAGGTGGCTGCGCGGCGTCGACAACGGCGTCGACCGCGAGCCTGCCGTGACGATCGAGCACGCCCCCGACCAGTGGCGCGAGGAGCAGGCCTGGCCCGCGCCCGGCGCGCGGCCCCGTACGTGGTGGCCGGGGCAGGACGGCCTGTCGACCACCCCGCCCCCGGCGTCGGCGCGGGCCACCTTCCAGGACGACCCCGACATCGGCCGGTTCGAATGGGTGAAGGAGGGGCCCTCGAACCACCGGCTGCTGTACAGGTCCGAGCCGCTGGCGGCCGACACCCGCCTGTCGGGCACCGGCAGGATCACGGTGACGATGAAGTCCTCCACGCCGGTCGCCAGGGTGGGGATCGCGGTGGTCGACTACGGCCCCGCCACCATCAGGGACTACGTCGACATCACCGGGACGGGCGGCATCCGCACCCTCACGACGCGCTCGTGCTGGGGTGAGGGCAGCGCCACCGACAGCGCCTGCTACCTCGACACCGAGACCGCCACCACGACCGTCGATCACGAGATCGTCGCCACCGGATGGGCGGACCTCGGCCACCACGCCACGTTGCGGCGCGGCGTGCCGCTGGACCCCGAGCGGTTCTACACGATGAGCTTCGACCTGTCGCCGCTCGACCACGTCGTGCCCGCCGGGCACCGCATCGGCCTGGTGATCGGCGGGACGGACTACTGGGAGTTCCTCGAACCCGGCCAGCGGCCCACGCTCACCGTCGACCTGGCCAGGACCACGCTGACCCTGCCCACGGTCGGCTGACCCCCGCTCCGAGGCATCCACCCGGGCGGACGAACGGCGCGGCGGAAATGGTGCGGGCCGACGAAGCCCGCCGCTCCCGCAGTCAGCAGGATGAACCGATGACCGACCTCACTCCCCTGCAGCGCCTGCTCGACAGCGAAGCGACATCCCGCCACGTCCCCGGTGCCGCCGTCGGCGTGCTCGCCGACGGCGTGCAGCACATCCTGACCACCGGCGTCACCAGCGTCGACGCGCCGGCCCCCGTGACCGGCGACACGCTGTTCCAGATCGGGTCGACCACCAAGACGGTCACCGCGACAGCGGCCATGCATCTCGTCGAACGCGGCCGGCTCGACCTGGACGGGCGCGTGCGGCAGTACCTGCCCGGCTTCCGGCTCGCCGACGAGCGGGCCGCGGACGAGCTGACCGTCCGGCACCTGCTGACCCACACCGGCGGATTCCTCGGCGACATCGACGACGGCGAGAGCTGGGACACCTCGGCGCTGGCCGACTCGATCGGCACCTACGACCGGCTGCCCCAGCTCTTCCCGCCCGGGGCGCTCGCCTCCTACAACAACGCCGGGTTCCGGCTGCTCGGCCGGATCGTCGAGGTCGTGTGCGGCGAGCCGTACGAGCAGGCGGTCAGGCGCATCGTGCTCGAACCCCTGGACATGAGCTCCAGCTTCTTCTTCCCCTGGGAGGTCGCGACGCGGGCGCACGCGGTCGGGCACGCCGTACGCGAGGACGGCCCGCGGGTGGCGCACACGTGGGGACTGTTCCGCGAGGGCATGGCCGAGGGCGGGCTGGTCTCGTCGGTGCGCGACCAGCTTCGCTACGCCGCCTTCCACCTGGGCGCCGACGGCGAGGCGCCGATCTCGGCGGCCACCAGGGAGCTGATGCGGGCCGAGCACGTCAGGGTCGGGGCGCCGTGGACCGGCATCGGGCTGCCGTGGCTGCTGGAGGAGCAGGCGGGCGTGCGGCTGGTCACGCACGGAGGCAACATCGGCAACCTGCAGCTGTCCACGTTCGTGCTGGCGCCCGAGCACGGCTTCGCCGTCACCACGCTCACCAACTCCGCGCCCGGCAAGGCGCTGGGCGCGCTGGTGACCGACTGGTGCCTCGAGCACCTGCTCGGCGCGAAGCCGCAGGCCGTACGGCTGGCGCTGCGCGCGCCCGCGCCGGAGTACGCGGGCGGCTACGACGCCGGGCAGTGGACCTTCGAGGTCGACGAGAACCTGACGGCACGGTTCGTGCTGCGGCCCGAACTGGTGAGCGCGGGGGTGGAGGGCATGCCGGACCTGCCGCTGGCGCTGGTCGAGGGCGGTGACGAGGTGACGATCGCCGCCGACCCGCGGCGCGTCGTGGGCCGCTTCCTTCGCGACGACGCGGGTGAGATCGCCTTCCTGCACCTGGGCGGCAGGGCCGCCCGGCGGATCCCGATATCATGATCCGCGGCACCGCCGAGCACAGGTCTGTATTGAAATAGGGAGACAACCGGTCCCACTTCTCGGCAGAGAAGGCGCCGACGCCGTCAAGGCCCGCTTCGTGGCGGTCCTCCAGCAGGTCGGCTATCGGCTGTCCCGAGTGACGGTCAGCCGCAGCGGCCGGGCGGCCGGGGGGCGATGCCGTACGGCTCGCGCCCTCCCCACGAGGCTGCGAGCCGTACGGTCAGGGGCCGGGTTTCAGCCCCCGATCCACACCGCCGCCAGGATGATGAGAATCACCGTCTCGGCGACGTCCAGCCGTCCCGCCCACCCGGAGAAGCGGCGCAGGTCGGCGGAAGGATGCCTGCCGCGGCTGAAGGATCGCGCCGCGATCAGCACCAGCGGGAACGCGCGCCCCGCCGCGACCCCCAGGAAGGGAAGAACGGCGGGCCACCAGTTCGGCGCGCCCAGCGGCCACAGCACCAGCAGGTAGAGGCCCGGCGACGACAGGGCGGTGGCGAGCCCGGTGCCGAGCGCCACGCCGAAGACTCCGGCGTAGGGGACGGGGCCGAGCGCCGCCCAGTGCCGCGGGACCCGCCACGGGCTGCCCTCCAGCCGTACCGGCAGGAGCCCGCCGGCCACCAGCGCCAGGACCAGGGCCACGCCGCCGAGCGCCCACGCCGGAAGCCCGCCTGTGACCTCGCCCAGCAGGTAACCCGTGGTCGCGGTCGCCAGCGCTCCCAGCGGAAGGCCGGCGGCATAGGCCGCGACCGCGAACGCCTTCAGTTGCTCTCTCCCCCGGACCGGAGGAGACGCGATCACGTGGACCGCGTTACCGCCTCAAGGCGTCTGCAGCCCCTGGATGCCGCTCAGGATGCCGAGCAGCGCCAGCAGCGGAATCTCCCAGCCGTCGGCGACCCCGGGGACGGACAACGTCACGGCGCTGACGCCGACGCCCGCCACGAGAGCGGGACCGGCGACCGACCACCTGGGGCTCAGCGGAACCGTCAACCGCATGAGACCCCTCCTGGATTGATCACGACCAGACCGGTCATCGGCCGTTGCAGTAGCAGTAGCTTCCCCCGCACTTGCAGTCGCAGCAGTAGTAACCGGGCGAGTACGACCAGCAGGCCCCTCCGCCGCAGCCGTTGTAGTAGCTGCACCCCGCGCTGCTGAGGCAGTCGCTTCCCGAGCATCTGCTCGATCCGCAGTAGCCGCTCCCGAACGGCCCGGTGCATACCGCCGCCTGCACGGGCGACTGCCCGACGGTCAGCCCGGCAAGGGTTCCGAAAGCGGCCGCGGTGGCCCCACGCAGCACCTGGCGGCGGTTGACCCTCGACGCGGTCCAGGTGAGCAGTCGTTTCATCGGGAAGTGCTCCTCTCCTCTGTGGGCGCGGACAGAACTGTGAGCTGGTTGGCCTCGTGGGCGGCCAGTTCCAGGCCGTCGAGGCCGTTGACGATCCCGCGTGACCGCACCCGGCCGTCATGGCCGACCGCGACCGAGAACGGGGTCAGGCCGACCTCGTACCGGGCGGCGATACGGCCTCGGGGATCGGGGACGACGCGGATCACGGAGGCCAGGTCACCGGCCCATTCACGAACCGCGCGGGGATGGCCGTCGCAGATGACCACCACCAGGACGTCGGGGTGCTCCGCCGCGAACCTCCGCAGCACCGATCGCAGGGCACCGCACAGGGTGCATCCGGTGGAGGCGAACACCGTGATGAAGGGACGGTCCTGCGCGGGAAGCGTCACGGCTGCGCCGTCCAGATCCCTCGCGTCCAGGGCCGGGAAGAGGCTCCCCTCGTCGGGACCGTGCGCGACCCGTCCCTCCGGACTGGTCATGTACATCTGCCCGAAGTGGTGGTAGAGGGCGAACACCGCGCCCACCAGCACAGCGACGAGAACCCACAGAACGACATACGAAATCACGAACAACGTACTCATGTGCACCTCGTGCTCGATCCGGCAGCGGCGGGAGCGGAACCGCCGGGAGTCACCTGCTCCCTCTGAGCGTCGAGCGGAACCTTTCGAACTGGATCGTCCGCCCCAGCAGTGCGAAACAGGCGATGCAGGCCACCCCGAGCAGCACGCCGGTCAGCGCGGCCGGCAGGGCCGTCGGGTCGGTGATCGGCGACGTCGCTCCCGGGCCGCCCACCGACGCTCCGGGGCCGCCCGTCGACAGTGCGAGAAGAACGAGACTCCCCGCGAGAAGAACGGCCGCCCGGACAGCGCTGACCGATGTCGGGACACCGGAATCCAGCGCTCCGAAACAGCGGCAACTCTCAGAGACACCCAGACGGGCGGCGTTCACCAGGACGGCGGTGAATCCCAGGGACAGTCCGGCGGCTCCCAGGGCCGCCCACCATCCCGTTCCGGCGATGAGGCCGAGCCCCACGGCCGCCTCGCAGAGGGGGACCGCCCCCCGCGAGATCCGCACCAGGACAGGAGGGACCGCCATGGCTTCGAGGAAAGGGGACAGCGAGGCACCCCCTCCCGCCTTCATGAGGGCGGCGAAGACCAGCTGGAAACCTATCGCCGTCTGGAGGACGACGACCCACTGCCCCGAGCCGCTCAAGACGAGACCAGCTCCGGGAGGGACCGGGCGACCTTGACGAGTTCGTCGGCCCCGACGTCGCGCGGCGCCCTGAGCGCATAGGTGCCGCCCGGGGCGTTGACCGTCACCGAGTGCGCGTTCGGCGCCCAATACCGGTCGCCGTCAGGTCCGGTGAACATCCAGAGGCCGTCGTGGTAGACGGCGCTCGCCCCGGGAATCCCGAGGTCCACAGCGATTCCCGGACGGTTCTCCGTGCCCTCCAAAGTCCGGCCCGGCTCGGCGACGAAACAGACAACGAGCGGTGAGGCCTGCTCCTCGTGACTGGAGCCACGCGCGTACACGAGTGCGATCTGGTTTTCCAGGGTGCCGAACCCGGGGGCCTCAGGCCCTTCCGTCCGGAACTGGAACTTGAATCCTCGGAGGACGTACGAAGGCTGCAGATTTCTCGTTTCCACAGTTCTCCTCATTCTCCCTGCAGATGATTTGACGGAACCCCCTGAGCACCGACTCGATAACCTCACTCATGTGATCACACGGGTTGATCTTCGTCAACACTGAAGGTCAACTTGTTTTCACCATCGATTCGAATCGCGCCCATTCTCATTCCCGGACGATAACCTGCCTGGTCACAGCATGATCGCTTCGCATGCCGCTCTCTCGCACCCAGGTCGACGGGGGTCCCGTACGACACTGAACCACCCGGACCCGACGATCTTCGGCTGTCGAAGCCGGTCACGCGCGCCCCGGATCCGTTCCACCCTGAAATCCGACGCCCAAGGCACGACATGGTCCCGTGCGGCCGGAACCACGGGCCGGAAAACCAGGGATCCATTTCACCGCCGACCGCCTAATGCATTCGCCTCGCAGCGCTCGTGACATGCGGATTTACCGGCAACCGAAGAGGGCGGCACATCAGGACGGGCACGATGCGCCTTTTTCATCCCCGGGCCGCCGCGGAGTTTCTGTGGTCCGAAATGATCCGCACCGGGCCACCAGGGCAACCCGCCAAGGCCGATGCACATGTCCGTGTCGGCGACGGTCGCCAGCGGCTTGTTGCGCAGCCCTTGGCTCCCAAGATATAACCTAGGATCACTAGGCAGATCCGAATGACTCTAGGGATGGTGGTGTGCGCATGGCGCGGGCCGGGTTGACGGCGGATCGGGTGACTCTCGCCGGTGCCGAGCTGGCCGACGAGGTCGGGTTCGACCACGTGACCATGTCGGCGGTGGCGCGACGACTCGGGGTGAAAGACGCCAGCCTCTACGCGCACGTCCGTCACCTGGCGGACCTGCGCGGGCGGATCGCGCTGCTCGCCGCCGACGAGAAGTCCATCCGCATCGCGGAGGCCACCGCCGGGCGGGCCGGAAAGGATGCGCTGGTGGCGTACGCGAACGCCTGGCGGCAGTACGCCCACGACCACCCGGGCCGGTACACGGCGACGCAGATCCCGACGGAGATCGATCCCGAGCTCATGGCCCGAGCGCCCGGGCCACGACGCGCGGTCGAGCTGACCTACAGCATGCTGCGCGCCTACGCGCTGGACGAGCCCGCCCTGACCGACGCGGTCCGGCTGATGCGCAGCATGTTCCACGGGTTCATCGGCCTCGAGGCCGCGGGCGGGTTCGCGCACGCGCGCCCGGCCGAGGACTCCTGGGTCCGCTGCCTCGACGCCCTGCACGACCTCCTGGAGCACTGGCCCGCATACCATGAAGGAGACCCGACATGACCGGCCCGACCATCGGCCACCTGCGCGTCGACGGCGCCACCCTGCGCTACGAGGTGCGCGGGAAGGGCCCCCTTCTGCTGCTGATCCCCGGCGGCACCGGCGGCGCGGCCTCCTTTGACGGCGTCGCCGACGAGCTGGCCGCCGAGTACACCGTCGCCTCCTACGACCCGCGCGGCCTGTGTCGCAGCCCGCTGGACGACCCGGAGGCCCGGCAGCGGGTCGCCCAGCACGCCGACGACGCGTTCCAGCTGCTGGAGCTGCTGTCTCCAGCCGCGCCCGCCCGCGTGGTCGGCTGCAGTTCGGGAGCGATCGTCGCGCTGCACCTGCTGGCCACCCGTCCCGAGCGGATCGAACGCGTCGTGGCGCACGAGCCGCCGGTGGTGGAGGTGCTGCCGGACGCCGCCGAGCATCGCGCGCTGCTCGCCCGCGTCCAGGACACCTTCCTGCAGGACGGGCTGATGCCTGCGGCGGCCCTGCTCGCGGCCGGTCTCAGGCGGCCCGGCGCCGATCCCGTCGACGCCCGGGCCACCGAGCTGCCGCCGCAGGCGAAGGAGCGAGCCGAACGAACGATGGCCGACATGCCCTACTTCATCGGGCGTATCATCCCGACCTTCATGGCCTACGCCCCGGACGTGGATCGGCTGATGGCCCTGTCGGACCGGCTCGTGCTCGCGGGCGGAGCGGACTCACGCGGTGAGCTGCCCTACCGTCCCGCCGCCTTCCTGGCCGAGCGGTTCGGCACGGAGCTCGTCCACTTCCCCGGCGGGCACACGGGCCTCAGCACGCACCCCGCCGAGTTCGGCGAGCTGCTCCGCAAGGTGCTGAGCGTCCAGTCGTACGGCTGAGCGCCCGTCCCCGGCCCGTACACCGGTGATCCGTCAGGCGGACCGCCTGTGCTCGCCGTGGCGAGCACAGGCGGTCCGACGGGTCACCGCTGGTTCCTTTCAGGGTCCGGGCGGGCCGTGGCGACCTCCTCGTGGGCCGGACGGCCGGCGGCTGAGGTCGGGTCAGCCGCCGGGCGGGCCTGTCGCGCCCGGTCCAGGAGAATGAGGGGTAGCGCGGCCGCGGCGAGGGCGGCGCCGATCAAGCAGACCGACGTGAGTGCGGCCCCTTGCGTCAGGGAGACCGCCGCCAGGACCGGGGTGATGCTGATACCCAGCTGGAATGCCGACACGGTGGTGGCGCCGGCGAGGGTCGGCGCCTCGGCGGCGAGAGCGAAGACGCGTCCGTAGACGGCGGGGTTCAGCACGAACGCGGCGACGCCGAGCAGGAACACCGTGGGCACCACCGCCCAGGCCTGCTGGATCACGACAGCCATCACGACCGACAGGATCACGATCGCCGACGCGCCGGTGAGGAGTGCGACGTGCGGGCGCTTGTCGGAGATGCGGCCGCCGATGGACAGGCCGACGAAGGCGCCGACCCCGAACAGCGCGAGGATCGCCGGGATCCAGACCTCGGGGATGGCGGTGATGTCGGCGAGCATGGCCGCCAGGTAGTTGAACGTGATCATGTACGCCGCGGTGGTCAGGATCGTGATCGCGTAGATGCCCCACAGCATCGGTTTCCGCATCGTGGCCAGTTCCCGCGAAACACTCGGCTCGGCGGGTCGGTTGCTGTCGGAGTCGGCGGCGGGAAGCCCGAGGAGGCAACCGATGATCCCGGCGACGGTCAGAGCCACCACGGCCCAGAAGCCGCCGCGCCACTGGATGAAGTGGCTGAGCAGCGTGCCCGCGGGGCCGCCGGCGACCATGGCCACGCTGAGCCCGCTGACCACGACTCCGGAGGCGCGGGCGTTCCGGTCCGGCGTCACCAGGCTGATCGCGGTCACCGACGCGACGGCGAAGAAGCCCGCGTAGGCGATACCCGCGACCACCCTCGTCAGCAGCAGGAGCTGGTAGTCGCCCAGCAGGCCGACGACGATGCTGACCGCGAAGAGGCCCTGGGTCGCCACCAGCGCCGTACGGCGCGGCCAGTGCAGACTGAGCACGGCGAACGGTGGCCCGCCGATCACGACGCCCAGCGCGAACGCGGTGATCAGGAACCCGGCCGAGGAGAGCGTGACCTCCAGATCGGCGGCCACCGCCGGCAGTACGCCGGCCAGCAGGAACTCCGCGGTTCCCATCGCGAACAGGCTGAAACTGAGCAGGTACACGCCGGCAGGCAACCGGTCGGAGCGAGTGTTCCTGGGCGTCTCCGCGGTGATGCCGGCCATCAGATCGCACCCCCGGCGTCGAGCCCGCCACCAGACGAGACGGCGGCAGCCGGCTCCCGTTCGAGCAGGCGGCCGGTCATGCCGATGGCGGCGGCGACGACCTGTGCCCCGGGGTCGACCACGTTCCCGCCTGCCCAGACCTCCGGGACATGCGTGGCACCGGGGGAATCGGCGGCGCCGAGTCCAGGGACCCCGTCCCTGGTCAGGTACCCGTGCGGGTGGTCGGCGGGCCCGTTCCCTGGCTGACCTCCGCCGACGGCCGGGGCCGCGAACCGTGCTCTCGCGGGCACGAACCCGGCCCGCGGGTCGGCGGCTCCACCGCCGACGATGACCGGGTCCCACAGCACCTCTGACACCGATCCGCTCGTTGAATCCGTTGTTGCGTCCATGCGGATCACCTCCATCGAGAGGATCGGGAGATCTGACCGAAATCAACAAACTCCATTGCTGATTCCGGGACACATTGGTTGACTGCATCCCATGGACGAGCAGCCGACCGTCAGCGCCGTGATAGACCAGATCGCTCCCCGGCTGCGACGCGCCCGCGAGAAGAAGGGCATCAGCCTGGCCGACCTCGCGCGCGCCACTGGCATCTCGACCAGCACGCTGTCCCGGCTGGAATCAGCCCAGCGCAAGCCGAGCCTCGAGCTTCTCCTGCCGATCACCGCGGCGCTGGGCATCCCCCTCGACGAGATCGTCGCCGCACCCCGGATAATCGATCCGCGCGTGCCGCAGCAGCCCACCGGAAAGAACGGCCGGGTGCTGATCCCGTTGTCGCGGCATCAGGGAGAGCCACGCGCGTACAAGATGACCATTCCAGCGCACGACGAAGAGCCCCACCTGCGCACCCACGCGGGCTACGAATGGCTCTACGTCCTGCGCGGACGGCTCCGCGTGAAACTGGGTCACCACGACTTCATCATGGGAGCCGGCGAAGCAGCCGAGTTCGACTGCCAGATTCCGCACTGGTTCGGCGCCGCCGGCCGCGGCAGCGTCGAAGTACTCAGCCTCTTCGGGAAGCAGGGCGAACGCATCCACCTGCGCACCTCACGGCGCTGACGCAGGAGCACGCGCACATCGGTGTGCGGTGGGCGGGTTGAAGTGCCTTCTTCCGTCATGGATGCATGGTGGACCAGACTCTCGAGGTGCGCACAGAACATAACCAACGCACAGAAAGTGCGGTACCTCATGTTTGACCCACCGAAGAGATCGGGAACCAGGCCGACCACCACCGGGCTGGAGATCCCGCATGACCAGATCGACCAGTTCTCTCCCGCACCGATCCGGGAAGCGCTGATCGAACAGGCCCGCGCCCTGCCGGGAGTGTTCCTCGGGCCGAGCCAGGTCTCCGAACCCGCCTCGCTGGCGCTGCGGCTGCATCGGCCCGCCGGACCGTGGGAGGCGTTCCTGCACCCCAGCCCGGACGAGTTCGCCCACATCCATCGCGCCGGTTTCCTGCACCTCACCCTTCCTCAGCCGATGATCGCCCCGCTGGTGGCGGCGGGCTGGGCCGAACCGCACCCGATCAGCCTGCGCCCGCAATGGCCGGACACGATCGTCATGCTGTACGCCCCTCGCGACGAGGACGAACTGTCCGTCGTCGGCACCGCACTGCGGGCCTCCTGGCGCCAGGCGTCGCTCGAGGAGGAGTGACCGGACCGCGCCGCCCCGGGCGCGCCGGTCCGCACCGATCCGCGCCGCATCCGCACGGCGCGAGCCCGCCGCGGCAGATCCGCTCGACCTGAGCACGCCCGGACAGGTCCACTCGGCTGAGCGCATCCGGACCGATCCGCTCGACCTGTCGGCCGGCCCGGGTGCGAGGGTGGTCATGCGGGCCTGCCCGGCTGTGCACGCCCGGGCGCGACGAGGGCACTGGCCGCCCATCGTGGGCGCCGCCCCCTCGGGTGGGCCGCCGGTGGACGGTCGCCCGAGGCGGCCGAGGACGGGAGGCGTCAGGAGGGTCGGCCGCCGAGCCGCAGGAGCCGGTCCACCAGGGCCTTGGCCTGGTCCGGCCCCATGGGGGCGTTGAAGAACATGGCGTGGAAGTAGACCGGGGCCTGGACGATCTCCATGAGCTCGATCAGCGCGGGCGGATGCTCGCCTCGCTCCTTCGCGCGGTCCAGCATGGCCTGCAGCTGCACGCCGCGCTCGATCAGGTAGATCCGGTCCTCGGCGTTGCCGGAGCCGACCATGGCCGCGCGCAGGAAGAGGCGCCCGGTCGGGGCGGCGATGTCCCGGGCCAGCTGGACCGCGTAGGCCTCCAGGTCGCCCCGCAGCGTCCCGGTGTCGGGGATCGGGGACGTACGGCGCAGCAGCTCCATGACCACGTCGTCGACCAGGCCGGTCACACTCCCCCAGCGGCGGTAGATGGTCGCCTGGTGCACCTCTGACCGCTCGGCGACCTTGGCGATCGTCAGCTCGTCCCAGGTCGATTCCTGGAGCAGCGCAATCACCGCCTCGTGCACGGCGACGCGGACGCGTGCCGTACGGCCGCCGGGGCGTCGTTGCGTGGTCATGCCGGCCATCTTAACGCGAAGCCTCTTGCGTTAGCGATGCATCGAGCCTTACCTTAATCACGAAATTTCTCGCATTAAGGAGGCGTGGTGCGGCCCATCGTTTTCGAGAAGGATGAGACGTTCTGGTATGAGACGCTGCGCATGTTCGGCCACATCGCCTACGGCGGCGCCGACTTCGGCGAGGTGCTGGTCACCGCGCAGCGCATCGTCGAGGGCGACTACGACAGCTGGCACGACGAGTGGCGCGCGACCGCCGACCGGGTCGCCGCCGAGGCGGGGCGCAGCCGCGGGATCAGCGCCAGGGACGGGTTCCTGCGGGCGTCCAACTACTACAGGTCGGCCGAGTTCTTCCTGCACGGGGACCCCGCGGACGAGCGGATCGCCAGCGCCTACGAGCGGGCGGTCGAGTGCTTCAGGAAGGCGCTGCCCGAGGTGGCGCCCGTGGAGATCCCCTACGAGGGCACGACGCTGCCGGGCTACTACTACGACGCGGGCGCCGGCCGTACCGTCGTCATGCACAACGGGTTCGACGGCAGCGCGGAGGAGATGCACTTCGTCGCCGCGGCGGCGCTGTTCGAGCGCGGCTTCAACGTGCTGGCCTTCGACGGCCCCGGCCAGCCAGGCCCGATGCACCGGCAGGGGCTGGTGTTCAGGCCCGACTGGGAGAACGTGGTCGGCCCGGTCCTCGACTTCCTGCAGCACGACCTGAGGGCAGGCGGCCCGGTGGGGCTGCTCGGCAACAGCCTGGGCGGCATGCTCGCGCCTCGGGCGGCGGCCTTCGAGCCTCGGATCAAGGCGCTGGTGGCACTCGACGGCGTCTACGACATGGGCGCGAAGGCCACGGAACACTTCGGCGGCGACAGGGAGCTGGCCAGGAGCATGCTGGCCGGCCCCGAAGCGGATGCGGCCCTCGAACGGCTCATGGCGACCGACCCGGGCGTGCGCTGGGCGTGCACCCACGGGATGTGGGTGACCGGGGCAGGCAGCCCGCGCGAGTACACGGCGACGCTCTTCGACTATCACCTGCGCGACGGGATCGCCGAACGCATCACCTGTCCGACGCTCGTGTGCGCGGCCCAGGACGACCACTTCTTCCGCGGCCAGCCCGAGCAGCTCTTCGAACACCTGACCTGCGACAAGACCTTCCTGGAGTTCACCGAGGAGGAAGGCGGCGACGCGCACTGCCAGGCAGGAGCACAGCGCCTGGCCATGTCCCGGATCGGCACCTGGCTGGAGGAGGTTCTCTGAATGAACCGTTCGATCGTCTCCGTGGTCCTGTGGGACGTGGCGCCCATGGTCGCCGCCTACTACGCGGGCCGGGCGCTCGGCGTCGGCGAGTACCTCGCCATGCTGGCCGCCAGCTGCGTCGGCCTGCTCCGCGTCGGGTACGTGGCCGTCAGCAAGCGGCGCCTCGACGGCTTCGCCGCCTTCACCTCGTCGATCTTCGCGATCGGCCTGGTCCTCTCGCTCATGACGGGCGACGAGAAGTTCATCCTGGCGCTCAAGTCCGTGACCACCGCCGTGGTCGGCGTGATCTTCCTCGGCACCGTCATCGCCGGCCGCCCCGCCGCCTTCGCCGTGGCCAAGCGCTTCGGCGCCGAGGACACGGAGACGGCCGCGCGGTGGGACGTCCTGTACGCGGCCGAGCCGCGGTTCCGCCGGGTCTACGTGGTGATGACGCTGGTGTGGGGCGTGGCGATGCTGGCCGAGTCCGCCGCCCGGCTCCCGCTCGTCTACCTGCTGCCCACCGACGTGATGGTCACCGTCTCCACCGTCATGCTGCTGGGCACCATGGCGCTCCTCGGCCTGTGGAGTGCCTGGTACGGCAAGCGGGGCGAGCTCAGGACCCGCCCCGCCGCGTGATCCGCCGCCCCGGCCGATCACGGGCGGGCGCCGGCCGCGGCCTCCTCTCGACAGCGCCGCCGGCGGCCCCTCTTGCGGCCTGTCGCGCCCGCGGCCATGCTCGGTTTCCCAGCACGAGTCGATCTCGGGAGGCGCGGTGCCCGCCAACGATCCCGGCGTCTCCCGCCGGAGCAGGCCATGACCGTGACGGCGACGCCCCCGGTCCGGCGCAAGGAGTCGGTCTCCGGGCGGGTGCGCACGCTGGCCGGGCTGTCCCTGCTGACGCTGGCGCTGCTGCTGGGCGCGATCCTGGCCGGCGCGGCGAGCACGGGCTCCAGCCTGCGCGTCATCGGGCATGACGCCGGGCCGCAGGTGCTGGCCACCACGGGCCTGCACCGGCAGATGTCGGAGATGGACGCGCTGGTGGCCGAGACCCTGCTGCTGGGCAGGGAGTACGGCTCGCAGCAGCAGGCCGACCTGACCGGCTACGACCAGCGGCGGCTGGAGATCTCCGAGAGCCTGCTCAAGGCCTACCGGCTGGCCATGGACGACCCCGCCGAGCAACGCACGGTCGAGTCGCTGATCGAGGGGCTGGGCCGCTACGAACGGCTGGCGGCCCGGGCCCGGCTGCTGGACGCGCAATCCGGGCACACCGCCGGGCAGCCGCCCGACGACGTGGTCGCGGCCTACCAGCAGGCCACCGACCTCATGCACCGCGAACTGCTTCCCCAGGCCTACAACCTGACCTTGGAAACCGGGACGATCGTCAGGCGCGCGCACGACGCCGAACGCTCGGCCACCTCGCTGGCCCGCACCGCCGTCATCGTCACCGGGCTGCTCGCGCTGGCCTGCCTGCTGGGCCTGCAGGCCTACCTGACCAGCAGGTTCCGCCGGGTCTTCGCACCGGCCCTGATAGTGGCCACCGTGCTCACCGCGGCCGGCCTGGTGACCGGCACGGCCCTGCTCAACCGGCAGGGCCAGGCGCTGGAGGAGGCCAAGCGCCGCGGTTTCGACTCGGTGCTCACCCTGAGCAGAGCACGGGCGATCAGCAAGAGCATGCACGCGGACCAGAGCCGCTACCTGCTCGACCGCTTCCGCAGGGACACCTACGAACACACCTTCCTGGACAAGTCCCGGGCCGTCGCGGCCGTCGAGTCCACCAGCCTGCCCGACTACCAGAGCAGGCTGCACGCCGACTTCCAGGGACTGCTCGGCGGCCTGACAGGCCGGGACCGGCACCGGCTCTTCGCCGTCTACCAGAGGTTCCAGCAGGCCGACGCGCGGATGCGGACCATGCCGGCCGAAGCGGCGATCAAGTTCTGGGACGGCGAGCTCACCCAGACCTACGAGAGCTACGACAAGGTGCTGGAGGAGCTGGTCCGGCGGCACGAGTCCGACTTCGAGCGCGCCATCGACAGCGGCGACGGAGCCCTGGAGACGCTGTGGCGCTCGATCCCCGCCGGGCTGGCCGCCGGCGCCCTGCTCGTCCTGGCCGGCGTCTGGCCACGACTCAGGGAGTACCGGTGACAAGAGTGCTGATCTGCCTGATCCTGCTGCTCACCGCCTGCGGCGCCGCGCGACCGCAATCCCTCGTGGACAAGGACGAGTTGGTCGTCGCCATCCGCTCCGACGTCCCGCTGATCAGCTTCAAGCGGCAGGACGGCGCCTACGACGGCTTCAACATCGACGTGGCCAAGGATCTGGTGTCCCGGCTGGGCAAGCGGATCCGCTGGCTGGAGATCAAGGCCGGCGACCAGCTCACCGTGCTCACGGACGGGCGTGCCGACCTGGTCTTCGCCCACATGTCGGTCACTCCGGAGCGGAAGAAGGTGATCGACTTCGCCGGGCCGTACCACGTCGACTTCCAGGACATCGCGGTACGGCCGGCCGACAAGGACGTCATCCGCGACGTCCGTGACCTGGCGGGCCGCCGGATCTGCTGGGTGCGCGGCACGAACATCGCCCAGCGGATCGTCGACGAGCGCCGGGTCAAGGCGGTCGTCGTCGCGGCACCCGACTACAACGTCTGCCTGGAGATGATCAAGGATGGCAGGATCGACGCCATCTCCACCAACAGCCAGATCCTGGCCGGGCTGCTCACCAGGCCGGGCGTCGACCTGCACCTGGTGGGCGCCACCTTCAACGAGCAACGCACGTCGATCGGCGTCCGCAAGGGCGACGTCGACGGCTGCGAGGAGCTCAACCGGGCCATCACCCGGATGTACCAGGACGGCACGGCCCACATGCTGCTGGACAAGTGGTTCGGCAGGTCGGGCATCGACCTGTCGGTGGTCTCGGTCCCGCAGTTCGAGGGCTGTTCCTAGTCAGGCGGCCCGGCGATCTGCGCGCTGAACCTGTCGACGAGCGCCTGCTTGGCGCGCCCGGCGACCTCCACGTCGTAGGGGACCAGCTTGACCGTCGCCGGGTCGGCCGCCTTGGAGTGCGCCGGCACCGTGGTGTTGGTGGGCAGGGCGTAGAAGTTCACCAGCGGCCCCAGCCGCTGCGATGCCGCGCTCAGCGCCCAGTCGACGTACGTGCGCGCACTGTCGGGGTTGTGGGCGCCGGCCAGCACGGCCAGGCCACCGAGCTCGTAGCCGGTGCCCTCCTGGGGGAAGGTCACCTGCAGGTTCGGATAGCCCTGCTCCTGGGCGGCGACGCAGTCATGGGAGAAGACGACGCCGACCGCCGCCTCCTGCCTGGCCGCCTGCAGGGCGGCCTCGCTGCCGGAGGCGTTGTACCTGAGCACGTTCGGGTGGAGGCCGCGCAGGTAGCCGAGCGCCGCTTCCTGATCGCCGCCGTTCAGCTCCACGTGGGTCCACAGCGCGGTGTAGGCGGTTCCGGAGGTGGCCGGATGGGCGATGGCGACGCCGCCGCGCAGCCGCTCGTCCAGCAGTTCCCGCCAGGAGCGGATCGGCCGCATGCCGCGCCTGGCCAGTTCCTTGGTGTTGTTGCAGAAGGCCAGCACGCCGGCGTAGATCCCGCTCCAGGCATGCTCCCGATCGACCCAGTCCTTCCGGATCTCACCGGATTCTTTGGATTCATACGGCTCCAGCAGCCCCTGACTCTTGGCGGCCACGTAGGAGTCGGCCGGGCCGCCGTGCCAGACGTCGAACTCCTGCCGCGCCCTGGCCGCCTTGATCCGCTCCAGCGCCTCGCCGCTCGACAACCGGACGAAGTCGGCCTCCACGCCGGTGGCGTCGGAGAACCTCTTGACCATCATCGCGCACCATCGCTCGCTCGCGCCGCACGCGACGGTGATCTTGTCCCGCCTCGGTGCCGTGCAGCCCGCCACCATCAGGACCGCCACCACTGCGATGGCCAACGGCCTCATTGCCCCTCCAAGGGGTTGCCGACGTCTCGCCCGTGTGCCGATCCCATTCGACACTCCGGCGCGAGAGCCGTGCAAGATCCCCGCCTGGCCGACCCGCGAAGAGCAGGCCTGACCTTGTTTGTTCCGTCATGATCTGTCCATGCGGTGCCGATACGGAGCATGGCGCGCTCGACCTCCTCGACAGACTTCTCGCGCGGGCGCATGCGGCACATGCCGTCGCCGGCGAGCAGATCGGGGCAGATCACGGCGTTCCGCCATGAGATGATCCATGGCATGACTGGCCCGTCTGACCTGCACCGCCGCGGTGTTCCCGATTCGCTGGAGACGCCCATTCCCATGGTCAGGGGTGTCGGGCAGATTCCCGGCCTGCGGCCGCGCCGCCGTCCCGGTGACGGCGGCACGGTGAGCGGTGCCGACATCGAGGTGGTCGACACCTTGGACGAACTCAGCCGGCAGACGGTGACGGCGTGGCTGCAGAGCACCCCCTCCCCTGCCGCGCGGCAGACCCGGCTACGGGTGGTGGCCGCGTTCCTGCGCTGGTTGCGCGCCACCGAGCCAGGTCTCGGCCTGCTCTCCGTCACCGGAGCCGAGGTGGATCGCTACTGCGCGGCGGCGCGCGCCGGCGGCCTCAGCACGCCAAAACCCTTGTCGGGCACCACGGTGGCCAGGAAGCGTGCCGTCCTCACCTCGCTGTACACCTTCGCCTGGCGAAGCGGAGCCCTGCGAGCCTCTCGGCACGCCACCCAGACGCCGGCCGAGGGTGGCGACAGCGGCGCCCCCGGCGTGCTCACCCGGGACGAACGCCGGCTGCTGCGCCGCGGCATCGCCCGGCTGGCAGCCGACGGCCGATCGGCCGAGGCGGCCGCGGTCGGGCTGCTGGAGGCCACCGGCGCCTGCGGGGACGTGCTGGCCGACGTCGCCCCGCAGGACTTCCGCCTTGTCGCCGACGGCGATGGCGAGCACCTGGTCATCGTGATCCACACCAGTCGTGACGACATCGTCGCCTACCCGGTGCCTTCGGCCGTTCGCTCACTGGTGAGAGCGCTGTGCCACGACCGGGCGGCCACGGAACCGATCCTTCGCCGCGACGACGGCAAACCTGTCGACCAGGAGTGGGTCGCCGCCGCGCTTACCCAGGCCGCCCTCGCGGGCGGCATACCCGAGCACCGGGCCGTCGGCTTGGACCCGCGCAGCATGACCAGGCCCCGACGAGGCCCCGATGACGCCACGGTTGTGACACGGTGAGCGCCATGCGGCGTCGGCGGCGAACCGGGATGTTCGCCCTGGAGGTCGAGACGGCTCGCCGAGTCGGCGGTCGATCCGCGTCTCAGGCGACGTGACCGCCGGGCCGGATGTCGTCCTCGAGCGCCTCGACCGCGTCGCGCAAGCCCCGCAGCCCGATCTCCGTGCGTTCGACGTCTGTCGGATCGAACCGCCACTCGGTGGCCGGCAGTCGCATCTCCTCCTCCGGACGGCTCGCCTCGACGATGGTCAGTTCGGCCTCGACCTCGATCTGAAGCTCGTACAGGAACTCGTTCTCGCTGTCGGACGTGCTCATGTTTCCTCCATGCGTGGCTGGAACGGATGTCCGGCTGATCGCGTGGATCAGCCGGACGGCGATCTGGCCGGCGGCCATCAGTGGCCGGCGGCGGCGTTCTGGTCGAGCCAGTCGCGGTATCGCACCTTGCCCAGCACAGCGCCCTCACCCGGCACCAGGGTCCGCTCGCCCGGCACGCTGCCGAAGTAGCGCGCCCGCGGATCAGTCACCACCTCGCGCGCGTCGCCCCACGCCGCCAGCGCCTCGCGGAAGAACTCGTCCATCCGGACCTGCTCCGGTCCGGCCACCTCGAGCCTGCCGTTCAGCGGCGCGCCCGCCGCGACCCTGCCGACCTCCTGCGCCACCTCGTCACCCGCGATCGGCTGGAACCGCACCGGCGCGATCCGCACCTCGCCCTCCGCCGTGGCCTCGTCCGCGATGCTCCGCACGAACTCGAAGAACTGGGTCGCGTGCACCAGCGAGAACGGCACCCCCGAGGTCTCGATCAACCGCTCCTGAGCGATCTTCGCCGCGAAGTAGCCGTTCTCCGGCATCCGCTCGGTCCCCACCACCGACACCGCGACGTGATGGCCGACCCCGGCCGCCGCCTCCGCCGCCAGCAGGTTCCGCGTGGAGGTCACGAAGAAGTCCATCACCGCGGCCGGCTCGAACGACGGCGAGTTCGACACGTCGACCACCACCTGCGCCCCCGCCAGCACCTCGGCCAGCCCCTCACCGGTGAGCGTGTTCACCCCGGTGTTCGGCGCCGCGGCCACCGCCTCATGGCCATGTCCCCCCAGCTTGGTCACCAGCTTCGATCCGATCAGACCCGTCCCACCGACGACGACGACCTTCATCGCGAACCTCCTCCTGTCCACCAGCGGCACCCCGTGCGCCACCCGGTCGCCGGCTAAGACAAGACACCCCCCACACCTGTGACAACAACCGCGAAAATTCTCCGGAAATCAGGTCAAGGACCCGGGACCGGCTGGACGGCGTGCGAGCTGTTCGACGAGCTTGCCCGCGGCCGAGATCTCACGCATGAGCGCCGCGACCTCGGTGGGAGTCAGCGGGAATCAGCCTCCCGCTCCACCGATCCAGGACCAGACGAGGTCGATCCGCAGAGCGGGATGGTCCCCTGGCCGCGCCTGCCGTCCGCGGGTGAGTCTGCTTCACGACTCGCGTGAGTCTGTGAACCGCGGACCACGATCTTGCGCGCCGGCGCGGGCCGCGACGGCCGCGCTCCAGAGCGTGACGGCGACCAGGACGACGCAGATGGCCGCGACCAACGCGACTACGGCGGCCACACCGATCCACGGCGTCCCGAGCGGCAGCAGCAGGACGGCTGCGACGCAGCCCACCACAGCGGCGACTGAGATGACCGGCTCCGCGACGGCAAGCGCGTGCACCGCCCACAGCAGTGCGAGATACACGCCGACCGGGACGGCCACCGCGTAGCCGATCGCCTGCGGTGATGCCGCCACCTGGTGCCCGCTCTGCTCCACGGCCACCTCGAGCCCTGCGCCGAGAGCCGCAAGCGCCGCGAAGATGCCGTAGTGACCGTATCCCCACCAGTAGGACCGGTGACGGCGGTCACTGAGACCGGCCCCGGCCTGGACGAGGAAGTACAGCCACCACAGCGCGAACAGCAGGACGAGACCGGACCCGGCGACGACGACAAGGGGACCGCTGATCTGGCCCGATTCGAGCGCGCCTTCGACTCCCCGGCTCGCGGCCAGGACACTCTCACCCAGCAGAATGATCGTGAACAAGCCGTACCGCTCGGCGATGTGGTGCGGGTGCCAGTTGGTGGCCCTTTCCCGCTCCGCCCACCGCGGCACCGCCAACTCCAGGACGACCAGGCAGACGAAGAGCGGCAGCTGGAACGACGCGGGAACGACGCCCGCCGCCACGAGGGCCAGCCGGAGCAGCCAGCCCAGCTGCACGAGGCCGATGCCGGCCGCGTAACGGAAACCGGTGCGGCGGCTGGCCGGATCTTCCAGAGCGGCCCGCAGCCATTGCGCGACGAGCCCGGCTCTCATGATGAGGTAGCCCAGCGTGATGATCCCGAGGTCGGAGCGGCCGACCGCGGCGGGTACGCCGGCGGCCAGCACCAGCACCCCGGCCATCTGCACCATGGTCAGCACCCGGTAGAGGACGTCGTCGGTGTCGTAGGACGAGGCGAACCAGGTGAAGTTCATCCACGCCCACCAGATCGCGAAGAACACCTGGAGGAACGGGATCAGTTCGCTCAGGCCGTGACCGTCGGCGATGCCGTGCGCGAACTGCGCGGTCACGGCGGCGACCGCGACCACGAACGTGAGGTCGAACAGCAGCTCCAGCTGGCTTGAAACGCGATGCGGCTCGTCGATGGGACGCGAGCTCATCCGGACTCGAATCCGGAGGGTGGTACTGGCTGGTGGCACGGTCAAGCTCCTGTCACTGCGCGAGGTCCGGTCCGTCTCAAGGACAGGACAGTAGTGCGATCTGTGACAGCGGCCGCGAGCGCGTGCCCATGCCGCCTCCGGCGTCGGTCGCCGGCGTTCTCAGGTCACCACCACCCCGCTCTCGAAGGTGCGGATCACCGTGGCGGTGATGCCGTGGCGTGGCAGTTCCCCCTTCTCGGCGGCCTCCCAGCCGGTGTAGGTCAGCGCCCAGACGACGCGCTGGATCCACTCGGGGCTGGCGGCCGGGTCGAAGACGCCCTCCTCCTGGCCGCGCTTGATCAGGTCGAGGGTGGTCGGCACCGACATGTCGGGTTCGAAGCGGTCGGTGAACTCCTCCAGCACGTGCGGGTCGCCGAACAGGAACGCCAGCCGGTCGCCGGACTCCACCATGGCCGCGATCAGGCGTCGCATCGCCTCGAGCGCCGGCCCCTGGTCGATCGCGGCCGCGCGGACGGAGTCCTCCACCGCGCCGAAGGAGTCGACGATCGCGGCCGCCATCAGCTCGTTCCTGTCGGCGAAGTAGCGGTGCAGCGTGCTGCGGCCGACCTGGGCGGCCTCGGCGATGTCGGCGAGCGTCGCCTTGCGGTCGCGGGCGAGCGTGGCGGCCGCGGCGGCCAGGATCGCGCGGCGCGTACGGCTTCGGGTGCCGGACTCCGTCCTGGAAGTACTCACTCCCAGACCCTAACATCATCGTTTGACTTTGGGACATTGATGTCTCACTCTAAAACAATGAACTCCTATTCTCTGGTCGCCGAAGGGCTGACCAAGCGCTTCGGCGACGCCGCCGCGCTCGACGGGTTCGATCTGGCCGTGCGAGAAGGGACGGTGTGCGGGCTGCTCGGACCCAACGGCGCGGGCAAGACCACGGCCGTGCGCGTCATGACCACGCTGCTGCGGGCCGACGGCGGCAGGGCCACGGTGGCCGGCTTCGACGTGGCCGCCCAGCCCGCGCAGGTCCGCCGGGTCATCGGCCTGGCCTCCCAGGAGCCCGCCGTCGACGAGATCCTCACCGGCAGGGAGAACCTGGTGATGTGGGGCAGGCTCTATCACCTCGACGCCAGGCGGGCCCGTCGCAGGGCCGACGAGCTGCTGGAGCAGTTCGGGCTCGCCGAGGCCGCGGACAAGCGGATCAAGCACTACTCCGGCGGGATGCGCCGCCGCCTCGACCTGGCCGCCACGTTCATCCAGGCGCCCCGGGTCCTCTTTCTCGACGAGCCGACGACCGGGCTCGACCCGCGCAACCGCACCGAGGTGTGGCAGGCCGTGCGCACCATGGTCGCGGACGGCTGCACGGTGCTGCTCACCACCCAGTACCTGGACGAGGCCGACCAGCTCGCCGACCAGATCGCGGTGCTGCGCGGGGGACGGGTGATCGCCGACGACACGCCCGACCGGCTGAAGTCCTCGATCGGCGGCGACCAGCTCGACCTGGTGCTGCGTGACGCGCGGGACCTGCCGGAGGCCTGTGACGTCCTGGCCGCCTTCGGCCCTCCCGCGGCCGACCCCGACACCCGCAGGCTGACCGCGCCCGTGACCGACCGCATGCACGCCCTCGGCGAGGTCATGCGCGCCCTGGCGGCCAAGGGGATCGAGGTCGAGGACGTGGCCCTGCGCCGACCCACGCTGGACGAGGTGTTCCTGAAGGTGACGGCATGACACACGCGCTCACCGACGGCTGGGTGATCGCCAGGGCGTACCTGCTGCACTGGGTGCGCAACCCCGCCGCCATCCTGTCCCAGCTGCTGTACCCGATCGTGATGGTGCTGCTGTTCGGCTACGTCTTCGGCAGCGCGATGGCCGTCGCGGGCACGGACGGCGACTACCGCGAGTACCTGATGCCCGGCATGTTCGGCCAGACGATGGCCGTCGGCGTCACCAGCACGCTGATCATCACGACCACCCAGGCCTCCAGGGGCGTCACCGACAGGTACCGCTCGATGCCGGTCTCGCAGACGGGCGTGGTGCTCGGCCGGGCCCTGTCGGACATGGTGAGCTCGGCGCTGGAGCTGGCCGTGCTCATCGCGTGCGGCGTGGCGGTCGGCTGGCGCTGGCACAACGGGCCGGCGGCCGCGCTGGCCGCCGTCGGCCTGCTGCTGCTCCTGCGCTTCTCGCTCATCTGGGTGGGCATCTTCGCCGGGCTGAAACTGACCCCCGAGGCGGCGGGCGCGTCCTGGATGCTCATGCTGCCGCTCACCATGGTGGCCAACACGTTCGTCTCCCCCGCGCAGATGCCGGGGTGGCTGGGCTTCCTGGCCGAGTGGAACCCGCTCTCGGCGACGGTCGCCGCCTGCCGGCGGCTGTTCGGCAATCCGGGGTTCGCGGGCGAGTCGTGGGCGGCGGAGCACGCGCTGCTGCTGGCCGTCGCCTGGCCGGTGGCCATCACGCTGGTGTTCCTGCCGCTGTCGGCACGCGCCTACCGGCGACTGAGCCGGTGACCGTGGGCCGTGCCGTACCGCGCACAGGTCGCGGTACGGCACGGCCGGCTCAGGGGGTACGGCACGGCCGCCCGACTCTGCCGGTACGGCACGGCCGCCGGCTCAGGCGTTCTCCTCCTCCCGCTGCCGCTGGCGGCGGGTGAAGGCCCAGTTGACCAGCCACAGCAGCACGCCGATGCCGAGCAGCACGCCCGCCGTGACGTACACGGTGCCCGGCCGCCCGGTCAGCGGGCTGGCCAGCACGACCGCCATGACCGCGCCGATCGCCGGCAGCGCGGTCGGCGCCCGGTAATGGGCGTGCTCGACCTGCTCCCTGCGCAGCACCAGCACCGCGACGTTCACCACGGCGAAGACGCACAGCAGCAGGAACGCCGTGGTCTCGCCGAGCCCCGCGATCTCACCGGTGGAGATGAGACCGATGGCCAGCGCGGTGGTGAACAGGATCCCGACGACGGGGGTACGGCGGCGCGGGTCCACCATGCCGAGCCGGGCCGGGATGACCCGCTCGTTGGCCAGGCCGTACACCAGGCGTGAGGCCATCATCATGTTGATCAGCGCCGAGTTGGCCACGGCGAAGATCGCGATCGCGGCGAACAGCTGCGGCGGGAAGCCGAGCCCGCCCGCCTTGACCACCTCGAGCAGCGGCCCGTCCGACTCCTTCAGGACGCTGGCGTCGACCAGCAGCGAGGACGTCAGCGCGACCAGGATGTAGATGGTGCTGGTGATGGCCACGCCCAGGAAGATCGCGCGGGGGAAGTTGCGCGCGGGGTCCTGGGTCTCCTCCGCCATGTTCACCGAGTCCTCGAACCCGACGAAGGCGAAGAAGGCCAGCGCCGTGCTGCCCAGCAGCGCCAGCAGCAGCCCGCCGGAGTCCTCGGCGCTGATCTGCACCAGGCGCGACGGCTCTCCCGCGCCCGTCGCGACCGCGTAGACGCCGATCAGGATGATGATGATGAGGCCGGTCAGCTCGATCAGGGTGAAGACGATGTTGGTCTTGACCGACTCCGAGACGCCCCGGTAGTTCAGCGCCGCGACGGCGACGATGAAGATGATGCCCACCACGACCGACGGCAGGGTGACGAACTGCTGCAGGTACCTGCCGCCGATGGCCCGCGCGGCGGCGCTGGCCGAGGTGAGGCCCGAGCACATGACCGCGAAGGCCACCATGAACGTCAGGAACGGCTTTCTGAAGGCGAGCTGGGTGTAGAGGGCGGCGCCCGCCGCTCTGGGGTACTTGGTGACGAGCTCGACGTAGGACATGGCCGTGAACAGCGCGATCACGAAGCCGATGAGGAAGGGGATCCACAGCGCTCCGCCGACCCTGCCCGCGACCGTCCCGGTGAGGGCGTAGACGCCCGTGCCGAGGATGTCGCCGACGATGAATAAGACCAGCAGTTTCGGTCCGATGGCGCGCTTGAGGGACACCTGGGCTGGGGGTGTTGTCATGTGGATGCCCTGCCCGGCTCCGGTGATGTTGACACCCGCCAGTAATGTTGATACATCAACAACCATGGAATTCGGCCTCAACGTCCCCGCCGACGCCCGCCCGGGCGACGACCCCGTGCGCGCCGCCGTGCGCGCCGAGGAGCTCGGCTTCGACTTCGTCTCCACCAGCGACCACCCGTGCGGCGCCGCCCCCAGCTTCGAGACCTGGACGCTGCTGTCGTGGATCGCCGCCTCGACCTCGCGGATCCGCATCGCGACCAGGGTGCTCGGCGTGCCGTACCGGCCGCCGGCGATGGTGGCCAAGATGGCCGAGACGTTCGACCGGCTGTCGGGCGGCCGGCTGATCCTCGGCCTCGGCGGCGGGCACTCCGACGAGGAGTTCCGGGCGTTCGGGCTGCGGGTGCCCACCACCAGGGAGAAGATCGACGGCCTGGAGGAGGCGATCCACATCACCAGGGGGCTGTGGGAGCGGCCCGCCTTCACCTTCGAGGGCAGGCTCTTCCACACCGACGCCGCCGACCTGGAGCCCAAGCCGTCACGGCGGATCCCGATCTGGCTGGGCACGTTCGGGCCGCGGGCGCTGGAGCTGACCGGACGGCTGGCCGACGGGTGGATCCCCTCGCTGGGGTTCGCGCCGCCCGAGCAGGCCGTCGTCATGCGGGAGAAGGTGCTGGCCGCCGCCGAACGGGCCGGACGGCCGGCCCCCACGTGCGCCTACCACGTCGTCGTGCACGTCGGCGAGGATCTCGGGCGGCCCGGCATGGTCTCGGGCCCCGCCGAGGCGGTCGCCGAGCGGCTGGCGGGCTTCGCCGCGATGGGGTTCAGCACGCTCAGCCTCGCCCCGACCGGCCCGGGGGATCAGGCCGGGCTGCTGGCCGGCGAGGTCATCCCGCTGGTGCGCGAAGCCGTGCGCTGACGGCGCGCTGGCACCCGGCCGGCGCGAGAAGCCGTGTCCCGCTCATCCCGCTGGTACGCGAAGCCGTGCGCTTCCGCCGCGCTCACCCGGCCGGCGCGGCAAGCCGTGTCCCGCTCATCCCGCGGGGGTGGCGAGCCAGGCCGCGATCCCCTGCAGCAGTTCGGCCTTCAGGGCCTCGGGCGCGAAGGAGGCGGCGACGGTGGCCGCGGCCAGCTCGGCGAGCGTCTCGTCGCTGTCGCGGGCGTCGGCGTACTCCCGCAGTAGCGAGGTCTCCCCGTCGGTGTTGAGGGTGACGACCAGGCCGGCCTCGCGCAGGCGGGGCAGCGGGTGCTCGGCGCGCGAGGGCACGATGCCGAGCAGCACGTTCGAGAACGGGCACACCTCCAGCGGCACGCGATGTTCGCGCAGCTCGGCCACCAGGTCGGGGTCCTCGAGCACGCGGATGCCGTGGCCGATCCGCTCGGCGTGGCCCACGTCGAGCGCCTCGCGCAGGCTGTCAGGCCCGGCGGTCTCCCCCGCGTGGTGCACCAGGTGCAGCCCCGCCTCCCTGGCCACCTCCAGCACGTCGGCGAAGGGCGCCAGCGGGAAGCTCTCGTCGCCGGCCAGGCCGATGGCGATGACCTCGTCGTGGGCGGTGGCCAGCTTGAGCGTCTGCCACAGGCGTTCCGCGGGGCGCCGCCGGGAGTGGTCGAGGATGAGCCGACAGGTGATGCCGTGCTCGGCCTCGCCCTCGGCCAACCCTTCGAGCACGGCCAGCAGCGGCATCTCCAGATCGCCGAGCCGTTCGCCGTGGGCGGCGGCGGTGAAGGTGACCTCGGCGTAGCGGGTGCCCTGGGCGGCCTCGTCGGCGCAGAACTCGCGGGCGATCCTGCGGAAGTGGTCGGGGGTGCGCAGGGCGCCGCGCACCTGGGCGTTGAAGTCGGCGAACGGCCGGAAACCGGCGAAGACATCCGGGCGCCGCGCCTGGACCCCGAGATCTCGCAGCGTGGCAGGGCGGACCGTGCTCTCCAGGTGGACGTGCAGATGGGCCTTGGGCAGCAGCGCGATGTCTCTTACCGGGTCTCTCACTGGTGTGATCCTACGGAGCCCTCCTCAAGGCGCACACCTGCTTTTCCGGCGGTACGGCGGGGCGTCAGCCGACGTAGTCGCGCAACGCCTCGGCGCGGGAGGGGTGGCGCAGCTTGGACATCGTCTTGGCCTCGATCTGCCTGATGCGCTCGCGCGTCACGCCGTACACCTTGCCGATCTCGTCCAGCGTCATCGGACGGCCGTCGGCCAGGCCGTACCGCATCGAGATCACCCCGGCCTCCCGCTCGGACAGGCTGCCGAGGATCTGCAGCAGCTGGCGCCGCATCAGCGTGTAGGAGACCTGCTCGACCGGGCCGGGCGCCTCCGAGTCCTCGATCAGGTCGCCGAGCTCGGCGTCGCCCTCCTCCCCGAGCGGGGTGTGCAGGGAGATCGGCTCGCGGGCGTGGCGCTGCGCCTCCACCACCTTGTCGGGCTCCATCTCGACCTCGGCGGCGATCTCCTCCGGCGTCGGCTCGCGGCCGAGGTCGGCCAGCAGCCGCCGCTGCGCGGAGGCCACCTTGTTGATCACCTCGACCATGTGCACGGGGATGCGGATCGTGCGCGACTGGTCGGCCATCGCGCGGGTGATGGCCTGCTTGATCCACCAGGTCGCGTAGGTGGAGAACTTGAATCCGAGCGTGTAGTCGAACTTCTCGATGGTGCGGATCAGACCCAGGTTGCCCTCCTGGATCAGGTCGAGGAAGAGCATGCCGCGCCCGGTGTAGCGCTTGGCGATCGAGACGACCAGCCGCAGGTTGGCCTCCAGCATGCGCTGCTTGGCCCACCCGCCGTCCTCGGCGATCCACTCCAGGTCGGCCCGCAGCTCGGCGGGCAGGCCCGGCTCGGTGTCGAGCCGCTCTCGGGCGAACAGGCCGGCCTCGATCCGCTTGGCCAGGTCGATCTCCTGCTCGGCGGTGAGCAGCGGGACCTTGCCGATCTGCTTGAGATAGTCCTTCACGGTGTCGCGGCTGGCTACGGCCTCGGCCGTCAGGGTCGCGGTCATGCGTTCCTTTCCAAATTTAGTATGGACATAAGATTAGGATCAACCATAGATAGTGTCAACCTAAAATGATGTCGGACCTAAAAATTTGTGAGAGGGTGGTGCCCATGAGCACCGACGCGCTGGGTTTGAGGGAACAGAAGAAGCGAGAGACCAGGCAGGCCATCTCCGACCACGCTACCCGCCTGTTCGTGGAGCGCGGCTTCGAGCGGACCACGATTTCCGACATCGCCGCCGCCGCCAGGGTCGCGAAGATGACGGTCACCAACTACTTCTCCCGCAAGGAGGACATGGCGCTCGACCACCACGAGGAGTTCGTGGCCTCGCTGGCGGCGACGGTCAGGGGGCGGGCGGCCGGGCAGTCGGCGCTGGCGGCGCTGCGCGAGGCGTTCCTGGCGGCGGTCGAGCGGCGCGACCCGGTGATCGGGTTCGCGGGCGAGCCGTTCACCCGCATGATCGCCGACAGCCCCACCCTGGTGGCCCGCCTGCGCGAGCTGCACGAACAGCGGGAGGAGGCGCTGGCGGCCGAGCTGGGCGGCGACCTGGACGCCCGGGTCGCCGCCTCGGCGCTCGCCGGTGTCCACCGGGTGCTGTTCGCCGACCTGACGCGGCGCACGCTGGCGCACGAGGACCCCGACGCCGTCGCCGCCGCGCTGAAGGAGGCGGCCACGACCGCGTTCGGCCTGCTGGAGTCGTCGTTCGGCGGCTACGCCGTACGGGCGGCCTGAACGCCCGCCGCCGGCCGGGGGTTGCGGCGTGCCGACCGGCCGGAGGAGAAAGCTCCAGGTCAGCCGGGGTACCGTCCCATATGTAAGGATCCGGCGCCTCGGGGGTGGTGACTTTGGTGGGACGGTTCCCCCCTTCCGACGCTGTCGACGCCTTCGACGACGGACAGGGCCACGACGGCCACGACGACCACGACCTGATGGCCAGGGGCCTGACCGAGATGCTGGAGACGATCGGCGCCCACACCGGCGCGGTCTACCGTCTGTCTCCCGACGGCCAGGTGCTGGAACTACGGGTGATGCTGGGGCTGCCCCGGGAGTTCGTCCAGCCGTGGGAGCGGGTGAGCCGGTCCGCACCGGTCCCGGTGGCCGACGCGCTGCGCGAGCGGCGACTGGTGTGGGTGGGCAGCGCCCGCGACATGGTGCGCTGCTATCCGTCGATCGCCGTGGCCCTCCCCTACGACTACTCCCTGGCCGCGCTCCCGCTGTCGACCTCGGCGGGCGACTGGGGGGCGATGTTCATCGTCTGGTCGGGCTCCTATCCGCCACCACCGGCGCACATGCGCGACCGGCTCACGGCCGCCGCGGACACGCTGGCCCGCCAACTGGAGACGGCCACCGCCGGCGGCGGCCCCTCCCTGGAACGGGGCACCGGCTCGCTCGACGCGGCGCGCGCCGACCCGGCCGTCGCGCTCGGGGCGATGGTGGCCCGGCTGCCCGAGGGACTGTGCACCCTGGACGTCAACGGCCGCGTCACCTACGTCAGCCCGAAGGGGGCCGCCCTGCTCGGCGAGTCGCCGCTGCGGCTGATCGGCGCCCGGCCCTGGGTCGTGCTGCCGTGGCTGGACGATCCGGTCTACGAGGACCACTACCGCCGGGCGATGATCAGCCAGCGGCCGTCCTCGTTCGTGGCGCTGCGTCCGCCGGACCGGTGGCTGGCCTTCGACCTGTATCCCTCGATCTCCGGCATCACCGCGCGCATCACCCCGGCGCCTGCGGAGGCGCAGGCCGTCCCCGCCGCCACGCAGCCGATCGACGTGGCGCTGCCCGCCCGGGCTGGAGCGATCTACCACATCCTCCATCTGGCGAGCAGGCTGACGCAGGCCGCCGGGGTGCAGGACGTGCTGGACCTGGTCGCCGACCAGATCATGCCCGCGTTCGGCGCCCAGGCGGTGGCCCTGCTGACGGCCGAGGACGGACGGGTGCGGGTCGTCGGCCACCGGGGGTTCCCGCCGCACATCATCGAGCAGTACGGCAGGCTGTCCCAGACCGCGCCCACCCCGAGCGTGCGCGCGATGGTCACCGGGGTGCCCAACTTCTTCGAGTCGCACGAGGCGCTGTACCGGGTCTACCCGCTGGCCGTCGCGCCGGACGACGGCATGGCCGCCTGGGCGCTCATGCCGCTGATCGCCTCCGGCCGTCCCATCGGCACCTGCGTGCTCGCCTTCAGGGAGCCACACCGCTTCACCATCGAGGAGCGCGCCGTCCTCACCTCGCTGGGCGGCCTGATCGCCCAGGCGCTGGAGCGCGCCCGGCTGTACGACGCCAAGGTGGAGCTGGCCCACGGCCTGCAGCAGGCCCTGCTGCCGCACGCCCTCCCCCACGTGCCAGGGCTGGCCGCGGCCGCCCGCTACCTGCCCGGCACCGAGGGCATGGACATCGGGGGCGACTTCTACGACGTCATCCGCCTGCCCGGCGACGCCGCCGCGGCCGTCATCGGCGACGTGCAGGGGCACAACGTCACCGCCGCCGCCCTCATGGGCCAGCTCCGCACCGCGGTGCGCGCCTACGCCGCGGCCGGCGCCGATCCGGGCGAGGTCATGACCCGTACCAACCAGTTGCTCACCGACCTCGACCCCGGCCTGTTCGCCAGTTGCGCCTACGTCCATCTCGACCTGCGGCTCCGGGTGGCGCGCCTGGCCCGCGCCGGTCACCCCGAACCTCTCGTCCGGCATCCCGACGGCCGCGTGGAGGTGATCCACGTGCCGGGAGGGCTCCTGCTGGGCGTCGACCACGAGGCGGAGTTCCCGTGCACCGAGATCGCCCTGGAGGACGGCAGTCTCCTGTCGCTCTACACCGACGGCCTGATCGAGGTGCCGGGGCTCGACCTCGACGACGGCCTGGCCGCTCTCGGCGCCGAGCTCGGGCGTTCCGGCGACCTGCCGCTGACCGAACTGGCCGACATCCTGATGGGCGGCGCGCGCGGCGCCAACCGGCGCAGCGACGACGTCGCCCTGCTCCTGCTGCGCCTCACGGCCGAGGCGGCCTCCTAGCGCGCGACGGCGCCCTCCGCGGTGACCCTGATCTCCGCCTCCGGCCGTCCCGCGAAGGCGAGCATCCGGCCGGCCTCGGCCATGACCTCGGCCATGACCGCGGCGGGCAGCTCGCGGAAGGGCCTGATCTCCAGGCCCTCGCCGGTCAGCCACCACATGCCCGCGACGAACCCGTCGACCAGGATGACGGGGTTGGTGACCGCGCCGACGCACACCACCTTGCGGTGCTCGTCGGTCATCATGCGGGTGCGGTCGTCGTAGGCGAGGACCAGGTTGTCGAACCAGGGCAGGAACCGTACGGGGGCCGGGGCGTCCTCGGGGACCAGCTCGGCCTCGGGCAGGTCATACAGGGGGCGGCCGTTCTCGTCGGTGTGGCGGCGCAGCGGCATCCGCTCGACGACCTCGCGCAGCCTGGTCAGCCCCGACCAGACCTGGATGTCCTTCACGCCGGCCGGTCCGAACGCGGCCAGGTACCGCTCGATCATCCGCTCCACCGCCAGCTCGGCGGCCAGGGGGGCGCCGATCCACTCCTCGGCGAGCGTGAACGGCGTGGCGCCGCCCGTGCCCCAGATGCCGTTGGGCGGGGTGTGCACCAGGGGCAGCAGCGCCTGGGCCGACCAGCCGAGGGCCAGTGGCTGCACCTCGGGCCAGCGGGCGGCCAGCAGGTCGCGCAGCTGGGGGCGGGTCAGGGTCCGGCCGGTGAGCAGTTCCCTGGCCAGGGCGGCCAGCTCCTCCAGGTCGACGCCGCCGGTGGCCTTGCCGAAGGCGGCCTGGCGGGTGCGGGAGAGCGTGGCCTGCATGAGCGGGCGCAGCCACAGGTAGTCGGCGGCGGCGGTCAGGTGCTGGGTGCCGCGCAGCAGCGAGCCGCGCACGACCTGCCGGCCGTACAGCAGGCCGGACAGGTCGTCCTGGGTGAAGCCGGCCAGGCGTGACCACAGGCCGAAGTAGGGGGCGTCGATCTCCTGTCCCTGCACCGCCACGAGCCGGCGGACCGCCTCGAGCGGCGTCGTGTGCGCGCGGCGCAGCAGGAGCTGGCGGTCGAGGGCGGTGCGGTTGAGTGTCCTGCGCGTCAGCTTCATACCGGCGACGCTAGGGCCTCTTGCGGAAGACCTCGTTCCTCAATTCGGCGAGCGCGTCCCTGAGACTGTCGGTGATCTCCCAGGCGTCGGGGATCATGTCGCGGTCGGTGACCACGCCGATGTTCAGGACGCCGTCGTAGGAGAAGCAGGTGATGTTGACGCCCCCGCTCACGTCGGTGATCACCGAGACGGGATAGAAGGTCAGCAGCCTGGCCCCGCACACGTACAGGGGGAACTGCGGCCCCGGCACGTTGGAGATCGTCACGTTGATCGGCGGCGCGGTGTGCCCGACGAGCTGGAAGGCCGAGCGGGCGGCCAGGCCCATGAGGGCGGCGGGCATGGACTCGCTGAACTCCCTCAGCCAGCGCGCCGGGGACAGGGAGAAGCGCTCCTTGATCCGGCCCATCGCCGCCTGGACCTGTTCCAGCCGCGCCACGGGATCCTCGACATGGACGGCCAGCGGCGCGGTCATGATCGTCACCTGGTTGCCGGGGCCGCGCTCGTGCAGCGAGAACGGCACGCCCGCCACCAGCGGCCGGTCGGGCACCCCGCCGTGCGCGGCCAGCCACGCGCGCAGCCCGCCGGCGCACACCGCCATCACCACGTCGTTGACCGTCACGCCGAACGCCTTGCGCACCTCCTTGATCTCCTCCAGCGGCAGCGACACGAACGCGACGCGCCGGTGCGCGGAGATCGGGCCGCTGAACGGGGTGCGCGGCGCGGGCAGGGCGGGCAGGGCCGGCGCGTCTCCGGTGCCCGCGAGCGTGCGTGCCAGGCCCGAGACCAGCTCCACGCCGGGCACCTTCGACACGACGGGGATCTCGTCCAGGTGCGGCACCGCCCGGGCGGCGAACTTCACCGCCTGCGCGGGGTTGGCGGCCAGCCTGGTCAGCGCCCTGCCGACCATCTCGAGGGGGCTCGGCGCCGGCTCGTCAGGCTCGGGCTCGACCTCGGGCGGCGGCGCCGGGACGGGGGTGAGGTCGAGCAGGACGGCCAGCACGTCCGCGCCGCCCACGCCGTCGACCGCCGCGTGATGGATCTTGGTGTAGAGGCCCGTACGGCCGCCGGCCAGGCCGTGGATCAGGTAGATCTCCCACAGCGGGCGGTTGCGGTCGAGCCTGCGGGCGTGCAGGCGGGAGACCTGCTCGGCCAGCTGCCTGTCGTCACCCGGCGGGGGCAGCCCGATCTCCCTGACGTGGTAGTCGAGGTCGAGGTCGTCCTCGTGCACCCAGTAGGGGTGGTCGAGACCGAACGGCACCGGCGCCAGCTTGCGCCGCATCGCCGCCACGTGCGGGAGCCGCTGCGTGAGCAGGTCCTGCAAGTCCCGTCTGAGGAGGGGACCGTCGAGGACGGCCAGTCCCGCGATGTTGGCCACGTTCGTGGCGGTCTCGAAGTTGAGGAACTGCGCGTCGAGAGCGGACAGTTGCGCCATACCAGGAAATTTACCGAGGATCGGCATTGCTGCAGAGACCATGACAAGCACTGCCGCCAGGTTGCTGGTCCGGGCGCTGGAGGCGGAGGGCGTGCGGTACGTCTTCGGCATCCCGGGTGAGGAAAACATCCATTTCGTCGACGCGTTGAACGATTCTTCGATCCGCTACGTCCTGGTCCGCCACGAGCAGGGCGCGGCCTTCATGGCGGAGATTTACGGCAGGCTGACGGGCAAGGCCGGAGTCGCCTCGGCGACGCTCGGCCCCGGTGCGATCAACCTCCAGTTGGGCGTCGCCGACGCCACCACCAACAGCACTCCCGTGATCGCCGTGTCCGCGCAGGTGGGCCTGGACCGCATCTACAAGGAGTCGCACCAGATCGTGGACCTGGTGTCGCTGTTCAGGCCGATCACCAAGTGGTCGGAGCTGGTGCCGACCGCCGCCGCCGTTCCCGAGATGGTGCGCAAGGCGTTCAAGACCGCGCAGACCGAGCGGCCCGGAGCGGTGTACCTGGCGATCCCTGAGGACGTGGAGAAGGCGGAGGTCCCCGACGGGGTCGGGCCGCTGCCGGTGAACGTGGTGCGCCCGGTGGACCCGTCGGCCGCGCAGATCGCCCGCGCCGCCGACCTGCTGGCCACGGCCGCCCGCCCGGTGATCCTGGCCGGCCACGGCGCCACCAGGGCCGGCGCCCGCGACGCGCTCGTCCGCTTCTCCGAACGGCTCGGCCTGCCGGTGGCGACCACCTTCAACGGCAAGGGCGTCTTCCCCGACGATCACCGGCACGCGCTGGGGGCGTTCGGCTTCATGCGCCACGACCACGTGAACTTCGCCTTCGACGAGGCCGACGTGCTGATCAGCGTGGGCTACGAGCTCCAGGAGTTCGACCCGGTGAAGATCAACCCCGACCGGTCGAAGAAGATCATTCACATCCACCAGTTCCCCGCCGAGGTCGACGACCACTACCCGGTCGCGGTCGGCATCCAGGGCGACATCTCCAGGTCGCTGCACGCCCTCGGCGAGGCGGTGCACCGCCGCTTCACGCCCAGTCCGACGGTGGAGAAGGTGCGCCGGCTGGTCAGGGAGGAGTTCGAGCAGGGGCGGCAGGAGGACGGCTTCCCGCTCACGCCGCGCCGGATCGTCGCCGACATCCGGCAGGCGATGGGACGCGACGACATCGTGCTGGCCGACACGGGCGCGGTGAAGATGTGGATGTCGCGCATGTACCCCACCTACGAGCCCAACACGATGCTGGTCTCCAACGGGCTGTCGTCCATGGGGTTCGCGGTGCCCGGCGCGATCGCGGCCAAGCTCGCCTTCCCCTCGCGCAGGGTGCTGGCCGCCACGGGTGACGGCGCGTTCCTGATGAACTCCCAGGAGCTGGAGACCGCCGTGCGCGAGCGCGTGCCGATCACGGTGCTCATCTGGGAGGACGACGCCTACGGGCTCATCGGCTGGAAGATGGGCCTCGAGCTGGGCCGCAGCTCCAACATCGCCTTCGGCAACCCCGACTTCGTGAAGTACGCCGAGAGCTTCGGGGCCAGGGGCTACCGGGTGCGTTCGGCCGCCGAGCTGCTGCCGACGCTGCGCGAGGCGCTGGACGGCGACGGCGTGTCGGTGATCGCCGTCCCCGTCGACTACTCGGCCAACCTGGCGCTCACCGAGTCGCTCGCGGGCCTGGGGGTGACGCCCCCGACCGGCGACGCGTGAGCCCGCGCGAGCGCGCCCTCCGGGAACCGCACCCTCTAAGATCGGGCCGATGGACGTGCCCGCCGTAGTCACCGATGGCCCGCGGCCGCCCGCCCCTGCCGTACGGCCGGCGGGCGACCCCTACCACGTCTACCTCGACTCCCTGGCCAGCGCCGAGTCGAGGAGGACGATGCGGGGCTGCCTCGACCGCATCGCGCGGGTGCTGACGGGCGACGAGGCGGTGACGGGCGCCGGGATGCCGTGGCACCTGCTGCGCTACGAGCACACCGTGCGGATCAGGACCGTGCTCACCGAGCAGGGCTGGTCGCCCGCCTACGTCAACAAGCACCTGGTGGCGCTGCGGCGGGTGCTGAAGGAGGCCTGGCGGCTCGGGCAGACCAGCGCCGAGGACTACGCCAGGGCCGCCGACCTGGCTCCCGTCACGCACACGCGGCTGCCCGCCGGCCAGCACGTGCCGCCGGAGGTGGTGGGAGCGGCGCTGGCGGCCTGCGACGACGCGCCCGCCGGGCGGCGCGACGCCGCGCTCATCGCCGCCCTGTACTCCACCGGCTGCCGGCGGGCCGAGATCGCCGGGCTCACGCTGGCCGACTACGAGCCGGCCGCCCGCTCGCTGCGGGTGCGCGGCAAGCGCGACAAGGAGCGGCTGGTCTACCTGACGGGCGACGCGATCGGCCTGCTGGAGCGGTGGCTGGCCGTCCGCGGGCGGGCGGCGGGGGCGCTGTTCTGCCCGATCAGCCGGTCAGGACGGCTGCGGACGCGGGACGAGCGGCCGGTCGCGCTGACCGGACAGGGCATCGCCGACATCCTGGCGCGGCGGCTCGGCGAGGCGGGAGCCGGCAGGCGGACCGCGCACGACTTCCGCAGGACGTTCATCGGCGAGCTGCTCGACGCGGGGGTGGACCTGGCCACCGCGCAGGCGCTGGTGGGCCACTCCTCCCCCGCCACCACCGCGCGCTACGACCGGCGGCCCGAGAACACCCGCCGCGAGGCCGTCGACCGGCTCCGGCTGCCGCAGGCCCGCCCCCTCCCCTGACGGTGGCGCGCCGCCTTCGAGGTCCCTGGCCGCCGCGCCGCGCCCGGCTGCGGGGATCTCACAGGCCGCGCACGGCGGCGATGGTGAAGGGCCGCTGCGGCGTCCCCTCGCCGAGCGGACCACCCTTGTCGAACTGGGAGCGGACCACGTAGAGCGTTCCCCTGCTGCGCACCAGCGTGGTCGGGAACTGCAGCGCGTCGTCGGTCACCCGCCGCTCCAGACGGGCGGACGTGCCGTCGGCGGCGACGTGCCACCGGCTGACGGTGCAGGTGACGTTGTGGGCCACCCAGAGCGTGCCGTTCCGCAGGTCCAGCCCGTCGGCGTACCTCATGTCCCCTCCGTTCAGGGCGGCCCTGCCGATCGCGCCCGAGGCGAGATCGAGTCGGTAGAGGTGGCCTCCGGCCATGTCCGCGGTCAGCAGGAAGCGCCCGGAGGGGTCGGCGACGATGCCGTTGAGCGTGTAGGCGCCCGGCTCGTGCGGTGCCAGCGCGTCCTTGAGGTCGAAGCGGGGCTCGAGCTTCCCCGACCTGCCGTCGGCCGCGGCCACCTGGGCGGGCGTGACGCGATAGACCACCGCGCGGACGCTGTCGGTGAGATAGGCGGTGCCGTCGGGGGCGATCGCGACGTCGTTGACGAAGCGGGGCTCGCGCCCCTCGACCGTGAAGGCGGCCAGCAGGCGGCGGCTGCGGGTGTCGTAGACGGACACGCCCGTCGTGGAGTCGGTCACCCACAGGCGGCCGAGGCGGTCCACCTTCAGCCCGTTGGCGGTGTCGCGCCCGTCCGCGCCCGCCGGCAGGAAGATCGTGGCGGTGCGCCGGCCTGGCGTCATCTTGAAGATCGTGCCGTCGGTGTACGAGCCGGCGTAGAGGTCTCCGGTGCGGGGGTCGGCGGCGATTCCCTCGGGGTAGACCCGCTCGCCGGGCAGCTCGTAGGCGGCGGAGATCCGCGCGTGCGCCGCGGCGTGGGCGGGTACGGCGGCGCCGGCCGTACCGGCCTGCGCGGGGGCCGCGCAGGTCAGGAGAGCGAGGGCCGCGGCCGCGACGGCCTGACGGAAGGGGGGCATGCGACTGCTCCTTAGATTGATAGCTCTCTATCGTTTGGATGAATACACACGATAATTAGAGTTCTAATGCTCGTCAACAGGCGAATACACAGGGCCGCTACCATGCGAAGATGACCTCGATGCCGGTTCCCGAGCGCCTCGGCAGCCATCTCAAGCGCGCCGAACAGGCGCTCATCGCGGCCAAGCACGCCGCGCTCAAGGGGGCCGGCCTGACGGTGCCGCAGTACGCGGCGCTGCTTCACCTGTCCGACAACCCCGGCATCTCCGCCGCGGCGCTGGCACGGGCCTGCGCGGTCACCGCGCCCACCATGAACACCGTGCTCAGGAACCTCCAGGACAACGGCCTCATCGAGCGCACCCCACACGCGTGGCACAAGAACATCCTGGAGACCCGGCTCACCGAGAAGGGCGAGAGGGTGCTGGCCGAGGCCGACCCCCGCGCCGTGCGGGTCGAACGCGAGCTGGCCGCCGCGTTCAGCGAGGAGGAGCGACAGACGCTCATCGCCCTGCTCGGCCGGTGCATCGACCACCTGCGGTCGCGCGAGTGAGATCCCAGGGCGGAAGCCGCCGCCGCTGAACGCGCCGAGCAGGGCAGGCCGCCCAGGGCCGAGCCGGGCCGTCTTACAGATCAACAGCGCAGATGCGCTTATGCACCGCAGATATACCCTCAGTGTATAGTCGGCGGCCATGAGCGTCCCTCTTGCGCTGCTCGGTCTCCTTGAGCGGGAGCCGAGCCACGGATACGACCTGAAACACGACTACGACACCTACTTCGGCAGGGGCAAGCCGCTGCCGTTCGGACAGGTGTACTCCACGCTCGCCCGCCTGGCCCGGGACGGCAAGGTCACCGCCGGGCAGAGCGAGCCGGGCGACGGACCGGACCGCAAGCGCTACGCCATCACCCCGATCGGCAGGAGCGAGGTCGAGTCGTGGCTGGCCGAGCCGGTCGCGGCTGAGCCGTACCTGCAGACCGTGCTGTTCACCAAGGTCGTGCTGGCGCTGATGCTGGACCGCGACGCGGCGGGTTACCTGGATGCCCAGCGCGCGGCTCACCTGCGACGCATGCGGGAGCTGACCGAGATCAGGCGCGAAGGCGCGCTGATCGACGCGCTTCTCGCCGACCACGCCCTGTTCCGTCTGGAGGCCGACCTGCGGTGGATCGATGTCACCCAGGCCCGGCTGGGGGCGCTGGCGGAGACGGTGCGCGGCCGATGATCGTCAACGCACTGCTGCGGGCCGAGAAGGTCAGCCGCTCCTACGGCAACACGGCCGCGCTGGTGGAGGCCGGCCTTTCGGTGACCGCGGGTGAGGTCCTGGCCATCATGGGGCCCAGCGGTTCCGGCAAGTCGACGCTGCTGCACCTACTCGCCGGGATCTTCACACCGGACAGCGGCGAGGTGTGGTTCGACGGGCGGCGGCTCGACACGCTGGACGACGGCCGCCGCAGCGAGCTGCGGCGCACCGCCTTCGGTTTCGTCTTCCAGTTCGGTCAGCTCGTGCCCGAGCTGACCGTGGCCGACAACGTGGCGCTGCCGCTGCTGCTCGGCCGTACCAGACGCAAGGAGGCCTACGCGCGGGCCGTCTCCTGGCTGGAGCGGCTGGAGCTGGCGGGCCTGGGCGGCCGGCGCACCGGGGAGCTGTCGGGCGGGCAGACACAGCGGGTGGCCATCGCCAGGGCGCTGGTGACGCGGCCGAGGGTCGTCTTCGCCGACGAGCCGACCGGTGCGCTCGACTCGCTCACCGGCGAGCACGTGATGGACCTGCTGGTGGGCCTGGCCCGCGAGGAGGGCACCACCGTGATCGTGGTGACGCACGACGTCCGGGTCGCCGCCTGCGCCGACCGGGAGATCATCGTGCGCGACGGCAGGGTGACCGACCCGTACGCCGGCGGGGTCGTCCGATGATCCTCCTGGGCCTGCGGCTGTCGCTGCGCAGCGGCAGGGAGACGGCGGCCCGGCTGGCGCTGATCGTGGCAGGGGTGGCGGTCGGCGTGGCCGTGCTGCTGGCCACGCTGTCGCTCTTCAACGCCTTCCAGGCCACCAACGACCGCCCCTGCTGGGAGTGCACGCGCGGCACGCCGCCCAGCGGCTGGGTCCTGGACGCCACCGCCGACGGCGCGCTGTGGAACCTCCGCGAGGACTACTACGCGGGCCAGACGATCAAGAGGCTGGACGCGGCGGCGCTCGGCGCCCGGGCGCCGGTCATCCCCGGGCTGTTCCGCATGCCCCTGCCCGGCCAGTACTACGCCTCGCCCGCGCTGGCCAGGCTGATGGACTCGGCGCCGCGCGAGCAGCTCGCCGGCCGCTTCCCCGGCACGCGGGCGGGCCTGATCGGCCAGGCCGGGCTGTCCGGGCCCGACGAGCTGGCCATCGTGGTGGGGCGGACGCCGCAGCAGGTCGCCGCCATGACCGGCACCCGGCAGGTCGACGCGGTCGCCACCGACCCCGCGGCCGATGGGAGCGCGGACGTCTACCGGTTCGGGTTCGGTATCGCCGCGATCGGGCTGATCGTCCCGCTGCTGGTGCTGGTGGGCACCGCCACCCGGCTGGCAGCCGCCCGCCGCGAGACCCGCTTCGCGGCGATCAGGCTGGTCGGCGCGACCTCCCGGCAGGTCAACGTCCTCGCCGCGGTCGACGCCGCGGTGGGCGCGCTGCTCGGCGCGCTGGCCGGCGTCGCGCTCTTCCATCTGGTACGGCCGGCCGTGGCCGGCGTGCGGATCACCGGTTCGCGCTTCTTCCCCGAGACGGCCGTCCCGAGCCCCTGGCAGTACGTGACCGTGCTGGCCTGCGTGCCGCTCGTCGCGGCCGGCGCCGCTCTGTGGTCGCTGCGCCGGGTGCGGATCTCGCCGCTCGGTGTGGCAAGGAAAGCCGCCCCGCCACCGCCGCGGGCCTGGCGGGTGGTCCCGCTTCTGGCCGGCCTGGGGCTCTTCGCGGGCCCGGCGTTCACCAACGGCAAACCCGATGCCCTGTGGGCCGACGCCGGGATCGCGCTCATCATGGTCGGGCTGGTGCTGGCCGGGCCGTGGCTGACGATGCTGGCCGCGCGCCTGACGGCCCGGCTGACCCGCGGCGCGGCGACGCTGCTGGCCGCGCAGCGTCTGGCCGCCGACCCGAAGGCCGCGTTCAGGTCGGTCAGCGGGCTGGTGCTGGCGGTGTTCATCGGGACGACGATCGCGGCCCTGGTACCGGCGGTGGTCGCGGGCCAGCAGGCCGTGGCAGGCGGCGCGCTCAACAACGTCCTGGGCGCCTCGCTCTCCCGGCCGGGCGTCCCCGGCCTGTCCTCACGGGCGTCGGCGGACCTGCTCGCCCGGCTGCGCGCCCATCCCGGCGCGGACGTGCTGCCGATCTACGCCAGGGCGGACCTGGGGACCATCCGCCCGCCGTTGGACGGCCCGCCACCCGCGACCTCCGTCGTCGAGTGCTCGAGCCTGGCACGCTTCCCCATGCTCGGTCGCTGCCCCGTGGGTGCGCAGGCCGTGATGGGCAACTTCGCCCGCATCGTCGGCGCCGACAACCCCCTCACCGTCGACAAGCTCCTTCCGCTGGCGGGGCCGGCCAGCGAGTCCACCTCCGCAGCCGGGCTCGAGCTGGAGGCTGTCATGATCGGCACGGGTGACGCGGCGACGCTGGAGCGGCTGCGCACCCTGCTGGCGGACTACACCGCCGAGGCGCCGATGACCTTCGCCGAGATCGCCCAGGCCAGAGCGGACCTGTACATCCGAGCGGAAAACGTGGCCCTGGTCATGGTCGCCCTCACCCTGGTCGCCGGCGGCTGCAGCCTCGTGGTGGCGGTCGGCGGCGGTCTGGTGGAGCGCAGGCAGCCGTTCACCCTGCTGCGGCTGGCCGGCACGCCCACGCGCACCCTGGCCACGGTGGTGCTGCTGGAGTCGGCGGTGCCGCTCGTGCTGGCCGCCGTGCTCGCCGCCGGAGCCGGTTTCGGCGTGGCCGAACCGGTCATCGACCAACTCGCGATGAAGGGCGCGTCCCTGGCGATGCCCGGGCCGGTCTACTTCGCGGCCGTCGGCGGCGGCCTGGCCGCGTCCCTCCTGGTGATCCTCACGGCCATCCCGCTGCTCAGGCGCATGACCGCGCCCGACAACGCGCGTTTCGAATAGGAGTCCCATGACGCTCATGCTGAGACTGGCAGGGTTGATCGCGCTGTCCCTGATCACCGCGGTCGTGGTGGCAGCGCCCACCAGCGCGGCGGACGCCCGCTACTCCGCGCAGATCCGGCGCACCGAGTACGGTCTCCCGCACGTGTCCGCCAAGGACTATGGCGGGCTCGGATTCGGGTACGGCTACGCCTTCGCGCAGGACAACCTGTGCGTGTTGGCCTCCTGGGTGGTGACGCTGCGGGGCGAGCGATCCAGACACTTCGGCCCCCAGGCGGAGTCCGACGACCCGGTCCGCCCGGTCGCCAACCTGGTCAGCGACGTCTACTACAAGAGCCTCGCCGACTCAGGCGTCGTGCGACGGCTGCTGGCCCAGCCGCCACCGGTGGGCCCGAGCGACGAACTGCGCCGGCTCGTCGACGGCTACGCCGCCGGGTACAACCGCTACCTGGAGGAGACCGGGGTGGCGAACCTGCCGGATCCCACCTGCCGAGGCAAGGCCTGGGTCGGCCGGATCACCGCCACCGACATCTGGAACAACCTCCTCGACCTCGGTCGCATGGTCAGCAGCTCCCAGTTCAAGGAGCACATCGTCGGAGGAGCCGTGGCCGAGGGGCCGCAGCGGCGGCCCGCCGCGGGCAGCAACGCCTGGGCACTCGGCCGCCGGGCCACCCGCGAAGGCCACGGCATGCTGCTGGCCGACCCGCACTTCCCGTGGAACGGCATCCGGCGCTTCTACCAGGTGCACCTCACCATCCCCGGCGTGCTCGACGTCTCCGGCGCCAGCCTGTACGGCACGCCGGTCGTCCAGATCGGCCACAACGCGGCTGTGGCCTGGACCCACACCGTCTCCCACGCCCAGCGCTTCAGCCTCTACCAACTCGACCTCGTGGACCCCACCAGCTACCTGGTGGACGGCCACGCCGAGCCGATGGGCCGCCAGGAGGTGCAGGTCACCCTGCAGGACGGCACCACGGTGGCCCACACGCTCCACACCTCGCGCTACGGCCCGGTGCTGGCCGCCGGGCAGACCGACAAGGTCGCCTACGCGCTGGCCGACGCCAACGCCGCCAACCTGCGGGCGGCCGACGAGTGGCTGGCGATGGCCAGGGCGAGGAACCTCACCCAGCTCCGCGCGGCCCAGACCGCGCATCAGGGCATGCCGTTCGTCCACACGCTCGCCACGGACGCCGGTGGGACCGCCTTCTTCGCCGACACCTCGGTCGTCCCCCACGTCACCGACGCCCAGGCGGACCGCTGCGCCAAGCCCTCGCCCATGCCGGGCCTGGAGGCGTACGTCCTGGACGGCTCGACCTCCGCGTGCCTGTGGGGCAAGGATCGCGACGCCGTCGTGCCGGGCATCTTCGGGCCGGGCAGCCAGCCGAAGCTGACCCGCGCCGATTACGTGGCCAACTCCAACAACACCGCCTGGATGACGAACCCGTCGGCGCCGCTGACCGGCTACCCGCGCGTGTGGGGCGAGGCGCGTACCGAGCTGGAGCCGCGCCCCCGTGTCAGCCTGGACATGATCGCCCAGCGGCTGTCCGGGACCGACGGGCTCGGCGATCCGGGCTTCACCCTGCGAACGCTCCAGGCCACCGCGCAGGGCAAGCGCAACCACACCTTCGAGCTCATGCGCTCGGACCTGCTGAAGCTGTGCCGTACCCACCCCGAGCTGACCACGTCCGCCGGCAGGCAGGTGAACGTGCGCGAGGCCTGCCGGACGCTGCGTGCTTGGGACGGGCGCGCCACCCTGGACGGCCAGGGGGCCGTCCTGTGGCGAGAATTCTTCGCTCGGCTGGAGCGTCCCACCAGGCCGGGGGACCCCGTTTTCACCCCCTGGCGGGTGCCGTTCGATCCCGCGCATCCGCTGACCACCCCTCGGGGGCTCAAACGCGACGACCCGGTGGTACGGCAGGCCCTGGCCGACGCCGTGCTCTACTTCCAGACCAACCGCATCCCCCTGGCTCTCACCCCCGGCCAGGCGCAGCACTACTCCTCGATCCCGGTTCCCGGCTGCACGGAAGGGGAGGGCTGCTTCGACAGGGTACGCATGCGCGGCCGGCTCGGCACCGACGGGCGTTACCCGGAGGTGGACACCGGTTCCAGCTTCATGATGGCCGTCGAGCTCACCCGCGCCGGGCCCCGTACCCGCACCATCCTGACCTATTCGCTCTCCACCAACCCGGACTCGCCCCACCACACCGACCAGACCGTCCTGTTCTCGCGCGGCCAGTGGGTCAGCGAGCGCTTCACCGAAGCCGAGATCGCCGCCGACCCGCATCTGCGGACGACCACGGTACGCGGGTGAGGCAGACGCCCTACGAGAAGGCCGTCCTGGTGCCCAGACGGTGGAGCGGATCGCCGGCTGTCACGACCCGGGGCGCCGGCGGGCCCGGCGCGGATTTCCTTCCCGTTGCGCCAAAGCCGACCAGAGCGCCGTGACCTGCGCTTTTGCCGTTTCTCATGGGTCCGGTGAGGCAAGTGCTGACCCAGTCTTGGGGCGGGATGGAATAGCGACCGCCGGATGTCCGTTAGAGTCGACAAGGCCGCTGTGGTCTGTGTCCCCCGGGCCGCAAATTACCGCCTTCACGGAATACCGTTCGGCTGGAGCCGTGTTGTGCATCTCGCCGAGGAGGCGACCGCCACAGCGGCCTTGAACGTGGAGACGGCGCCCCACCCCTCACGGGTGGGGCGCCGTGCCGCGTTGGGACGTGGGCCGGCGCCGGGCCCACTAGGGTGGGCTTCGCCGTCCCACGACCCAGGAGAGCCGTTGCTGTACCAGATGGTGAAGTTCGTCGCCGCGCCGATGGCGCACGTGATGTGGCGCCCGCACATCTCCGGCGCCTACCACGTCCCGGCCAAGGGTCCCGCCATCCTGGCGGCCAACCACCTGGCGGTCATCGACTCCTTCCTGCTTCCCGCTCTCCTGCCCCGCCACGTGACCTTCGCCGCCAAGAGCGAGTACTTCAGCGGCAACCCCGTCTCGCAGTGGTTCATGCGCCTGGGCGGCAGCCTGCCGGCCGACCGCGAGACGGCCACCGCCGCCCAGGCCCTGCTCGACAGCGCGGCCGACCTGCTCGAGCGGGGCGAACTGTTCGGCATCCACCCCGAGGGCACCCGCTCCCCCGACGGCCGCCTGTACCGCGGCAAGATCGGCGTGGCGTGGCTGGCACTGAAGACGGGCGCGCCGGTCCTGCCCGTGGCGCTGTCGGGCACGGAGAACGTCATGCCGCCGGGAGCCAAGGTGCCGCGCCTCACCAGGATCGGCATCAAGATCGGCGCTCCGCTGACCTTCGAGGGCGACCACAGGAACGCCCGCGACAGGCGCAGGGTCACCGACGAGATCATGGCCGAGATCCAGAAGCTGTCGGGCCAGGAGTACGTGGCCACCTACGCCGCCAGCGTGAAGGCTGGCCGGTCGTGATCGGCCGACGCTAAGCTCGTGAGCCGATCGAGGACATGGGGGTGACTCGTGGCGCGTGGCCGGACGATCGCGATCGTGTCGGGAGCCACCGTGCTGGCGGTGGGGGCCGCCGCGGGCGGTGCCTACTGGCTGCTGCACACCCGCGGCTCGCCGGAGGAGACCGCCCGGCGCTTCGCGGCGGCCTGGCAGGCGGGCGACACGCCGAAGATGACGGCCGAGCTGGTGGCGCCCCAGTCGCTGGCCGCCTACGACCAGCAGCGTAAGGGCCTCGACGTCGAGCGGATGGCGATCACGGTGGGCCGGGTCGTCGACCACGGCGACGACACCGCCACCGCCCCCTACACCGCCACGCTCACGCTCAGGCACATCGGCGAGTGGTCCTACACCGGCCAGATCGATCTCAAGGTCGCCGAGCGCGCGTGGAAGGTCGCCTGGTCGCCCAGCACGCTCCACCCGTCGCTGACGGGCGGCGCCGCCTTCAAGCTCAAGACCGACTGGCCGCGGCGCGGCGCCATCACCGACGCCTCGGGCGAGCGCATCGACACCGGCCAGGTCGGCGGGTCGGTGCAGCAACTGGTCGGTTTCCTCGACAAGGCCACCGCCAAGGACGTCGCCAAGCTCGGCCCCTCCTACCGTGCCGGCGACGCGATCGGCCGCGGCGGCCTGCAGGAGAACTTCCAGAAGCGGCTGGCGGGCACCCCCGCCACCGAAATCATGCTCGGCGACAAGGTGCTCGGCAGGATCGACGGCAGCAAGGGCAACCCGCTGGAGACCACGCTCGACCCGCGGGTGCAGACCGCGGCCGTCACCGCGGTCCGCGACCTGCCCAAGCCCACGTCCCTGGTCGCCGTACGGCACGCCACGGGCGAGATCCTCGCCGTCGTCAACAACCGGGGCGGCTTCAACCGGGCGCTCGACGGTCGCTACCCGCCGGGCTCGACATTCAAGGCCGTCACCGCGCTCGGCCTGCTGGCCGAGGGCGTCTCCCCCACCCAGCGGGTGACCTGCCCCAAGTACGCCACCATCGGCGGCCTGAAGGTGCGCAACTCCGAGCACGCCGAGTACGGCTCGCTCACCTTCTCCGACTCCTTCGCCTACTCCTGCAACACGACCATCGCCCCGATGGCCGCCGAACGGCTGGGCTCCGACAAGCTGCTGAAGGCCGCCGAGATGGTCGGCTTCAACCAGCCGCTGGCCGTCGGCGTCCCCGCGGCCAAGGCCAGCTTCCCCAGGACCCAGTCCGACGCCGAGCTCGCCGCCGCGTCCTTCGGCCAGGCCAGGATCACCGCCAGCCCGCTGACCATGGCCTCGGTCGCGGCCGCGCTGGCCGACGGCACCTGGCGCCCGCCGACGCTGGTGTCCGGCCTGAAGCAGAAGGCGGCGGCGGTGAAGCTGCCCGAGGACGTGGCCGAAGACCTGCGGTCGATGATGGCGGCCGTGGTCACCAAGGGCACCGCCAAGGCGGCGGGTCTGCCCGAGGGCACGCGCGGCAAGACCGGCACCGCCGAGTACGGCTCCGGCCCCGAGCTTCCGTCCCACGCGTGGTTCATGGGCTACCGGGGCGACGTGGCCTTCGCGGTCGTCGTCGAAGGCGGTGGCGGTGGCGGCAAGGTGGCCGCGCCCGTCGCGGCGGCCTTCCTGCGCGGCCTGGCCGCTTCGCTGCCCTAGAAGCAGCGAAGCGGCGCGCCGTCCACGAGCGCGGCCGGCCCCGACCACCGCCCCGCGGACAGCTGAGCTGCGATCATGGGACGCATGCTGTCCTTGTCGATGAATGACGCCGCAGCCGACATGCTCCGGGTATTGGGCGGGCTGGCGGGCGTCGAGCCACCAGGCGGCCTTGCCGCGGGCCTTCGCGAGCGCGTGGCGGAAGGCATCGTCCGCCGCGGCGAGGTGCTCACCTGGGCGTCCTCGACGGGACATGCCGAAGGCTTCCCCTCCTTCCACGACCTCACCGGCTGGGAGTGCTCCGACAGCTCCTTCCATCTGGAGGACCACGTCCCGATCGACATCGTCAGCGTGGATGGCGCACCCACGATCAGCGACGATGACCAGCGGATCCTTCTCATGAACGGCGTCGCGTTCGCCCTGGAGTTCAGCCGGCTGGTCTACGCCCTCGACCCGCCCAACGCCGTGCGCTGCATCGTGAACGCCAATGAGACCAACGCGACTTTCAGGTTCCACCAGATCAGGCCCGGCGAGACCTGGAACGCCGCCGACCTCGACAGCTTCCGTCACGACAAGATGATCGTGATCGACATCAAGCCCGCAAGGACCTGACGAATCAAGCCGGCCGCGATCCTCGCTGGCGCGGAGAGGATCCGGCTGGTCGACGGCGAGGCGGGCTTCCCTGCTCGGGAGGCAGTCTCAGCGGTCGGGCGAGGTTCGGCGCCCGCCGCCGGCGAGATCTTCGCACCCCGCCGCAGGCGAGCGCCGCCGCTGCCAGGCCCTGTGTCCTACTCGCTGCCGGCCACGAGATCGGCCGGCGGGATCGGCGCGATCTCCTCCAGGTACTGGTTCGCCAGCAGCCAGCTCACCGGAACTTCTTGGCTGGTCTGCGGAGCCTCGGGAATGTACTTGCTGAGCACGTGGTATTGCGTGCCGCCGCCCGGCTGCTGGAAGGCGGGGGCGGCCGGGCCCACATCGACGCGGAAGGGCTTGAGGACCCGGAAGGCGTGGTAATTACATGGGTGCTCGGGATCCTGCGCGTTGGTGTTGAGGTTGCGCGGCGGCAGCCCGCGCCTGATGAACAGGTCGCCCATCGGCGCCAGGTATGCGCCCCCGTATCCTCCGAAGCGGTCGAGCCTCATGCCGATCTGCAGAATCGTCGTCTTGACCAGCAGCCTGCCGTTGGGGTAATTGCCGGACTGGGCGAATCCGGCGTTGGGCGGGTAGCGGTAGTCGTTCGTGGTGTAGTCCCAGTAGCGCGACAGGAAATGCTGCGGGCTGAGAGTGCCCAGCGGCACGTAGCCGCGCAGGAGCGCACCGAGATAGCCGGTCCGCGGCAGGAAGACCGGCCCGAGGTCCGGGTCGCCGGTCACGTACGGCGGTCCGCAGACCAGTTGGCCGCCCGGCGTGCTCCTGCTGTCGCTCTCGCCTTTACCGGGCGGCGGCGTCGGACCGAGATCCGCCGCATGAACGAGCCGGGTTTCGGACTGCAGAACGCTGTCGGCGTGCGCGGCCACCCCGCCCATGGCGCCGGCCATCGCGTATATCGCAGCGACCAGCATGGCGCTTCGTCGATAGAATCGCATGACTTTCCCGTCAATTGTGGACGACAAATACATGAAGGTTGACCACAAGCGATTCAGCGACGTACGCACCCGATCGCACCGCGACTTCCGCCGGATCAGCCGCTTCGGCATTTCTCGCTCGAGAAGGGCGCTCCTATGAGTACATGCGGACATGAGTGCATTACGCACATGAATAATGTGATCGATCTCTACATTCCCGGCACCACTGGAACCAGATCACATCAACCGCAAGAGAAGAGCAAAGAATAGAGCAATGAACGCGGCAGTGCGCTATTTTCTGAATTTCCCAGCACATGCTATTTTGTATCGCCATGTCGGATATATATGCCGATTGCACACTTTCCGGAGAATCCGCCGGCCGTCCTCGACGACGCGGCCACGCCGTCCGACGGACCTTCCAGGGACGGCGCCGGTCAGGGGCGACACGGCTCGAGGCGTGCGGGAGGCGGTTGCCTGGCGTGTCGTGCGTGCGTCGGCGGCGAGGTGGCGGTCATGATGGAGCATGAGTCGCGCCGACTCCATGTGACACGTTGAGAAGAGGGCCCCGGCATGCCGCCGGGGCCCTCGACGTTCGTCGGCCGCCGCATGTCCCGAAGGGGACCGCGCCACCGGAGCCGCGCCACCGGGGCCGCGCCACCGCAACCCCGCCCGCCGCGCCTGGGCACTGCCCGCTTCGCCCACCCCGACGAGCGTGCCGCCTGGCGCCGGAACGGCCGGCGGCCCGGACAGGTGGGAGACCGGCCTCAGCCGTTGGGCGGACCGTGGCGGCGGCCACGTGGACGGGTGTCCTCCACGGCCCCGGTGTCAGGATCGGCGGCCTCGTCGGCACCTGACTCGTCGGCGTTCCCGATGGCGTCGGTGCCGGAGTCGGCCTCACGTGCGCTGTCGCCGTCGTCGGGTGCGGACTCCGGCGCGGGACGGCAGTGCCCGGAGCAGCCCTCGAAGCGCTCCGCGTTCAGGGGCGTGAACCGCGTCGGCGGCACGCCCGTGAGCGCGCCGATCATCGTGTCCTTCCAGATCGGCCCGGGCAGGGTGGCCCCCTCCACCGTTCCGTAGTAGCGCCCGCCGATCGTCACCCCGGTCAGCTTGTACCGCTGGGAGCCGCGCGGGTCGCCGATGCTGACCGCCGACGCCAGATCCGGAGTGAATCCGGCGAACCAGGCGGTCGCGTAGCCGTCGGTGGTGCCCGTCTTGCCCGCCGCGGGGCGCCCGATGCCCCCGACGCCGCGCATCGTGCCCTTGGTGAACACGCCGGACAGCACCTCCGCCGTCGCGTCGGCGATCTCGGGGTCGAGTGCCTGGCGGCATTTGGGCCGGTACCGGGTGACCTTGCCGTCCCGGTCGGTGATCTGCGTGATCGCCATCGGCGCGCAGTACCGGCCGCGCGCCGCGATGGCCGCGTACGCGTTGGCCACCGTCACCGGGTCCATCTCGTTGACGCCGAGCGTGAACGTCTCGACCTCGCGCAGCTTGCGACCGTCGGCACGCCGGACGCCCAGCGACTGGGCCGTGGTGACCGTGCTGCAGAGCCCGACCCGCTGCTGGAGTTCCATGAAGAAGGTGTTCACCGAACTCCAGGTGCCGGTCCGCAGCGTCTTCCACCCGGGCGAGCCCTCGTCGTTGGTGACCGTGTGCCGGGGGTCGCCGACCTTCCCGCCCGCGCAGGTCCTGAACGTGGCGAAGTCCGGCGCCCGGTAGCCGGCGCCGGCGCTCAGGCCGTCGTCGAGCTTCATGCCCCGCTGCAGCGCGCTGATCAGGGTGAAGGTCTTGAACGTGGAGCCCGCCTGGAACCCGACCCCGCCGCCGTGCGCGGCGTCCGCGACGACGTTGTAGGAGATCTCGTTCCTGGACTTGTGGGGGCCGTACGGCCGGCTCGCGGCCATGGCCCTGATCGCTCCGGTGCCCGGCTGGACCAGGGCCTCGGCGGCGAGGGGGCCGTCGGAGGCGCGCACGTACCGCCTGATGGCCCGGTCGGCGGCGGCCTGCATGGCCGGGTTGATCGTGGTCTTGATGGTCAGCCCGCCGCGGTTGAGCATCTTGAGGCGCTCGTCGGCGGTCTTGCCGAAGTCGGGGTTGCTCAGGATCTCGTGTCGGACATACAGGCAGAAGTAGGTGTATTTGGTGGACTCGCAGCCGCCGGGGAGCTTCGTGCCCTTGTAGCCGAGCTTGGTGGCCTTCGCCGCCGCGGCCGCCGCCGGGGTGATCGCGCCCAGCTCGGCCATCCGGTCGAGCACCACGTCACGGCGCTTGCGCAGCCGCTCGCGGTACTTGCCGCCGAGGTTCGGGTCGGTGGCGTTCGGATCCTGAACGGCTCCCGCCAGCGTCGCCGCCTGCGCGAGTGTGAGCTTGCCGGCCCGGACGCCGAAGAACCGCTTGGCCGCCGCCTCGACGCCGTAGGCGCCGGCGCCGAAGTAGGCGATGTTCAGGTACTTCTCGAGGATCTGGTCCTTGGTGTAGGCCCTCTCGACCCCCATGGCGTACCGCAGCTCTTTCAGCTTGCGCGCGTAGCTGGCCTCGAGGGCGGCGTTCTGCTCGGCCTGCGTGTCGGCGGAGTTGAGCAGCACCTGCTTGACGTACTGCTGGGTGATGCTCGACCCGCCCTGGCTGACCTGGCCCGCCCGCAGGTTCGTGGCGAGCGCCCGCACCGTGCCCTCGAGGTCGATGGCGCCGTGCTCGTAGAAGCGGTAGTCCTCGATCGAGACGATCGCCTTCTTCATGACCTCGGCGATCTCGTCGAAGCCGACGGCCTCCCGGTACTGCTCGTAGAAGCGCGCGATCTCGTTGCCCATGGCGTCCTGCACGGTCGTGACCTCGGCCAGCGGCGGCTCGGCGAGGGCGACCGGCCTGAGGTCGACCTGTCCCACAGCCGACATGAGCCCCAGACCCGCACCCCCCGTGGCGGGGAAGGCGATCCCCGCCACGACCACGCCGGCCGCCACGCCCGCGGCGGCCAGCCGGACGACCTTCGCTGTCCGTCGCGCCATCAGAGCTTGCCGAGCCCACGCGCCAGGATGGTGGCGGTCTTGGCGATGACCGTGTTGTCGACGGCGGGGGTGCCGCGGTTGGTGTAGACGGCCATGATGATGGGCGCCGCCGCCTTGCCCGGCCAGATGACGGCGAGGTCGTTGCCCGCGCCAATCTCGGTGTTCGTGCCGGTCTTGTCGCCGATGGTCCACGTCTTGGGCAGGCCGGCACGGATGCGCTCGTCGCCGGTCTTGCTCGCGATGAGCCAGGCGTTGAGCCGTGCCCGGTCCTTGGGGTGCAGCGCGTTCCCGGTCGTGATCAGGCGCAGGTCGCGGGAGATGGCGGCGGGCGTGGTGGTGTCGCGGTTGTCCTTGGGGGTCCAGTCGTTGAGCTCGGTCTCCCAGCGGTCCAGGCGGGAGATCGGGTCCTTCAGCGAGCGGAAGTACCTCGTCAGGCCGGCCGGCCCGCCGATCTGCTTGAGCACCATGTTGCCCGCGGTGTTGTCGCTCAGGGTGATGGTCGCCTCGCACAGCTGGGCGACCGTCAGGCCGTCCTCGACGTGCTTCTCGGTGGTCGGCGAGTTGGGCTTGAGGTCGGCGGCCGTCCACGTGACGACCTTCTCCATCAGGCCGGGCTCGGAGGTGCGGGCCTTGTGCAGCGCGGCCGCGCACAAGGGCGCCTTGAACGTCGACAGCAACGGGAAACGCTCGCCCGCCCGGTATGTCACGGTCCTGCCGGTCGCGGTGTCCACGGCGTACGCGCCGATGCGGCCGTCGAAGGACGCCTCGAGCTCGCGCAGTTCCTTCCCGACCTGGGCCTGCGCCGAGAGCGGCCGCGCCGCCGTCACGGTGGCGGCCGAGGCCGTGGCGATGCCGGGGGCGGCCCCGGACAGGAGGGAGATCGCCAGAGCGGTCGCGGGCAGCGCGGCCGAGAGCCGGCGGGCGCGCGGGTTTCGCATGTCACATCCTTGCGTCGGCTGTCAGAGGCAAGGAGCAAAGCAGGCCCGGCCCGGTGCAGTCCAATAGCGATATGGACGATCAACCAATATCAGTTTCGATATGAGAACTGGTGGTGTCGCGTGTCGCGGGACCGTGCCAGACGGAGTGGCGGGCCCGTCACATCAGGAAACGTGATCTTTCCGTGCCATGACCGGCCCTGCCGCACCGCCGGCGGAGCGGGGACGCCGCGCGGCGCTCAGCGTTTTCGTAGCTTTTGACCGGCACTTTCCTCGCTCGGGAGACTCCGGCGTGGCGTGTCGTCACAAGACAACCCGCGACGACTGTAAGCATCCTCATTGTTACGTTGAGTCACTCAACGGACGAGCGTCGGCCGTCATCCGGCCAGCGAGTCAGTCGCGGCCCCGCCGCGATCCGAGAGGGAACGGATTTTCTCTATGTTCACGAGTCCCCGAACAGACACCACACCGACACCGCCGGCGCGGCACAAGCCACTGAGGAGGGTGGCGACGCTGACGCTGGCGGGATCCGTCTCCATGGCGCTCGGCGCCAGCCTGTGCTCACCGGCCATCGCGTCCCCGACCGTGGGGAGCGGGGCCTCCGCAGGGGTCGCGGCTTCGGATCCCCGCCCCAACGGTCGCCCCACGCTGCGGGAGGAGGCCAGGAGGAAGTGCAGGCCCAGGAGCTTCTTCCGGTTCCACAACTTCGAGCCGAGGAACTTCTTCATCCCGCGTAGCCGCTTCATCGACGGCCCCGGCGGCGAGATCACGGCGACCGTCAGGCGCCAGCACCGCGTGTACTGGGAAGTCGAGATCGAGCGCGAGAAGGGCAGCGAGATCCAGATGCCCTTCAACCAGGACACTCTGATCCGCAGGCTGCGCAACAACGTGAACCCGCTGCTCGCCGAGGAGAACATCGTCGAGGCGGGCCACGAGTACACCCACACCATCAGCAAGAACATGTACGGCAACCTGTGGTACCGCGTCTTCGGCTACCGCATCGGCTTCTCGGCCTGGCGGCAGTTCCAGAACTGCGACGTCCACCCGGTCGCCACCGGCATCGCCAACGTCCCGTCGAGGGTCGAGGGCTGGAGGTACTGGGAGACCAAGCGCCCCATCTTCATGGGACGCGTCCTGTCGGCCAAGTAAGTACATCGACGGTGACCGTATCGCGTAGGCGCCCGCCTGCACCCACGGTGACCGAGTATCCGGCGGCCCGGGATCCGGGCCGTGCCCGCACGGTCGGGGATGCCGTGGGACGTGCGGGAGCGGCTGCCGGCGGCCGAGCTCCACGAGCTCCCGCCGGCGGCGGCGCACCCTGAAGGCCGTCGCGAGTGCGGCCGCCGGGGCGGCCTAGAAGGCCAGCGCGGCGGCCTCCTGGCGGAGGACCAGCACCAGCAGCGTCGCCACCAGCGTGGCGATCAGCACCCAGCTGATCACGATGATGACCGTCGAGCGGCGGAGGCGGCGCCTGGCGGGCTGCTCGCCGTTGGCTCTGGCCGTCCGGCGGCGCTCGGACTCCTCGCTGCGCCGTACGCGATCGTTGAACGACTCCAGCCGCGCGACGAGTCGCGGATCATCGTCGACGAGGTGGCGCTCGATCTGTGCCAGCATCCGCTCCTCGTCCTGCGACCAGGCCATCGTGCACCTCCGAACGCAAGCTCTGTGCACCGTTTCCTGCCCAACCGTGAAGATCATTATCCGTTCCTAGGGCAGCGAATTGCAGAGTCTTTCCTGTTGCGATCATTGTCGAACCTGCGTTCTAATCATGTCATGCGCTGGGACAACCTGCGTCTGACCGACGCCGGCGGCGACGATTCGGCGCTGCCGCTGTTCGCCCGTGGCGCGGTGACCCGCACCTTCGACACCCCCGAGTTCCGGGGGATGACCTTCTACGAGATCCACGCGAGATCGATCATCAACAAGGTGCCGGCCGCCAGTCGCGTGCCGTTCTCCTACACCATCAACCCCTACCGGGGGTGCAGCCACTCGTGCGTCTACTGCTTCGCCCGCAAGACCCACGAGTATCTCGACCTCGACGCCGGCCACGACTTCGACTCCAGGATCGTGGTGAAGGTCAACGCCGCGGAGCTCGCCCGCAAGGAGCTCGCCGCGCCGCGCTGGGGCGGCGAGCACGTCGCGATGGGCACCAACGTCGACTGCTACCAGCGCGCCGAGGGCCGCTACCGGCTGATGCCCGGCATCCTGCGGGCGCTGGGCGAGGCCGCCAACCCCTTCTCGATCCTCACCAAGGGCACGCTGATCCTGCGCGACCTGCCGCTGCTGGTGTCGGCGGCACGGGTGACGGAGGTGAGCACGGCGGTGTCGGTGGGCTTCCTCGACGCCGAGCTGTGGCGGACGGTGGAGCCGGGCACCCCCCATCCGCGGCGGCGGCTCGAAGTCTGCCGGCGGCTCAACGACAGCGGCATCGCCTGCGGCGTGCTGATGGCGCCGATCCTGCCCTACCTGTCCGACTCCCCCCGGCAGTTGGAGGAGACGGTCGGGCAGATCGCGGCGGCCGGCGCCACGCACGTCACGCCGATCGTGCTCCACCTGCGGCCCGGGGCGCGCGAATGGTTCCTCGGCTGGCTCGCGCGCGAGCATCCGCGGCTGGTGCCGCGCTACCTGGAGCTGTACGGCAGGGGCGCCTACGCGCCGAAGGCCTACCAGGATCAGGTGACGGCCCACGTCAGGCGGCTGGCCGAGCATGCCGGGATCGGCCGCTCGCCTTCGTGGCGCATCAGACCGGAGCAAGCCGCCAAGCCGGAACAGTTGTCCCTTTTGTGAGGCCAAGTAGCCATTTGGGTATTAACGGGGTTGATGCCCGAATAGCGGGCCGACACATCGGGGGAACGACCAATGCCAGAACCGCAGAAGAAACCCGCCAAGTCCGGAAAGGCCAAGAAGGCGAGCATCAAGGCGACAAGAGCCTCCAAGAACGCCAAACGCGAGGCCGGCAAGAAACCGGAAGGCGAGTAGGTTCCCCTCACCGCGACGGTGCGATCATGATCAGGCAGCCGGCCGCCCGTCCGGCTGCCTGATCACGGAGCGGCCAATGACGGCATACCTGCGCTTCCCAGCGATCTTCAAAGACGTCGTCGTCTTCGCGGCGGAGGACGATCTCTGGATGGTCCCCGCGCAGGGCGGGCGCGCCTTCCGGTTGACCGCGGGGCTGGCCGAGGCCGCCTACCCGCGGTTCTCGCCGCGCGGCGACCAGCTCGCCTTCGTCGGCAGGGAGGAGGGTCCCGAGGAGGTCTACGTCATGCCCGCGGGCGGCGGGGCGGCCAGGCGGGTGACCTTCCACGGTGCCCGGTGCACCGTCACCGGCTGGGACCCGCACGACAGGGTGCTGTACGCCAGCGACGCGCAGCAGCCGTTCGAAGGGCAGAAGTGGCTGCACCGGGTGCGGCCCGGCGGCGTGCCCGAGCGCCTGCCGTACGGGCCGGCCACGAGCATCAGCCACGGACCGCGGGACATGATCGTGCTGGGCCGCAACACCGCCGACCCCGCCCGGTGGAAGCGCTACCGGGGCGGCACCGCCGGCGATCTGTGGATCGACCCGGCCGGTCAGGGCGACTGGCGGCGGCTGATCAGCCTGCCGGGCAACCTCGCCTCGCCGTGCTGGAGCGGTGACCGGGTCTGCTTCCTGTCCGACCACGAGGGCACCGGCAACGTCTACTCGTGCGCGCCCGACGGTTCGGACCTGCGCAAGCACACCCATCACCGCGACTACTACGCCCGCAACCTCTCCAGCGACGGCCACACGCTCGTCTACCACGCGGCGGGTGACCTCTACGTCCTCGAACCGGACAGCGAGACCAGGCGGGTGGAGGTGCTGCTGGCCAGTTCCCGCACCCAGCGCAACCGGCGCTTCGTCGACGCCTCCGACTACCTCGACAGCGCCACGCCCAGCCCCGACGGCAGCGCGGTGGCGATCACGACCCGTGGCAAGGCCTACACCTTCGCCGGCTGGGAGGGGCCCGTCCACCAGCACGGGGAGGTCGACGGCGTCCGCTACCGCTTCCTCACCTGGACCGGCGGGGGCGGTCTGGTGGCCGCCGCCAGCGACGACGGCGACCGCGAGGTCCTCGTGCTGCTCGACGGCAGGAGCCAGACACGCCTCGACCACCTCGACACCGGACGGGTCACCGACCTGGTCGCCGCGCCCGCCGGTGACCTGATCGCCGTGACCAACCACCGCCACGAGCTCCACGTCGTCGACCTCACCAGGCGCACCGCCACCCTGGTCGAGGCCAACCCGCACGCCGCGGTCGAGGACCCCGCCTGGTCGCCCGACGGCCGCTGGCTCGCCTACGCCTCGCCCACCAGCGCCCAGCACACCGCCATCAAGATGCACCACGTGCCCTCCGGCCGTACGGTGACCGCCACCCACCCGGTGCTCAAGGACTACCGCCCCGCCTTCGATCCCGAGGGCGACTACCTCTACTTCATCGGCCAGCGCGTCTTCAACCCCGTCTACGACGCCCTGCAGTTCGATCTCGGCTTCCCGCTGGGCACCAGGCCCTACGCCATCGCCCTGCGCGAGGACGTGCCCTCCCCGTTCGTGCCCCGGCCGCGGCCGCTCGCCGCCAAGAACGACGACGGGGACGACGAGGACGACGGCAGGGACGAGGCGGAGGAAGGGGAGGACGAGGGCGACGAGCCGGGTGAGCCGGCCGTCGACGTCGAGCGCCTGCCGTACCGGATCACCGCCTTCCCGCTGCCCGAGGGACGCTACGAGCGGCTGGCGGGGCTCAAGGGCAAGGTGCTGATCCTGTCCCACCCGATCGAGGCCGACGAGGGCACGCTGCACCTGTTCGACTTCGACAAGCAGAAGGACGAGACCTTCGCCACCGACGTCACCGACTTCGTGCTGGCCGCCGACCACCGGAGCCTGCTCTACCGGGCGGGAGATCGCCTGCGGCTGCTCAAGGCCGGTGAGGTCCCCGACGTGGACGACGAGACGCCCGGCCGGCAGAGCGGATGGCTCGACCTGTCCCGCGTCAAGGTCTCCCTCAGCCCCGAGGCGGAGTGGCGGCAGATGTTCCGCGAGGCGTGGCGGCTGCAGCGGGAGAACTTCTGGTCGGCCGACATGGCCGGGCTCGACTGGCAGGCCGTCTACGAGCGCTACCTGCCGTTGCTGGACCGCGTCACCACCCGGGGGGAGTTCTCCGACCTGCTGTGGGAGCTGCAGGGCGAGCTCGGCACCAGCCACGCCTACGAGATCGGCGGCGAGTACCGGCCCGGCCCCGACTACACCCAGGGCAAGCTCGGCGTCGACTGGGAGTACAGGGACGGCGCCTACGTGATCGGCCGCGTCGTCCAGGGCGACCCGTGGGATCCGGAGGCCACCTCACCGCTCAACCGGCTCGGCGTCCACGTACGGCAGAGCGACGCGCTGCTGGCCGTCAACGGCATCCCCGTCGGCGCGACCACCACGCCCAACCAGGCACTGGTCAACCAGGCCGGGCAGGAGGTCGAGCTGGCCCTGTCCAGGCAGGGGCGCACGTTCAGCGTGACCGTCCGCGCCATCGCCGACGAGCAGCCCGCCCGCTACCGCGACTGGGTCAACCTCAACCGCGCCCGCTGCCACCAGCGCAGCGGCGGCCGTGTCGGCTACGTCCACATCCCCGACATGGGCACGGCCGGGTTCGGCGAGTTCCACCGCGGCTACCTGTCCGAGTACGACCGCGAGGCGCTCATCGTGGACGTCAGGTTCAACACCGGAGGCAACATCTCCGCGCTCCTGCTCGACAAGCTCGCCCGCCGCCGCGTCGGCTACGAGCATCCGCGTCGCGGCGACGCCGAGCCGTACCCGCCGGAGTCGCCGCGCGGCCCGCTGGTGGCCGTCACCAACGAGTGGGCGGGCTCCGACGGCGACATCTTCAGCCACACCTTCAAGCTGCTCGGACTCGGCCCGCTGGTCGGCAAGCGCACGTGGGGCGGTGTCATCGGCATCTGGCCACGTCACCGGCTGGCCGACGGCACGCTCACCACCCAACCGGAATATTCCTTCACCTTTGTCGAAGGTGACCGGCGAGTGGAGAATTATGGGACAGACCCGGACTTTGAGGTTGATATCACACCTCAGGACTACGCCCGAGGGATCGACACGCAACTCGAGAAAGCCATCGATCTCGCGATAGAACGGATCTTTCACAGCTGATGCTCAGACTTTGCAACCTTCTCCATCATTGGAGCGTCTAAAGGGCGAAAGCGGGGGAACGCGCCACGGGGACAGGCAAGCGCGTGAACCCGGAAGCTTCCGAGAAGGGGACCCCCACAGGTGCGTGCACTGGCAGGCAAGGGCAAGGCGGCCGTCTACCGGCTGTTCGAGGCCAACAACCGCAGGCGCGGACGAGCCGCGCCACCTCCGTCCACGCACCAGATCAAGATCCTTCTTCTGCATGCCTACGGCATGGGCGGCACCATCAGGACGGTCTTCAACCTGGCCGGATACCTGGCCGCCACCGGCCGCGACGTGGAGATCGTCTCCATCCTCAAGGAGGCCGAGGAGCCGTTCTTCCCCCTCGATCCGCGGGTGAAGGTCCGCTTCCTCGACGACCGGCTCGTCCCGAGGACCGGCCTGCGCGGCCGGCTGTCGAAGATGCCGAGCAGGCTCATCCCCCCGCAGGAGGCGGCCTACCACCGCTTCAACCTGTGGACCGACCTGCAGCTGGCCAGGTGGATCCGCTCGATCGACACCGGGGTCGTCATGGCCACCAGGCCCGGCCTCAACCTGGCCCTGGCCCAGCTGGCGCTGCCGAGCGTCATCACCATCGGCCAGGAGCACGTGGCCCTGCAGGGACAGCCGCAGGAGGTGCAGGAGCTCATCAAGCGCCGCTACCGCAGCTTCGACGCGCTGGTCACCCTGACCAAGGCCGATCTGCGCGACTACCGCGAGACGCTGCGGCGCAAGCCGAAGAAGCTGGCCCGCATCCCCAACGCGGTGCCGCCCATGACGGGCGAGGTCTCCAAGCTCGAGAACAAGGTCGTGGTCGCCGTCGGCCGCATGACCAGGCTCAAGGGCTTCCACCGTCTCATCACCGCCTGGGAGACCGTGGCGGCCGCCCACCCCGACTGGACCCTGCGCATCTTCGGCGCGGGACCGCAGGAGGACAACCTGCGGGCCCAGGTGGCCGAGGCCGGGCTGCAGGACAGGATCGAGCTGCCGGGGCCCACCACCGATGTCGGCGCCGAGCTGGAGAAGGCCTCGATCTTCGCGCTCAGCTCGCGCCACGAGGGCTTCCCCATGACGATCCTGGAGGCGATGGCCAAGGGGCTGGCGGTGGTGAGCTTCAACAGCCCGCACGGCCCCAAGGAGATGATCACCAACGAGGTCGACGGCCTGCTGGTCAAGCCGCGCACCAACGCCAACCTGGCCGCCGCCCTCATCCGCGTCATCGAGGACGAGGAGCTGCGCCACCGGCTGGCCGAGGGCGCGCTGGCCACCGCCGCCACCTACGACGTGCAGTCCGTCGGCGCCAAGTGGGACGCCCTGCTGGAGGAGCTGCTGGCCCGCCGCAACGGCACCTACGTCAAGCCCGACCCCACCGCCGCGCCGGCCGCGCCCGAGCCGCCCGCGCTCACACCGTCTCCAGCTCCACCGGCTCAGCGATGACGTCCACGAGCGCGCCGTTGCGGAACACCGTGATCGGCAACGGCCGCCCGATCGCCTCGGCGAACATCAGCCGCTGAAGGCTCTGCGCGTCGCCCACGGGGTTGCGTCCGGCGCTCAGCACCAGGTCGCCCGCCCGCAGCCCCGCCCGCGCCGCCGGGGAGCCCGGCACCACCTCCATCACCCGCAGCGCCTGCCGCTGCCCGGTCCGCGCCCGCAGCGCCTCGGGCAGCGGCGCGGGCGAGGTCACCAGGCCGAGGAAGGCCCGGCGCACCCTGCCGTCCCTGATCAGCGCGGCGATGATGGAGCGCGTGGTGGAGTTCACGGGCACGGCCAGGCCCACCCCGACCCCCGCCACGGCGGTGTTGATGCCCACCACCCTGGCGCGCGCGTCGGCCAGCGCCCCGCCGGAGTTCCCGGGATTGAGCGCCGCGTCGGTCTGGATGACGTCCTCGATGAGCCGCCCGCCCACGGGCAGCGAGCGGCCCAGCCCTGACACCACGCCCGCCGTCACCGAACCGGCCAGGCCCAGCGGGTTGCCGACCGCCACCACCAGCTGGCCCACCACCAGGCCGTCGCTGTCGCCCAGCACCGCCGGAGCGGGCGTCGCGCCCTCGGCCCTGATCACGGCCAGATCCGACAGCGGATCCCGGCCCACCAGCACGAAGTCGCTCGCCGACCCGTCGGCGAAGGCCACCGTCCCCGACCGGGACGAGCCGACCACGTGCGCGTTCGTCAGCAGGAAGCCGTCGGTGGTGAACACCACGGCCGAACCGCTGCCCCTGTCCGCGCGCACGCCGGCCACCTTCGGCATCAGCTCGGCGGCGACCGAGGACACGGTGCTGGAGTAGGCGTCGAGGGGATCGGACATGCGAGACCTCCCGTGTCGATTACACGATTACACGGTAACTCGCCCAGCACGTGATGGCGATCGTCAGCGCGCCGGACCACCTCCTCCGTCACACCTTCCTCACCTGAGCCGAGCAGGTCGTGTCGAACCCCGGGGAAGCGGGAATCTACTCGGCCTGTGCCCATGAATGGCCGGGAGGCGCCACTTGAGCACTCGGGACGCGGTCGCCGTGCTGGCCGCCGCCGTACTCCTCGCCGGCCTCCTCGGACGGCACCCCGGCCAGCCGGCCACCGCCGCGGCCACCCCGCTCGACAACCCCCACGGCACCCGCCCAGGGCTGGCCCCCATCACCAGCGCGGACGACAGGTCCGCCGCGCGCGACCTCATCGGCGGGTTACGCGTGCGGGGCATGGGGCCCAAGACCGGCTACAGCCGCGCCCGCTACGGCGAGAACTGGGCCGACACCGCCACCGACCTGCCGTACGCGGGCAACGGCTGCCGCACCCGCGACGACCTGCTGGCCCGCGACGGCCACGACCTGTCCTACCGCAGGGGCTCCTCCTGCGACGTCGTCGCGCTCAGCCTCGACGACCCCTACACCGGGCGCACCATCGCCTGGCGCAAGAGACGCGCCGACGACATCCAGGTCGACCACGTCGTCCCGCTGTCCTACAGCTGGCGCATGGGCGCCACCCGCTGGCCCGCCGCCAAGCGGCTGCGCTTCGCCAACGACCCGCTCAACCTGCTGCCCGTCGACGGCGACACCAACGAGGCCAAGGGCGGCTCCGGCCCGGCCGCGTGGCTGCCGCCCCAGCGCCGCGTCCGCTGCGCCTACGCCGTCCGTTTCGCCCAGGTCGCGCTGAAGTACGGCATGGCCGTCACCAGGGCCGACAAGGCCACCATGCTCAGAGTGTGTCGGTAGACCAGTCGAACCCCTTCTCGAACGTGATGCCGGCCAGCGCCCGCTGGCCGTCGGCGTTCGGATGGAAGTAGTCCCACTTGCTCACCAGGTCCAGCGAGAACGGATAGGAGAACACCGCGCCTCCGTCGGTACGGCACCGCGGCCCGTAGGCAGCGCACGCCCGTTCCCACTCCCTGTTGAAGGCCATCACCCTGGCCCGCACCCTGGCCCGCCGCCGCACGTCGGCCCGCTTCGTCGAGGTGGGGTTGGCCAGCATCGCCTGGCAGATCCTGCCCAGCCCCCAGAACGTCCGCGCGATCACGTCGTCCTTGCCGACCTTCCACAACCTGCGCAGGTCGGGGATGCTGGCCACGAACACCCGCGCCTGCGGCAGGTCGGCGCGCAACCGGTCCATCGCCTCCCGAACCCGCTGCCCGAACACCTCGACGGGCGTCATCGCCGCCTCGGTGCGCACGCACGCGTCCTGCGCGCCCAGCATGATCGTCACGTACTCCGCCTTGACCGCGACCGCCTTGTCCACCTGGCCCATCAGATCGGCGCTGGTCGCCCCCGGCACGGCGAAGTTGCGGTTGTTGCCCCGCAGCTCGGGCTCCCGCTCGGCCAGCCTGAGGTAGTGGCTGCGCACGTGCGCGTTGTCGCCCGCCGACCAGGAGCGCGACGTGCACGAGACGTACCAGCCGCAGGCGTTGAACCCCGCGCTCACCGAATCGCCCAGCGCCGCCATCACCCCGGGCACCGGTTCGGTCTCGACGGCGCCCGACCCGGAGACCAGAATCACAGCGGTGAGCACGCGAAGGATCATGGCCCCCAAGGTAGAGACGGCCGCGAGGGCAGGCCACGACAAGGACCCACTTCCTATCGACGCTTGACACAACCAGGTTGAGCCCTATACCACCTGGTGTCCGGATTTTCCCCTAAGGTAGGGCTTGGCAGGGGGCCTGAATCGAACACGTTCAGTTCCGGCATAGCATGTCTTGAGTGAGTGTCGCGCTCGGAACAACCCGCCCTCTGCCGGTTCGTACCGTCCCGATCGGGGACCCCGGCAACCTGCTCGCCAGCCTGCCCTCCACCGCTCCCTACGCGTGGATCCGGCACGGCGAGGGCCTCGCCGGATGGGGCGAGGCCGCCAAGGTCACCGTGCCCTCGGGCCCCGGCCGCTTCGCCTGGGCCCGCCAGTGGCTCTCCTCCGCCTTCGCCGACGCCCACACCCACGACGGCATCGGGCCCGTCGCCTTCGGCACCTTCACCTTCGACGAGAACTCACCCGGCTCCACTCTCGTCATCCCCAGAACCGTGCTGACCCGCCGCGACGGGCAGACCTGGATGACCACCATCGGCGATCCCGCCCCCGCCGGGCCGCCGGCCCCCATCACCGATCCCGGGCGCATCAGCTACGGCGACGGCAGCCTCACCGCCCCCGCGTGGGAGGCCATCGTCGCCCGCGCCTCCCGGCGCATCCGCGAAGGCGAGCTCGAGAAGGTCGTGCTCGCCCGCGACCTCACCGCCACCGCGCAGCGCCCCATCGACACCCGCCTCCTGCTCACCCGCCTGGCCGAGCGCTATCCCGAGTGCTACACCTTCTCGGTCGCCGGGCTCGTCGGCGCCACCCCCGAGCTGCTCATCCGCCGCACGGGCCAGCAGATCGAATCCCTCGTGCTGGCCGGCACCACCGCACGCGGCACCAACCCCGCCGACGACATCGCCCGCGGCGCGGCCCTGTTCGCCTCCACCAAGGACCGCCACGAGCACGAGTGCGCCATCGCCTCCGTCCGCGAGGCGCTCACCCCGCTGGCGGCCAGGCTCAGCGTGCCCGACGAGCCCGAGCTCCTCGTCCTGCCCAACCTGCAGCACCTGGCCAGCCACGTCACCGGCACCCTCGCCGACGGCGCCTCCGTCCTCGACGTCGTCGCCGCCATGCACCCCACCGCCGCCGTCGGCGGCACCCCCACCGACACCGCCATCCGGCTCATCCGCGAGCTCGAAGGCATGGACCGGGCAGGCTACGCCGGCCCCGTCGGCTGGATCGACGCCCACGGCGACGGCGAGTGGGGCATCGCGCTGCGCTCGGGCATCGTCAAGGGCCGCCGCGCCCGGCTGTTCGCCGGCTGCGGCATCATGGGCGACTCCGACCCGGCCTGCGAGCTGGCCGAGGCGCAGACCAAGTTCCGCGTCATGCAGTACGCGCTGGAGGGCTGAGCCCGTCACGCCTCGGGGAGGTGGACCTCCGCCTCCACGGCCACCGCCGCTCTGCCCGCCGTCAGCGTGGCCACCCAGGCGGTGAAGACGTCCATCTGGTCCTGCCCCACCGCCACCGCGAAGGACGCCTCGGCCCCGTAGCCGGCTTCGCGCACCGGATAGGCCGACGCGCGAAGGGCGTTCTCCACCCGGCCGGCCAGCTCGTGCCCGACCGAGACCCGCACCAGCCTGGCGGGCACCATGCGGACCGGCTCCACCCGGTCGAGGGTCTCGGTCACGGCCGAGCCGTACGCCCTGACCAGGCCGCCCGCGCCGAGCAGCACGCCGCCGAAGTAACGTGTCACGACCGCGACCACGTCGTTGAAGCCGCGGCCCACCAGCGCCTGCACCATCGGCGTGCCGGCGGTGCCACCGGGCTCGCCGTCGTCGTCGCCCTTCTGCAGGCGCTGACCGATGACGTAGGCGGTGCAGTTGTGGGTGGCACCGGGGTGCAGCCCGCGCCGCTCGGCGATGAACGCGGCGGCCGCCTCGACGCTCTCGGCGGGGGCGATCGCGCAGATGAAGCGGGACCTCTTGACCTCGGTCTCGTGCTCGGCGGGGGCTTTCAGGGTGAGGTAAGGGGTCACCTGGCCAGGCTACCGCCTTTACAAAGTAGATCAATGTATCCCGCCGTCGCCGCCCCCGCGCGGGAAGCCGGTGACGGGCGGCGCCCCGGACGGGCGGCGCCCCGGACGGGCGGCGCCCCGGACGGGCGGTGTCCCGGACGGGCGGTGTCCCGGACGGGCGGTGTCCCGGACGGGCGGTGACGACCTGCTGGAGGGTCAGGCAGGCGGGAGACTGATGCCGAGCATGCGGGCGCCGGTCTCGGTGCGCGGCCGGTGGGTGCTGCCCGGACCGAAGACCACGTAGCTGCCCGGGCCGAGACGGTGGCCGTTGTCGATGAACTCGCCCGCCACCACGTAGTAGCGCTCCTCCCCGTCGTGCCGGTCGACCTCGGGCCACTCGGCGCCGGGGGCGAAGTCGTACATCCAGCCGCGCGCCCGGTCCGTCGCCGTCAGCCGCCGCCTGACGATGCCCGGGATCACCTCGACGGCCTCCACCTCGTCCACGTGCAGCACGTTCATGTCGTTGTCCTGGTGATTCATGCCGGCCATCCTGCTCGGCCACCGCTCCCCCGGCACAGTGTCTGGATTGACATCTTGAGATACTTTCCTGCCATGGGCGTTCACCGGGTCGTCGTGCTCGTCCTGCCGCCGCAGTCCACGTTCGAGCTGGCCTGCGCGGCCGAGGTGTTCGGCGTGCGCCGGCCGGGGCTACCGGTCCACTACGACTTCGGCGTCTGCGCCGAGCGGCCGGGGCCGGTGCCGACGCTGGCCGGCTACGACATGCACGTGCGGGACGGCCTGCCCGCGCTCGACACCGCGGACACGGTCGTCGTGCCCGGCTGGCAGCGGCCCGGCGAGCGGGCCTCCGCGGCCGTCGTCGACGCCCTCGTCCGGGCGCACGGGCGCGGGGCGCGCATCGTCTCGATCTGCTCGGGCGCCTTCCTGCTGGCGCAGGCCGGGCTGCTCGACCACCGCAAGGCCACCACCCACTGGCGCATGGCCGCCGAGCTCGCCGCCCGCTTCCCGCTGGTCCAGGTGGACCCGGACATCCTGTACGCCGACCTGGGCGACGTCGCCACCAGCGCGGGCACCGCGGCGGGCATCGACCTGTGCCTCCAGCTGGTCCGCGCCGACCACGGAGCGGCCTACGCCGCGCAGGTGGCCAGGCACATGATCATGCCGCCGCACCGGGAGGGCGGGCAGCTGCAGTACGCCGCCACGCCGGTCACCGCGAAGGTCGCCGACTCGCTGGCGCCCGTCCTGGACTGGGCCGCCGAGCGGCTGCACGAGCCCTTGACCGTGGAGGACCTCGCGGCCAGGGCGGGGATCTCGCCACGCACGCTGGCCAGGAGGTTCGCCGAGCAGCTCGGCGCCAGCCCGGGCCGGTGGCTGCTCGGCCGGCGGGTGGCGGCGGCGCAGGCGCTGCTGGAGGAGACCGATCTTCCGGTCGAGACGATCGCGGCCAGGGTCGGGCTGTCGTCGGCGGCCAACCTGCGCAGGCGCTTCCACGACGCCCTGCGGACCACGCCCGCCGCCTACCGCCGGTCCTGCCGCTGGTAGCCGCGGCGGCGACCGGCCCCGGCAGTAAGCTCGACGGCGTGAAGTACGTGCTCATGATCGCTTCCGACGCCTCGGTGCCGCGCGAGGTGGTCGACGCCCAGATCCAGGCGGGTTGCGGCGGCTGGAGCGAGGAGATGGAGGCGCGCGGCGTGGTGCGCGGCGGGGCGGGGCTGCGGCCCAGCTCGGAGGCCACCACCGTGCGCGTGCGCGAGGGCCGGGTGCTGCGGTCGGACGGGCCGTTCGCGGAGACCAAGGAGCAGATCGGCGGATTCGTCCTCATCGAGTGCGCCGACCTGGAGGAGGCCGTCGAGATCGCCGCCAGACACCCGTCGGCCGGCTACGGCCAGATCGAGATCAGGCCCGTCTGGGAGCCATGACCGGGCCACCGGACCGGCAGGCGCTGATCGAGAGCGTCTTCCGCGCCGAATGGGGTCAGGTCGTGGCCACCCTCATCCGCGTCACCGGCGACTGGGACCTGGCCGAGGAGTGCGCCCAGGACGCCTTCGCCACGGCCATGGAGCGCTGGCCGCGCGAGGGCGTCCCCGACCGGCCGGGCGCGTGGCTGACGGTGACCGCCCGCAACCGGGCCACCGACCGGCTGCGCAGGCAGGCGGCCGGGGCCGCCAAGCTCCGCGAGCTGGCCGCGCACCCGCCCGGACCGCAGCCGGAGGTCGACGGCTTCCCCGACGACCGGCTGCGGCTGATGTTCACCTGCTGCCATCCCGCGCTGCCCTTCGAGGCGCAGGTCGCGCTCACCCTGCGCAGCCTGGCGGGGCTCGGCACCGGCGAGATCGCCCGTGCCTTCCTGGTGCCCGAGTCCACGATGTCGCAGCGGCTGGTCAGGGCCAAGCGCAGGATCCGCGAAGCGGCGATCCCGTTCGCCGTGCCGCCGCCCGAGCTGCTGCCCGAACGGCTCGAGGCCGTCCTGGGCGTCCTGTACCTGCTGTTCAACCAGGGCTACAGCGCGCACGGCCTGTGCGGCGAGGCCATCAGGCTGGCCAGGCTCGCGGCCGGCCTGATGCCCGACGAGCCGGAGGCCGGCGGGCTGCTGGCGCTGATGCTCCTGCACGATGCCAGGCGGGCGGCCAGGCTCGACGACGAGGGCGTGCTCGTCACCCTCGACCGCCAGGACCGCGCCCGGTGGGACCGCGCCCAGATCGACGAGGGCCTCGCCGTCCTCGACGCGAACCTGGCGCGCGGCCGTCCCGGGCCCTACCAGGTGCAGGCCGCCATTGCGGCCTGCCACGCGACCGCCGTCCACGCGGACGACACCGACTGGCGGCAGATCCTCCTGCTGTACGGCACGCTGGCGCGCATGCTGCCCTCCCCCGTGGTCGAGCTCAACAGGGCGGTGGCCCTCGCGATGGTGGCGGGACCGCAGGCCGGGCTCGACCGGATCGACACGCTGGCCGGCCTGGACGGCTACCACCTGCTCCCCGCCACCCGCGCCGACCTGCTGCGCCGCCTCGGCCGCCGGACCGAGGCGGCCGCGGCCTACCGGCGGGCGATCGAACTGGCGGACGAGCAGGCCGACCGTCGCTACCTGCGCAAACGCCTGTCGGAGCTCTCCTAGCCCCCGGTCGGGCGCAGGGCCGGGGCGTGGCCTCACGCTAGGCTGAAGGGGTGCGGGGGCGTGCCAGGCCGGCCCCGGCCGTGACAGCTCGTCCCGCATCCCGCGGGTACGCCACGCGCATGGACAGGCATGCGTCCTGATCAGGTGAGGTTCGCGGCAGTGACCGATCCCGTCGACCGCGATGTCGACCTCGTCGATGCCCGCCGGCGCCGGCAGGCGCGCCGCGCGCAGTACCGCGTGGTGGCGGTGATCGCCGCCGGTGGCGCGGCCGGCGCGGGCGCCCGCTACGGTGCCGCGCTGCTGTGGCCGACCCCGGCCGTCTCCTTCCCGTGGACCACGCTGGGCGTCAACGCCTCGGGCTGCCTGCTGATCGGGGTCCTGCTGGTGGCGGTGACCGAGGCGTGGACGGCACCGGCATGGGTGCGGCCGTTCTTCGCCACCGGCGTGCTGGGCGGCTTCACCACCTTCTCCACCTACTGCGCCGACATCGAACGGCTGGTGAGCGGCGGCCGGGCCGGACCTGCCCTCGGCTACCTCGCGGCGACGGTCGTCGTGGCCATGGCCGCGGTGACGGCCGGCGCCTGGACCACCCGCCGGCTGCTGCGGCCGAAGACGGAAGGCGGCACGCGATGACCCTGTCCGGACGGGCGCTGCGGCTGACGGTTCTCGTCGACGACACCGACACCTGGCACCACCGCCCGCTGTACACCGAGATCGTGCACCGGGCCCACGCCGCCGGGCTGGCCGGGGCGTCGGTCTTCCGCGGCATGGAGGGCTTCGGCGCCGGCAACGTCGTGCACACCACCCGGCTGCTGTCGATGGCCGACGACCTGCCGGTGGCCGTCGTCATCGTCGACGCCGAAGAGAAGATCCGTGCCTTCCTTCCCCAGCTGGACGAACTGCACATCGAGGGCCTGGCCGTCCTGGAGGAGGTCGAGGTCGTGCACTACCGCGGCCGGCAGGCGACGGCATGAACTGGCTGCTGGTCCTGCTCGGCGGCGCGGTCGGCGCGCCGCTGCGTTATCTGACCGACCGGGCCGTGCAGGCCCGCCACGACACCGTCTTCCCCTGGGGGACCTTCGCCGTCAACGTGACCGGCTCCCTGTTCCTCGGGGTGCTGACCGGGGCGGTGCTGGCGGGGGCGGCGGGCCACGACGTGCAACTGCTGGTGGGCACCGGCTTCTGCGGGGCGCTGACCACGTACTCGACGTTCTCGTGGGAGACGCTGCGCCTGGCCGAGTCCGGCGCGGGCCTGCTGGCCGCCGCCAACGTCCTCGCCTCGGTGGTGGCCGGTCTGGGCGCGCTGTTCGTCGGCCTCACGATCGCCCAGGCGGTCTTCGGCACATGAATGACCGGCTGTCGTCCGGCACCGCCTTCGCCGGCTGCGCGCTGGTACTCCCGAGCTGACTCGCACCCCGCAGGTGCGGGCCGCCCGGTCCATGTGATTCCACAAATCCCGTCATATGCCAGCAACCGCCATGGTTGATCCACTAGATATATGACCATGCACAATTTCACACTTCACGCATCCGGGACAGCAGCCGAAAGGCGGACATGGGGATGCTGAGCAGGCGGAGATTCCTCCAGGCCGGCGCCGCGACGGTGCCGGCCATCGCATTGGGCGGCATTGCTCCCCGCGCGGCCCTCGCCGCGACCGTGGAGACCTCGGGGATCGCGCCCGCCGCGCTCGCCGGGTTCGACAGGGTGCTGAAGACCTACATCGTCGAACGAGGCATCTCCTGCGCCCAGCTGGCCATCTCCAAGAACGGCAAGCTCGTGCTCGCCAGGGGCTACCGCTACTCCGACGACGGCAGATCCCTTCCCGCGGTGACGCCCACCTCGCTGTTCCGCATCGCCAGCCTGAGCAAGCACATCACCGCCACGGCGATCATGCGGCTGGCGCAGGACGGCAAGCTCAGCCTGACGGCGTCGGTCGCCACCCTGCTGGGTCTGCCGACCGAGACCGACGCCCGGCTGGCGAAGGTGACGGTGTGGCGGCTGCTGCAGCACACCGGAGGCTGGGACCGCGAAATCTCCGGCGACTACCTCTACATGGACCATCCCATCTCCAAGGCGCTCGGCGTCCCGCTGCCGATCACCCAGGACCACATCATCCGGTACGCCAACAGCCGTCCGCTCGACTTCGCGCCCGGCACGAGGTACGGCTACAGCAACTACGGCTACATGCTGCTCGGGCGGATCATCGAGAAGGCCTCGGGGATGAGCTACGAGTCCTACGTCAGGCAGCGGATCCTTGGGCCCGTCGGCATCACCCGCCTCCGGCTCGGCCGTACCCTCCGATCAGAGGCCGCGCCCGGCGAGGTGATCTACGAGTCCGATGCCACCGCCACGACCGTCGTGGACGCGTCAGGCGCGGTGGTGCCGCGGCCGTACGGCGGGTTCAGCATGACCAACCGCGGGCCCGGCGGCGGATGGCTGGCCTCGGCGGTCGACCTGGTGCGGTTCGCGAAGGTGCTCGACGCGCCTGGAGCGGTGCTGAACGCGACCTCCATCAACAGGATGCTCGCCAAGCCGGAGACCGGCCCTACCCCTGACGGGGCCTGGTACGGCGCCGGGTGGTGGGTGCGCGAGGTGCCCGGTCACCTCAACACCTGGCACAACGGATCGCTGCCCGGCACCTACACCTACCTCGCCCGGCTGCAGAACGGCTTCACCTACGCCGCCCTGTTCAACAGGGGCGAGGAGAGCGGGTCACTCGACTTCGACGTGCTCAGTCCGCGGATCAACGCCGAAATCGGCAAGGTGACCAGCTGGCCGACCACGGACCTCAGCTCCCGCTACTTCTAGCGTTCGCGCGGACGCGGCCGGCGGCGGAAGCCACGCGGACATCGGCCGCAGCCGCTCCTCGGCGGCCCGGTGCCGCCGAGGAGCGCGCGCGCTCAGCGGACGCCGTCGGTGCACGTCGCCAGGTCCAGGCCGGAACCTCCGACCTGGCGGCGGCGTGGACCAGCGGTCTCCACGACGGACCGGCCGCGGACGGTCAGACGAGGTTCGTGGGATGCTGCTCCGTCGCTACCGGGGACCCGTTCAGGACGGGTCGGCGGGCGGCTCGATCCTGGCCAGGTGGCCGGTCTCCAGCGCCGCCCACAGGAAGCCGTCGGGTCCCGCGGCGATGCCGTGCGGCTCGGAGGCGGGCGTCGGCAGGTCGTAGGTGGTGATGCGGCCCGCGGCGGTGATGCGGCCGACGCGGTTGCCGCCCCACTCGGTGAACCAGCAGGCGCCGTCGGGGCCCAGCGTGATCGCGTGGGGGCGGGCCGCCCGGTCCGGCAGCGGGAACTCGGCGATGTCGCCGTCGACGGTGATCCTGCCGATCTGCCCGGCGCCGATCTCGACGAACCACAGCGCCCCGTCGCCGCCCTGGGTGATGCCGACGGGCGCCGCCGCCGGCGTGGGCAGCGGGTGGACGGTGATGCCCCCGTCCATCGTGACGCGGCCGACGGCGTTGGCCTGGTTCATCGCGAACCACATCGCGCCGTCGGGCCCCGCGGTGATCGCCGAGGGGAAGGCCCCGGCCACCGGCAGCGGGTACTCGGTGACCGTGCCGTCGGTCGTGATCCGCCCGACCAGGCCGGCGTTGGTGCCGGTGAACCACAGCGCGCCGTCGGGCCCCTGCGCGATCCCGAACGGCCCCGCCTGCCCGGTGGGCAGCGCGAAGGAGCGGGCGTGGCCGTCGACGGTGATCCGGCCGATCGCGTGTCCCTGGTACTCGGTGAACCACAGCGCGCCGTCCGGACCTGGGGTGATCACGGTGGGGCCGGCACCGACCGGATGGGTCGTGAGCGAACCGTCCGCCCCTCTGCGGCCGACGGCGCCCTCGCCGACGAGCGTGTACCAGAGCGCGCCGTCGGGTCCCGCGGTGATCGCGTAGGGGCCCGCGCCCCGCACGGCGAACTCCCTGACCGGATCGTCGATCCACGCGGCGGCCGCGGCGAGCAGGGCGGCGCGGTCGTGGTGGACGTCTACGCGGACGCTGCCGCCCGCGTTCCGCACCGTCTCGGCCGTCGCCGCGGCCCGGTCGGCGGCGGCCACGAGGACCAGCAGGGGTGGCATGCCGTACGGCGGCGCGGACACCGGCGGCGGCGACAGCAGGATCACGCCAGCCGGGGGCGTTCCGAGCAGCGGCAGCGCCTCCAGCGCGACGGTCGCACCGGCCTCCTCCCCCGCCAGGACGATCCTCGAGGCGGGCGTGCCCTCGCCGAGCAGCGCCCGGTAGGCGGCGGCCACGTCGGCCGGCGCGGCGGCGTGCACCTCCACCACGCGTCCGGCCAGGCCGCCGGTGGGCCGCGCGTCGTGGCCGTGGACATAGACGACAGTGCGCACTCTTCCCCCTGTTTCCGATCAAAGACCGAAATGCTACTTGACCACTTGAACCGTATGACGTACGGTACGCCGTACCGAACACTGGAGGAGAACGTCTTGCGAGACAACGACATCCGGCCCTTCCGCCTCGAGATCGCCCAGGCCGACCTGGACGACCTGCGCGAGCGGCTCGACAGGGTCCGCTGGCCCGACGAGGTCCCCGGGCTCGGCTGGCAGTACGGCGTGCCCCTCGATCACCTGCGCGGCCTCGTCGACCACTGGCGCACCGGCTACTCCTGGCGCGCCGCCGAGGCAGAACTGAACGCCCACCCGCAGTTCACCACCGAGATCGACGGCCAGACCATCCACTTCCTCCACGTCCAGTCCGCCGCCCCCGACGCGCTGCCGCTGCTCATCACGCACGGCTGGCCCAGCTCGCCGGTGGAGTACCTGGACGTGATCGAGCGCCTGTCGGCCGACTTCACGCTGGTGATCCCCTCGCTGCCCGGCTACGGCCTGTCCGGACAGACCAGGGAGATCGGCTGGGGCTCCACCCGCATCGCCAAGGCGTGGCTGGAGCTGATGACCAGGCTCGGCCACGAGCGGTTCGGCGTGCAGGGCGGCGACTGGGGCAGCTGGATCTCCCGCGAGGTCGGCGTCCTGGCCCCCGAACGCGTCGTGGGCATGCACGGCAACGGCCTCATCTGCTTCCCGCTGGGCCTGCCGGGCGAGCTCGACGACCTCACCGAGGTCGAGCAGGAGCGGATGGACTTCCGACAGAAGTACATGAGCGAGCAGTACGCCTACAAGCTGATCCAGTCGGCGCGCCCGCAGACCTTCGCCTACGGCATGGCCGACTCCCCCGTCGCCCTGCTGGCCTGGTTCGCGAGCGTCTTCCACGAGTGGAGCGACGGCGGCATCCCGCGCGACCGGCTGCTGACGACCGTCATGCTGTACTGGCTGACGAACACGGCGGGCTCGGCCGCGCGCTCGTTCGTGGAGACGCCGGACACCTCGGAGGACACCTCCGTGGAGTGGGAGCTGAAGCCGGCCACCGTCCCGACAGGCATCTCGGTGTTCCCCAAGGACATCCTTCGGCCGATCCGCCGCTTCGCCGAGCGGGACAACAACGTGGTGAGCTGGGTCGAGCACGAGCGGGGCGGCACGTTCGCCGCCATGGAGCAGCCGGACCGCTACGTCGAGGACGTCCGCGCCTTCTTCCAGGGCCGCTGATAGCCCCGGCCGTCCAGGTCCGCCGGCCGTCCCGGCTTTCCAGCGCCGCTCACTATGATCGACGGGGTGGAGGACGCCCGCGGCTCTCTCACTCCGTCTGGTGTGACGGGGTGCTCATGCGCGGCCGGTCAGCGTGGTGGCGTGCGTGAAGGCGTCGAGCAGGCAGGCGGCGAGATCGCGCGCCGCGCTGCCGTCGGGGTCGAGGGCGGGGTTGTAGATCGTCACGTCGAGCGCCGCGGCGCGCGGGTCGGCCAGCAGCGTCCCGGCCAGCACGGCGAACTCCCGCCTGGTGAGCCCGCCGGGCAGGCGGTAGTCGACCGCCGGCATCAGCGCGTCGTCCAGCACGTCGGCGTCGACGTGGAGCAGGAACCGCTCGACGCCCGCGCCGTCCAGATGGGCGAGCGCCCGCCTGGCCGTCTCCTCAGCGCCGAGGTCGCGCGTCCGGGCGAGGGAGACGACGAGGGCGTCGGTGGCGCGCAGCGCGGCGCCGGTGTCCCGCTGCTCGTCCGGGTCGCGGTGGCCGATCAGCGCCGCGGCTCGGCTACGGACGATGGGCGGCGCGCCGTCCATCCTCGGGAGGAGGTCGGTGCCGGGGCCGAACGCCAGGTACAACTCGGAGTCCGACGCCTCACCCGTGGGCGAGTGCTCGGGCGGGTAGAAGTCGGTGTGCGCGTCGAGGAAGACCAGCCCGTGGGATCCCGTGCGGCCGAGCGCGAGCAGGCTGCCGAAGATGACGCTGTCGTCCCCGCCGAGCACCACGGGGAACGCCCCCGCGTCCAGCACGTTCGCCACGACGCCTGCCTGGCGCAGCGCCACGTCGGCGATCGCCTCGGCGTTGAGCAGCCGGCTGGGATGGGTGCGCTCCCACGAGTACGGCGGCGCCTCCACCACCGGCCCGCGACGGGCGCCGAGCGCCTCGGCCAGGCCGGCGTCGAGCAGCGCGCCGCCGAGCCGCTCGACACCGGGGACCAGGCCCAGGTTGGTCCGCACCTGGATGATCACCGGACGCTCCGGGCATGCCATTCCGCCTCCCACCGGGCCCATCTCCCGCCCATCCCCTACCCCGGCCTGCCCACCCTCTCCCCGAGCCGCCCGATCCCACTCGACCGTCTGCTCCCGGACCGACCGCCGTGCTATCGGTGGACACCGAGCACACGGTGCCGCCCTCGGGCACAAGGTGGACCTCGAGCACAGGGTGACGTTCGAGCACACGGTGGACGGTCACCGTGACCGGGTCGAGCACAAGGTGGACCTCGAGCACAGGGTGACCGTTGGGCCGGTGTGGACGTCGGGCCCATGGTGGACATCGGGCTACCGGTGGCCGTCGGTCAGACGGTAGGCGCAGGGTGGCCAGTGGGCGCAGGGCGGCCGGTGGGCGGGCGCGCCGGAACCGGCATCTGGCCCGGAGAGTGGAGCCTGCCAGCGGGCGGGCCGGAGCGGCCATCCGCGCCCTGGCAGACCGCAGGGAACCAGCCCGCGGGCATGCCGGAGCTCCGGGGGCCGGGTCGCGCGAGCCCGGCCGCAGGGGTCATGCGCGCAGCGACTCCAGGAGCCTGGACAGCGCGGCCTGGGTGGCGGCGAGATCGCCCGGGTCCGCCGAGGCGGCCAGCCACAGCGCGGCCTCGTTCATCGCCCCGGACAGCAGCCTGGTCAGCGGCGCCACCGGCTGCTCGACGATCGTGCCTGCGGCCATCAGCGTGGTCAGCGCCTCGGCCAGGTGGCGGGCGGAGGTGGCCTCGTCCAGCGCCCGCCACTCGGCCCAGCCGAGGACGGCGGGCCCGTCGATGAGCATGATCTGCTGCACGTCGGGGTCGGCGCTGGCGGCCAGGAAGGCGTGGCATCCGGCCACGAGCTGCGCCCACGGGTCGTCCTGGGCGTCGGCGGTGGCGGCCACCCGCTCGCCCACCTCCTGCTGCACCTGTTCGAGCACCGCGCGGAACAGTTCGGCCTTGCTGTCGAAATGGTGGTACAGCGCGCCCTTGGTGACGCCCGCCGCGCGGACGATCTCCGCCAGGCCGACGGCGGCGTAGCCCTGGGCCGCGAACAGTCTCCGGCTCTCGCGCAGCAGCGTCCGCCTGGTCTGCTCGCGCTGTGCCGCCCTCTGGCTCCGCGTCGTCATCGCCTCGACCCCTTTGACATACCAACGGTATGCGAACTACCGTACCTCGACATACCGACGGTATGCGAAAGGGGTCCGGCATGAAGGTCAGCAGTTTCTACCCGGTCATCTGCACCACCCGGGTGCAGGAGTCGCGCGACTTCTACACCCGCCTGTTCGGCTTCGAGCTCACCTTCGAGGCGGACTGGTACGTGAGCCTGCGCCGCGACAACCACGAGCTGGCGCTGCTCGACCCGGCCCACCCGACCGTCCCGGCCGGCTTCCGGGGCGTGGCGGCACAGGGCCTGCTGCTCAACGTCGAGGTCGACGACGTCGACGCCGAGTGGGAGCGGCTGGTGGTCCAGGGCGGTCTCCGGCCCGAGCTGGAGCTGCGCTCCGAGGACTTCGGGCAGCGGCACTTCATCGTCGCCGACCCCAACGGCGTGCTCATCGACGTCATCACCCCCATCCCGCCGGTGGGCGAGTACGCCGGCCAGTACGTCAGCTGAGCCGTGGCAGCAGGCCCAGCTCGGCGGCGCTCAGCTCCAGCTCGGCCGCCTGCGCCGAGTCGCGGACGGACGAGGGGCGGCTCGCACCGGGGATCGGGATCACCACCGGCGACAGTGACAGGTGCCAGGCCAGGCACACCCGCTGCGGGCTGACCCCGCGCTCCTTCGCCACGGTGTGGAACGGGGTCTCGCCGGCCGGGTCCGCCTCGTCGAGCGCGCTGCGCGCGATGCCGCCCAGCGGGCTCCACGGCAGGAAGGCGATGCCGAGCTCGGCGCAGAGCCGCAGCTCGGCATCGCTGTCCAGGACGGCGGGCGAGAACCTGTTCTGGACGGAGACCAGGTGCTCGCCGAGCTCGCGGCGGGCCAGCAGGATCTGGCCGGCGTCGACGTTCGACAGCCCGGCCGCCCTGATCTTGCCCGCGTCGAGCAGGTCGCGCAGGGCGCCGACGGACTCGGCGAAGGGCACCCGGGGATCCGGCTTGTGCAGTTGATAGAGCCCGATGGCCTCGACGCCGAGCCGGTGGAGCGACGCCTCGCAGGCCCGCTTGAGATGGCGGGGATCGCCGTTGACCGTCCACGAGCCGTCACCGGGCCGGCCGCGCCCGCCCTTGGTGGCGATGAGCACGTCCCGGCCGCGGGTGGCGCGGGCCAGCAGGCGCTCGTTGTGGCCGGCCTCGCCGGCGTGCCAGTGGTAGGAGTCGGCGGTGTCGAAGAGCGTTACGCCGGCGTCCAGGGCCGCGTGGACGGTGGCGATCGCACGTTCCTCGTCCGGACGGCCCTCGACGGACAGCGGCATCGCGCCCATGCCGACGGCGCCGACCTCGAAGTCCCCGATCAGCCGCCGGCGCATGCCGCAGCCTTCTCGACACTCGTCGTGACGGCCCGTTCGATGACGCCCGGCAGCCAGTCGGCCACGTGGGAGAAGGCGAACCCCAGGCGGGCGGCGCGGCCGGTGTCCATGGTGAAGGCCCGCTCGAAGGAGTACGGCGAGACCTCCCCGGCCGCGGCGCCGGCGACTCGGGTGAAGGCGGGGGCGGCGGAGGTGGCCGTGCCGATCGCCGCGCACAGCTCCCACACGTCCAGCTCGCCGTGCGAGGCGGCGTTGACGGGGCCGGTGAAGTCGGCGCCCGCGGCCCATGCCAGGAAACGGGCGATCTCGGCCTCGTGGACGAACGACGAGGCGCCGGGGTTCTCGTGCACGGTCACCGGCAGGCCGGCGCGGATCCGCCGGACGTAGTGCTCCAGGCGGCCGGTGAAGTCGGCGCCGCCGAGCACGTGGCCGCTGCGCACGCTGACGAAGGCGAAGTCCGGCTGCGCGGCCAGCACCGCCTCGGCCTGGCGCTTGGCGGGGCCGTACCCGGTGGCGGGTGGCCCCTGCTCGGCGAGGTCGACCGCGTCCTCGGCGAACGGCGCGCCGTCGAGGCCCGCGTAGACCTCGATGGTGGAGGTCATCACGTAGCGCGCCGTCCGGCCGGCGAAGACCCGGGCGGCGATCTCCGCCTGGGCCGGCGTGTAGCAGATCTGGTCGATGACGGCCGCGAAGCTCCGGCCCGCCAGCGCGCGGCGCAGCGCCGCCTCGTCGTCCCTGTCGGCCACCAGGTGGGTCACGCCCTCGGGCGCGGGCGCCGACCCCCTGTTGACCACGGTGACGGCCACTCCCTGGGCGTGGAGGCTCTCGACCAGGCGCCTGCCGAAGTACCGGCTGCCGCCGATGACGCACAACTCGTTCATGCGAGCCAGCGTGCCCGCCCTATAGTCATCACCGGTAGTGGCGACTTGCTTAACCAGTCATAAGGAGAGCTGTTGATCGACGTGCACCGGCTCGGGATCCTGCGCGAGGTGGCGGGCCACGGCAGCTTCAACCGCGCCGCGACCGCGCTGCGCCTGACGCCCTCGGCGGTCTCCCAGCAGATCGCCGCGCTCGAACGCACGCTCGGCACCCAGGTGGTCGAACGCAGCACCCGCGGCGTCACCCTCACCGAGCCGGGCCGCCTGCTGGTGGCGGCGGCCGAGGCCATCGCCGCCGAGCTGAGCGACGCCCAGCAGCGCATCGACCGGCTGGCGGCGGGCCGTGCCCAGCTCACGATCGCCTCCTTCGCCAGCGGCGGCCGTCCCCTGCTGCCGCCCGCGCTGGCCCGGCTGGCCGCCGACCATCCCGGCGTCGAGCTGACGATCCTCGAGCGCGAGCCGGAGGACAGCCTCCCGCTCGTCCGCCAGGGCCGCGCCGACCTGGCCCTGGCCTACCACTTCGACGGGCCGCCCCCGGCCAGGCCGGGCGACCGTTCGGGCATGGACTGGACGCCGCTGCGGCCCGATCCGTTCCGCGTCGTCCTGCCCCGCGCCCACCGCCTGGCCGGGCGCGCGGCCGTGCACCTGGCCGAGCTGTCGGGCGAGCGCTGGGTGCTGGGCTGCCTGAAGACCGTGGACCTGCTGCGGCACTACAGCGAGCTGGCCGGCTTCGAGCTGCGCGTCTCGTGCAGCGCCACCGACTACTTCTTCGCCCAGTCGCTGGTCACCGCCGGGGTCGGCGTGGCCCTGATCCCCGAGATCGCGCTGCTGCCCTCGCCCGAGCTGGTGGCGATCCCGCTGGAGGCGCCCAGCCCGTCCCGTTTCATCGGCCTCGCCACCTCGCGGCGTGACCGGGGGGCGGCGCAGCCGTACGTCGACCTCCTGGTCGAGCTGCTGCGCCGGCCGCCCGCCGCGACCTTGGTGCCCGCGGGCCCCGCCGCGGCGCCACGCCCCCGGGCTTCAGTCTGACCCGTCGCCTGACCGCCGTGAGGTCGGGGGTGTCGAGGCCGGCCTGGAGTGTCCGCGCGTCCCCCAGGAGCAGGAACCGGATGAGGAAGCCGGGCACGATGCGCAGAAGCGTGGCGCCGGCGGTGGCCGGCAGGCGTCCGTGCCGCCGCATGCGCGCGGCCAGCGTCACCAGGCCGGCGCGGAGGCCGGCCATGGGACCGGGCTCAGGACGGGCGAGGGGCGCGGCGGTCCTTGCGCTGCTCGAGTTCCTCGTCGTCGACCAGGACGAGCATGGGCTTGCCGGGCTCGCACAGCATGGTGACGATGAAGCGGAGCGGGATGTCGGCGCGGTTGTTGCCGTCCTGGTAGTGGATGACGTCTCCGCCCGGCTCCCAGAACGCCTCGCCGGCGCGGACGACCCGCTCTGGCTCGCCTTCCAGTTCCAGCAGCATCTCGCCGTCCAGGACGTAACCGAACGCGGGGCCGGGATGCCGGTGCGGCGGCGCCCCCGGGTCGCCGGGCGGATACTCGACGATCACGGTCATCACGTTCGCCCCGTCGGGGATGAACGGCGGCTCGGCCTCCTGCAGCACGGTGAGCGCCGTCTGCCACGCGGTTGATCTCGATATGGACATGGAAGAGCCTTTCGCTGATCTACTTTCCGGTGGCGGTCCGGTCGAGCCAGTCGCGGTATCTGGTCTGACCGAGGGTGGCGCCCTCCCCTGGCACCAGCGTCCGCTCGCCCGGCACGCTGCCGAAGTAGCGCGCCTGCGGGTCGGTGACCACCTCGCGCGAGTCGCCCCAGGCGGCCAGGGCCTCGCGGAAGAACTCGTCCATCCGGAACTGCTCGGGCCCGGCCACCTCCACCCTGCCGTTCAGCGGCGACCCCACCGCGACCCGGCCGACCGCCTGGGCGACGTCGTCACCCGCGATGGGCTGGAAGCGCACCGGCGCCACGTGCACCTGGCGATCGACCGTGGCCTCGTCGGCGATGCTGCGGACGAACTCGAAGAACTGCGTCGCGTGCACGAGCGAGAACGGGATCGGGGAGTTCTCGATCAGCCTCTCCTGGGCGATCTTCGCCGCGAAGTAGCCGTTGTCCGGCATCCGCTCGGTGCCCACGACCGACAACGCGACGTGGTGACCCACGCCCGCCGCCGCCTCCGCCGCGAGCAGGTTGCCGGTGGAGGTCTCGAAGAACTCCAGCACCGCGGCCCTCTCGAACGACGGCGAGTTCGACACGTCGACCACCGTGGACGCGCCGGTCAGCACCTCGGCCAGCCCTTCGCCGGTGAGGGTGTCGACTCCGGTGTCCGGCGCGGCGGCCACCGCCTCGTGCCCGTGCTCTGCCAGCTTCGTCACGAGCTTCGAGCCGATCAGCCCGGTCCCGCCGATTACCACGATCTTCATAACGAACCTTCCCTGCCGCCGGGGCACTCGGTCGCCCTCGGTCGCCGGTCACGACAGGACAGCCCCCAGGGTTTGTGACCGCTACCGCGCTGTTCAATCGGCATCGGTCGAGATCTCTTCTCTGCGCGTGCCCGCTGACCTGCGCGTTCGTCACGGACCAGGTCGGCGCGGCCCCACCCGGTGCGGCTTCGTGGGCGGGCCGGTCTCCGTGCTTTCGACCTAGGTGCCGCGATGCCGACCTCGCCTCGCCCGGCAGTTCACCGGCTTCCGAGGTCAGGCCATGTCTGGCGGTTCATCACACTTCTCAACGGCACCCCAACGAGGGTGTGTCCGGCCTCATCCCGGTCAGCGGCAGGGCACCCGTTCGCTGAGGTCAGCCGGTGGAACGCCGCCGGTGATCGAAGGCATGTTGGCCTGGTCGGGCTGGTGGCGACGCTGGAGGCGCTGTCGGCAGGGTTGTTCCTGCCCCGGAGTTCAAGCGCGAGGCGCTGCGCCGCGGCTGCGGCCAGCGCGCCACCTGGCGGCATGGACACGGTCACCGAGGGTGCGCGGTGGTTGACAGCCGCTTTGGCCCGCCCTGGCGATGCATGAACCGCGCTTCCGGGAAGCGGCTCGACGGCTCCTCGAGCAGTGACGGTGACCGTCCCATGAGATGCTTGTCGAAGAACGCGAGCGAGTAGGCGTTGATGATGTCGTGTGCTCGCCGAGCGTCGATCGTCCCGTTCAGGCCAAGTTGCGGTGTGATCGGTGACCAGACCGGGACGTCGGTGAAGTCGACGTGGAACAACCCGGGGACCTCCACGTAGTAGCCGGCGCTCGGCAGGCGTTGGTACACGTCGGTCATGGTCTCGATGGTCCCGGAGATCTCCCCCTCCGGCCAGCCGCCGCTGCGCTCCCGTTCGAGACGGAAGGTCTCGGCATCGCGGGTCATGAACATGACTGGCTGCTGCAAGCCCACCTTGACGACGTGGGCCGTCATTTGCACGTCCATGATGAAGCACGCCCTGAGGCGCTGATCGTTCGCGCACGCCTCGGCCCCGGTCGCGCCGCCCCACGAGATCCCGAAGACGCCGGCGCGCCTGAGGTCGAGGCGGCCGGTCAGGATGCCGGTGGGGTCGGCCTCGTTCAGCCCCGCGAGCCGGTCGAGCGCGAAGCTGACGTCCTGCGCGAAGTACGGGATGATCCCGTCGGGAAGCGCCTCCCCTTGGAGGGTCGGCGCGTCGGGCCGCGGCGTCCAGCTCTGGTCGATCAGCGGATAGATCTTGTCCCTGGGCCATCCTGGGATCTCCCGCCCGTCGGGGAAGCGTGTCATGGCCGCGGCGCCCGGCTGGTCGAGCCCGACGACCACGTAGCCGTGCGAAACCAGCTCCTGGATCTGGAAGGTGCTCGCGGCGCGGAACCCACTGAGCCCGGTGAGGGAGATGAGCACCGGGTAGCGGGGGCTGTCGGCCGCCATCCGAGCGGACGCGACGGCGTTGGTGGTCACGTACCTGAGCTGCCTGAAGATGGGCTCCGGAAAGCCGGCCAGGCGCGTCATCGCCGGCGTCACCGCCTTGGCGTCCTGAATGTAGGGGGCGCGCGGTGCCGAGGGCTGAGGCTCGGCGGGATACCAGACCTGCGCCATGAGTTCCCGATGATCATTGGGGGTGTCGCTGAACAGCTCCGGACGGCCTGCGTCCACCCAGTGGTAGGTCGTCGTGCCGACCGCATACGGGCCGGTCGGCGTGGGGAAACGGAACACGGGCATCACCGTTGCCAGCAGGACGGACGCGAGGGTCGCCAGCACACCGAGTCCGGCGCCCGAGCCGGCGACCAGCCGGTTGACGTGTACGGCACTCGGCCGGATGATGCCGGTCAGCCAGGTCAGGAAGAGGATCGCGGTCAGCGCGTAGGCCGGGGCCATCTGCCAGCGCGGGCCTTCGACGAGGACCTGCGCCGCCGCCAGGAGCAGCGCGACGGGCACCGCGAAGCCTGGCCAGCGCAGCGCGCGCAGCCGGGGGATCGCAACGATCGCGAGCCCCAGCAGGTTGACAGTCGACGACAGGATCTCCAGGGGTCTCATCAGGTGCTCCTCAGGTTGCGGCTGGCGCCGACGGCCATTCGGGTGGAGACCGGGTCGAGCCGGAACACATCGTCGGCGAGCTGCGGCTCGGGCAGTTTAGGCATGCGGGTCTCCTGTTCGCATGGGGCTTTGTATGGGGCCCGCCGCCGCAACCGGATGCTCGCCGATGGCTGCCGTGCATCGGTGACTGACCCCGGTCGGGGTACGCGTCGCGGACGTGGCCGGAGCGTGTCGACGGTGGACGGTTGGTGATTGTGGCCATGACCGCCGCTTTCCCGAAACCTACATCGTAGGTTTTCGCCTCACGATAGATTCTACGGTGTAGGTTTGACAAGCGGGAGGAATGGATATGGCCAGACGCGCACAGGGCACCTCAGCGGGGCTCGACCGCGAGCGCATCGCCGCCGCCGCCGTCGCGCTCGTCGACCGCGACGGCCTTGAACGCTTCGGGGTACGGCGCCTCGCGGAGGAACTCGAGGTCGACCCGATGTCGATCTACCACCACATCAAGGGCAAGGCGGCACTGCTGGACGCGATATCCGAGGCCGTACTCGCCGAGGTGGCGGCCGTCGCGGACGACGCCCCCCACGGCTGGGAAGAAGTCGCCCGCCGTACGGCGCACGGCTACCGGGAAATGGCCTACCGGCACCCCCGGGTGTTCCCGCTGCTGGCCACGCGCGCCCAGACGTCGCCGGTAGCCCTCACCGCCTTGGAACGACTGGTCACCGCGATGCGTGAGGCCGGCCTACCCGACCAGGTGATCGCCGATGCGCCGCTGATGCTGTTCGGCTTCCTCAACGGATACCTGCTGGCGGTCCTCAGCGGCGGATCCGACAAGGTCGGCGACATGCCCGCGATCAACGCCACCGCGTACCCGACGATGGCGGCCCTCGCATCCCTGCAGGCCGGCTTCGGGTCTGTGGAGGAGTTCGACCGGATCTTCGACACCGTACTCGGCGGAATCCGGGATCAGGCCAATCGGCAGGGGACCCGCTGAGCGTGGAGCACGACGGCGCGTACACGGGCGCCGCCCGTGACGACGCCCCCGAAGGTCGGAGCAACCTTGACCTGGGCAGACGCAGGGGCCTTCCCCAGGCCCTTACAAGATCACGAGGAGCGGCCGCCGCGCGGTGATCGAGGGTGAACGGTCATCAGGGCCTCGATCGATACGGCCACCGCTGTGATCAACCAGGTGTGATGGAACTGGAGATCGTGTGATGGCCGCGTTGGGCAGAGTGGAGCACTTTGCCGCGGCCCGCCGGCAGTCCTGCCCGGATGACGCATTCGCCCACGTCGCGAGCCGGTTCAAACGGCGCGAGGTCCGGGTTCGCACCCGCCCGTGCATCGAGGAGACGTGGCGGACACAGCGGTGATCTTGGTCGGGTTCATCATCCACAACACCTGCTCGATGCCCTGGGCCGAGGCGGTCACCGTCAGGACGGCGAACACCTGGCCGTCGCGGCTCAGCAGGGCGGAGGTCTGCCCGTTCGTGCTCGCCCACGCCACGTCGACCCCTGTCCAGAAGTGACCCGCGAACGCCCTGACGTACTTGGCCACCCGAGACGCGCCCACCACGGGGAAACGGGAGGCGCGTACGGCGCCGCCGCCGTCGGAGTAGCTGGTCACGTCCGCGGCGAAGAGCTCTTCCAACGCGGTCAGGTCGCCGGAGCGGGCGGCGGCGACGAAGGCCTTCAGCAGCCTGCGCTGCTCGCCCGTGGTCACGGGCGAGCGACGCTCGACCACCACCCGCTTGCGGGCCCTGCTGACCAGTTGGCGGACGGCCGCCTCGTTGAGCTGGACGATCTCGGCTATCTGCCGGTAGGGGTAGTCGAACGCCTCCCGCAGAACGTACGCGGCGCGTTCGGTGGGAGACAGCCGCTCCAGGAGCAGCAGGACCGCGAGCTCCAGCGCCTCGCCTCGCTCCGCGCCGAGGTGCGGGTCCGCACCGGTGTCGACCGGCTCGGGCAGCCATGGGCCGAGGTAGGTCTCGCGGCGGACGCGTGCGGACCGGGCGGCGTTGATGGCCAGCCGCGTGGTCGTCGTGGCCAGGAACGCGGCGGGATGGCCGACCGTGGCACGGTCGTAGCTCTGCCAGCGCAGCCAGACGTCCTGCACGAGATCCTCGGCTTCGGTGACGCTGGACAGCATCCGGTACGCGATCCCGAACAGCCGTGGCCGCACACTGTCGAAGACCGCCGCGGCCTGTTCGAGATCCCGCGCGTCAGCCGCTTCGCCGTCCGCCATCGCCGCTCCCCCATCCTGGACCGCCACCTGCCGCCTCTCCGTCGAGCACCCAGGACGGTTCGCCGGCGGCGCGCCTGCGAGGAACGGGGTGCGGGACGCACGGGTGCGGGGCCGTGGCCGTGCGCCTCGCACACCCGCGACGGCCCGCCACCGCATACGGTGCCACCATGACATATCGCGTCGCCATGGACATCGGCGGCACCTTCACCGACGTGGTCTGCTACGACGAGCAGAGCGGTGCGGTGCTGGCCTCGAAGGCGCCGACCACCCCAGGAGACCTGGCCGAGGGCGTCTTCGCCGCGCTCGGCCGGGTGGTCGACGATCCGTCCCTCATCTCCTTCTTCGTGCACGGCACCACGCAGGGTCTCAACGCACTCCTCGAACGCAAGGGCGCCAGGGTGCTGCTGCTGACCAGCGAGGGCGCGCGCGACGTCTACCAGATCGCCCGCGGCAACCGCGACCGCATGTTCGAGCTGCGCTACCGCAAACCGGCCCCGCTGGTCCCCCGCGGCGACGTCATGGAGGCGGCCGGCCGGCTCGACTGGCGCGGCGAGGAGCTGCAGCCGCTCGACGAGCAGGCCGTACGGCGGGCCGCCCACCGCGCGAAGGCGGAGGGGTTCGACGCGATCGCCGTCACGCTGCTGTTCTCCTACGTGAACCCGGCGCACGAGATCCGGGCGGGCGAGATCCTCCGGCAGGAGCTCGGCGACGAGGTGCTGGTCGTGCTCAGCCACGAGGTGGCCCGAGAGTGGCGGGAGTACGAGCGCACCTCCTCGGCGGTCCTGGAGGCCTACACGGGTCCGGTCGTGCGCCGCTACCTGTCGCGGATCGAGCAGCGCTTCGCCGAGCGCGGGCTGGCCGTACCGGTGCACGTGATGCAGTCGTCGGGCGGCCTGGTCAACGCCGGATACGCGATGAGACGACCGCTGCAGACCCTGCTGTCGGGGCCCGTCGGCGGCACCATGGGCGGGGTGGCCGCGGCCCGCCTGCTCGGCCGCGACAACGCCATCTGCGTCGACATGGGCGGCACCTCCTTCGACGTCTCCCTCGTCGTCAACGGGCGCCCCGACGTCAGCGCCGAGGCCAGGATCGAGGGCTTCCCTGTCCTGATGCCGATCGTGAACCTGCACACCATCGGCGCGGGCGGCGGCTCGATCGCCTACACGGAGGCGGGCGCGCTGCGCGTCGGACCGCAGTCGGCGGGAGCCGTACCGGGGCCGGCCTGCTACGGCAGGGGCGGCACGCAGCCGACGGTGACCGACGCCAACGTGGTGCTGGGCCGCGTCGACCCGGCCTGGTTCGCCGGCGGCCTGATGCGGCTGGACGTCGAGGCGGCGGGGACGGCCGTCGCCACGCTCGCCGAGACGCTCGACATGGATCCGCTGCAGCTGGCCGAGGGCATCTGCGACGTGGCCAACGCCAAGATGGCCCAGGCCATCCGCACCCTCACGGTCGAGCACGGGGTGGAGCCGCGCGAGTTCGCGCTGGTGGCCTTCGGCGGCGCGGGCGCCATGCACGCCGTCTTCATCGCGCGCGAGCTCGGCATCGGCGAGGTCGTCGTGCCGCGCTTCCCCGGTGCCTTCTCCGCGTGGGGGATGCTGGAGGCCGACGTGCGGCGCGACCTGACGCACCCGTACTTCCGCCCGCAGGACGACCTCGACGGCGGCGACATGGCCGCCCGGCTGGCCGACCTGGAACGCGACGCGCTGGCCGCGCTCGACGGCCAGGGCGTGCCGTCCGGGCGGCGGCGGGTCGAGCACGCGGTCGACATGCGCTACGAGGGCCAGGACTACACCCTCACCATCCCGCTGCGAGACGCCGCCGAGCCCGCCACGCCCGGCTTCCTGCGGGCCGTCGCCGAGCGCTACGCCGAGGCCCACGTCAGCAGGTACGGCCACGCCACCCCCGAGGCGCCGGTCGAGTTCGTCATGCTGCGCAGCACCGGCTTCGGCACCTTCCCCAGGACGGCGACGGCGCCGCCGGCCGGCGAGACGCACCCGCCCGCCGTACGGGATGTGATCTTCGACGGCCGGGTGCACCGCACGCCCGTGCTGCGCAGGAGCGCCCTGGACGGCGAGATCGAGGGCCCCGCCATCGTGGTGGAGGAGACCGCGACCACCGTCATCCCGCCCGGCTGCCTGGCCGCCGTGGACGCCAACGGATTCCTGATCATCAAGGTGACCTCATGATCGACCCCGTGACCACAGAGATCATCCGCTGCGCGCTCCTGCAGGCGGCGGAGGACATGAACACCACGCTCATCCGCTCCTCCTACACGCCGGTCATCTACGAGGCCAAGGACTGCGCCGTCGCGCTGCTCGACCGCGACCACAACGTCCTCGGCCAGTCGAGCGGCCTGCCGATCTTCCTCGGCAACCTGGAGGTCTGCACGCGCGAGACGGAGCGTCTGCTCGGCAGGGACGTCTGGCAGGAGGGTGACGTCTGGGTGCTCAACGACTCCTACATCGGCGGCACCCACCTCAACGACGTCACCGTCTACGGCCCGATCTTCGTCGACGGGGAGCTGGCCGGGTTCGCGGCCTCCAGGGCGCACTGGCTCGACATGGGTTCCAAGGACCCCGGCGGCTCCATGGACTCCACCTCGATCTTCCAGGAGGGCCTGCGCATGGGCCCGACGAAGATCTACGACAACGGCCGGCCGTGCCGCGACCTGCACGAGGTCATCGCCCGCAACGTGCGCTTCCCGCACGCCACGCTGGGCGACATGCGCGCCCAGGTCGCCTGCGCGATGACCGGGCAGCGCCGCCTGGCCGAGATCGTCGGGCGCTGGGGCATCGAGACCGTCATGGCGGCCCGCGACGAGATCTTCGCCCAGACCGAGCGCCTCGAGCGGCAGGCCATCGCCGCCATCCCCGACGGCACCTACACCGCGGGCGGCTTCCTCGACAACGACGGCATTGACCTGGACACCCCGCTGCCGGTCAACGTCACCGTCACCGTCGAGGGCGAGCGCGTCCACGTCGACCTCACCGACTGCGCCGACCAGGCGACCGGCCCGGTCAACTGCGGGGCGGCCCAGGCCGTCGCCGCCGTCAGGGTCGCCTACAAGCTCCTCGTCAGCGCCGACGTGCCGCTCAACGGCGGCTCCTTCCGCCCACTCGACGTCGTCACCAGGCCCGGCTCCATGCTGGCCGCCCAGTCACCTGCTGCCTGCCAGTACTACTACTCCCACCTCGGCCTGCTCATCGACCTGGTCGTCAAGGCGCTGGCGCCGGTCGTGCCCGACCGGGCGGCCGCCGCCTCCTACGGCGACTCGCTCATCGTCCAGTTCACCGGCACCGACCCGCGCACCGGCAAGCTGTACGTCTCCCAGGAGGCCACCGTCGGCGGCTGGGGCGCGTGGGAGGGCGGCGACGGCGAGACGTGCCTGATCAACAACGTGAACGGCGCGCTGCGCGACATGCCGATCGAGGTGCTCGAGACGCTCTTCCCCGTCCGCGTCACCCGCTACGAGGTCCGTCCAGACACCGGCGGGCTGGGACAGTGGCGCGGCGGCAACGGCGTCGTCCGCGAGTACGAGTTCATCGGCGACACCTCCCTGTCGCTGTGGTTCGAGCGCTCCGTCACCCCCGCCTGGGGCCTGGCCGGCGGTACGGCCGGCGCGCCGCCCCGCGTCACGCTCAACCCCGGCTCCCCGCGGCAGCGCGAGATGCTCAAGGTCAACGCCCTGCCGGTGCGGGCGGGCGACGTCCTGCGCTGCGAGTCGGGCGGCGGCGGCGGGTACGGCCCCGCCGAGCTGCGCGACCCCGAGGCCGCCGCCGACGACCTCGCCCAGGGCATGGTGACGCGCTAGCGAAGGGCGGCCCCGCCGCGTGGCGGGGCCGCCACCCCTACTCCTTGATCATCTCCACCAGCCGGGTGAGGCTGTCAGCGCCGTGCCCCGCCTCGACCGCCCTGTCGATCAGCCGCTGGATCGGCAGCAGCACGTCGGGGCGCAGTCCCAGCTCCTTGGCCGCCTCGACGAAGTTGGGCATGGCCAGCTGGTTCATCGCCAGCGCCGACACGTCGGTGGCGTAGTCGCCGGAGACGATCTGCTCGGCCTGCTCGGGCATGCCCGCCATCATGGCCGACAGCCACGCGCCCAGCATCGGCGCGAACTCGCGCACGTCCTCGCCGGCCGCCCGCACCATGGCGAACGCGTGGAAGACCCCGCCGAGCATGCCGTACATCCCGCTGAGCAGCGCCAGGTCGTACAGCGCGGCCAGGCCCGGGTCGGTGCCCATGAACCGCGCCTGCGCCAGCGCCTCCAGCGTCGCCGCGTGCTCGTGGAAGGCTTCCGCCGAGCCGCTGTAAAGAACCAGCGCGCCGGGGCCGGCGATCATCTGCGGCACCGCCATGATGCCGCCGTCGACGTAGCGGCCGCCCAGCTCGGCCACCCTCGCCGCCACCTCGCGCGCCTGGGCGGGGGTGCCGTTGGTCAGGTTCACCAGCACCTTGCCCGCCAGCGACCCGGCCTCTTCCAGCACCTGGCGCACCGCGTCGTTGTTCACCACGCACACCACCACGAGGGGAGCCGCCGCGACCGCCGCCGCGACGTCGGTCGCGTGTTCCGCGCCGTCCACGTTCCTGCCCGCCGTACGGTTCCACACCGTCGTGCGATGCCCCGCACGCACGAAGGCGCCCGCGAGCGCCTTCCCCATCAGGCCGAGCCCGATCACCGTTACCGTAGTCATGCCTCCACCGTGCGGCACCGCCCTCTCGATCCGCTCTCGATACGGTGTCGCCATGCGCTTCGCCATCCTCGGCCCGCTGGAGGTCCGCACCGACGCCGGCGCTCCCGTCCGCGTCCGCGAGCGCAAGGTCCGCACCCTGCTGGCCGACCTGCTGGCCCACGAGGGCCGGGTCGTCCCCGCCGACCGCCTCATCGACGACCTCTGGGGCGACACTCCGCCCGCCGACGCCCACGCCGCGCTGCAGACGAGGGTCTGGCACCTGCGCCGGGCCCTGAACGGCGCCGAGCCCGGCGCCCGCGACCTGGTCGTCTCCCGGCCGCCCGGCTACCTGCTGCACGCCCCCGAGCTCGACGCCACCCGCTTCCAGGACCTGCTGGCCGACGGCCGCCTCGACGAGGCGCTCGCGCTGTGGCGCGGGCCCGCGCTGGCCGACTTCGCCGACGCCGCGTTCGCCGCGGCCACGATCACCCACCTGGAGGAGCTGCGCCTCACGGCGCTCGAGGACCAGGCCGAGCGGCGCCTCCTGGAGGGCCGGCCGGTCGAGCTGGCCGCGCTGGTGGCCGCCCATCCGCTGCGCGAACGGCTGCGCGGCCTGCACATGCGCGCCCTCTACCGCGCCGGCCGCCAGAGCGCGGCGCTGGATGCCTACGCCCAGGCCCGCGCCCTGCTGGCCGACGAGCTCGGCCTCGACCCGGGCCCCGAGCTGGCCGCGCTGCACGAGGCCATCCTGCGCCACGACCCCTCGCTCGACCCGCCGCCGCGCATCCACCCGCCCGTAGCCCCGTCGCCGGCCCTGCCCGCCGCGCTGACCGGGCTCGTCGGTCGCGAGTCCGACCTGCGGCAGGTCCGCTCGATCCTGGAGCGGGCCAGGCTGGTCACGCTCACGGGTCCCGGCGGCGTCGGCAAGACGCGCCTGGCTCTCGAGGCGGCCGGCGACCACCCGGGCGCCCGCTTCGTGGAGCTGGCCGACAGCGACGATCCCGTCCAGGCCGTCAGCCGGGCGTTCGGCCTGCGCGACGAGAGCGACCTGGCCGCCGCGCTGCGCGCCCAGCGCGCCTCCCTGCTCGTCCTGGACAACTGCGAGCACCTCGTGGAGCCGGCCGCCGCTCTGACGGCCGCGCTGCTGCGCGAGGTTCCGGGCCTGCGCGTCCTGGCCACCAGCAGGGAGGCGCTGGCCGTGCCCGGCGAGCGCGCCTACGCCGTACCGCCGCTCGACGCCGGCGCCGCCACCCTGCTGCTGACCACGCTCGCCCCCGGCCTGACCGGCGAGGAGGCCGCCGCCCTGGTGCCGAGGCTCGAGGGCATCCCGCTGGCCATCGAACTGGCCGCCACCCGCGCGCGGGCGCTCGGTGGCCACGCCCTGGCCGAACGCCTCGACCACCACCTGCTCACCGCCGAGCAGCGCGGCACCCCGGCGCGCCAGCGCACCCTCCGCGCGGTCATCGACTGGAGCTGGGACCTGCTCACCGCACCCGAACGCACGGTGCTGCGGCGCCTGGCCGTCCACGCCGACGGGTGCACGCTGGAGGCGGCCGAGCACACCTGCGCCGAGCCGCACATCGACGTCGCCGGCTGCCTCGCCCGCCTCGTCGACCGCTCGCTGGTGACGCCCGGCCCGCGCCACCGCCTCCTCCAGACGGTCAAGACCTACTGTCTCGAACGCCTCGAGGAGGCGGGCGAGCAGGCGGCCATCAGGTCCCGTCACGCCGCCTACTACACCGCGCTCGCCGAACGGGCCGAGCCGCACCTGCGTGGCGCCGAGCAGCGCGCGTGGCTGTCCGTCCTCGACGCCGAGGCGGCCAACCTGCGGGCCGCGCTCGACCACGCGCCCGCCGGCCTCGCCCACCGGCTCGTCGACGCCCTCGCCTGGTACTGGTTCCTGCGCGGACACCTCACCGAGGCCCGCCGCCACCTGGCGCACGCACTCCGGCGGGGCGCGGACGCGCGCACCGCCGCCTGGCAGGCCGGCTTCGCCCTCCTGGCGGGCGAACCGGCCGACCCCGGCGCCGCCCTCGCCCTCTTCCACGACGATCCCGCCGGGCTCGCCCGCGCCCAGTGGTTCCTCGCCTCCGCCCAGCGCGGCATCGGCGAGGCCGGCCCGCTCGCCGACACCGCCCTGACGGGCTTCCGCGCGCTCGGCGACCGGTGGGGCGCCGCTGCCGCCCTCAGCACACGTGCCGGCAAGGCGCTGCTCGCCGGAGACCTCACCAGCCTCCACGACGACGCCACGGCCGGCCTCGAGGCGTTCCGGGCGCTCGGCGACCGGTGGGGGCAGTCCCGCGCCGCCGACCACCTGGCCACCCACGCCGAGATCACCGGCGACTACGCCCGCGCCACCGCGCTGCGCACCGAGGGCCTGCGCCTCATCGAGGAGCTCGGCCTCACCAGTGAGGTCTCCTGGCGCCTGTCCGGGCTCGGCCGGCTGGCCCTGCTGCGCGGCGACCACGAACGCTCCCGCGAGCTCCACACCCGCGCCAAGCAGCTGGCCGCCGAGCAGGCCAGCAAGCCGGCCGAGGAGTTCGCGCAGACCGGCCTGGCCCTCACCGCCAGGCGCCAGGGCGACCTGGACGAGGCCGAGGCCCACCTGCGCACCTGGCTCGACTGGATGCGCCTGCTCGACGCCAGACCGGGCACCGCGCTGGTCATGGCCGAGCTCGGCTTCGTCGCCGAACAGCGCGGCGACGCCGCCGGCGCCCTCGACCTGCACCTGCAGGGTCTGACCGCCGCGCGCGCCAGCGGCGACCCCCGCGCGGTCGCGCTCGCCCTCGAGGGCCTGGCCGGCGCCCACTCGCTGGCGGGGCGCCACCACCTCGCCGCCCGCCTGCTCGCCACCGCCGCCGCCACCCGCCGCGCCGTCGGCGCGCCACTGCCACCGGCCGAGCGCGGCGACGTCGACAGGATCGAGTCCCGGGTACGGCAGGCGCTGGGCGACGCGCGGGTGGAGGAGCTTCCGCTCGACGAGATGCTCATGCTCGTCGAGCAGGCGTAGCGCACCGGACCAGGCGGCGCGGCGGCCCTTGGTGGCTCTGGTGGGGGCTCGGTCGGAGGGGTCAGGTGGCCGGCCGGGGCGGTGGCGCGGTGGAGCCGAGCACGTGGCAGGCCAGTTGCAGCGCCAGCCTCGTGGCGCGGTCGTCGAGGTCGTAACCCGCCTCCCTGATCCGGTCGAGGCGGGCCGTGACGGTGTTGCGGTGCACACCGAGGCGTTCGGCGGCCCGCACCGCGCCGCCCTCGCCCAGCACCGCGCCGAGCGTCTCCAGCAGCGTGCCGTCCCTGTCCATGGCCAGCAGCGGCTGGAGCACCACCGTCGCGGGGGCCATGAGCGCGCTGGCCGGGATGGCGGCCAGGAGCTCGGCGGGGCCCATCCGGTCGGCGCGCGCGACGCTTCCCGCCCGCGCGAGGAACGCCGCCGCCTCGGCGCCGAGCAGCGACTCCCCCATCGCCCGCAGGTCGGCGACAGGAGTGCCGACGCCTGCCGCGCACGGCCACGGCAGCGCCTGTACGGCCCGGCCGAGCCGTTCGGCCAGGTGCTCGGGAGGCAGCGCGGACCAGCCCGCCCAGCCTCCGCCCCTGGCGACGACCGGTACCTGGCCGACGGTCGCGACGATCACGGCGCGTGCCCGTTCCGCGTCGCCGGGGCTCGGCGCGCGGCCCGACGGCCTGATCATGAACGCCGCCATGGGTCCACGCACGGCCCATCCCAGCGCCACCGCCCTCGCCCACACCCCTTCACCCGCGGGCTCCTGCTGCCCTTCACCGCCGCGACCCGCGCCTCCCTGGACGGCGCCTCCCTTACCCGGGCCTGCTTGGAAGGCGTCACCCCGACCCGCGTCTCCCCGGACCGCGCCACCCTGAAAGGCGCCACCCCTGCCCGCACCTGCCGACCAGGCGCCACCCCTGCCCGCACCTGCCGACCTGGCACCACCCGGGCTCTCGCCTGCCGGCCAGGCACCACCCGGGCTCTCGTCCTTACGGATGGCGCTACTCCCGCCCTCGCCCTTCCGGATGCCACGACCCGGGCCCGCGCCGGCCGGAGACGCACCGGCTCTGCCCGTGGCCTCCTGACGGACACCACCGGCGCCGTGTTCTTCGGGGCGAGGGAATGCCTCCTCGGTGCCTGTGGCGACACCCCCGATGCCCGTGATGGCGGCCTCGGTGCCCGTCGCTCCGGTGGCGGCCTCGGTGCCCGTCGCTCCTGTGGCGGCCTCGGTGCCCGTCGCCGTGGTGGCGGCGTCGCTGCCCGTCCGCATGCCCTCCTCAGTGCCCTTGATGGCGGCCTGGATACCCGTCGCCGTCGTGGCGGCCTCGGTGCCCGCCGGCGCGCCTTCTGCGCCCGTGATGGCGGACTCGGTCAGGAGACGGTCGGCGAGGGCCGACTGGAGGGCGAAGTCGCTCGACGCCGCCAGCCGTTCGGCCGCGGCCCACGCCGTCATTGGGGCGACGGCGAGGCCGAGCACCGCGCGCACCACCGCCGGCCACCCCGCCGACCGTGCCGGCCCGGCCGCCACCAGCCTGCCCAGCGCCGTCCCTTCAGGGCCGGTGACCTCGACCTCGACCGGCCACGGCCCCTGACCGGCCGGCGCCAGCGCGGCGGCACGCCCGGCCAGGCGCGTGCCGTACGGGTCGACGAAGGCCACGGAGGTGCCGGGCAGCTCCGCGTTGAGCACGCCCAGCACCCGGCGCGCCGAGGCACCCGCCTCGGCCAGTCTGGTCGCGCAGCGGGCGACGAGCTGGGTACGCGCGGCAGAGGGACGCGCCGCCGCCGACGCCACCTCCACGGCCGTCACCAGCGGATCGGCGGCCACGACGATCAGCGTGATGCCGAGGCGTTCGGCGAGCACCGCGCTCGATCCCATGCTCGATCCCGTCCCTGCCGCTTCGGCGGGCGCGATCACGCACGCTGCCGCCTGCTCCCACGCGCGCCGCATCGCCATCTCCACCGCCCAGCCGCCGCTGGCCGCCGCCCCGATGAGCACCACGGCCGTGTGCGGCGCCACGCTGGAGAACACCGACAGGTCGTCGACGATGCGCACCTGGTGGACGGGGTGCTCGCCGCTGCCATACATCCGGGCACCCGCCAGCGGCCCGCCGTTGACCAGCTCGGCCACGGTGACCGGCGCCTCCCAGCCCCGCACCTCACGCCCCTGAGAGCCACTCACCTGCATCTCCCGCCTCCGCGCCCGGCGCCGTGCGCCTCGTACCCGCACGACCCCACCGCGCCCCTGACGACCCTGAGCACCGGCCCCGGGCACCTCGCCTTCACGACCCCGAGCACCTCCACCGGGCAGTCGGTGACGCACGCCGACGGCGTCATAGCGGGACCCCGAACGCCCGCAGCCCGCCCAGCGCGCGCCCCTCGTCGGTGTGCCAGGCAGGAGCGGCACGCAGCACCAGGACCTCCACCCGCATGCCGGGCCTGGCCTTGTCCACGTCCACCACCATCCCGTCGGCCGAGGAGATCATGCAGATCTGGTCGGGCGCCATCGCCACCGGCGCCCCGTCGGCCAGCGCGAGCACGATCTCGTTGTGCGCCTCCAGCCGTACCAGCCTGCCGAGTCCCTCGCTCTCCTCCACCACGATGCTCGACGGCAGCGACGGCATCGCCAGGTCCGCGCCATGTCCGCTGCTGCCCTCGACCGCGACGATCCGTCCCACGCACAACCGGCGCACGCCGTACGGGGCGGCGGCCGAACGCGGCGCACCCGGCTGCCCCGCCGCCATCAGCATCGACACCGTGCCCGGAACCAGCACCCCGGAAAGGTCGGCGGCCCGCATCGGGTAGCAGGCGGCCAGCCCCCACCCGCCGAACGACAACACCAGCGGCCGCAGCGTCTCCTCCACCCTGCCGGGCGCGGTCTCCAGCAGCACCAGTTCCCCGGCGGGGCCGGCCAGCGCCAGCGGGGTGGGGCTGATGCCGCCCAGGGTGTAGGTGGTCTGCTCCACCAGCGGGAACACCCTGCCGGAACCGTCGCCGTCCACCAGCGGCAGGCCGAGCGCCGCCGCCGCGATCAGCGGGAGGAGGGCGTTCTCGGCGGCCAGGTTCAGCGCCACGACGGCGCCGGCGCGGGTGCCGAGCCGGCGTTCGAGGGCCTGTACGGCTCGCGCGGGCTCACCGCCTTCGGGCAGTTGCTCCCCCATGGCCGTCGTCGAGCCGACCAGCGTGACAGCGACGCACAGGGTGTCGGGCGGCAGGTCGGTGGCCGGGACGAGCCGCACCGGCGTGTCGAGGACGGCGCCGGCCCAGTCGACGGCCAGGTGGAAGGCGGACTCGGCGGCGCCGGTGGCGAACAGCCGCGACCCCGCGGCGAACACCGGCAGCTCCGCCCGCCCGATCATGTCCGACCGCCCGATCACGGCCGCCTCCGCCACGCGGTCCGCTGCCAACCCAAGAACTGCACGGAGGGCCGGACGTGCGAGGCACGACCCGCCCGAGCTCGCAGCCGCCGGCCGAGGGCGGACGGCGCGGCGGTCATGGGGTGGTCCCCTCGGCGGTGACGCGTACCCGGTAGAGGCCGTCGGGCAGGTACGACAGCGGGTTCACCGTCAGCGCCTCGATCCGCGCCGAACCCGGGGCGGCCCCGGCGCTCACCACCCGTGTCAGCGCCTCGTCGCGGGCGTCGTCCACTTCCCGGTCCAGTTCGGCCCGGCCCCGTGCCCGCACGATCCGTTCCACCCCGGCCACGGGACCCGCCAGCGTCGCCCCGTAGGCCGCCGCCTCCCCTGCGGGGTCCGGAGACGGGTCACCACCGGCGACCGTGGGCGGGGCCGGCCGGCCGCGCAGGGCGGCGGCGGTGCCCCCACGGGCGCACACCAGCGGGTAGCGGCGGAAGTAGGAGGAGGACACCAGCCCCTCGCCGGTCCGCGCCACGTACAGCGGGATGCCGGGCAGCCATGCGGCCAGCGCGTCGGCCACCCGTTCCGCCTCGGGTCGCAGCGACGCGTTGAGTATCGCCTCGCGCTCCCTCTCCCGCAGCCCCGGCCTGCCGAACTCGTACGACAGCGTGATGCGCGCTCCCGGAACCTCGGCGGCCACGAGGTCGGCGACGGCCAGCTCGTGGTCGGCGAGAGTGGGCGAGCCCGTCGCCGTCACCGCGAAGTCGAGCAGACCGCAGCCGGCGGCGAAGAGGCGGACGGCGTCGGTGTCGAGAGGGGCGAGTGGGCGGCCGGTCAGGCTGTGGCCGCCGCGGACGATCGTCGCCCTGCCTCTGGGGTGAGGGACGTGCGGGCCGAGGACGGGCGGGCACGGTCCGCCGACCCTGATGGCGGCCACCGGCGCGGCCGGGACGTCGGCGAGGTCGATGGCCAGGCAGGCCGCGCGGATCTCTTCCGGTCGGATCGTGATACGGGTCTCGGGGTGGCCCGTCCGGCTTCCAGGGCGCTCGTTCCCGCGGCGCCCGCCGGGGGAGCCTCCGGCGCCGGTCGGGCCGGACGCGGCGCGACGGCCGGGATCGCCGGCCCGGCCGGGCGTCCCCCGATCAGCGGGAGCCCCTGGAAGGCCGGGCGTCCAGGGAAGACCGGGCCTGCCAGGAAGACCGGGCGCGGCAGGAAGACCGGAGGTGCCAGGAGGACCAGGGGCGCCGGCAAGACCGGATGCCCCAGCAGGGCCGGGCCCGCCCGGAAGACCGGATGCGCCGGCAAGACCGGACAGCACGAAGACGTCCGCAAGACCGGGCAGGAAGGGGCCGAACTCGTGAGAGCCGACAGCGTGAGGGCCAGCAGCGGGGGGATCGACAGCGTGAGGGTCGACAACGTGAGGGCCGGCAGCGTGAGGGTCGACAACGTGGGGGGCGACAACGCGGGGATCGGGGCCGGCCGTACCGGAGGATGACCACGAGGCGATCGGGACGCCGTCGCGGACGGCCACGACGGTGGTCGCGTGCCGCCCGAGCGCGACGCCGAGGATCATTCCAGCTCGCGCCCCTCGGTCTCCGGCAGCGGCACCGCCAGCAACGCCGTGACCACCATGAACGCGTTGATCACCAGCATCGTCGCGGTGAACCCGGTGGCGTTGGCCAGCAGCGCGCCCACCGCGGAGGGCGCCAGCGTGGTGGCGATCAGCTGGGCTGCCGTCGCCCACGAGTAGCCGGTGCCGCGCAGCGCCGTCGGGTAGAACTCGCCGTTCCAGGTGTTCCAGACGCCCCACGCGCCCAGGCTGAAGAACGACAGCACGAAGTTGCCCGCGTACAGCTCGAAGGTGGAGTCGGCCAGGGCGAACCACAGGCCGCCGAGCGCCGCCGCCACGACGTAGACGAGGAAGACCTTCTTGCGTCCGAAGCGGCCGGTCAGCAGGGAGGCGCTCACGTAGCCGGGGATCATCATCAGCGCGCTGAGCGCGGCGAAGCCGAGCGAGGCGTCGAGGGTGAGGCCCTTCTCCTGCAGCAGCGTGGGCAGCCAGGTCTGCAGGCCCCAGTAGCCCCAGTTGAAGGCGAAGTTCAGCAGCAGCATCGCCACGGTGATCTTCGTCAGCCCGCCGCGCAGCAGGTCGAGCGGGTTGCCCACACGCCGGGCGGCGACGGTGAAGGTGGCGTCGGTGTCGGGGCTGCCGAGGGTGCGCAGCACCTGGCGGGCTTCGTGCTGGCGGCCGCGGGCGGCCAGCCAGTACGGCGACTCGGGCACCCACGCCCTGATCGCGAACGCCCACAGCCCGGCCGCCGCGCTGGCGATGACGACGACGTGCCAGCCGAGGTCGCCGAGGGCGACCGAGGCGCCGATGGCGGCGAGCATGCCGACGGGCCAGCCGATCGACAGGTAGACCGCCGCCCTGCCGCGGCTCCTGGTGGGCAGCAGTTCGAGGAAGTAGGGGAAGGTGACGGTGTAGACGCCGGCGAGGGCGAGCCCGGAGGCGACGCGCAGCGTGACGAGGGTGGCCAGGTTCGGGGCGAAGGCGGAGGCCAGGGCGATCACGCCGTAGGACAGCAGCGACCAGAAGCAGGTGGGCTTGCGGCCGATGCGGTCGGCGAGCGGACCCCACACCAGCGCGCCAGGGATCATGCCGAACGCCACGGCCGACAGGACGACGCCGACGCCCGCCTGCCCGATTCCGAACTCCTCGCCGAGGTCGCCGGAGACGTAGATGAGCGCGAGCTGTTCCCACGACTCGATGACGAAGGCGATGAACAGGGCCAGGGCGATCAGCACGTGCCGTCGGGTGAACGGCATGCGGTCGAACGCGGACCCGATGGGCAGGGTCCGGGCGTCGGTGGCGGTCATGGGTGCTCCTCGGAGGAGGGGGGCGCTGCACGGATATGGCGCACCATAGGACCGCCCCCTCTCGCTCTCCGTGTGCACGACGCCCATGCGGGCGGGCGCGGCCTGTGCACCACGCCCTCGCGCTTCAGGATACGCCCAGGTCAGAGGGTGTTCTCGTGGACGTGCACGATGAGCCACTCGTCGTCGGAGCGCCGCAGCACGGTGGTCGTGCGCACGGTCTCCGACGCGCCGGTGGCGTAGTCGACGCGCAGCAGGTAGCGGGCCAGCGCGGTGTCGCCCCACACGTCGACCACCTCGTCGTAGGCGGTCACGCCCGTCTCCTGGGGGCCGTCGGTGGGCCGGGCGTCGCGCACCTTTTCCAGCTGGGCCCTGCTGGTGATCAGGTCCGGCGCGGCCGAGTCGAAGATCGTCGCCTCGGGGTGCAGCAGGCGGTCGATGCCCGCCCTGTCGCCTCTGGTGTAGGCGTCGTACATGCCGGTCACAACCGCCCACACTGCCTGGCGTGTCATCGTTGGCCTCTCATTCCTGCTCGGTATCCGGTAGACCCAGACACTTTAGAGCGACCCGGGAACCGGCGGGTCACCCGCACCACAGGCGGTGGAAGACGTAGCCGCGTTCCTTCAGCGTTTTGATGATCTTGGGGAGGGCGGCGACGGTCTGCCGCCGGTCGCCGCCGCCGTCGTGCAGCAGCACGATCCCGTCCGGCTCGACCTGCTTCAACACCCGTCTGGCGATGGCCTTGGCGCCGGGCCTGGCCCAGTCCTGCGGGTCGACGGTCCACAGCCGCACCCGCTTGCCCAGCGCCGCGGCCTCCCTGCGGACCTTCTTGTTGACCGCCCCGTACGGCGGGCGCAGGCATCCCGGCGTGTAGCCGGTCTGCTTCCTGATCTCGGCGTCGGTGCGGAGCACCTGGCGTTTGAAGACGGGCCACGGCAGGAGCCGCAGGTCGGGGTGCGACCAGCTGTGGTTCTGCAGGCTGTGCCCCTCGCTGAAGATCCGCCCGGCCAGCGCCCTGTGCTCCTTGATGTTGGCGCCGAGCAGGAAGAAGGTGGCGTGCACGTCGTTGGCGCGCAGGATGTCGAGCACCTTGCCCGTGTACTCCGACGGCCCGTCGTCGAAGGTGAGGTAGACCACCTTCTGCTCCGGCGCCACCGCGGCGTGCGCGGCGGGCGCCGGGCCCAGGCCCACCGCCGGTCCCGCCGTCACCATCGTCGTCGCCATCGTCGTCATGGCCACGACCGGCACCAGCGCACGCCAGCCCACCATCGTCCCCCCTCGCCCCCAGTTACGTATCTCGCTTATCCATCCTGTCGCATACGAACGGGGCATAAGATCTCTATTACCGCATCAGGTGTATCACTCTCTGGTGAGCTCATGCTCCAGCTGCTCCAGCTCGGCCCCTCCGGCCATGAGGGAGGTCAGCTCCTGCCGGCTGATGTCGGCCTTGCCGTACTCGCCGAGGCTGGTGCCCCTGTTGAGCAGCAGGAAGCGGTCGCCGACCGGGTAGGCGTGGTGCGGGTTGTGGGTGATGAACACCACGCCGAGGCCGCGGTCACGGGCCCTGGCGATGTAGCGCAGCACCACCCCCGCCTGCTTGACGCCCAGCGCGGAGGTGGGCTCGTCGAGGATGAGCACCCTGGCGCCGAAGTGGACGGCCCTGGCGATGGCCACCGACTGGCGTTCGCCGCCCGACAGGGTGCCGACCGGCTGGTCGACGTCGCGGATGTCGATGCCCATCGCCCGCAGCTCCTCACGGGCGACGCTCCTGGCGGTGGCCACGTCGAACCTGCCCAGCGACTTGACCGGCTCGGAGCCGAGGAAGAAGTTGCGCCACACCGACATCAGGGGGATCATCGCCAGGTCCTGGTAGACGGTGGCGATGCCCCGGTCGAGGGCGTCGCGCGGGCTGGTCAGCCGCGTCTCGCGGCCGTCGATGAGCAGGGTGCCCGAGTCGTGCTGGTGGACGCCCGACAGGATCTTGATGAGCGTCGACTTGCCCGCGCCGTTGTCGCCGAGCACGCACGTCACCTGTCCAGCCGTCACGCCCATCGAGACGTTCCGCAGCGCGAGCACGCTGCCGAAGCTCTTGCCGATGTCCCGTGTTTCCAGGATCAATGCTTCACCTCTTCCGCGTAGCGGCGGACCATGTTGTTGGCGAGGGTGGCCAGCAGCAGCATCGCGCCGAGGAAGAACATGAACCAGTCGGCGTCCCAGCCGAGGAAGACGATGCCCTTGTCGGCCATGCCGAAGATGACCGCGCCGATGGAGGCGCCGATCGCCGAGCCGTACCCGCCGGTGAGCAGGCAGCCGCCGATGACGGCGGCGATGATGTAGATGAACTCCTGGCCGATGCCCGCGTTGGCCTGCACGGAGGTGTACCGCAGCGCCATGATCGAGCCGACCAGCCAGGCCGCGCACGCCGTCGTCATGAACAAGGCGATCTTGGTACGGGCGGCCGGCACGCCGACGGCCCTGGCCGCCTGCTCGTTGCCGCCGACGGCGAAGATCCAGTTGCCGGCGCGGGTGCGCATCAGCACCCACGTGGCCACGATCGTGACCAGGATCCACCACAGGATCGCGACCCTGAACCCGCTGTCGCCGATGGTGCCGCCGAACACCGTCCGCGCCGACTCGTAGCCGGAGGCCCGGCGCAGGCCGCTGACCTGCACGGTACCGGTGATCATCTTGGTGACGCCCAGGTTGATGCCCTGCAGCATGAGGAACGTGCCCAGCGTGACGATGAAGCTGGGCAGCCTGGTCCTGGTGACGATGAGGCCGTTGGCGAAGCCGACGGCCAGCGCGACGACCAGGCCGGCCAGCATCGCCAGCCAGACGTTGAACCCGAAGCGGGTGGCCAGCGTGACCAGCACCAGCCCCGTGGTGCCGGTCATCACGCCCGCCGACAGGTCGAACTCGCCGCCGATCATCAGCAGCGCGATCGCCACCGCCATGATGCCGAGCGTGGCGGCCGGGTCGAGCCAGTTGGCGATGCCGCGCACCGAGCGGAAGACCGCCGACTGGCTCGCGAAGAAGGAGAAGACCACGATCGCGCCGACCACCGCGCCCAGCTCGGGCCTGATCAGCAGGCGGCGGACCCGGCCGACCTCGCCCAGCCGTTCGTCGGCGGTGACCGAACTCATCTGGTGCCGCTCTCTGCCAGCTTGGCGACCTGCGCGGCGTTGTCCTTGGTGACGAACCCCGGCCCGGTGTTGACGGGCAGGCCGCCGCCGACGGTGTTGAGGTTGGTCTTGTACAGGTACAGGAACGTGATCGGCAGGTAGCCCTGCAGGTACTGCTGCTGGTCGACGGCGAAGAGGATCTCCCCGTCCTCGATGGCGGTCACCACGTCGCCCGACAGGTCGAAGGTGGCCAGCTTGGCCTGCGAGCCCGCGTCCTTGAGCGCGTCGCGGGCGGCGACGGCCACGCCGGGGTTCAGCGTCAGGACGCCGTTGATGGACTCGTCGGCCTGGACGCGCGCGGCCACCTTGGAGCTGACGTCGGCCTGGTTGGAGCCGTCGACCTGCAGCCGCTCGACCGAGCCGCCCAGCGTCGCCTCGGCGCCCTTGCACCGCTGGTCGAGGCCGACGTTACCGGCCTCGTGGATCACGCACAGCAGCTTGGTGACGCCCGCGGCCTTGAGCTGCTCGCCCGCGCCGCGGCCGGCCACGTCCTCCGACTGGCCGACGTGGGTGAGGGCGCCGAACTCCTTGGAGCGCTCGAGGCCGGAGTTGATGGTGATCACGGGGATCTTGGCGGCGACCGCCTTGCCGATCGACTCCTTCAGCGCGTCGGGGTTGGCCATGGAGACCACGAGCCCGTCCACCTTCTGGGAGACGGCCTGGTCGATGAGCTGCGACTGCTTGCCCGCGTCGCCGTCGCCCTGGTAGGTCACGGTGACGCCGTACTGCTTGCCGGCCGCTTCTGCGCCGTTCTTGACCACGTCCCAGAAGGCGTCGCCGGGTCCGGCGTGGGTGATGACGGCGAAGTTCATCCCGCCGGCGGGCGCGGGTGCGGTGGTCGGCGAGGCGCTCGCCGAGGCGGTGGCGGCGGCCTGGTCGCCGCCTGCCGAGCATCCCGTGAGGGTCAGCGCCCCCAGCAGGGCCAGCACTATCGGGGTCCGGTTCATGCGACACCTCCATGACCATCTGGCTCGTCCTCGATGTAACCGCCGCATTACCCCTGCGTCAACACTTTGTCGTGACATTAGGACTTATAGATGTTCTTGTTACCCCGGGTTGCCTCGGCGGCCTCGGATCGTCGTCCCCTATGTCGCCATTCTCCGCCGTGACCTGCTGCGGACCGAAGCCGCCACCGCGATCGCGGTCGCCGGCTCCGGTCCGCCGGCACCTACACCGGGGTACGGATCACGTTCCCGCGGCCGACCTGGCGGCGAGCCGTTCGACCGGCACGTACGGCTCGCCGAGCCCGAACGCGCCGGGGCCGAAGCAGTCCAGCGCCGCCGGGGTGCGCATGATCTCGGGCGTGGAGATGGCGTAGACCGTCAGGCGCTGCCCGTAGGCCAGCGCCTCGGTGGTCACCGGCGCCCCGGTGTCGGTGTTGAGCGTGCAGATCAGGTCGGGGACGATGGCCACCACCTCGCCGTCGCGGCGGGCGACGAGGTGCTCGTTCTGGAAGGTGATCACCATCCGGTCGCCCGGATCGTCCAGACTGGCCAGCGTCACCTGGCCGCGGGCGAACCCGGCGACGGTCCTGCGGTCGATGTCGACGACCTTGCCGCGGAACAGGACCAGGCCGTGGCTGTAGATCGTGCCGGCCAGCGCCGCGGTGAGCGCCTCGAACGGGTCGTCGTGCCGGGCGCGCGCCTGCCGGAGCGCGGCCCCGATCCGTTCGGCCAGGCCGAGCGTGCCCGGTACGGCGGTGCGGCGCACGGTGGCCGCGTCCATGGGGTAGTCGCAGATGTAGGCGGCCCCGCCCATCTCGACCGTCATGACGCGGGCCAGCCGTTCCATGCGCACGTTGTCGTCGCGGGCGTCGATGATGGCCACGTCGCCGTGGTCGGAGGCGATCGACATGGGCGAGCCCGGCACGCCGTACACGGCGAAGGTCTCCATCTGCAGTTCGGGGAAGGCCCTGCCCATCCCGTCGGCGTCGATGACCGGCAGCCCGAGCTGGGCGCCCAGCAGCAGCGGCATCATGCTGTTGAGGCCGCCGCACTCGATGGGCATGGTCGCCGCGGCGGTGCGGCCGAGGTGTTTCTCCAGCGCCCGCAGCGCGGCGACGTTGCCCTGGCCGGACGGCGGCCGTTCGACGAAGACGGTGGGCGCCCCCATCATCGCCGAGGGCAGCACCAGGGCGTCGTCGGGCAGCTCGTCGACCGGGATGATCGTCACCTGGCGACCCGCCCGCAACTGCCGCTCGACCAGCAGCCTGCCGATGTAGGGGTCGCCGCCGCCGCCCGTGCCGAGCACCGCCGCCCCCTCAGCCAGGTCCCGCAGCCCCTCCAGTGTCAGGTTCTCGCCCATCACACCCGCACCTCCTCGATGCCGGCCGGGCCGCTCAGGCGCAGCTCGCCGACCGCCTTGACCCTGACCCGTACGGCGTTGCCCGGCAGGTAGGCCACATGGATCTCGTCGATGTCGACCACCTCGACGGTGCCGGGGTCGGCGCCCGCCGCGATCGCCCGTTCCACGGCCTCGGCGCGGGCCTGATCGAGCACGTCCGCGCGCGAGCAGGTGGCGGTGATGGCGAACAGCCGGTCGACCTCGCCGCCGATCTGGCCGGTCGCCGCGCCGATGGCGTTGGCCACCGCGTGATGCTCGGGCCGGTGGACGGCGGGCACGCCCTCCAGGCGGTCGGGCATCAGCACGCTGCCGCCGCCGACCACGACGACCGGCAGCGGGCTGGCCGAGACGCGCATCCGGTCGACCAGTTCGCTCACCCGGCCGGCCATCCAGGCCACGCCGCGCCTGACCAGCTCGCGGTCGAGGTGCCGGACAAGGGAGGGGTCGCCGATCTCGGCCATGCCCGCGGCGACCGCCAGGTCGGTGGCGGTGACAACCCGGCCGCCGAAGACCAGCGCCTGGCCGGTCAGCTCGTAGCCGACGCTGTCGGGGCCGATCCGCAGCGCGGGCTCGGCGGTGACGCGGCTGCCGCCGCCCAGCCCGATCGACAGCACGTCCGGCATGCGGAAGTTGGTGCGCACGCCGCCGATGTCGACCTCGCCGGTGGCCTGGCGGGGGTAGCCGCCGCTGAGCACGCCGACGTCGGTGGTCGTGCCGCCGATGTCGACCACGGCGCAGTCGGCCAGGTCGGCCAGGAAGGCCGCGCCGCGCATGGAGTTGGTCGGCCCCGAGGCGAAGGTGCGCACCGGGTAGCGGCGGGTGTGCTCGGCGTCCATCAGCGTGCCGTCGTTCTGCGACAGGTAGAGGGGCGCGTGGATGCCGACGGCCCGCAGCGCCCCGGTGAAGGCGTCGACGATCTCGTCGGCCAGGTCGCGCAGGCAGGCGTTGACGACGGTGGCGTTCTCACGCTCCAGCAAGCCCACCCTGCCGATCCGGTGGGACAGGCTGATCCGCAGGTGGGGCAGCTCGGCGAGCAGGATGCCCGCCGCCGTCTCCTCGACCTCGGCGTTGACGGGCGAGAACACCGAGGTGACGGCCACGGTGTCGATCTCCTGGGCCGCCAGCTCGGCCGCGACGCGTTTGAGCTGGTCCGGGTCGAGCGGGGAGATCGGCCGGCCGTCGAACTCGTGCCCGCCGTCGCACAGGTGGACGCTGGGATCGACGGCTCGCACCAGCCGCTCGGGCCAGTCCGCCAGCGGCGGCAGCGCCGCCGTCGCCGGAAGGGCCAGCCGTACCACCGCGGTGCGGGCCAGCCGGCGCCCGGTCACCAGGGCGTTGGTGAAATGCGTCGTGCCGATCATCACGGCGGTCACGCGGGCGCGGTCGACGCCCGAGGCGGCCAGCAGCTCGCGCAGGGCGGTGACGACGCCGCCGGTCACGTCGACGGTGGTCGCGGTCTTGATCTCGGCCAGGACGGTGGTCCCGTCCATGAGGACGGCGTCGGTGTGGGTGCCGCCCACGTCGATCCCGACACGCACAGAGGAGCTCCTGTCTACGCGGAGAGGGGTGGGAGGGGATGTCAGGCGGGGCCGGTGGTGCCCTTCGGGGCGGCGGCGGTGAGACCGAGCCTGCCCGCGATCGCGTAGGCGGCGAAGGCCACCAGCAGGGCGTTGAGCGCGGGGATGCCCCACGCGACGTACTTGCCGACCAGCGCGGCGCCGAGCCAGATGGCCAGGGCGGCGGGCGCCCACCCCGGGGCCGTCTCGGGCAGCGTGCCCGCCTGCCGGGAGGCGTCCAGCGCGGGACGCCAGCGGCGCACCACGAAGTACTCGGCGACCATGATGCCCGCCACCGGCGGGATGGCCACGCCGAGCAGGACGAAGAAGTCGACGAGATGGTCGAGGATGCCGGCGGCGGCCAGGCCGGTGCCGATCACGCCGAGCGCCACGGTGACCGCGGCCCTGCCGGTGCGCAGGCCGAAGGCGGTGTACAGGGTGTTGGTCATGCCGAGCGAGGCGGCGTAGAGGTTCCAGTCGTTGATCTTCAGGGTGGCGGTGACCAGGACGATCGTGCCCACCGCTCCGGACGTGCTGGTGACGATGGCGATCACGTCGCCGGTGCGCAGCGCGTGCGCGAGCAGCACGCCGACCAGGGCCACGGCGTACTCGCCCAGCGTGATGCCGAGCACGGTCTGTTTGACCACGTCGGCGGCGCTGCGGTTCCACCGGCACATGTCGGGCGAGATGACCGCGCCGACGATGAAGCCGCCCGCGACGATGGTGGCGCCCTCGGCCAGGCTCAGGGCCGGTCCCGGCGGGGCCGAGGCGACCAGCGCGCCCAGCGGCTGCTTCGACAGCTCGACCGCGATCGCCCAGCCGGCCAGGGCCAGGAAGGCCGGGACGGTGATCCACGCGGTCCAGGCCATCCCGGCGAAGCCGTGCACCACGATCGCCGTCACCGCCAGCCCTGCCATGATCGACCAGACCCACACCGGCGGCCCGCCCAGCAGCGAGGCCAGCCCCTGGGCCAGGACCGCCGACTGCACGCCGAACCAGCCGAGCAGGCAGACGGCGACGACCATGCCCACGATGCCGGCGCCGTAGCGGCCGAACCCGGCCCACCGGGCCAGCACGGTCGTCGAGAGACCTTCGCGCATGCCCGCGATGCCGACGGCGATCGCGACGATCTCGAGGATGACGGCGCCCACGGTGATGGCCAGGACGGCGTCCCAGAAGGTCATCCCCATGCCGAGGGTGGCACCGAGCAGGAACTGGCTCAGCGCGCTCAGCATGCCGAAGCGCTGGACCGCGACCGTCAGCCAGCCGTAGCGGGCCGAGGCGGGCACCCGCTGGAGCGCGTAGTCGTCACGTGCGAGGCCTTCGTCGGATAACGCGGGGGTGATCGCCGCATCGGACATCCAGCCGCCCCTTCCCGTCAGGCGATGTATGGGGTGTCTGCTGCGACGCTAAGGTCCCCGGCGATCATTGGGAAGAGGCTTGATCACATCCATCTAGAACGGAATTGTATGTTCCGCTATATGCTGGGGGCATGACAGCAGCACCCATGAGCGGCCGCCGTGCGCAGGCCGCGCGCAACGACGAACTGATCCTGCAGGCCGCCAGAGCCGTCTTCACCGCCGACCCCGGCGCCCCGATCGCGGCCGTGGCCGAGCGCGCGGGCGTCGGGATCAGCGCCCTCTACCGGCGCTACGGCAGCAAGGAGACGCTGCTGCAGAAGCTCTGCGGCGACGGGCTCAAGCTCTACATCGCCGCCTGCGAGAAGTCGCTGGCGATGGACGGCGACCCGTGGGAGGCCTTCGCGGCCTACATGCGCGACATCGTCGAGGCCGACAGCAGCTCGCTGACCATCGCGCTCGCGGGCACCTTCCAGCCCACCGAGGAACTCCACCGCGACGCCGCCCGGGCCGCGGAACTGGCCACCGCGGTGCACCGCCGGGCGGTCGAGGCGGGGGTGCTGCGCCCCGACGTCACCACCGCCGACATCGCGCTGCTGTTCGAGCAGCTGGCCTCGATCAAGCTGGGCGAGCAACCGCGCACGGTGGAGCTGCGCCACCGCTACTTGACGTTGATGCTCGACTCCATGCGGCTGCCGCCCGCCCACCGGCCGCTGCCCGGCCCCGCCCCTTCGGACGAGGAACTGTCGCGGCGCTGGGCCCCCCGCCCCTGACGCCCGGCGAGCGCGGACCCCGGCCCGGCGGGGCGTCAGCGGGCGCGGGCCAGGGAGCGGCGGGCTGTTCAGCGGACGCGGGCGGGCGCCAGCGGGCACGGGCCGGGACGCGGCCGGGCGTCAGCGGGCACGGGCCGGGACGTGGCCGGGCGCCAGCGGGCACGGGTCCGGGCGCGGCGGGGCGTCAGCGGGCCAGCCGGTCGGCCAGGTCGAGGGTACGGCGGGCGCGCGCCACGACCGGCGCGTCGACGAACCTGCCGTCGGGCAGCGCCACCGCGCCCACGTCGCCGGCCAGCTCGGCGGCCGCGACGATCTCCCGCGCCCTGGCCACTTCCTCCGGGGTGGGCGTGAACGCCTCGCGGATCACCGGCAGCTGCCGGGGATGGATCGCCGCCCGGCCGTACAGCCCCAGCGCCCTGCCCCGCCTGGTGGAGGCCAGCAGCCCGGCCTCGTCGGCCACATCGGCGTAGACCGACATCGCCACGGGGGGCAGCCCCGCCGCCGCCGCGGCCAGCACCGCCTGCACACGCAGGTGGTCGAGGGCCGCCTCGTCGGTGATGGACAGCTCGGCCATCAGGTCCTGCTCCCCCAGCGCCACCCCCGCCACCCTGGGATGGGCGGCGACGGCGGCCGCGTTCACCACGCCGGCGGCCGACTCCAGCAGGGCGTGGACAGGGACGTCGAGATCCACCAGGTCCAAGGTCGCGACCGAGTGCACCTTGGGGACCCGCACGGCGGCGAGCGGCAGGCCGGCCAGCGCCCGCAGGTCCCGCCGCCCGTGGTCCGTGGCGGGGTCGTTGACCCGCACGTGCACGGACGGCCCGCCCTGATCCCAGCCGGCGCCGTCGACCCGCGCGCCCACCACCGGCGCGCCCTGCTCCCCGGTGGAATCGCCGGCACGCGCACCCGCGCCGGGCCCGCCGCGGTCCCCGGCGGCACCGGCGGCATCGTCGGCGCGCGTTCGCGGGGACGACGGGCCGGTACGCAGGAAGTCGACGACGTTGCGCCTGGCCGCGTCCTTGCGGGCGGGCGCGACCGCGTCCTCGAGGTCGACGATGACCACGTCGGCCCCCGACGCCATGGCCTTGTCGAACCGCTCGGGCCGGTCGCCCGGCACGTACAGCCAGGTCAGCGTCACGCCACCACCCCGTTCTCGCGCAGCTTCGCGATCTCCTCGAGCGCGTAGCCGAGCTCGCCGAGCACCTCGTCGGTGTCCTGGCCGAGGCGGCGGCCCGTCCAGCGCACCTCGCCCGGCGTCTCCGACAGCCGGAACAGCACGTTCTGGACGGTGACCGAGCCGAGCTCCTCGTCGGGCAGCTCGATGAAGGTGTTCAGCGCCGCGTACTGCGGATCCTCGGCGATGTCGCGCACGTCGTAGATCGGGGCGATCGCCGCCTGGGCCTCCTCGAAGCGGGCGACGACCTCGTCGGCGTCGCGTTCGGCGATCCAGGAGCCGACCGCCTCGTCCAACTCGTCGACGTGCTCGACCCGGCCCGCGCCGGTGGCGAACCACGGCTGGGCCACCAGGTCGGGCCGTCCGACCAGGGTGACCACACGCTCGGCGATGGTCTGCGCGCTGGTGGAGACGGCCAGCCAGCGCCCGTCGCGGGTGCGGTAGGTGTTGCGCGGGGCGTTGCTGCTCGACCGGTTGCCCGTACGCCGGGGGACCACGCCGAGCGCCTGGTAGGCGGTCATCTGCGGGCCGAGCAGGCCGAGGATCGGCTCGATGATCGCCATGTCGACGACCTGCCCGCGGCCGGTCCGCTCGCGGGCGTGCAGGGCGACCATGATCGCATAGGACATGGCCAGGCCGGCGATGCCGTCGGCGAGGGCCAGCGGCGGCAGCGTCGGCGGGCCGTCAGGCTCGCCGGTCATCGCGGCGAAGCCGCTCATCGCCTCGGCCAGCGTGCCGAACCCCGGCCGCCCCGCCATCGGCCCGGCCTGCCCGAACCCCGTCATCCTGGCCACGATCAGGCGCGGGTTGAGCTCCATCAGGTGCTCGGGCCCGAGGCCCCAGCGTTCGAGCGTGCCGGGCCTGAAGTTCTCCACCAGCACGTCGGCGCCGCGCGCCAGGCGGCGCAGGATCTCCTGTCCCTCGTGCGCGGACAGGTCGACGGCGGCGGCGCGCTTGTTGCGTGACAGCGACTTCCACCACAGGCCGACGCCGTCCTTGGCGGCGCCGTGCCCGCGTGAGGGGTCGCCGCGGCGGGGATGCTCGATCTTGATGACGTCGGCGCCGAAGTCGCCCAGCATCATCGCGGCGGACGGCCCCGCGAACAACGTCGCGACGTCGATCACCCGGATATCGGCAAGACTGGTCATAAGTCCTATATCTTATAAGTTATGCGTCACCCGTTGAGCAAGGCGGACTACGTCTACGAGGTCCTGCTGGACGAGATCCGCACCGGGCAGATCCCCGGTGGCACCGCCCTGCGCGCCGCCGCCGTCGCCACCCGGCTCGGGGTGTCGGTGACGCCCGTCAGGGAGGCGCTGCGCCGCCTGGAGAAGGACCGGCTGATCAGCTACGAGGCCCATCACGGGGCGACCGTGGTCGACCTCGGCGACGACGCGCTGGAGGAGTTCTACGGGGTGCGGGCCGTGGTCGAGGGCCTGGGCGCACGTCTGGCGGCCGGGCGCATCGCCGCGGCGGAGCTGGCCGAGCTCAGGCGGCTGCACGAGTCGATGGTCGCGGACGCCGCGGCCGGGCGGCACGACCTGCTGGGCGGACAGTCGGAGGAGTTCCACCTGCGGATCGCCGACATCGGCGGGCCCGCCTTCCTGGGCCGCCACGCCAGGGGGGTCAGGGCCAGCTTTCCCGTGCCGCCGGGGGCGTCGCTGTGGCTGGACCCCGAGGTGGCCGAGCGGCAGCTCGACGCGCACGAGCGGATCCTGATGGCGCTGGAGCGCGGCGACGGGGAGACGGCCGAGCAGATCATGATCGAGCACGTGAAGGCGGGTGCGGCCCACCGCCGGGCCTGACGGCGGGCCCGGCGGGCGCCGCGTCGAGCGGACGGGCGGGGCCGGAGCCCGCGCGCCGAAGCGGTCGCCACTGTCCGGGTCCGCGAGGCGCGCGCCGGAGAAGACCGGGCCCGCGCGGTCAGGCGGCCACGTCGGCGAGGGCCGAGGCGGCGAGGTCGAAGCCGCCCACGTGGGCCAGGTAGTCCCCCGGCACCAGGGGGTCGCCGAGGTAGACGCCGCCCGCCTGCCGTACCAGGAGCGCCCCCGCCGCCACGTCCCATGGGTTCGACAGCCTCCCGTAGGCCACGTCCGCCCACCCGCCGGACACGTGCGCCAGCTTGAGCGCCGCGCTCCCCAGCCGCCTGACCGCGGCGAAGGAGCGGACCACCGCCGCGTAGCGGTCGAGCGCGGCCTGGCCGTCCTGGTCGAGGTCGCGCGGGGTGGGGTAGCTGCTCAGCAGCATCGCCTCACGGTCGCGCACGGCGCCGCGCGAGCGCAGCGAGACCCCGTTGCACCAGGCGCCCTCGGTGGAGGCGGTGAACTCGTCCTCCCGCACCGGGTCGTAGACGACGCCCGCGACCAGCTCGCCCTCCACCGCGGCGGCGATCGACACGCAGAAGAACGGGATGCCGGCGGCGAAGTTGGCGGTGCCGTCGATGGGGTCGACGTACCAGGTCACCTCGCCGGATCCGGTGGTGCCGCCCTCCTCGCCCACGATCACGCTGTCGGGGCGGTGCGAGAGGATCACCTCGCGGATCGTCTCCTCGGCGGCGCGGTCGTGCTCGGTCACCGGGTCGTGGAAGTCGCGCTTGGTCTCGACGGGCGGGCGGGAGCGGAACGCCTTGCGCAGCGGCCCGCCGACCGCCCTGGCCGCCTCCGACGCGATGTCCAGTAGTTCGGTCATGTCTCATATCCTTGCCGCTCGGCACGCCAGCTGCAGCGCCAGACGCTGCTGCGGGTCGTCGAGGTCGGCCTGCAGCAGCGTCTCGATGCGCCTGATGTTCCTGCTCACGGCGTTGCGGTGCATGCGCACCTCCTCTGCGGCCTTGGCCGGCGAGCCGTGGTGGTCGAGGTAGGCCCTCAGGATGTCCAGCAGCAGTCCCGCCCTCTTCTGTTCCAGTATCGGCTGCAGCAGTTCCCGCACCGCCTGCTGGGCCGCGTCGGAGGAGTACCACTCCTCCAGCATCCGGTCCAGCCCCGCCAGGTCGTAGGTGGCCAGCGCGGCCGGGCTGCGGCGCAGCGCCGTACGGGCCTCCGAGGCGGAGGTGCGCAGCCCGAGCAGGCCCTGGTGGGCGGTGCTGACGCCGCAGCGCAACCGGGCGCCCGCCGGAGGTACCCGCTCGAGGAGCAGCGCGGCGTCCGCGGCGGCGGCGCGCAGCCCCGCCCGCCCCTGGTCGCGGGGCGTGGTGCGGACCACGATCAGCGCGCCGTCGGCCATCGCGACGCTCCATTCGGGACCGACCAGGTCCCGCACCACGCGGCCGGCCCGCGCCGCGACGGTGTCGAGCAGCGCGTACGGCTCGGGCCCCTCCACACGCAGCACCACGTGCCAGCCGTCGACGGGCAGGCCGAGCGTCCGCGCCCTGGGGGCCAGCTCCTGGGCCTGCTTCTCCGGGGCGATCAGCAGCTCCGTCAGCACCTGGGCACGCGAGCGGGCGGGCGGCTCCTCGGCCGGTCCGGCGGCGGCGGCCAGCTCGGCCAGCCGCAGCACGATCCTGGTCGCCCGCCCGAGGTGGTCGTCCCGTTCGGGCGCGGAGAAGTCGGCTCCCACCTCGACGCCGAGCGCCGCCCCCGCCGCCTCGGCCATCCGGGCGGGCACGCCGCCCGCGCCGAGCACGCCGCGCACCGCCTTGTCGGCCCGGACCAGCGCGTCGGCGGCGTCGCCCGCGATGGCCCTGTCGAGGGCGACCACCAGCTCGGCCAGGTCGCCCTCCGCCGCCAGCAGGGCGATCCCGGCCCGTTCGGCCAGCGCGGCGGCGCCGCGTCCCACCTCCACCGGCGCCGTCAGCACGAGCGCCGCCGCGCCGGCCGCGCCGGCGTCCCGCAGCGCCACCTCCAGGCGGTATCCGGCCGCCTCGCGCGCCGCGGCGGCGGTCAGCACGAGCACGGCTCCGGCCGGCTGCGACACGATCCGCCGCAGGTCCTCCACCAGCCGGACACCGGTGGCCCGGCGGCCGCGCATCGGCCCGGCCAGATGCCGCAGGCCGTCCACCCCGTCCATCCCTGAAGTGTGCCACGGGCACACTGACCATCCAATGAGGTTCTGCCGGCACACCATGCATGGCCTGGGAGTTCCTACTGTGGGGGCATGCGCATCGACACCGGGTCACTGCCCGCCTACGCCAGGGGATGCGCCGTCCTCGGCTCGGGCGGCGGCGGCCCCGTGACGATCGCCAGGGCCGCCGCGCTCCAGGCGCTGTATGACCACGGGCCGGTCCGTGTCGTCCAGCCCGGCGAGCTCGACCCCGAGCTGCTGGTGATGCCGGTCGGCAGTGCGGGCTCCTCCGCGGTGATGTCCGAGCGCGTCGGCGGCACCGACGAGCCCGTGCACCTGCGCCGGCAGATCGAGCAGCGGTACGGCACGCCCGCCGGCGCCGTGCTGGCCAGCGAGATCGGCGGCGCGAACGGCTGCCTGGCGCTCGCCTGGGCCGCCCGCCTCGGCCTGCCGCTGGTCGACGCCGACGGGATGAGCCGCGCCTTCCCCCGCATGAACCAGACCGTGATGGAACTGCGCGGCATCTCCGCCACCCCCGCGGTGATGTGCGACGGCCGGGGCAGGACCGTGGTGATCGAGCACGTGGACGGGCGCTGGCTGGAACGGCTGGTGCGCGCGGCGCTCGAGCCGTTCGGCGGCCAGGCGGCCACCACCGAGTACGTCATGCGCGGCCACCAGGTCGCGTCGGCCACCGCGCTCGGCTCGGTCACGCGCGCGCTGCGCCTGGGCACCGAGCTGCCCGCGCCCCTCGTCTCCGGGAAGATCGCCGAGACCGGCTCGATCGTCATCGAGGGCCTGGGCGCCGATCTCGGCCGGCTGGTGCGGATCGAGGCGGGCACCGAGTTCCTGGCCGTCCTGGAGGACGGCGCGCCGCTGGCGGTGGTGCCCGACGTGATCGCGCTGCTCGACGCCCGCACCGGCGAGGTCGTGGACACCGAGCACGTCAGGTACGGCCTGCGGGTGTCGGTGGTGCGGGTGCCCTGCGACCCGGTCTGGTACACCGAGGAGGGGCTGCGCCTGGCCGGCCCCGAGGCCTTCGGCCTCACCGGCCTGGCCGTTCCCGCCCGCGGTCTCCCCCCTTCCGGGCCGGGCGCCGCCCCCGGAGCGCCTCGCGTCCGGGCGCGCTCGTCGGCGGTCGGCGCGCCGCCCGCCTCCGGCGGACCGCGCCGGCCGGGGGCCGGGGAGGTGGCGCGGTGAAGGCGGGCGTCGACATCGGGCCGACCAACACCGACGCCGCCCTGCTCGACGACGCGGGCGCCGTCCTGGCCACCGTCAAGGTCGCTTCCGTGGCCGGCGACCCGGTGGCCAGCGTCACCGCCGCCCTCGGCCGGCTGGCCGCCCCGCCGCTCGCCCAGGTGGCCGTCGGCCTGCACGGCGCCGCCTCGGCCGTCGCCGGCAGGCGCGGCCTGTGCAGGGTGGCCGCGCTGCGGATCGGCGGCCAGGAGGCGCAGGCGATCAGGCCGCTGTTCGGCTGGCCTGACGACCTGCGCCGCGCCGTCGAGGCGGGCAGCGCGGTCGTCGACGGGGGCGGCGGCCTCGACCGCGCCGACTGGACCCCGCTCGACCGCGACGCCGTCGCCCGCTTCGCCGCCTCCGTCGCGGGCCGGGCCCAGGCGGTCGCCGTCACCGGCCTGTTCTCGCCGCTCGACGCCGAGCAGGAACAGCAGGCGGCCGAGATCGTCCGCGCCGAGCTCGGCGACCTACCGATCGCGCTGTCGGCCGACCTCGGCAGCCTCGGGCTGCTCGAACGCGAGAACGCCACCGTCCTCGACGCCGCCCTGTCCGGTTTCGCCGCGGACGTGGCCGCGCGCCTCGCCTCGGCGCTGGCCCCCGTCACCGCCGTCCACGTCACCCGCGGGGACGGCACGCTGATGAGCCTGGAACACCTGGCCCGGCATCCGGGGCTCAGCCTCGGCAGCGGGCCGGCCAGCATGCTGCGCGGCGCGGGCGCGCTGACCGGGCTGGCCGACGCCGTCGTCGCGGACGTCGGCGCCCGCCGCGTCAGGGTGGGCGCGCTGGCCGGCGGCTTCCCCGAGGAGGCCGTCGCGGGCGCCCTCATCGGCGGCGTGCCCGTCGGGCTGCGCATCCCCGAGCTGGTCAGGGTGGCCAGGCCGGTCGAGCCCGCCGAACTGGCCGAGGCCGTCGACCGGATGCAGCCCGGGGCGGGACGGCTGCCGCTGGTCGTCGTGGGCGGCGGGGCGCATGCCGTACCGGACGGGCTGCATCCCGAGCACGCGACCGCGGTCGGCGCGATCGGCGCGGCCACCAGCCCCGTGGGTGGCCAGTACGAGCGCATCGTGCGCCTGGCCGGCCGCGCGGACCTGCCGGCGGCGATGGAGGCGGTGGTCGAGCAGGCCAGGGCCAGCGCTGTCCGTGCCGGGGCCGACCCTCTCCACGTGCGGATCGTCGAGGCGGCCGACACCCCGCTGGACTACCTGCCCGGCCCCTTCGTACGGCTGCGCGCCAGGGCCGCCGGCCCGCCCGCGCGGCTGTGATCCTGTGACCCCCTCTGCCCCTGTGACCCCCCTGTGAAAGGCGTCTCCCCCATGGCAACGACGACGGATGAGGACTACCCGCTGGAGCGGGTGCCACCGGGCGCCCGCTACCCCTGGTTCAACGTGGCGGTGCAGCGCTTCGGCCAGCTGTCGGACCTGACGCAGTTCCTGCTCGGCGCCACGCTGGGCGCGGGGCTGTCCTTCTGGGACGCCTTCTGGGCCTTCACGCTCGGCTCGGTGATCCTGGAGATCGTCTGCATCTTCGTCGGCATCGCCGGCATGCGCGAGGGCCTGTCGACCTCGATGCTGGCCCGGTGGACCGGCTTCGGCCGCTACGGCGCGACGCTGATCGGCGTGATCATCACCCTCAGCCTGTTCGGCTGGTTCGGCGTGCAGACCGCGGTGTTCGCCGCCGGGCTGCACTCGATCATGAGCTGGCTGCCGCTGTGGGCCTGGTCGCTGATCGCGGGCCTGGGCGTGACCGCGCTGGTCGTCCGCGGTTTCAAGGCCATGGGGCTGACCGCGTTCATCACCGTGCCCGCCTTCCTCGGCCTGGCCGGATGGGCGATGTGGGTGGAGATCTCCCGCCACGACCTGGGCACCCTCGTCGCGTCGCCGCCCTTCGGCGAACCGATCTCGATCGCCACCGGCGCCACGATCGTGGCCGGCTCCTACATCGTCGGCGCCGTCACCACGCCCGACATGACGCGCTTCAACCGCAATACTGGCGATGTGATCAAGCAGACGCTGGTGGGCATCTCGCTCGGCGAGTACGTGCTCGGCCTGGCCGGCGTGCTGCTGGCCTACGCGGTGAAGTCGTCCGACGTGATCGCCATCATCACCGCCTCCTCCGGCGTGATCGGCGTGATCGTGCTGATCTCCGCCACCGTGAAGATCAACAACTGGAACCTGTACTCCTCGGCGCTGGGCCTGCTCAGCGCCGTCGAGTCCACGGTCGGCGTCAGGCTCAACCGGGTCGCCGTGACCGTCGGCATCGGCGTGCTCGGCAGCGTCCTGGCCGCCATGGGCATCCTGGAGCGCTTCACCGACTTCCTGCTCGTCCTCGGCGTCATCACCCCGCCGATCGCGGGGATCATGGTGGCCGAGTACTTCGTCGTCAAGCGCTGGCGGCCGGCGCTCGACGCCTCGCGGGACGAGGGCGCGCTGCCGGCGACCGAACCGACCTGGGTGCCGGCGACGCTGGTCATCTGGGGGGCGGCGGCGCTGGTCGGCTGGCTGAGCGAGCAGCACCAGTGGATCGGCATCCCCGCGCTCAACTCCCTCCTGCTGGCCGGTCTGGCCTACATCGTCGCGGGCAAGCTCGGCCTGGTCCGGGGCACCCGCGAACTCCTCACCGTCTGAAGGAATCCCACTCCATGCGCATCGGCATCGACGTCGGCGGCACCAACACCGACGCCGCCCTCATCGGAGACGGCGGCGACGTGCTGGCCACCGTCAAGTCCCCCACCACCGAGGACGTCACCGGCGGGGTCGCCGCGGCCCTCGCGGGCCTCGGCGCCACCCAGGTGTCCGCGGTCATGATCGGCACGACCCACTTCGTCAACGCGCTGGTCGAGGGCGCCCGCCTGGAACCGGTCGCCGCCGTACGGCTGGGCCTGCCCGCCACGGCCGCGCTGCCGCCGATGGTCGACTGGCCGTCGCGCCTGCGCAAGGTCGTCGAGGGCGCGGTCCACCTGTGCCACGGCGGCCACGAGTACGACGGCAGCCCGATCTCCGCCCTCGACCCGGCCGAGCTGAAGCGGGTCGCGGCCGACATCAGGCACAGGGGCCTGCGCTCGGTGGCGATCTCCTCGGTCTTCTCCCCCGTCAGCGATTCCTCCGAGCGGGCCGCGGCCGACATCCTGGCCGCCGAGCTCGGCCCCGGCGTCCACCTCTCGCTGTCCAGCGAGATCGGCCGCGTGGGCATGCTGGCCAGGGAGAACGCCACCATCGTCAACGCCGCCCTGCGCCCGCTCGCCGAGCGGACGGTGGCCGCCTTCGGGCAGGCGCTGCGGGTGGCGGGCATCGAGGCGCCGCTGTTCCTGTCGCAGAACGACGGCACGCTCATGGACGTCTCCCGGGCGCTGCGCTACCCGGTGGCCACCTTCGCCTCCGGGCCGACCAACTCGATGCGGGGCGCCGCGTACCTGTCGGGGCTGAGCGACTGCGCGGTCGTCGACATCGGCGGCACCACCACCGACATCGGCATCCTGGTCGGCGGCTTCCCCCGCGAGGCGGCCGGGGAGGCGATGGTCGGCGAGGTCCGCACGAACTTCCGCATCCCCGACGTGCTGTCGATCGGCATCGGTGGCGGCTCCGTCGTCGCCGGGGACGGCTCCGTCGGCCCGCGCAGCGTCGGCTTCCGGCTGCCGGAGGAGGCGCTGGTGTTCGGCGGCGGCACGCTGACCGCCACCGACCTGGCGGTCGCCGCCGGGTACGCCGACATCGGCGACCCCTCGCTGGTGGCCGGCGTCGATCCGACCAGGTCGCTGAAGGTCATCGCGGAACGGGTGGCCGACGCCGTCGACCGGATGCGCACCTCCCCCGCGCCGCTGCCGGTCGTGCTGGTCGGCGGCGGCAGCGTCCTGATCTCCGACCTGCCGGGCTTCGACGACGTGCGCAGGCCCGACCACTTCGCCGTGGCCAACGCCGTCGGCGCCGCCATCGCCCAGGTCGGCGGCGAGGTGGACAAGGTCTACGCGGGCCCGCGCCAGGTCGTCCTCGAGGAGGCGAAGGCCGAGGCCGTCGCCCGCGCCGAACGGGCGGGCGCGCGGACCGGCAGCGTGCGCATCGCCGAGGTGGAGGAGGTCCCGCTGGCCTACCTGCCCGGCGACGCGACCCGCATCAGGGTGAAGGCCGTCGGCGACCTGGACTTGGAGAAGATCAATGCGTGAGATCGGCATCGAGCAGCTGGACGACATGGCCAGAGGCGCGGGCATCCTCGGCACCGGTGGCGGTGGCGACCCCTACGTCGGCAAGCTCCTGGCCAGGGAGGCGATCAGGCGCCACGGCCCGGTGACGCTCTACGACATCGACGAGGTCCCCGCCGACGCCACGGTCGTGCCCGTCTCCAGCATGGGCGCGCCCACCGTGCTGCTGGAGAAGCTGCCCGCGGGCACCGAGGAGCTGGCCGCGCTACGCGCCCTCGAGGCCGTCATCGGCCGGCCCGCCACCCACATCGTGCCCATCGAGATCGGCGGCGTGAACTCGATGATCCCCATCGCCGCGGCCGCCCAGGCCGGGCTGCCGCTGGTCGACGGCGACGCCATGGGCCGCGCCTTCCCCGAGGCGCAGATGGTGCTGCCCACCCTGATCGGCGTGTCCAACACGCCCATGGCCCTCGCCGACGACAAGGGCAACACGCTGGTGCTCGACGCCGTCTCCAACCACTGGGCCGAGCGCATCGCGCGCGCCGCCTGCGTCCAGATGGGCTGCCAGATCTCCTCCGCCGACACGGTGCTGCGCGGCGACCAGCTCGCCGACGGTCTGGTCCCCGCCACGCTGACGCTGGCGGAGGACCTCGGGCGGGCCGTACGGCAGGCGCGGGCCGCCCACACCGACCCCGTCGCGGCGGCCACGTCCACGCTCGGCGGCGTCCGGCTGTTCACCGGCAAGGTCGTGGACGTCGAGCGGCGCACCACCGGCGGGTTCGCCCGCGGCAGGGCGCTGCTGTCGGGAGAGGGCGACTTCGAGCTCAGCTTCCAGAACGAGCACCTGCTCGCGCGCAGGGACGGCGAGATCGTCGCGACCACCCCCGACCTGATCTGCGTCCTCGACACCGACACCGGCGAGCCGGTGACCACCGAGTCGATGCGGTACGGCCTGCGGGTCACCGTGATCGGCGCCCCCTGCGACCCGCGGTGGACCACACCCGCGGGGCTCGAGCTGGCGGGGCCGCGCTACTTCGGCTACGACTGCGACCACCGGCCGCTGCCGGCCGCCTGACCCCCTTCACCGGACTACCGCTCGGCGCCCTCCCCGCCCCGCCACCGTCCGAACCGGGACCATCCGGGCCGGACGGTGGCGGGCCGGTGCCGTCAGGGCCGGGGCTGTCGGAGCCGGGGTCGCGTGCCCGCTTCTTCTCCACGCGACCCCGGCCCCGCGCCGGACCACCAGGCGCGCCCCCGGCCGGGCGCGCACCCGCCGGGTGCCCGCGCTATCGAGGAAAGATTTGTCAGGACATTCTGACCTCGCTAACCTGATCACATGACCGCGAACCTGGCGATCGATCTGGACCGCTCCAGCCCCGTCCCCCTGTACTTCCAGGTAGCCGAGCAGATCGCCGAGGCCATCCGGCGAGGCGACCTCGCCCCCGGCTCCCGGCTGGACAACGAGATCCTGCTCGCCGACCGGCTGGGCCTGTCCAGGCCGACGATCCGCCAGGCCATCCAGTACCTCGTCGACAAGGGCCTGCTGGTCCGCAAGCGCGGCGTCGGCACCCAGGTCGTCCATGGCCAGGTCAAGCGCTCGGTCGAGCTGACCAGCCTCTACGACGACCTGCGCCGCTCCGGGCAGGAGCCCGCGACAGAGGTCCTCGCCCTGGAGCCGCGACCGGTCGACGAGCAGGTCGCCCAGGTCCTCGGCCTGTCCCCCGGTGACGAGGCACTCTATCTCGAACGGCTCCGCTTCGCCGCGGGCGAGCCGCTGGCCCTGCTGCACAACTGGCTGCCCGTCGGCCTGGCCTCGCTCACTCCCGACGACCTGCAGGGTCGCGGGCTGTACGAGCTGCTGCGCGCCGCGGGGGTGCGCATGCGCGTCGCCAACCAGCGCATCGGCGCCCGCGCCGCCTCGACGACCGAGGCCAAGCTGCTCGACGAGCGCAGGGGCGCGCCGCTGCTGACCATGGTCCGCACCACCTACGACGACCAGGGCAAGGCCGTCGAGCACGGCTCACACGTCTACCGGGCCTCGCACTACTCCCTCGAGGTCACCCTCATCGAGCGCTGACGCCCTGCTCGCCTTCCTCTTGACGTACCAGGTGGTGGCGATCCCGAACAGGACGGCCGCGCCGAGCCCCGCCCACGAGAACCCCTTCAGCCACTTCTCGGCCACGATCCCCAGGTAGTAGATCACCGCCGTGGTGCCGCCCGCCCAGACGACGCCGCCCAGCACGTTGGCGACCAGGAACTTCCAGTACGGCATGCGCAGGGCCCCCGCCAGTGGCCCGGCCAGGATGCGTAGGAGGGCGATGAAGCGCCCGAAGAACACCGTCCACATGCCGTACCGGTGGAAGTAGTGCTCGGCCTTGGCGATGTGGTGCGGCCCGAAGTGCTTGGGGAAGCGTCTGCCGAGCCGGACGAAGAGCCGTTTGCCGCCCCTGCGGCCGACGGCGTACCCGATCGAGTCGCCGACGATCGCCCCCACACTGGCGCACGCTCCCACCCAGACGGGGTCCACCACGCCCTTGGCCGACAGCAGGGCCGAGCTGACCAGGACGATCTCCCCGGGCAGCGGGATGCCCACGCTCTCCAGCCCGATCACCACGCCGACCAACGCACAGATCCACACCGGCGGGATCGCCTGCAGCCACTCGTCGATATGCATCCGGCCACCTTAACCAGTGGAGAGAACTTGTCGGCACAGGCCGGCGCACCGGGCAGGGACTACCCTGGTGACGAGCGGAACAGGTCGGCCAGCTGCGCAAACCCTCGCAGCACGACGATCACGGGGAGGGGACAGATGGTGATCGACAAGGTCGCGTGGGTCCTCCTGGAGGACGGCAGGCTGCTGGGCGCCCGTTCCCACGGGATGGACGCCTTCTACCTGCCCGGCGGAAAGCGCGAGCCCGGCGAGAGCGACGTCGACGCTCTCCTGCGCGAGATCGCCGAGGAGCTGACCGTCGCGCTGGTCCCCGAGACCTTTCACCACGTGGGCACCTACGAGGCGCCGGCGCACGGCAAGACGGATGTCACCGTACGGATGACCTGCTACACCGCCGACTACTCCGGCACCCTCACGCCGCAGGCAGAGATCGCGGAGATCGCCTGGCTCACCCACGCCGACCGCGACCGCGTCTCCGCCGCCAACCGGCTGGTCCTCGACACCCTCCACACGCAGGGCCTGCTGATCCCCTGACGGACCACCACGGCCCACCCCACGTGCCCGAGCACGGCACGGAACAGGGCGGCGTGCGCGCCGACCGCCTGCGCCGGCCGCCGCGCCGCGGCAGCGTGATCTCCGTCAAGCCATGCCCCGACAGTGCGCCGCCAGGGGTCTTCGCGATCCGGGGTCCGCCGGCGAGGCAGGTCATCGGCCAGACCGGCGTGGGACAGCATGACTTCGAGGTTCACCCATGCCGAGTGCCGGTTCAGGCGGAGGGCCCCGGCGGCATGCCGGTGACCAGCAGCCCGAGGCAGGCGACGGCCGCCTGCGGGTCGACGCGGTCGGGCGCGAGCAGCCACTGCTGGTGGATGCCGATCACGGCGCCCACCAGCGTGACGGCCAGCGTCTCGGCCGAGATGCCGGGCGGCAACGGCAACCGCTCCAGCCATCTCCTGCAATGGTCGCGCAACGTGTCGTGGATCTCGACGTAGCGGCCCTGGATCGGCGACCCAGGCTCCAGCGCCTCCACCAGCAGCGTGACGAACAGCCTCGAGGTGGGCAGCCGTAGGAGCAGGTCGACGCCTTCACCCAGGCGGTCGAAGCCCACCTCTCCCTTCTCCGGCTCCGCCGGGAACCCGCTACGGACCAGGTCCACCGAGCGTTCGAGCACGGCCAGCAGCAGCCCCTCCTTGCTGCCGAAGTGCCACGGGATCGAGCCCCTGCTGATCCCCGACCGCTCCGCCACGTCGGCGAACGTGGTCTGCCGGTACCCCTTCTCGGCGAACAACTCCGCCGCGGCCGAGAGGATCAGCTCACGGCTCTCCTGGCTAGTCTGCTCTCGTCGCGTTGTCACGCCACCCTCCTATGCTATCGCTCACATCTTATGCTGACCGGCACAGGATGGGTTTGTACGGCGTCGCCTAACCCCCACCTATGGGAGATCCGGTCCGCTTCGGTCGAGCGACGGCTTCCGCCCGCCGTGATCGCGAGGCTCTTGACTAATTAAATGAGCGCTAATTAAGTTAATTGCATGGACACCGCACCGCGCAGGCCAGGGCGGCCACCCCGCAGTCAGGGGCCGGCCACACGTGACCGGCTGCTGGACGCCGCTTTGGAGCTGTTCGCCAGGCAAGGCTTCGCCGCCACCACCGTCCGGCAGATCGGTGGGGCCGTCGGCGTGCGTGACAGCGCCATTTACGCGCACTTCTCCAGCAAGCAGGCCATCTACGACGCCCTGCTGGCGGGGATGGGCCCGTTGTCGTTCTCCGTGCTGGGCGTGGAGTCCGCGGCGCTGGCGGAGATGGGGCCGAGCGCTGCCGTACACGTGCTGGCCGAACGCCTGGTCGAGGCATGGACGCAGCCGCGCGCCATGCTCTTCGCCGCCGTCATGGCGCGCGAGGGCGCCGGCGCCGGCGGCACCGGCGCCCTCGCCGCGGCGATCGACGAGGCCCGCGCCGGGCTGGAAGAGCCTTTCCGCCGCTGGCAGGAGGACGGCCTCATGCGGGCCGACGTGCCCGTCAGGCAACTGGTCTGGGAACTGTTCGCCCCGCTGCACGTGGTGCGGTTGCTCTATCTGCGCGGCCAGACACCGGACACCGACCCGGACACCGCCCGCGACATGATCGCCGACCATGTCGGCTTCTTTCTCACCTGCGTCACCACGCACGAAGGAGAGCGGTAATGCTCTGTGCCCCCGTGATCAGCCAGGAGATCACCGAACGTCCCCCCGGCTTCATCGCGCCCAACCTCAGCCCCGTCGGCCTGCGGCTGCACCCGGCCGAACTGGCCCGCGGCGTGTACGCGCTGATGGCCAACCAGCCGCCCAAGGACAACAACGGCCTCATCGTCGGCGAGAAGGCGGCGCTGGTCGTCGACGCGGGCGTCACGCCGGGCATCGGCCGGCACATCCAGGAGGTGGCGGCGGGCCTGACCGACGTGCCCATCCGATACCTGGTCAACACCACCTACCACGGCGATCACACCTTCGGCAACGCCGCCTTCGGCGACGAGGTGACGATCTACTCCTCGCGCGCCAACAAGGCCGCCATGACCGACCTGGCCGCCGCCAAGCGTGCCCGCGCCGAGAGCATGTACGGCGACGCCGCCGCGCTCGACGAGGTCATCACCTGGCGGCGGCCCGACGTGGTCGTCGACCGCTTCTGCGAGATCGATCTGGGCGGCCGGGTGGTCCACCTGTGGCACTTCGGACCGGGCAACGGCTCGGGCGACACCATCGTGCACGTCCCTGACGCCAAGATCGCCTGGACCGGCAACTTCGCCGGACCCGCGGGCGGCATCGTGCCCATGTGCCTGGTCGGCGACCCGGCCGCCTACGTCACGTCGCTGCGCACCATGCGCGCCACCCTCGAAGTCGACACCCTGGTGCCTGGACACGGTTTCCTCGGTCCCGCCGAGCCCGGGATCGGCGTGCTCATCGGCTACCTGGAGCAGCTCAATGCCGCCGTCACCCGTCACCACCAGGCCGGGCGGCCCATCGAGACGCTTTACGACGCCCCGCTGTGGGGCATCGACTTCCTGCCCGGCCTGCCGGAGGCGTTCACCGCGCTGATGCGCTCCCTGCACCGGCTCAACATCCTGCTGACCTACCGCTGGCTCACCGGCGAGATCGCCCGCGTCGCCGCCTGACCGACCATCGCCGCCACGCCGCGGCTGATCCACCGGCGCAAGCGCAGGCCGATTCTCGGCGACCGTCGGGTGGTCGACGTCGACGGCCAGGTCGCGGTGATCAGACCCACGTGTAGTTGGCGTCGTCGACGGCGGGCAGGGCAGCGTCCGGCACGGCGGCGCGCGGCGAGGGCAGCGCGGCCAGCGCCGGCCCGATCGGAGGGAAGATCGGCAGGTCGGCGGTCTCGCGGTAGTCGATCCATTCGATGACGCCGACCTCCCGCCCACCATCAGGCAGTTCGTCGTATTCCTCACCGGCCATCCGTGCGCGGACCACGGAAGTGACGTGCGTCCGGTAGATGAGGTGCAGTTTGCGGGGCGGCACCCCGCTACCCGCGGGCTCCCCGGCCCACGCCGGCGTGCGATGGCCGGACGGCTCGCTCTCGCAGGTGCCACTCATCACGGCGGCGAGCGCGTACGCGAAGTTCAGCAAGCCGGCCGACCTCATCGAGGAGGAGTGCCCGGCCGACGGATGCCGCCCCCTCCTGGTGACCGGCGCGGAGCTGGGCGAGGTGCCGCTGAAGACCAGCCGCGGCACGATCCGGGTGCCGGCCTGGCTGTTCACCGTCAAGGGGGTCGAGCAGAAGTACGTGCACGTCGCGGTTGCCCCGTCGGCCGTCACCGCCCGCCCCGAACGCCTGCCGGGAGGGATCGAAGAGGTGACGGCGTTCGACCTCGTGCCCGACAGGCCGCACGAACTGCTGCTCCAGTACGGCTACGGCGCCTGCGACAGCATTCACGGGGCGCGCGCTTACGAGACCGACCACCTGGTGGTGGTTGACGTGGACGAGGAGGGCTCCGGCGGGGTCTGCCCCGCGATACTCAAGACGGCCACGATCACCGTCACGCTCGCGCGACCGCTCGGCGACCGCCTGGTGCTCGATTCTGGTACGGGTGTGCCGGTGGTGCGGGGGCTGACGCGGCGGTGACGGCCTGGTGGCCTTGGACGGCGTCACGCGGCACCCGATCAGCCGACGGCGTCGCGGACGGCCGCCTGCGCGACCTCTCTCAGCTGCGCGTGCAGCACCGCGTTCGCCTCCCGGCGCGTGCGGACCTCCACCACGCGCAGCCCTTCCCCGCGGATCGCCTTGGGCAGGTCGGAGATGTCCTCGACCAGCTGGTACGGCGTCGCGGTGGCCGCGGCCACGTACTCCAGATCGACCCCGTGCGGCGTGCCGAACACCCGCTCGAACGGGTCGCGGATGCCCGCCTGGGGCAGCAGCGAGAAGATCCCGCCGCCGTCGTTGTTCACCACGACCAGGCACAGGTCGGGTCGCGGTTCCCGGGGCCCGAGGATCAGGCCGTTCTGATCGTGCAGGAACGTCAGATCGCCGAGCAGCGCGTAGGAGGGCCCGTTGTGCGCCAAGGCCGCCCCGATGGCGGTGGAGACCAGCCCGTCGATGCCCGACACGCCCCGGTTGGCCAGCAGCCGTAGCCCGCGCCGCGGCCGCATCGCCTGGTCGAGGTCCCTGATCGGCATGGAGGAACCGCAGAACAGCAGCGCGCCGTTCGGCAGGGAGTCGGCCAGGTCTCTGGCGATGCGCGGCTCGGTCATGCCGCTGTCGTCGAGGAGGGCGTCGATGGCGGTCCTGGCCGCGGCGTCGGCGCGCCGCCAGGAGTGCAGCCAGGCGTCGTCGCCCGCGGCGACGGGGATCTCGACGGCCTGCGCCACCTGCGTGGCCGACCGGGTGGGGTCGGGCCAGCGCGCCAGGTCGGTGGCCACGACGATGTGCTCCTCGGCCCGGCGCAGCCACGACAGCAGCGGCCTGGACAGCCCCGGACGGCCGAGCGTCACCACCACGTCGGGCTGGTGGGCGTCGGCGAAGGACGGCGTGCCGAGCAGGAAGTGGTAGGTGGAGATGGCGTGGTCGCCGTAGCGGCCGCCGCCGTTGGGCTCCGACAGCACCGGCCAGCCCGCCATGCCGGCGGCGGCGACGTAGCGCCGCACGTTGGGCGCCCCGTCGCCAACGACGAGGACGCCGCGCCTGGTCGGCGGCAGGTGCAGGGCCACGGGCGGCGGTGCGACGCGGGCCCGCACCCACGAGCCGGCGGTGTCGCCGTCGAGCGACTCGACCCACGAGGTGTCGCCGTCGGGGATGAGCGGCTCGCGGAAGGCGAGGTTCAGGTGCACGGGGCCCGGGTCGGACGGCCCGAGCGCGCGCTGGTAGGCGCGGGCGGCCAGCGAGCGCCAGTAGGCGACCTGCCCGGGGCGTTCCTCGGGCGTTCCGACCTCGGCGAACCACCGAGCGGCGGCGCCGAAGACCTTCAGCTGGTCGATGGTCTGGTTGGCGCCGGTGCCGCGCAGCTCGGGCGGCCGGTCGGCGGTCAGGACCAGCAGCGGCACGCCGGACTCGCTCGCCTCGATGACGGCGGGGTGGAAGTTGGCCACCGCGGTGCCAGAGGAGCAGATGAGCGCCACCGGCCGCTCGGACCGGCGGGCCAGGCCCAGCGCCAGGTAGGACGCCGACCGCTCGTCGATGCGCACGTGCAGCCGCACCCGCGACTCGGCGTGGAGGGCCAGCGCGAGGGGGGCCGAACGGGACCCGGGTGCCATCACGACATCGGTCAGGCCGCACCGGACGAGCTCGTCCACCAGCACGGTGGCGAGCGCGGTAGCCGGGTTCACAGGTCCGCCTCCTGCATCCGCCGCAGCCACGACGGCGACTCGATCTCAAACTTCGACAAGAGCGAATGATCCACTGACGGGCGGGAGACCGGCAAGAACCCGTCGACGGGGGTCAGGGAGTCTTCCACCACGTCTCCCGACAGCAGCGACATGGTTCCCAGCCCGCACGCGTACGGCAGGCTGGGCAGCGCGGCGGCCAGGGCGACGCCCGCCGCCAGTCCGACCGAGGTCTCGACCGCGCTCGACACCACCGCCGGCAGGCCGCACGCCTCCACGACCCGCATCGCGGCGCGCACGCCGCCCAGCGGCTGCACCTTCACCACCGCGATGTCGGCGGCCTCGGCGGCGCGCACCTTCAGCGGGTCGTCGGCGCGCCTGATCGACTCGTCGGCCGCGATCGGCACGTCGACGGCCCGCCGGACGGCGGCCAGCTCGTCGAGCGTGGCGCAGGGCTGTTCGGCGTATTCCAGGTCGAAGGCGTCGAGCGCGCGCAGGTGCCGTACCGCCGTCGGCACGTCCCAGGCGCCGTTGGCGTCGACGCGGATCCTGCCGGAGGGACCGAGCGCGTCGCGGACCGCCTCGACGCGGGCGAGGTCGTCGGCGAAGCTCTGGCCATGCTCGGCCACCTTGACCTTCGCGGTGCGGCATCCCGCCTGCCGTACCAGCTCGTGGGCGCGCTCGGCGGAGACGGCGGGGACGGTGGCGTTGACCGGGACACGGGAACGCACGGGCGCGGGCCAGCCGTCGAAGGCGGCCTCGCGGGCGCAGGCCAGCCAGCGGGCGCACTCGCGCGGCCCGTACTCGGGGAAGGGGGAGAACTCGCCCCACCCGGCGGGGCCCTCGATCAGCACGCCTTCGCGTGCCGTCTGGCCGCGGAAGCGGGTGCGCATCGGGATCCGGAAGACCCTCGGCCCAGAACCCATCCACGCACCTTCCCCGCTGTCACCTCGTTCGTCGCCACTAACCTTACGAGCATGTGGAGGAACCCGTCGCATCCGGACCGCCCCCTGCGGGCGCTCGTGCTCCCGCCGGGGCGCAGGCTGTTCGAGGCGGTCGCCGCGGCGCTGTCGGGCGAGGGGCCCGCCGTGCTGCCCCTGTCCCCCGATCACGCGGGCGCGGCCCTGGCCGCCCTGCGGCCGAGCGAGATCGAGACCGTCGACGGGGTACGGCAGGCGGACGGCCCCGGCGTGCCCGCCGAGGTGGCCGTCGTCATCGCCACCTCGGGCAGCACCGGAACGCCGAAGGGCGTCATGCTGACCGCCGCCGCGCTCCAGGCCTCGGCCGCCGCGTCCCTGCGCAGGCTGGAGGCGGGGCCGGGCGGGCGCTGGCTGTGCTGCCTGCCGCCCTCCCATGTCTCCGGCCTGCAGGTGCTCGTCAGGTCGCTGCTCAACGGCACCGAGCCGATCATCCATGACCGCTTCGACGCCGGGGCGGTGGCCGGTTCGGGCGCCGCGCACGTCTCGCTGGTCCCCACCCAGCTCCACCGCCTGCTGGAGCTCGGCGCCGATCTGGGCGTCTTCGAGACCGTCCTGCTGGGCGGTGCCGCGCCGCGGCCGGGCCTGCTGGAGGCAGCGCGGGCGTCGGGCGCCAGGGTCGTCACGACGTACGGCAGCAGCGAGACCAGCGGCGGCTGCGTCTACGACGGCCGGCCGCTCGACGGGGTCGATCTGAAGATCCGGGAGGACGGCAGGATCCTCGTGGCGGGCCCCGTCCTGCTGGCCGGATACCGCTTCGGCGACAGCCCGCTCGACGGGCGCTGGTTCGTCACCTCCGATCTGGGCGCCATCGAGAACGGCGGGCTCCGCGTGCTCGGGCGGGCCGACGACGTGATCAACACCGGCGGCGAGAAGGTGGTGGCCGCCTCGGTCGCGGGTGTCCTGGCCCTGCATCCCGAGGTGGCCGACGTGGCCGTGGTGGGCCGCCCGCATCCGGAGTGGGGGCAGGCGGTCGTCGCCGTCGTCGTGCCCGCCGACCCTCGCCGGCCGCCGACGCTCACCGAGTTGCGCGCTTTCTCCCGCGATCGGCTCCCCGCCTACGCCGCGCCACGCGAGCTGCGGCTTGTGTCCGCACTTCCGCTGCTGCCGAATGGTAAAACCGATCTCGCGGCGCTTCGCACCGGAACCTGACGCCTGCCGGCTGCGTCTTATAGGAGCAGCTGGAAGAAGGAGGAGACCTTCATGAACCCATCCCGCAAGACGTGGGTGTCCGCGGTGACCGTCGGCGTGATCGTCGCCGGTGGCGTCTCCATCGCGGCGGCCGCCTCCGCGGGCAGGCTCGAGAAGGTGAGTCAGGAGACGACGGTCGTGGTGAACAACACACCGGCGCCCTCCGGCCGGCCCGCTGAGACGAACGACACCACCAACGAGACGACCGACGACACGGTGGTCTCCCACGAGGTCGAGCAGAATCCGCAGGAGGCCGTCGACTACTGGACCGAAAGCCGCATGGAGGGCGCGGAGCCGATGCCCATGCCGGAGGCGACCGGCCAGCTCAACGACGTGGACAACTAGGCGATAGGTGTCCGACGGGCGGCCGCCGGCTCCGGCGGTCGTCCGTTTTTTCCTCCTTCGCGGGAACAAATGGCCGGGGATGGCGTTATTGATACTGGTGCGCAGAGCGGCCAGAGCCGCCCCACCACAAACTTTGAACTGACTGCGACTCCGTATGGAGGAGGTGTCCTCATGCCCCGAACCGCCGTGGCGACCTCGCCCGCGACCCTCGACCAGCTCCTTGACCGAGGGCGAGCTCAGGGTCACCTTTCGCTGGCGGAGCTGCGGGAGGCTTTTGCCGTAGCGGGGATCAGCCCGAACGAGGGCCGTTCCATCCTGCGCGGGCTCACGGAGGCCGGGGTGAGCCTGGCCGCCGAGAACGAGCCGGCGCTCGGCACGACAGCCACCGCGAAGAAGGCGACCACCACGCGCAAGAAGAGCGCCACCGCGAAGAGCACCCCCACCAAGAGCGGCACCACCAGGACGGGCGCCAAGACCCGCGCGAAGGCCGCCACGTCGGACGAGCAGGCCGTCGCCGTGCCCGAGCAGGCCGACCTGCCCGCCGAGGAGCTCGACGCCCCGCAGGACCTCGAGCTGGCCGCCGAGGACGTGGAGCTCGAGGAGGAGGAGTCGCTCGACCTCGACGACAACCAGTCGGTGATGGGCGACTCGGTCCACACCTACCTCAAGTCGATCGGCCGCCGCACGCTGCTGACCGCCGCCGAGGAGGTCGATCTGGCCAGGCGCATCGAGGCAGGCCTGTACGCCGAGTACAAGCTCGACAGCGAGCCGGACCTGCCCCCCGCCTACCGCGCCGACCTGGAGATGGTCGTCGAGGACGGCAGGCGCGCCAAGGACCACATGCTGGAGGCCAACCTCCGCCTGGTCGTCTCGGTGGCCAAGAAGTACACCGACAGGGGCATGGCCCTGCTTGACGTGGTGCAGGAGGGCAACCTCGGCCTGATCCGCGCGGTGGAGAAGTTCGACTACACCAAGGGCTTCAAGTTCTCGACGTATGCGATGTGGTGGATCAGGCAGGCCATCCAGCGTGGCTTCGCCGACTCCGCGCGCACCATCAGGCTGCCGGTCCACGTGCTGGAGATGCTGTCGAAGCTGTCGCGCGTCGAGCGTGACATGCACCAGCGTCTCGGGCGCGAGCCCACGCCGGAGGAGCTGGCCGTCGAGCTGGACAAGACGCCCGACCAGATCGAGGAGCTGCTGCGCACCAGCCGCCAGCCCATCTCGCTCAACGCCACGATCGGCGAGGACGGCGAGACGACGATCGGCGACCTGATCGAGGACGTCGACTCTCCCGAGGCGTCGGAGATCGTCGACCGCCAGCTCCTGGGCGACCAGCTGCGCGGCGTGCTGGACAACCTGTCGCCGCGCGAGGCGCGCATCATGGCGCTGCGCTTCGGCCTGGTGGACGGCAAGCCGCACACCCTGGACGAGATCGGCAAGCACCTGGGCCTCACCCGCGAGCGGATCCGCCAGCTGGAGAAGGAGTCCCTGTCCAAGCTGCGCCACCCGAGCAACACCCGGCCCCTGCTCGACTGGGCCAGCTGACCCCCACCACGAGCGAACGCCTGGCACTACCCGTGAGGTGCCGGGCGTTCCCTTTTTCCCGGACGCCCGTACCGGTTTTCCCGGACGCCCGTACCGGCCCCGCCGGTCTGGACCTGAGGCGAACCGGATGAGAGCCCGTGACCTGCCGATCGTCCTGGACGGTCGGCCCGGCCGCTGGAACGCGATCACCGACGTGCCGGGCGTCGAGGTGGGCTATGTCACGCGGTTTCCGTCTGGACGTTCGGGGATGAGTCCGGCGATCGCCGCCGCGATGACGATGTCTTGTATATAGATCGTCAACGCGCTCATTAGGCGGCCACACCAGATTGACGGCATGCAGATCGATATCAGATTCCCTGGATCATTCGCCGTCGCCCGCTGCCATCTCGCCAGCGGCGAAACCATTCGCGTCGAATCCGGCGCCATGCTCATGACGAGCAAGGGCGTCGAGCTCGAAGCCAAAGTCGAAGGCGGCCTCCTGCGCGGCCTGGCGCGCTCCGCCTTCGGCGGCGAATCGCTGTTCGTCACCCGCTACATCGCGCCGCCCGGCGGCGGCTGGGTCGATGTGGCCCACCACCTACCCGGCGACACCATGGCCGTCCCCGTCCGGCCCGACGTCGCCCTCATGCTGACCCGAGGGTCCTGGCTCGCCTCGACCGACCAGGTCGAGATCAAGACCAAATGGGGTGGCATGTCCAACCTGATCGGCGGCGAGGGCGGCTTCCTCATCCGCGCCGAGGGCTCGGGACAGGTGATCCTCGGCTGCTACGGAGCGCTTCAGGCCGTCGAACTGGCCACTGGAGAGTCGGTGATCGTCGACTCGGGGCACGTCGTGGCCTATGAGGAGACGGTGCGGAGCGATCTGCGCCGTGCCGTCGAGGGCAAGACGATCCAGTCGCTCAAGTCGGGCGAGGGGCTGGTCTTCGAGTTCACCGGGCCCGGACGCGTCTACACCCAGACCAGGAATCCCACCGAGCTGACCAACTGGCTGACGGCCGTGCTGCCGTTCAGCCGCGACTGAGCAGGCCGGCGGAGCCACACCGGGAAGCCCTGGTGCTCACCGGCGGAAACCGGCCACAGTGTCAGCAGCGGCCGGCCTCCACACGCCATACGGCGGGCGTCACCTGCACCCGTACGTCCGCCAGGCACTGCAGCAGCTCGGCGTCGCGGCCGGACTCGAGCGCCCGCCCGATCCGGTTGAGCTCGACGCGGGCTCGGACGAACTCGGCCATCTGCCCGCGCCGGTCGACGGGAACGGGCACCAGGCGCTCCTCAGCAACCGCCACCGCCGTCTCGGCGACGTAGGCGATGACGCTCAGACCGGAGCGGTTGGCGGCGATCCTGATCGCCGCCAACTCGAAGTCATCGAAGCGCAGCGGGCCGACGCGATGCGGCGCGGCTGCGTTTGGCGGGTCCGTCGTCGTGCCATCGCCGGTCTTCCCCTCGGGCCCTCGTCAGCGCTTGATCGTCAAGCCGGTCAAGCGCGCCGAGCGGCCGCGCCGGATAAGACAGACTTATGGCTGTAGTACTAGGCCTCGGCGATGGGAAGTCCCTGATCGTCGAGCTCGGCCGCGAGGCCGAAAGTCGCGTAGACGTTGGGGTCCTGGAAGACCGAGTTCCGGGTGATGCCCTCGTCGGTGACGGTGAAGATCTGGAGCGTGTGCAGGTTGTACCCGTCGCCGACGCGCTGATAGGCGGCGAATCCGGGCTGGCCGCCGTTGGCCGCGACCTCCTTGAGGAGCCAGTCCTTCCCGGCCGCCCCGAAGACCCATTCCATGAACAGGCCGTAGTTGCTGCGGCCGGAGAACCAGTTGAGCATCGGCGGCATCTCCATGATCACGTCCTCGGTGAGCAGCCGCTTGAGGCCCTCGACGTCGGCCAGCTCGAATGCCTTCATGTAGCGTTCGACCCAGGCGCGCTGCTCGGCCGCGGACGGCTCGCTGACCCGTTCCTGCCGGACCCCGACCTCTTTGACGCGGGTACGCGCCCGCTGCAGGGAACTGTTCACCGACACGACGGTGGTGCCGAGGATTTCCGCCGTTTCGGCCGCGGAGAAGCTGAGCACGTCACGCAGGATCAGCGCACCGCGCTGACGCGCCGACAGGTGCTGGAGGGCGGCGGCGAACGCCAAGCGCAGGCTGCTGCGGTCGATCACGGCCCCAGCCGGGTCGCCAGCGTCCAGCAGCGAGTCCGGCAAGGGCTGGAGCCAGGCGGCGTGCTCGCCCTGGACGAGCGGCCCGAGCGGATCCGACGCGGCCACCAGCCCCGACGGCAGCGGTCGGCGGCCGTGGACCTCCAGGGCGGTCAGGCAGGCGTTGGTTGCGATGCGGTAGAGCCAGGTGCGCAGTGAGCTGCGGGTATCGTCGTACTGCTCCCGCGCCCGCCACGCCCTCAGGTACGTGTCCTGGACCAAGTCCTCCGCGTCGTGAGCCGAGCCGAGCATCCGGTAGCAGTACGCCAGCAGCTCCGTCCGGAACGGTTCGATCCGACGATCGAAGCCTTCCTTCCCCGTCATCACGCCACGCTCCATCCCCACTGCCGCCACAGCCACCGTACCTGGCGGCTGCGGTGACAATCCGCGATGGGCGGACAGGTCACCCCGCGCGGTCATCGACGACCTGGCCATGGCGTACATCCCAAATTTCGGATAATCAGTGCTGTTCCTGAACGTCGCTCGTAGGTACGGGCGTCGGTACGAAAGTCACGCCAAGGGGCCTGGGAACAGGTCCTTGGCGTGACTTTTCGTTCGGATGCGTCTCGCGGGTCCTCCGGGTTGCATGTGGTGCAAGGTTCCGAGGCGCCCATGCGAGGGCATCTGGCCCTCGGGGAGTGAAGTTCCTACAGCTCACAGCGATGCAGGGCTTTTCGGTCCGATATTCGCCATGGCCCTGCACACGGTCACCGCTGGTTACAGGGAAGGGTTCACTGCGCAGGCGCCAGCACCGGGCTGTTGTGATAGGCGGCGATCAGCCACTGGCCGTCCCGCTTCTCGAAGACCCAGGTGCAGTTCACCTTGCGCACGTCGTCTGGGACCTCGGTCTCGCCGGGGAACAGGATGGCGGACTCGCTGATGACGATCGCGCCGTCCCTACCGACGAAGCGGATGCTGAGCTGCTTGTTGTAGGTCGAGCTGCCCTTGAGCGGCCCCTCGAAGGCCAGGGCCATGTTCTGACGGATCACGTCACGGCTGTCTCGGAGCGAGCCGGTCATGATGGCGGTCGCGTCCGCGGTGTAGTTGGCGACCATGCCGTCGGCGTCGCCGGCCTCCCACGCCTTGTAGGAGTCAACCAGTACGGCCTGGATGGCGGCCTCGTCTGCCGCACGACTGTTCGACATTGGATTCTCCCTTGTGATCGATTCGCCCGAGGTGGTCCGGCGAGCTCGTGAGTACATACCGGCGGCGGGGTCGGAACTCATCGCGGCGGATGAAAATCCGTCTCTACGTCTTCGAGGGCGGCCTGGCGGCCGCCGTTCCGCCGGGCGTGCGGCCTCTTCGAGCCGGCCCCGGCGAGGCGTGGTCGAGGGCAGCATCCCCGCTGATCAGGGGGATGTTCCGGCGCGGCACGTGGTACCCGAGTGGGCGGTGACGGCCCGACCCGCCGAGGGCTGCGCCTTCCCCGCCGCCCCCACCGAGATCCGCATCGGCTACGCCCGCGTCTCGACCAAAGGCCAGAAGCTGGAACGGCAAATCGACGCGCTGGCCGGCTATGGCTGCCGCCGCATCTTCACCGACACCAAATCTGGCAAGAACGCCCAGCGGCCCGAACTGCCGGCCGTGGCCGCGCGTCCGCAGGCGGGGCAGACGCCGCGGTCCTGCATCGGATTGGGGCGGATGCTCTCCTGGTGGGGTCGGGCGGCCGGCATCTGCACCAGCCAGGCGCGTTCGCGCTCGGCGGCCGGGTCGGCGCCGGCGTCGCTGGGTCGTTCGACGGCCGGGCGGGGGCCGGCAGCTCGGCGGCGATGGCGCGGGCGCTGCGGGCGCGGGCCGGCCGGCGGCGCTGAGAAGCGATCTCCCGCTCGCTGAGCGCCCCGTCGACCGCCTGGCGGGCGTCGACGACCCGATGGGCACGACCGACTGGTTCGCGCCTCCGGGCGCCGGGTCGGTGATCGCGGTCGTGGCGACCGACGCGCCGCTGCTGCCGGGCCAGTGCAAGGCGCCGGCCCGCAGGGTGCCGATGGGCCCGGCCAGGACGGGCACGACGGGCAGCCACTTCTCCGGCGACATCTTGCTGGCCTTCTCCACGGCCAACGCGGGCGCGCTGACGAGCGGCTTCGTCACCGAGGCGGACTACCAGAACCTGCGGTTCGTGCCGTGGGGGCGGATGGACCCGTTCTACGCCGCGGTCGTGGCGGCGGTGAAGGAGGCCGTGCTGAACGCCCTGACGGCGGCACGGGAGATGACCGGCAGGAACGGGCAGCGCTCCCCCGCGCTGCCCGTCGACCGGGTCGTCGGGCTGGTCACGGCCTGAGCCGTCCGGGACACCGGCGGCTCAGCCGGGCAGCGGGAAGCGGGAAGCAGGAAGCAGCGGGCCGGAATCGGCGGGCTCAGCGCGCGGCGGGGACCGGGCGGGGCAGGCGCGGGATGCCGGTGAGCCTGTTCTCCTCGCGCAGCGTGCGCAGCTGCTCGACCTCGAAGGTCCAGCGCGCGCCGTCGGGGGTCGCCTTGGCCTTGCGCCGGGCGATGCGGTCGTCGTAGGCCTTCACGCCGAACATGGCGCGCTGACCGGCCTCGGCGGCGCGCAGGGCGTCGGTGAGCGCCTTGTCGAGCAGCAGCCCCGCCGCGTGCAGCTCGACCTCGGGCGCCGCGGCCGTGCGCAGCTCGTGGACGACGGCCTCGGCCTGCCTGGCCTTCTCGATCAGGGCGGGGAAGCTCTTGGAGATCTCCTGGTCGGCGTGGAAGCGCACCTCGGCCTCACGGCTCACACGCGGACGGAAAAACGCCATCGGACAGCTCCCTTTCAGTCGTTACGAGCGGTAGCGTACGCGGTTCCGGCCCCGAACACCCACTCGGGTGGGCCGTCGCCGTCCCTCTGGCCACAGGTCGGGCGGCACGCCGGGGTGCGGCGGACGCGTGACCGCCTTTACAAAGTATGGCAAGATGATCTCCATGCCGGCCAAGCGACCACCCGTGCCCCTGTCCCGCGAGCGCATCATCGACGCGGCCCTGCACATCGCCGACGGTCAGGGCCTGCGCAGGCTGACCATGCGCAGGCTCGGCGACGCCCTCCAGGTGGAGGCCATGGCCATCTACCATCACCTGCCGCGGGGCAAGGAGGCGCTGATGGACGCGCTGGCCGAGCACGTGACCGCCATCCAGGTCGATCCGGCCCCCAACTGGCAGGAGACGGCCAGGCAGTGGTGCAGGGCGCAGCGGGCGGCGCTCAGGGAGCACCCGGGCGTGCTCGCGCTGGCCCTGACCAAACCCCCCAAAGGGGCTACGGCGATCGCCATCGTGGAGCAGGTCGAGCAGCTGACGGAGGCGGGGCTGACCGACGCCGCCGAGGCCGTCCGCACGATGCGCGCCTTCGTGTTCGGCAGCGTCGCGGTGGAGGTGCAGCAGTCGGGATGGGCCGACCCGGAACGCGACACCTGGGTGCGCCACGACGAGCGCGCCGACGCCGACTTCGAGCGCGGCCTGGAGGCCATGCTGCGCGGTCTGGCCGCGTAACAGAGGGTTTACCGGCCCGTCAGCGTGTCGAAGCCGGCCCGTTATCGTAGGTGAGGCACGCTGTGTCGTAGGTCACATGGTCTGAACCACCCGGGGATCCTCCTTGAATCGTCCTAACGGGCTATGTCGGAAAGTGTGACGCACGCCGCACACTTGGCGCAGAATACGAAACAGCCCGAGCCGCTCCCCCGCCGCTTCCAGCGAGGGAGCCCAGTCAAGAGATATCGGAGGCACGCCGATGTGCCCGCACGACCCGGCCTGTCCGTCTGCTGAGGCGCCCGACCGCGAGGCCGCACGCACCCTCGCGTCGCATCCCGAGCAGGGATGGAGCCTTCTGTGCAACGGTGTGGTCCTCTTCGAGGACACCGGGGAGCTCCTGCCCAGCGGCGACGTCATCGCCCCGCACCGGCCGCTGCCGCTGGTCGGCGCCGCCTGACAGTCAGTACCGCGCCGCGAGCCAGTCGGCGACCACCTCGCCGACCTTCGCGGGATCCTTCTTGAGGTCGTGCCCTTCGCCCGGCAGCACAACCAGACGTGCGGCGTCGGCGGCGTCGGGCACCCCGAAGGGGTCCCTGTCCCCGTTCACCACCAGCACGTCGACCCCCGCACCGCGCAGCTCGTCGGCGCGGGAGCGTTCCGGCTTCCCCGGCGGATGCAGGGGGAAGGCCAGCGCCACCACGGCGTCCGCACCCGCCGCCTTCGCCGTACGGCACGCGACCCTGGCGCCGTTGCTCCTGCCGCCCTGCACGAGCGGAAGCCCCGGATAGCGCCCGGTCAGCTCCGTGATGACGGCCAGCCACGCCTCGTCCTGCCGCGCGGGCGAGCCCGGCGCCCTGGCACCCGCCCGCCTGAACGGCTGGGTCACCCTGGCCACCGTGGCCCCCCTGTCCATGGCGGCGTCCCGTACGGCCAGCAGGTCCGGCGCGTCCACGCCGCCGGCCGAGCCATGAGTGAGCACCAGCAGGAACCTGGGCCGTTCCACCTCGTCGACGTCGACCAGTGCCGCCCCCCGCGGCGTCGTGATCTCCACCCTCCAACGGTAGCCGCAGGGGTGCCCCCCGCCTCGCACCGGCCCACGTCCGGCGCCCGTGTCCGGTGTCCACACCCGGCGCGGCGCCTCCGCCCACACCCCGTGCCCCGCGCCCGCGCCCCGCCCACGCCTCGCGCCCGGTGCCCGGTGCCCCGCGCCCCGCCCACGCCCCGTGCCCGGTGCCCCGCGCCGCCACCCACGCCCCGTGCCCGGTGTACCCGGCGCCCGCGCCCGCGTCCGGGCCCGCGCCCGGCGCTTGGGGCCGTGCTCACGCGCCGGGGCTGAGCGCGTCCCTGTCGAAGCGGAGCCTTACCTGCGCGGCCAGTTCCTCGTCGGCGTGCGACAGGCCGTACTGCCAGACCTCGTCAGCGGCCTCGCCCCTCCCGCGCAGGGGCAGGGTGCGGGCGAGCAGCTCGATCGCCAGCGCGCTCGTCTCCGCCTCGTGCCCCGCCTCCTGCCCGGCTTCCTGCCCCGCCTCGACGGCGCCGGCGAACTCCGCGCACGCCAGCTCGAGATGGGCGATGCCGAGCAGCACCCGCAGCCGCGCCTCGTGGGCGCCTTCGGCCAGCGGCAGGGCCTCGACCAGCACCGTGGCGGCCTCGCCCGGCTCTCCGGTGTCCAGCAGCAGTTCGGCGAGCTCCTGGGCGGCGCGGGGGCTCAGCTCGGGGTCGCCGACGGCGATGGCCGCCCGCAGCTCGCGTTCGGCCTCCTCCTCGCCGGCGGCCAGGTGGGCCAGCGCCAGGTGCGCCAGCGGCAGGTAGGCGGCCGTCCCCATGCCGATCACGGCCTGCCAGGCTCCTCTGGCCTGCTCGGCGTTCCCCTCGCGTTCGAAGCCGCGCGCGAGGTGGCAGGCGGCCTGGGCCGCGTACTCGGGGTGGCCGGTGGCCAGCGCGGCCCGCGCCGCCGCTCTGGCGCCCGCGACGTCGCCCCGCTCCTCCAGCACCACGGCCAGGCCCACGGCCGCCTGGGCCCGGTCGCGTCCCTCGGGGTCGGCGGCCAGCTCGGCGAAGATCGCCGCCGCGCCCTCGAGGTCGCCGCTCTCGGCGAGGCGGCGGGCACGGTCGAGCGGGCCGGTGGTCAGCGGGGTGTCGAGCTCGGGGGACGTCAACAAGGCTCCTTGGAGACCGGTGGGGATCAACCGATGACGATCAACGTCGAGCCTAACGATTTCCGGCCGCCGCGTCGCCCGACATGACCATCCTGTGCACGGGTGTTGGCTACGTCCCCACCTGAGATGCCGAACGGGCGGCCCCCCTCGCAGGGGAGGCCGCCCGTTCGGTTCCGCTCAGTCCTCGTACGCCGACAGGGGCGGGCAGGCGCAGACCAGGTTGCGGTCGCCGTAGGCCTGGTCGATCCTGCGGACGGGCGAGAAGTACTTCCCGTCGCGCAGCCCCTGGACGGGGTAGGCGGCCTCGGTCCTGGTGTACGGGTGCGGCCACTCGTCGGCCACCAGCGACTCGGCGGTGTGCGGGGCGTTGCGCAGCGGGTTGTCGGTCTTGTCGTAGGTGCCGTCGGCCACCTTGGCGATCTCGCCGCGGATGGCGGCCATCGCCTCGACGAACCTGTCGAGCTCGGCCAGGTCCTCGCTCTCGGTCGGCTCGATCATCAGCGTGCCGGCGACGGGGAAGGACATCGTCGGGGCGTGGAAGCCGTAATCGATGAGGCGCTTGGCCACGTCGTCGACCGTGACGCCGGTCTCCTTGGTGATCTGGCGCAGGTCGATGATGCACTCGTGGGCGACCAGGCCGCCGCGTCCGGTGTAGAGGACGGGGTAGTGCGGGGCCAGGCGGCGGGCGAGGTAGTTGGCCGACAGGATGGCCTGCTCGGTCGCGGCCTTGAGGCCCTCGCCGCCCATCAGCCTGACGTAGGCCCACGAGATCGGCAGGATGCCGGCCGAGCCGTACGGCGCGGCCGAGACCGGGCCGACCGGCGAGCCGTCGCGCAGCGGGTGGCCCGGCAGGTAGGCGGCCAGGTGACCGCGCACGGCCACCGGACCGACGCCGGGGCCGCCGCCGCCGTGCGGGATGCAGAAGGTCTTGTGCAGGTTGAGGTGGGAGACGTCGGCACCGAACTCGCCCGGCTTGGCCAGGCCGACGAGGGCGTTGAGGTTGGCCCCGTCGACGTAGACCTGGCCGCCGGCGGCGTGGACCTTGGCGCAGACCTCGGTGATCGTCTCCTCGTAGACGCCGTGCGTGGACGGGTAGGTCACCATGATCGCGGCCAGCGACTCGGCGTGCTTGTCGATCTTGGCCTCGAGGTCGGCCAGGTCGACGTTGCCGTTGTCGTCGCAGGCCACGACCACCACGCGCATGCCCGCCATGACCGCGCTGGCGGCGTTGGTGCCGTGCGCGGAGGAGGGGATGAGGCAGACGTCGCGGTGCGCGTCGCCGTTGGCGCGGTGGTAGGCGCGGATGGCCAGCAGCCCGGCGAACTCGCCCTGCGAGCCGGCGTTCGGCTGGATGGAGACGGCGTCGTAGCCGGTCACCTCGGCCAGCCAGGCCTCCAGCGTCTCGACCAGCTCGACGTAGCCGCCGGCCTGGGAGAGCGGCGCGTAGGGGTGGATGCCCGCGAACTCGGGCCAGGTGATCGGCTCCATCTCGGTGGTGGCGTTGAGCTTCATCGTGCAGGAGCCGAGCGGGATCATCGACCGGTCGAGGGCGATGTCCTTGTCCTGGAGCCGGCGCAGGTAGCGCAGCATCGAGGTCTCGGAGTGGTGGCTGTGGAAGACCGGGTGGGTGAGGTAGTCGCTCTCCCTGGCCAGGCCCTCGGGCAGGGCGTCCTCGGCGGCCAGGTCGGTCAGCGAGACGCTCACGCCGAAGGCGGCGGCGACCTGCTCCAGGTGGGCCAGGGTGGTCTTCTCGTCGCAGGCGACCGAGACGTGGTCGGCGTCGGCCTGCCAGAGGTTGACGCCGCGCTCGGCGGCCGCGGCGACCACCTGGGCCGCCTTGCCGGGCACGCGGGCAAGCACGGTGTCGAAGAAACCGTCGTGGACGATCTCGACACGCCCGGCGCGCAGGGCCGCGGCGAGCGTGACGGCCATGCGGTGGGTGCGCTGGGCGATGCGGCGCAGCCCCTCGGGGCCGTGGTAGACGGCGTACATGCCGGCGATGACGGCCAGCAGCACCTGGGCGGTGCAGATGTTGCTGGTGGCCTTCTCGCGGCGGATGTGCTGCTCGCGGGTCTGCAGGGCCAGGCGGTAGGCGGGGTCGCCGTCGGCGTCCACCGACACGCCGACGAGCCGGCCCGGCATCTGGCGCTGCAGGCCCTCGCGGACCGACATGTAGGCGGCGTGCGGGCCGCCGAAGCCGAACGGCACGCCGAAGCGCTGCGAGGAGCCGATGGCGATGTCGGCGCCGAGCTCGCCGGGGGCCGCGACCAGCGTCAGCGACAGCAGGTCGGCCGCGGCCACGACCAGCGCGCCGCCCGCGTGGGCGGTCTCGGCCAGGGCGCGGAAGTCGCGCAGGCGGCCGGAGGCGCCCGGGTACTGCACGAGCACGCCGAAGCACTCGGGCAGCTCACCGTCGAGGGAGTCGACGACCAGCTCGATGCCCAGCGGCTCGGCCCGGGTGGCCAGTACGGCCTTGGTCTGGGGCAGCGCGTCGGCGTCGACGACGAAGACGTTGCTCTTGGACCTGCCCGCGCGGCGCGCCAGTGTCATCGCCTCGGCGGCGGCGGTGGCCTCGTCCAGCAGGGAGGCACCGGCCACGTCGAGACCGGTCAGGTCGGAGACGACGGTCTGGAAGTTGAGCAGCGCCTCCAGGCGGCCCTGGGAGATCTCCGGCTGGTAGGGCGTGTAGGCGGTGTACCAGCCCGGGTTCTCCAGCAGGTTGCGCCTGATCACCGCGGGGGTGACGGTGTCGTAGTAGCCCAGGCCGATCATGGAGGTGAGCACCTGGTTGCGGCCGGCCAGCGCCCGCAGTTCGGCGATCACTTCGCTCTCGCCCGCCGCGACGGGCAGCTTCAGCTGGTCCTTGGCCCTGATGGCCTCGGGTACGGCCACCGCTACCAGGTCGGCGACCGACTCGAAGCCGACCGCCTCCAGCATCTTGGCCTGCTCGCCGTCCGAGGGACCGATGTGGCGGGTCGCGAACGGCGGTGCAGCGAGGTCGCTGAGGGGCTCGGTCATGGAAACTGCCTCCCAAGGCTGGTGGAGAGCACGGGCGTCTGCCGGGTCTCCCCCTCTGTCATCAACCTGAGAGGTTCGCCCGCGGGGTCGCGGGCTTGCACCGTCGGTGAGACGCGCCTGGCGGGCGTGCCTGCTTTCCAGAGTGGCCTCGTCCGAGCGGTACTGGGTGCCTGAGAGATTCCGGGGAGGGTTGCTCCTTCGGCGCCCCGGTGGCCCGGGGACTCTCCCGCTCGGGGTCGTCGGCTCCAGCCCTAGGCTACCAGCGTCCGGGAATCAGCCCATTCGCCGGGCTCTGCGGCGCTGGGCGAGTTCGTCAGTGGGATGGTCGGCCGGGACGGTGTCCTCGACCGCCGCTCGTTCCCCCGGCAGCTCCGCGAGCGATCCCTCGACTTCGCGCCAGACCCTGCCCAGCGCGATACCGAACACTCCCTGACCGCCTTGCAGCAGGTCGATGACCTCGTCGGCCGAGGTGCACTCGTAGACGCTGACGCCGTCGCTCATGAGCGTGATCCTGCTCAGGTCGCCGACGCCCCGATCTCTCAGGTGCTGTACGGCGGTGCGGATCTGCTGGAGCGACACGCCGGTGTCGAGCAGCCGCTTGACGACCTTGAGCACCAGGATGTCGCGGAAGCTGTAGAGCCGCTGCGAGCCGGATCCGTGCGCGGCTCTTATCGTCGGCTCGACCAGGCCCGTGCGCGCCCAGTAGTCCAGTTGCCTGTAGGTGATGCCGACCGCCGCGCAGGCCGTGGGGCCGCGATAGCCGATGTCGGCAGGCAACGTCGTGGGCTGCTCGTCGAAGAGCAGGCCCTGCTCACCGGCACGCTGGCGCGCGGTTTCGCGCCGCACCGGATCTTCCTGGCCGGCCGTCTTTCCCTCGCCGCTGCTGACCGCCACGCGGACCTCCGGCTTTCTCTCATCCCGTGGTCTGATCTGGGGGTTCGTAAATGACAACCACAGGTTTCACTTGCACCGTAGGACCGTGACCATCCGCAGTCAACGATCCGGCTCGGCGCGTCGCGAAGCGTAAATGCAGTGAAATGCGTACCCCAGGTGGCGACCAAGGGTACGAGCCTTCACGAAGGGAGTCCTACCCCGCGCGTCCGAAGTCCTCGGGCGTGATGGTGTCAAGGAACTCCCTGAACTTCTCCACCTCATCCTCCTGGTCATCGGGGATGATCACTCCGGCCTCCTGCACGACCTCCTCGCTGGCGAAGATCCGCGCACCGGTGCGCAGCGCGAGGGCGATGGAGTCGGAGGGGCGCGCGCTGACCTCCACGCCGTTGGAGAAGACCAGATCGGCGAAGAAGATCCCGTCACGCAGAGCGACGATGTTGACCGCACGCAGGCCGACGCCCAACGCGCTCAGCACGTCCCTGAACAGGTCGTGGGTCAAGGGCCTGGGCGGCGGTTCCTCCGCCTGGGCGAGCGCGATGGCCGTGGCTTCGGTCATTCCTATCCAGATCGGGAGAAACCTCTCACCCTGCGCCTCCTTGAGCAGAACGATCGGCTGATTTGTGGGCATTTCAACGCGAACGCCCACTACCTCCATCTGCAACACGGGCTGCTCCGAATTCACGATCCATGGGCCGCATCTACCGCACTTCAACGTAACACCCACTGGGTAGGTAATATCCCCTGCCCCCGAGGCTTCCCGCCAACCTACCGGGCTCCAGGGCCGCCTCGGCGGGCGCCCGCATCCCCGACGGCAGCGGGCGAGCGGAATTTCCGGTTTTTTCGGGATGCCGCCCTGCGGGTCAGCCGCCCAGGGCCGAGCGGACGGCGGTGCGCAACAGAGCGGCGTGCAGCTCGAGCAACTGGCCGGACAGCTGCCTGGCCGTCTCGTCGGCCTCGCCGATGGCGCCCGGAGCGCGCCGCTTGAGGATGGGGGCGACGGCCTGCTCCACCAGACCGGCCTCGCGCTCGGCGGCGGCCCTGACCGCGCGCAGGTGCCGGGCGTGCAGGCCGTACCGGGCCAGGGCGCCGACGCTGCGCGCCACCTTGACCGCGTCCTCGTCGTAGCGCCGGGCGACCGGCGCGAGCAGGCCGTAGTCCTCCAGCTCGGTGAGGGTCTCGTCGTCGAGCCCGCTGGCCTCCAGCAGCTCGGCGCGGCTGAACCGGACCTCCTTGGTCTCGGGCAGCGCCCTGGGACGGCCGAGCTCGTCGGCCATCCTGTCCTTGATGACCCGCAGCGGCAGGTAGTGGTCGCGCTGCTCGGTGAGGATGAAGCGCAGCTGCTCCACGTGCATGTAGGTGAACTTGCGATAGCCCGAGGGGCTGCGCTCGGGCTCGATCAGCCCCTCGCTCTCCAGGAAACGGATCTTGGAGACGGTGACGTCGGGGAACTCGCCCTGCAGCAGGGCGAGCACCTCCCCGATGCTCATGTGCGAACGCGCCGCCTGGGAGCTCATGCGCCCCGCGTGAGGAAGACGAGGCGGAACTTACCGATCTGCACCTCGTCGCCGCTGTGGAGGGGCACCTCCTCGATGCGCTCCCTGTTGACGTAGGTGCCGTTGAGGCTGCCGACGTCGCGGACGGTGAAGGCGCCGCCGGGATGGCGGTAGAACTCCACGTGACGCCGCGAGACCGTGATGTCGTCGAGGAAGATGTCGCTCTCGGGATGCCGGCCCGTCGTGGTCAGGTCGCGGTCGAGCCGGAAGCGGCTGCCGGCGTTGGGACCACGGGTGACCACCAGCAGCGCCGCGCCGGGCGGCAGCTGCTCGACGGCGGCCCGCTCGGCCAGCAGGGCGTCGGCCGTCTCCGCCTCATACGCCTCGATTCCCGCGACGGAGATCGTCGAGGTGGTGTCCCCTGAGACCTCGTGTCTGGTCAGCGGCGACCCACACCGGGAGCAGAAGCGGGCATCCTCGGGGTTGGCATGACCGCACTGCGTACAGTAGACGTACGGCATCGATCGGCTCGGCCTCCTACCGCGAGAACGCGGCGACGGTTGATCAGGGCGCCCCACGCCTCTCGCTTAGTTCACGTTTGCGAATGCCGCAACTTACGCTGATCACGAGCAAAGGTCAAGGCGAGACGCCGCACGACGGGTTCGGACGGTGACAAAGTTACCGCCGAGCCGCCCTCAAGGTCCATGCCGCCGCGCCAGTTGTGTTGTCACGTTCCCGCCGCCTGCTCGACGACGCGCGCCCATCTGTCGAGAAATGCCTCCGCTGTGTCGAAATCATGCGCCTCGGCCCACAGGTCGGTGGCGGGTTCGCTGGCGGCGGGCAGGATCAGCGCCCAGCGCCCGTCGTCGCCGACCACCCGCACGCCGTCGGTGGTGTCGATGTCGAAACCCTCGGCGGCCTCGATGACCGAGCGCATCACCGCCCCCTTGGTGGCCCACGGCGTCGGGACGGTCCGCTTGAGCAGCTTGGCCTCGGGGATGCGCGCGTCGATCTGGCTGAGCGTCAGGCGGGTGCGGGCCACCAGGCCGAGCAGGCGCAGGAAGGCCGCCAGGCCGTCCACCGTGGCCCCGAACTCCGGCACGATGAAACCGCCCCTGCCGTCCCCCGCGAAGATCATGTACGGCTTGGCGGCGGCGGAGGTGAGCGCGTCGAGCGAGGTCGAGGTCCACTCGACCTGGACGCCGTGGAAGCGGCACACCTGCTCGGCCACCCTGGTCGTGGTGACGGGCAGCGCCACCCTGCCTCGGCGGCGCTCGGCGGCGACCAGGTCGAGCACCACCAGCAGCGCGCGCTCCTCGCTGATGAGCTGGCCCATCTCGTCGACCAGGGCGATGCGCTCGCCGACCGGGTCGAAGCGGACGCCGAAGGCGGCCCGGGAGGAGCCGACGAGCTCCGACAGGCGCTGCAGGTCGCGGCGGCGCTCGGCGAGCGTCTCGGTGGGCGAGGCGGAGTCGAGCCTGGCGTTGACGGTCAGCACCTCGACGCCGAGGCGGCCGAGCAGGGTGGGCAGGACCACCGAGGAGGTGCCGCCCGCGCAGTCGACGACCACCTTCATGCCGTCCACGCCGGTCATGTCGACGCAGCGCAGCAGTTCCTGCGCGTAGTCCTCCACCGCCCTGGCGGGGAAGCTCAGCTCGGCGATCTCGCCGGGGAAGGCCCGGCGGAACTCCTGGCGCGAGAAGACGCGCTCCAGCTTGCGCTGGGCGGCGGGGGTGAGGTCGGCGCCGTGGGAGTCCATGAAGACGATGTCGACGCTCTGCGGGTCGCCCGAGGTGGTGCGCAGCGCGATCCCGCCGCCGGCGGGCCTGCGGGAGGTGTGGAAGCGGGCCACGGGCAGCGGCATGGCCTCCAGGTCGAGCACGTCGATGGCGCTCGCGGTCAGCGCGCTGATCACCGCGCGCTTGAGCGCCCTGGCCGCGCGGGAGGAGTCGCGCGAGGTGATGACCTGGTCGCCCTTCTTCAGGGTGGTGGCGTAGGCGCTGGCCAGCCGTACGCAGAGCTCGGGGGTGATCTCGACGTTGACCAGGCCGCTGACGCCGCGCGGGCCGAACAGGCTGCGCTGGCCGCGCGACTCCCAGATGACGCTGGTGTTGACGACCGCGCCGGCCTCGACGGTCTTGAAGGGATAGACCTTGACGCCGCTGGAGACGTAGGCCTCGGCCTCGATGACGCACTCGTCGCCGACGACGGCGTTCTCGGCGATGCGGGCGCCGGTCATCAGGTCGGTGTTCTTGCCGATGACGCAGCCGCGCAGGTGCGCGCCGGGGCCGATGTAGACGTTGTCGTGGACGACCGCGCGGTGCAGGAAGGCCCCTTCGCGCACGACGGCGTTGCTGCCGAGCACGGTGTACTCGCGCAGCTCGGCCCCGGCCTCGATCTTGACGTAGTCGCCGATGAGCAGCGGGCCCTTCAGGACGGCCTCGGGGTCCACCTCGGCGCCCTCGCCCACCCAGACGCCCGGCGACATCTCGAAGCCGCCGATGTCGAGCTTGACCCGTCCGGACAGCGCGTCGGCCTGGGCCTTGAGGTAGCTGTCGTTGGTGCCGACGTCCTCCCAGTAGCAGTCGGAGACGTAGCCGTAGATCGGGGCGCCGCGTTCGAGCAGGCGCGGGAAGACGTCGGAGGACCAGTCGACGGCCTCCCCCGCGGGGACCTCGTCGAGGATTTCTGGCTCCATGACGTAGATGCCGGTGTTGACCGTGTCGGAGAAAACCTGGCCCCAGGTGGGCTTCTCGAGAAAGCGCTGCACCCTGCCCTGGTCGTCGACGATGATGATCCCGAACTCGAGCGGGTTGGGAACGCGCGTCAGACCGATGGTGACAAGAGCCGAATTCTCCCGGTGAAACCGGATCATGGCTGATAAATCGATATCGGTCAGGGCATCGCCGGAAATGACCATGAAACGATCGTCGCGGAGTTTGTCGGCGGCGTTCTTGACGCTGCCGGCCGTACCGAGTGGCAGGTCTTCGGTGGCGTAGTGCAGGCGCATACCCAGTTCGTCGCCGTCGCCGAAGTAGCTGCGCACGAGCGCCGCCAGGAACTGGACCGTGACGACGGTCTCGGTCAGTCCGTGTTTGCGGAGCAGCCGGAGGACGTGTTCCATGATCGGGCGGTTGACCACAGGAAGCAGGGGTTTGGGCTGGTTCGCGGTCAGCGGTCGCAACCGCGTGCCCTCCCCGCCTGCCATGACGACCGCCTTCACCCGATCACTCCTTCTTCGCAGTTTGCCGGGGATCGCGCAGCTCATCCCTGGCAGCGGTGATGAGCCGGCGCACCTGTACCACATACAACACGCCCGCCCACCAGTACAGACCCGTTCCCCAGATGGCGAACGCCCATCCGATGATCCTCGCAGTATCGGCATACCAGGAGCCGGTATGAGAGGCCAGGAAGAGCAGCGGGAAGGCGTACATGAGGTTGGCCATGGCTGCTTTGCCAAGGAAATGCACGGGCAGTGCCTTGTAGCCGTATTTGCGGAGCACGGGAAAGAAACATCCGACGAAGATTTCCCGGGCGAGAATGATCGCCACGAGCCACCAGGGGATCACGTCCCTGAGGACCAGGCCGAGGATCGTGGCGAAGACGTAGAGCTTGTCGGCCGCGGGGTCGATGATGCGACCCAGCCTGCTGGTCTGGTTCCACGCGCGGGCGATCTTGCCGTCCAGCCAGTCGGTGAATCCCGCGACCATGAGCAGCCCGATCGCCCAGCCGTCGGCCTGGGGCCCGAGAACCAGCCACAGGAACACGGGCACACCCAGCAGGCGCAGGAAGCTCAGCAGGTTAGGAACCGTCCAGATCCGGTCCTCCGCTGACGAAGGGGCGGAAGTTTCGCTCACGCTTGCGACCCTACTGCGTCGCCGACCTGCGTACGCTGCGCCGTCCGCCTCGTCCGGTTCCGGCCGCAGGGCGGACCCTTCGCCCCCGGGGGTTTCGGACACCTGGACGGATCGGGGGTTGCGCGCGCCCCCGGTGATCGGGTTACGGTGGCGCCGACCAACGCGGGAGCCCGGTGTGACCGGGCTGAGAGGACGGCTGACCAGCCGCCGACCGCCAGAACCTGCTCCGGGTAATGCCGGCGAAGGGAGTTTGCGCGATGAGTGGCGCGCGTTTTTCCAAGATCTACCAGGGCGATCTCCGGGTCCCGATGCGCCGGATCAGCCTGTCCGACGGCACGAGCTTCACCGTCTACGACACCTCCGGCCCCTACACCGACCCGGAGGTCGAGACCGACGTCACCCGCGGCCTGGCCCCACTGCGCGAGCGGTGGATCCTCGACCGGGGCGACGTGGCCCGGTACGGCGGCCGCCAGGTCCAGCCCCTCGACGACGGCTACCGCGACCAGAACGCGTGGAAGCGCGCAGGGACGAGCGCGTTCGCCGGGCGGCGCCGCGACCCCCTCAGGGCGGCGGGCGCGCCCGTCACCCAGCTCGCCTACGCCCGCCGCGGCGTGGTGACCAAGGAGATGGCGTTCGTCGCGGCCAGGGAGGGCGTCGACCCGGAGTTCGTCCGCGCGGAGGTGGCGGCGGGCAGGGCCGTCATCCCGGCCAACGTCAACCACCCCGAGAGCGAGCCGATGATCATCGGGCGCAACTTCCTGGTCAAGATCAACGCCAACATCGGCAACTCCGCCGTCATCTCCTCCGTCGAGGAGGAGGTGGAGAAGATGACCTGGGCCATCCGCTGGGGCGCCGACACCGTCATGGACCTGTCGACCGGCCGCGACATCCACACCACCCGCGAGTGGATCATCCGCAACTCCCCCGTGCCCATCGGCACCGTCCCCCTCTACCAGGCGCTGGAGAAGGTCGACGGGGTCGCCGCCCGCCTGTCGTGGGAGATCTACCGCGACACCCTCGTCGAGCAGTGCGAGCAGGGCGTCGACTACGTCACCGTGCACGCCGGCGTGCGGCTGGCGTACGTGCCGCTCACCGTCGGGCGCACGACCGGCATCGTCTCGCGCGGCGGCTCGATCATGGCGGCCTGGTGCCTGGCGCACCACCGCGAGAACTTCCTGTACGAGAACTTCGCGGAGATGTGCGAGATCCTCGCCTCCTACGACGTCGCCTTCTCCCTCGGCGACGGGCTGCGTCCCGGCTCGATCGCCGACGCCAACGACGAGGCGCAGTTCGCCGAGCTGCGCACGCTGGGCGAGCTCACCCGGATCGCCCACGCCCACGACGTCCAGGTGATGGTCGAGGGGCCCGGCCACGTGCCCATGCACAAGATCAAGGAGAACGTGGACCTGCAGCGCGAGCTGTGCGACGACGCCCCGTTCTACACCCTCGGCCCGCTGGTCACCGACATCGCGCCCGGCTACGACCACATCACCTCGGGCATCGGCGCGGCCATGATCGGCTGGTACGGCACCGCGATGCTGTGCTATGTCACGCCGAAGGAGCACCTCGGCCTGCCGGACAAGGACGACGTCAAGACCGGCGTGATCACCTACAAGATCGCCGCACACGCCGCCGACCTGGCCAAGGGCCATCCGGCGGCGCAGGCGTGGGACGACGCGCTGTCGCGGGCGCGGTTCGAGTTCCGCTGGGAGGACCAGTTCGACCTGTCCCTCGACCCGGACACGGCCCGCTCCTTCCACGACGAGACGCTGCCCGCGGCCCCGGCCAAGACCGCCCACTTCTGCTCGATGTGCGGGCCGAAGTTCTGCTCGATGCGGATCTCTCACGATCTGCGGGCGCAGGAGGGGATGCGGGAGAAGGCGGAGGAGTTCGTGCGCGGCGGCGGCGAGGTGTACCTGACCCTGCCCGAGCGCCGCTGAGACCGGACGGGACCCGCCCGCGCCGGGGCCGGGGGCAGGACCCGCCCGCGCCACGCACCAGGCCCGGGGCAGGACCCGCCCGCACCCGCCCACGGGGCCGAGAGCGGGACTCCGCCCGCGCCACCCGCCACGGGGGACGGGCGGCGCGGGCGGTGTCCCCGGCCTCTCCCGGGCAGCCCCTCCGGGGCGGGCTCCCCCGGCGGCCTCTGCCGGGCGGGCTCCCCCGGGCGGCCGCCCGGGTCGTCAGCGCTTCACGGGCGCGTTCGCCTCCAGCAGCAACCTGGTGGTGTCAGCCGCCTTCGCCTGGGGGGTCGTGCCGCAGATCGCGCCGACGGTGTGCACGACCCAGGCCTGCTGGCCTGCTTCGGTTCCGGGGTGCCAGGTCGTGTTGATGCCGGAGGAGGCCTGCCTGCCGCCGTCCGCGGTGCTGAAGGACAGGGTGGCCATGCCGATGACACCGCCGTCGTGCCCCCACACCTTCCCGCACGGGGTGTCGTAGGCGATCAGGCCCAGACCGTAGTCGAAGGTGTCGGGGACGCCGGGTCCCGGCGTGATCGGAACGGTCGTGCGCATCTCGGCCAGCTGGGCCTGGCCGATCAGCCGGCCGGTCAACAGCGCGCGGAAGAACCGGTTGAGGTCCTCCGTCGTCGAGACCAGCGCGCCGGCGGTGCCGCCCCACGACATGTTGAAGGTGCTGAAGTCCCGCAGCGGGAAGGAGCCGAAGAAGGAGGTGTAGGCCTTCGAGTGCGGGCGCGGCAGGTTCGGGGTGCGCGGGAAGAAGGTGTCGGACAGGCCGGCGCGCTGGATGACGTGGCGGGTGATGTAGCGCTCGGCGGGCATTCCCGTGATCTTGTCGAGCAGCATGCCGAGCACGATGTAGTTGGTGTTGGAGTAGCTGCCGGGCCTCTGGCCGGGCTCGCCCGAGGGGCCGGTGCCGAGGCCGAGCCGTACCAGTTCCTCGTCGGTGTACTGGCGCACGCGCATCTCCTCCAGGCTGTCAGGCCCGGTGATGAGCGCCGTGTCGTAGTCGCCGACGTGGCTGGTGTGGTTGAGCAGCATCCTGACCGTGATGCGCCGGTCGGGCAGCAGCCCCGGCAGGTACTGCTCGACGGGGGCGTCCAGCTCGACCTTGCCCCGCTCGGCCTGCTGCAGGACGGCGGTGGCGACGAAGGTCTTGGTGATGCTGCCGATCCGGTGGTACATGGCCGGCCGCGTGGGGCGTCCGGCCTCCAGGTCGGCCAGGCCCGCCGCGCCGCGCCAGCGCTGCCATCCGTCCTGGACGGCGGAGTAGGCGCCCGCCACGCCGCCCTTGGGCACCTCGTCGAGCGTGCGCTGCAGCTCGCGCCGGTCGAGATCCGGCCCGGCGGCGTGCGCGGCGGGGGCCAGACCCGCCACGACGAGGAGCGCACCGAGACCCAGTGCGGCGATCTTCTTTGATGCCATGCTGTCGCCCTTCTCGCGAAGATTCCGGACGACGCCACTATGGCACGGCGATGATCATGAAGGCGTCGGCGGAAAGGACGACTTGCTGCCTCATCCCGCAAGAGGACCGGAGCGGACCGAAGTCTAGGAGCGCGCCGCCTGGAGGAAGGCGCGGATCAGGGCGGAGTCCTTCACGCCTCTGGCGACCTCGACACCGCTGGAGACGTCGACGCCCCACGGCCCGGCCTCGGCGATCGCCTGCCGTACGTTGCCGGGGTCGAGGCCGCCGGCCAGCAGCCAGCGGCCGGAGGGCCGGCCGCGGACGGCCGCCCAGTCCCACGGCTCGCCCGCGCCAGCCCTGGGCGCGTCGACGATCAGCAGGTCCTCGTCGAAGGCCCCGGTGCGCAGGTCGGCGTCGGCCGCGACGGCGCGCACCAGCGTCAGGCCGAGGTCCTTCAGCGCGGTGAAGTCGGCGTGCGGGTGCCGGCCGTGCAACTGGACGGCGCGCACCCCGGCGGCCGTGGCGGCCTGCCGTACCTCGTCGGCGGGCTCTCCCATGAAGACGCCGACGGTCAGCACGTGCCCGGGCACCAGCGCGGCCAGCTCCGCCGCCCGTGCGGGGCTCACCCTGCGCGGGCTGGCGGTCAGCACGAACCCGATCGCGTCGGCGCCCGCCTCGACGGCGGCCTCGACGTGCTCGGGCTCGCTCAGGCCGCAGATCTTCACGAACATGGCAGCAGCCTATCGGCGGCGTGCGGCCCCGGGCGACCACGCCCACACCGTGGTGAGGGCCAGCAGCCCGAACATGAGCACGCCGTTGGGCACGTGCGCGCCGAGGCCGACGAAGATCAGCAGGAAGTGCTGGGCGATGCCGAGCAGGAAGAGGGCGAGGCTGGCCAGGGCGGGCCAGCCGGCGCCCCGGCCCGGACGCCAGTAGAGGACGGCGGCGATGACCTGGAGCAGGCCGACCAGGTGGGCGACCATGCCGATCATGACGTGGGTCTCGGCGGTCGCGGGCTCGGACACGATGGAGGCCTCGCCGTAGACCAGTGCCTGCCCCGCGAACGAGGCCGCCACCAGCAGGGAGACCGCGTGCGCGAGCACCAGCACGCGCAGCGTGTAGAGCAGGCCCGCCGAGACGGGGGCGGACGTGGCGGTCGTCACGTCATGCATGAGGATGGGTCCTTCCTTCTGAGGTGAGGACCACATCGTGGCCGGGCGCGGCGGGCGGGGTCGTCAGCCTGCCGGGTGACCCGCCGGTCACCCCCTGGGCGGATGGCGCACCGGGCGGAAGGCGGCGTCGACCAGGCCGATGCGGTGGGCGACGACCGCGGCCTGGATGCGGTTGCGCAGGCCGAGCTTCTCCATCGCCGAGCCGACGTGGGTCTTGACCGTGGTGACGCCGACGTGGAGCCGGTCGGCGATCTCGGCGTTCGACAGGCCGGTGCCGACCAGGGCGAGGACCTCGAGTTCGCGTTCGGTCAGCCCGGCGGGGGTGGGCGTGGCCTGCTGCTCGGCGGCCAGCGCCCGCTGGACCACCCGGCGCAGCACGGAGGGGGCGAGCAACTGCTCGCCCGCGGCGGCCCTGCGGACGGCGTCGACCATGCGTTCGGGCTCGTCGTCCTTGACCAGGAAGCCGAGCGCGCCGACGCGCAGCGCGGCGTAGACGTTGGCGTCGTCGGCGAAGGTGGTGAGCACGACGATCTTCGCGCCGGGCTGGGCGGCCAGGATCCGCTTGATCGCCTCGAGCCCGTCGACCCGTGGCATGCGCAGGTCCATGAGGACCACGTCGGGGCGGTGGTGCTCGGCCAGCCGTACGGCCTCGGCCCCGTCGTCGGCCTCGCCGACGACCTCCATGTCGCCGGCCGCCTGCAGCAGCATGCGCACGCCTGCCCTGACCAGGGCCTGGTCGTCGGCCACCACCACTCGGATCATGTCGTCACCTTGGTCTGGGGGTGGGGTTGGGGGTGGGGTTGGGGGTGGGGTTGGCGGTGGGGTTGGGGGTGGGGTTGGGGGTGGGGTTGGGGGTGGGGTTGGGGGTGGGGATGCGGGTAGGGAAGGGTCACGGCCAGGCGCCAGCCGCCGCCGTCGGGGCCCGCGGTCAGCGTGCCGCCCAGCGCCTTGGCCCGCTCCCGCATCCCGGCCAGGCCCTGCCCGGAGGACGGCAGCGGCTCGCGGATCGTGGGCGGGCGGCCGTTGGCCACCTCGACGACCAGCTCGTCCTCGCCCGCGACCACGCCCACCCGGACGGTGGTGCCGGGGCCCGCGTGCTTGAGCACGTTCGTCAGGCCCTCCTGGACGATGCGCGCCGCCGAGGCCCTGGCCACCAGCGGCGCATCGCTGAGCGCGGGGTCGAGGTGGAGGTCGACGACCAGCCCTGCGGCGCTCATCCGCTCGGCGGACTCGGTGACCACGTCGGCCGGGTCGGCCAGCAGCACGCCGTCGCTGCCGGGGTCGCGCAGCAGGTCGAGCAGGCCGCGCAGGTCCTCCAGCACCTGGTGGCCGGTCTCCTTGATGTCGGCGAGCGCGTCGGCGACAGGACCGTCGGGGGCGGCGTAGCGGGCGGCGGCGGCGCGCAGCACCATGGCCCCGACGTGGTGGGCGACGATGTCGTGCACCTCGCGGGCGATGCGCTCGCGCTCGGCGAGCTGGCCGGCGTGCAGCTGGGCGATCGCCAGCCGTTCGGACTCGCGCACCCGCAGCCGCTCGGCCTCGGCGGCCGACTGCCTGGCACCGGCGTACCTGCCGATCGCGATCGGCGTGGCGACCACCACGAGCAGCAGGACGACCCTGAGCGCGGTGACGTTCTCGTGCCCGTTGATCACGACCATCGCGGCGAGCGAGCTGGCCGTGACGTAGGCGACCAGGTTCCAGAACCAGGAGGCCACGCGCATCGCGAACACCCCGACCGCCATGAGCAGCGTGACCTGGATGGTGGCGGTGGCCTCGGGGATGAACTGGTGCGCGCTCAGCAGGAGCGTGCCCTCCACCGCGAACACGACGGCGGGCAGCCGCCTGGCCACGCCCAGCGCGAGGCCCGCCCCGACGAAGAAGGAACCGATCACCCAGGCGGGCTGGCTGCCGGTGTGCCAGTACGGCCAGGTGCCCAGGACGGCGACGGCCACGCCGGCGCCGGCCAGCAGCACGTCGGGGGTGATCTCGGGCGCTTCGAGGCGTCCGGCGGGGCCGCGCAGGTAGCGGCCGACGAGCGCGGGCAGGAGGGCGATGCCGACGGAGTAGAACCAGGCGTTGCGGGTGAAGGCGATGCCGGGGTCGGCGATGTTGAGGCCGGTGGCCAGCGCCCCCACCGCCACGACGGCCAGCGTGACCGGCCAGCCGCGCCGGTAGCCGGTGGCGCCGAGCGCGACGCACAGCAGGATCTGCGCGGTGTTGGAGGTGAAGCTGCCGATCTGGTCGGTGAAGACCAGGACGCCGACCAGGAACAGGCTGACGGAGACGGGCCGGTGGCGCACCAGTCCCATCGGCGCGCCGACCAGCGTCGCGAACAGGGGGACCCGCCATTCGGCGGACGGTCCGCCGGCCTTGCCGGACATCAGCAGGTCGAGGGCGATCCCGGAGACGGCGAGCAGCACGTCCGGTGCCAGACCACGCCATCGCATGGCACAACCGTATCGACGGGCGCGACCTGGTCGATCCTTCCGGCGGAGGACTTCGCATCCTCCAAGTGGCCGGACATCTGCCCGTAAGATGGAGAGAGTCCCTTGACCGACACCCTTACCGTTGTTCTCATGCCCAACGACACCACGTTGTTCCTCGGCCAGTTCATGCGCTCGCCTGGCACGATCGGCGCCCTGGCGCCCAGCTCGCGCCGGTTGGCAGAGGTCGTCTGCACGCCTGTCCCCGAGCGGGGCGAGCCGACCGTGGTCGAGCTGGGCCCGGGCACGGGTCCGTTCACGGCGGAGATCCAGCGCCGGCTGAACGGGCGTGGCCACCATCTGGCGATCGAGCTGAACCCGAGGCTCGCCGCCCTGCTCATCGACCGCTTCCCGCGGGTCGACGTGGCGCAGGACGACGCGGCCCGCCTGCCAGACCTGCTCCGCGAGCGGAACCTGACCAGGGCGGACGTCGTGGTCAGCGGGCTGCCGTGGGCGGCCTTCCCCGAGGAGCTGCAGCGGCGGCTGCTCGGGGCGGTGACCTCCACGCTGTGCCCGTCCGGGGCTTTCACGACGTTCTCCTACGTCCACGCGATGCCGCTGGGGTCGGCGCGGCGCTTCCGCGGGCTGCTGAGCGAGCGCTTCGAGGAGGTCGTGCTGGGGCGCACGGTGTGGCGCAACACGCCGCCCGCCTACGTGCTGCACGCCCGCCGGCCGCGCTGACCCGCCCCGCCGGGGCGGCGGTCCGCTGGACGACCTGCCGAGGACAGAAGAGATCTGTCGAAGGTACAGAACTTCGTTCTACGATTGCGCACGCAACGAGAATGGAGTGATCCCGTGGACTTCACGCTTCCCGAGAGCGCGCTTGCCGTCCAGAAGGGCGTCGGAGACATCTGCGCGCGCTACGACATGGACTACTGGCAGCGGTGCGAGGCCGACAAGCGCTGGCCCGAGGAGGTGTGGGCGGAACTGGCCAAGGGCGGGTGGCTCGGGCTGGCCGTACCCGAGGAGTTCGGGGGCGGCGGGCAGGGGCTGCTGGAGCTGACGGTCGCGACCGAGACGCTGGCCGCCTCCGGCGCGGCGGGCGGGTCGGCCTTCACCTACGTGCTCACCCCCGGCTTCGGCGCGCTCACCCTGGGCAGGCACGGCAGCCCCCGGCAACGCGCCGAACTGCTGCCCAAGCTGGCCACCGGCGAGATCGAGACGTGTTTCGCGCTGACCGAGCCTGACGCGGGCTCCAACTCGCTGGCGATCACCACCTCGGCCCGGCGCGACGGCGACGAGTACGTGATCAACGGGCAGAAGATCTGGATCACCGGGGTGCAGCGGGCCACCTGGATGATGCTGGTCACCAGGACGATCCCGGCCGCAGAGGCCAGGCCGCGCACCAACGGGCTGACGGTTTTCCTGGTGAACGTGCCCGAGGCGGTGGCCGCGGGGCAGCTGTCGTTCCGGCCGATCCCCAAGATGGGCGCCAACACCACCCCGTCCAACATGGTGTTCGTCGACGACCTGCGGGTGCCCGCCGCCAACGCGGTCGGGCAGATCGACCAGGGCGCCGTCGTGCTGTGGGACATCCTCAACCCGGAGCGGATCCTGCTGGCCGCCTCCGCGCTGGGCGGCGCCGAGGTGGCGCTGCGGGTGGCGGTGGACTACGCCAAGGAGCGGGAGGTCTTCGGCAGGGCGATCGGCGCCAACCAGGCGATCGCCTTCCCGCTGGCGCAGGTGAAGGCGAAGATCGAGCTGGCCAGGCTCATGCTGTACAAGGCCGCCTGGGCCTTCGACCGGCAGCTGCCGTGCGGCACCGAGGCCAACATCGCCAAGCTGACCGCCTCGCAGGCGGCGTGGGAGGCGGCCGACGCGGCCTTCCAGACCCACGGCGGGATGGCCTACTCGCTGGAGTACCCGGTGGCGCGGCTGCTGACCGACGCGCGGATCGGTAAGGTCGCGCCGGTGACCGAGGAGCTTCTGCTGAACTACCTGGCCACGCAGGTGCTGGGCCTGCCCAGGAGCTTCTAGCACCCGGTCAGGAGCTTCTCGGGTCCGGTCATTCCAGGACCGGCTCGGGAGCTTCCAGGGCCGGCTCAGGAGAAGGACGGCGGGCGCTTCTCGCGGAGCGCCCTGACCCCCTCCACGACGTCGGGCCCCGAGAAGCCGAGGAACTCCATGGCGAGGGAGGCGTCGAACGTCGGCCCCGCCATCCGCAGCCAGTTGTTGAGCGAGTACTTGGTCAGCCTGATGGCCTCCTGGGCGCCCTCGGCCAGCCGTACCGCGATCTCCATGGCCCTGTCGTGGACCTCGGCGTCGTCGACGCAGACGCTCACCAGGCCCATCCGCTCGGCCTGCTCGCCGGTGACCGGCTCGCACAGCAGCAGGTGGTACTTCGCCTTGGCCATGCCGCACAGCAGCGGCCAGATGATGGCCGCGTGGTCGCCGGCCGCCACGCCGAGCCTGGTGTGCCCGTCGATGATGCGTGCCGTACGGCCGGCCACGGAGATGTCGGCCAGCAGCGCGACGGCCAGGCCCGCGCCCACCGCCGGCCCCCGGATGGCGCTGACGACCGGCTTGGCGCAGTTGAGGACGTTGTAGACGATGTCGCGGGCCTCGGCGAACACGCGCATCCTGGTGGCGTGGTCGCGGGTCATCTCCTCGATCATCGCCAGGTCGCCGCCCGCGGAGAAGGCCTCGCCCTCGCCGGTGACCAGGATCGCGCGCACCGACTCGTCGCGGTCGAGGTCGCGCCAGATGTCGGCCAGCTCGCGGTGGCCGGTCATGTCGACCGCGTTCAGCCTGCCCGGCTCGCTGATCGTGACGCGCGCGACGCCGCCGGCCGGCCGGTCGACCCTGAGCTTGGTGTAGCGGTCGAAGGCGCTCACGGCTCCAGCGCCGCCCTCAGCCTGGCCGCCACGTAGGCGCGGGCCTCCTCCGCCTGGTCGAACCAGCCGGGCAGGCCGAAGAAGCCGTGCACCGTGCCCGGGTAGCGGCGCACCTCGACGGCCACGCCCTCGGCCGCCAGCCGCGCGCCGTAGGCCTCGCCCTCGTCGCGCAGCACGTCGTGGTCGGCGCTCACCACGGTCGCGGGCGCGAGGCCCGCGCACGAGCCGAGGCGCAGCGGCGACAGGCGCGGATCGAGGGGGTCGGCCTCGGCCGCGTAGCGATCGGCGAACCAGGCCATCTCCTCGGCGTCGAGCCCGTAGCCCTTGGCGAACTCGCGGTAGCTGGCGGTGTCCATGGCCACGTCGGTGATCGGGTAGACGAGCACCTGGTGGGCCAGGGTGAGCCCGGCGTCGCGGGCCTGCCAGGCGGCGACCGCGGCCAGGTTGCCGCCCGCGCTGTCGCCGATCACCGCGACGTCGCCGTTGCTCTGGTAGAAGGCGGGACGGGCGAAGATGTCGCGCACCACGGTCCAGGCGTCGTCGGCCGCGGCGGGGAAGGGATGCTCGGGCGCGAGCCGGTAGTCGACCGACACCACGACGGCGCCGGTCCTGACCGCCAGGTCCCTGCCCAGGGCGTCGTTGCGCCTGACGCTGCCGAACACCCAGCCGCCGCCGTGGAAGTAGACGATGACGGGCAGCGTGTGGTCGCCCGGATCGGCCCGGTAGACCCGGATCGGCACCTCGCCGGCCAGCGCGTCACGGACGAACGGCAGGCGCGTCAGCGGTCCGCGCCTGTCGGCCAGGCCGTCGACGGCACGCATCTGCTCGATCTCCGCCTGGCCCAGGCCGCCGAGATCGACGCCGAGGTCGGAAGGATAGAGCTCCAGATAGGCCCTGGCCTGGGGATGCAAGCTCATGATCCGAGCTTACTCATGAGGCACCCCATTTCTCATCAGTATCGGGCGGCCTCCACGAGTGCCTCGAACAGCCGCATATCATCACCGCGCTCGGGGTGCCACTGGACGCCGACGCCGAACCGGTGACCCTGCAGTTCGACGCCCTCCACGATCTGGTCGTCGGCCCAGGCCACCGCCAGCAGGCCGGTGCCGAGCCGCTTGACCGACTGGTGGTGCGGCGCGGTCACCTCGATCCGGTCGCCGAGCGCCTTGCCGAGCTTGCTGGAGACGCTGACCTGGATGACGTGCGGCTGTCCGGGGGCGGCGTGCCGTTCGTGGTCGAGCACGTCGGGCAGCCACGGGATCAGCGTGCCGCCCTGGGCGACGTTCAGCACGTGCATGCCGCGCGCCACGGCCAGGATCGGCACGTCCGCCTGGACGGCGGCGCGGGCCAGCGCCAGCTCGAAGCGGTCGCGTTGCGGCTGCGGCGGGGCCACCCTGTCGTCCTGGTCGGCCCCGTAGACGGAGCCGGCGACCTCGGCGCCGCCGGCCAGCACGATGCCACTGAGCCCCCTGACGTAGTCGTCGACGGCGTGCAGGTTGAGCGGGGGCAGCAGGACCGGCGCCCCGCCCGCCCGTTCGACCGCCCTGGCGTAGGACGGGGGGCCGAGAACCGCCTCTCTGACCCAGTCGCCCCAGCGGGCGGCCTCGAAGTAGGCGGTGATGCCGATCAGCGGTCGGGACATGCGCGCTCCAGATTGCATGCAGGAGGACGGGCGACCAGGTACCTGGTGGTCCATCATGGCGCACACGATTTCGGTTATGTCACCTATCCCGGGTATCAGTGCTGTCACTTCCGGCGCACCGATCACCGGGGCCGGGGCCGACCGCCCGCTCCTCGCCGGGGGCCCGCGGCTCCCGCGCGACCCCATCCGGCCCATTTCTTGGTGAATGCGATATTGATTCACCTTCAGCGCGGGAAATGTTCTGGATTTTGATTGCGGAAAATAACGGTACAGTTACGGATAGTTTGGATTCACACCGTATTGAGGTGAAACGGTGGTGACCCCAGGGAAGTGGTGTAAGACTCCGGGACGAGCGTACGGATACGCCGGGGCTCGCCGCACGCTCGCAACCCGGAACCGTCAGGGAGGTGGAACGACAGACCGGAATCGCATTCTGGTCAAAGGTGGGGTCACAAGGCATGTCGTTGAATCCGCGCCTCGTCAAGGAGAGTTTCTCCGTCATCGAACCCGTCGCCGACCGGGCGGCGGCCTACTTCTACGGGCGGCTGTTCGCGGAGAACCCGCACCTGCGCGGGATGTTCCCGCCCGCCATGGACGTCCAGCGCGACCGGCTGTTCAGCGCGCTGACCAGGATCGTGTGGTCACTGGACAGTCCGGACAGCCTCGCCTCCTATCTCGGCCAGCTCGGCCGCGACCACCGCAAGTACGGCGTGATCGCCGAGCACTACACCGCGGTGGGCAACGCCCTGCTGGCCACCGTCAGACGCTTCGCCGCGGCCATCTGGACCAGCGAGATCGAGGCCGCGTGGGTGGCCGCCTACACCGCCGCCGCCAACCTCATGATCGACGCGGCCGACATCGCCTCGGGCGTCTCGCCGGCGTGGTGGCTGGCCGAGGTCATCGACCACGAGCGGCGCACCGAGGACATCGCGGTCGTCACGCTCAGGCCGACGCAGCGCCTGCCGTACGTCGCGGGGCAGTACGTCAGCGTGCAGACCGCGCGCTGGCCGCGGGTGTGGCGGACGTTCTCCATCGCCAACGCGCCGCGCGAGGACAACACGATCAGGCTGCACGTGCGCGGGGTGGCCGGCGGCTGGGTGTCGACCACGCTGGTCCGGCACACCCGCGTCGGCGACACCATCATGCTCGGGCCGCCGATCGGCACGATGATCCCGCACGAGTCCGGCGCCAGGGACGTCCTGTGCGTCGCGGGCGGCACCGGCCTGGCCCCGATCAAGGCCATCATCGACCACATCATCACCTCGGGCAGGCGGCCCAACATCCACCTGCTGTACGGCGCGCGCACCGCGGCCGAGCTCTACGACCTGCCCGACCTGGTCAGGATGGAGTCGGCCTTCCCCTGGCTGCGGGTGCTGCCGGTGGTGTCGGGCCAGTCGTCCTACGACGGCATGCGCGGACGGCTGCCCGAGGTGATGCAACGCTTCCACTCGTGGGCCGAGCACGAGGTCTACGTGTGCGGTCCCCCGGCGATGGTGCACGAGACTGTGCGCCGGCTGCAGACGGACGGTGTCCCGCCGGCCCGCATCCACCGGGACATCGCCCAGGGCGAGCACTGACCGGCGGCCCCCGCCCGTGGCGGTCGTCAGCGGAAGGCGGCCGCCGTCTCCTCGTCGTTGGGCCAGAAGGTCTCGATGGCCAGCTCCGACACCGTCACGTCCACCGGCGTGCCGAACGTCGCGATCGTCGTGAACATCGACAGCACCCGGTCGCCGTGCCTGATCCGCAACGGCATCAGGATGTCGGCGATGCCGGGCGCGTGCGCCACGTTCAGGTCGACGCCCGGGTAGGTGTAGGCGGCCAGCTCGTCGTGCAACTCGGCCAGCCGCCCGTCGCCCGAGGCCTCCGCCTGCCGCCGCAGCCGGTGCAGCAGGTGCGCCCGCACCTCCGCCAGGTTGATCAGCCGGCCGCCCATCGCGTCGGGGTGCAGCGACAGCCGCATCACGTTGACGGGCTCCTTCAGCAACTCGGCCGGCACGCCGTCCATGAACATCGCCGCGGCCGCGTTGCCCGCCACCAGGTTCCACGCCGCGTCCACGACCAGCGCGGGGTACGGCTCGTGCCCGGCCAGGATCTTGTCCAGGGCCTGCCGTACCACCTCCATCTCGGGCGCCCGCACCTCCCGCTCGGGGAAGACGGGCGCGTACCCGGCCGCCACCAGCAGCCTGTTGCGGTGGCGCAGCGGCACGTCGAGTTCCTCCGCCAATCTCATCACCATGTCCCTGCTGGGCTTGGCCCTGCCGGTCTCGAGGAAGCTGATGTGCCGGGCCGAGACCTCCGCCTCGATGCCCAGGTCGAGCTGGCTGACCCTGCGCCGCTGGCGCCAGGATCGCAGCAGATCACCAAATGACTCGTGGTTGACGGCAAGTGCTCCCATGCGGGGAACGGTAGCGGTAAAGGGGGAATCGCCACGATTACCCCGGACGTAAAGCGGGACCGCACCACACCGGACCGCCAGGCGACGCGGCACGCCGGAGCGGCCCGCCGGGGTGGCCCGCCGGGGTGACCCGCCGGGAGCGACGATCCCGGCGACGCGGCACGTCAGGGCGGCACGTCAGGGCGGGGCCGCCGGGGCGGCACGTCAGGGCGGGGCCGCCGGGGCGGCACGTCAGGGCGGGGCCGCCGGGTGGCGGTCCTGGCGGCGCGGCGCGGTGTCAGAGCGGGGTCGCGGTGAGGGCCGTCCACGCCGGTGGCCGTGCCGTGCACGGGCCGCCGTCGTGCACCAGGATCCGCCGGTCCGCCGGTTCGATCGCCACCGTGGCCAGCGTCGCCCACCGGGTGCCGAGCGCGCCCCCGGCCGGCGCGTGGCAGCACACCTCCGCGCCGTCGCCGGGATGGGCGGTGAGCAGGGTGGCCAGGTCACCGGGGCCGTCCAGGCCGGGACGGCCCCGCACCCGGGCGCCGAGCAGACGCAGCCGGTCGTGGGTGTCCGGGTCCAGCCGCCCGCGCAACTCCCCCGCGGCGAGCGCGGGATCCAGGAAGTGGTTGGTGCGCACCAGCCAGCCGTCGCCGTCCGGCTCGACCACCCTGACGCCGGCCGGGCTCAGCTCGACGGAGGCCGCCCGGCCGGCGGTCACGACGGTCATCACGGTGGAGGCGGAGACCGGGGCGTCGCGCAGGATGGCGACCGCTTCCTCGAACGAGCCGGCGCCGCCGAGCACCCGGCGGGCGGCCAGGTGGACGGGCACGCCGCCCGCCCCGTCGTCGGTGTGGCCGAGGATGTTGAACAGCAGCCCCACGCCGGCCTCGTTGACGCCGATCTTCGCCAGGATGCCGTGCTCGGTGATCCCGGCGAACGCCCACGTGTCGCCGCGCACCGACTGGATGTGCCACATGGCGGCCAGTTCCTCGTGCCAGTCCCAGCACTGGCCGCCGGCCGTCCGGGAGGCGGCGTGGACCACCGTGGAGCACTCTCCCGCGCGCGGCCCGCCCGCCGCGGCGAGGATCTCGGTGCGCGCGTTGAGCGCGGCGACGGTCCAGAGCGGCACGCCCGCGCCCTCGGCCACGCCCTCCATCTCCTCGACGAGCTCCGGCGCCCAGGCGCGGGTCGCCGCGACCGTCCCCAGGGCGAGCGCGGGGACGTCGAGCGGCACGCCGCCGGCCGCGGCGGTGGCCGCGAAGAGCTCCTCGTAGGCGCGCCACGCCCGCGCGATCTCGTCGCGGGTGCGGCGGCCCCGGTCGTGGCCGCGCTGCCGGGGACGGGTTCCCGTCACCTGGATCTCCATGCGCCTGCTCAAAGCCCGCACCTCCGTACCGATCGCGACCTGGCGCCGCGTCAGGAAAGCGTAGACCGCCCCTCCCCCGGCGGATCCGGTGGGCGGACCGCTCAGGAACCGGTCAGGGCCGGTCTGGAGCGGGCGGGCCGACCAGGCAGGCGCGGGCCGACCAGGCGGGCACGGGGAGGCGGGCGTGGACTGGTCTGGAGCGGGCGGGCCGACCTGGCGGGCGCTGGCCGGTCAAGTGAGGGCGGGCCGGTCAGGTGAGGGCGGCGTGCAGCTGTTCGTAGGTGGGCGCCAGCTCGCGTAGTCCGGCCGCGAGCGCCGCGTCGTCGCCCGCCACGAGGGGCCGTTGCAGGCCGCCCACGATGCGCGCCTGCCGCTCGGCGACGGCGGCGCCGTCCGGCAGGTCCAGGACGCGCAGACAGTGCGCCAGGTCGTTGAGCCGGCGGGCGCCCACCCGGACGGCGAACGCCTCGAGCAGGTCCCTGACCTGCGGGTCGAGCCCCTCCTCCACCAGCTCGGCGGCGCGTACGGCGGCTGCGGCCTGCCCCAGCGTGCCGGGTTCGACGGCCACGTCCTTCCGGCCCGCCAGCCAGGCCAGCGACACCGGCAGCGAGCGCCGCAACGCCTGCTCCGGCTCCACCCGTGCCCGCCGGACGAACCCGGACCGCATCGCGAACGGCCGCGGCAGATAGCTGACGAGCTCGCCGCGCCAGGCGGCCACGAAGTCCTGGGTCGGCAGCGTGGCGTAGGGGTATCCCTGGGGATCGTGCAGCAGCACGGAGTCGTCGTCCGCCTCCAGCACGACCACGTAGTGGTCGGCCGCGACCGCCTCGCCGGAGCCGGGCTGGTACAGCAGCAGCCCCAGCTCCAGCGGGCCCGCCAGGACCGGGCCGTGCTCGCAGCCGGCCCGCAGGCGCGCCACGGCCTCGGCGGCCGTGCCGCCGTCGCCGCGCTCGCACGTCCAACCCAGCAGTTCGATCGCGGTGTCGAGGCCCTGGTCGGGATCCCAGCCGAAGGGGTCGAACAGCGGCAGGCGGCCGCCGATCAGCTGCATGCCGTACGGCGAGCCGGTCAGGACCTCGATGACCGAGGCGGGTGGCGCCTCGGCGCCCAGGATCATGGCCAGCGAGTTGGCGTAGCAGTACGGCCCGGAGCCCACGTAGGTGATCGACATGGCCGGGAGCCTGCGGCCTGACATCGTGTGAGGGTCAACCGGGCTCTCCCCTCGCCGGGACATATCCCCCCGACCCGGGACACAGGCTCCGCACGCCCGGCCGTGCATGCGGCGCTGCCCGGAGATTGTCGGCGCCACGTGGCACGATGGCCAGCAAGCCAACATGGGAGACCATCATGAGCGACGCACTACTCGCCGTCGGCACCCGCAAGGGGCTCTTCCTCGCCCGGTCCCGCGGCGGCGGCCCCTTCGAGGTCGAACCGATCCAGTTCTCCACGGTCGGGGTCCACGCGGTCGCGATCGACACCAGGGGTGAGCGGCCGAGGCTGCTGGCCGGCATCGAGTACGGCCACTTCGGCCCTTCGGTGATGTACTCCGATGATCTCGGCGCGAGCTGGCAGGAGGCGGACAAGCCGCCCATCGCCTTCCCCGAGAGCACGGGCGCCACCCTGGAGCGGGTCTGGCAGTTGCTGCCCTCGCCGTCCGAGCCCGGCGTGGTCTGGGCGGGGGTCGAGCCAGGGGCGCTGTTCCGCTCCGAGGACGGCGGCATCACCTACTCCCTGGTCGAGGGGCTGTGGGAGCATCCGCACCGGGCACGCTGGCAGCCGGGGGGCGGCGGCCTGTGCCTGCACACCATCCTCAGCCACCCCACCGACCCGAAGATCATGGGCGTGGCGATCTCGAGCGGCGGTTTCTACCGCACGAGCGACGGCGGCCAGTCGTGGGAGGCGGCCAACCGGGGGATCAGGGCGCCGTTCCTGCCCGAGGGGCAGCAGTATCCCGAGTTCGGGCAGTGCGTGCACAAGGTGGGCTTCCACCCGGCCCGGCCCGAGCGGCTGTTCCTGCAGCACCACTTCGGCGTCTACCGCAGCGACGACTTCGGCGGGTCGTGGACCGACATCGGCTCCTCGCTGCCCTCCGACTTCGGCTTCCCCGTCGTCGTGCACCCGGGCAGGCCCGACACGCTCTACGTCCTTCCGCTGCACGCCGATCTCGACCGCACCCCGGTCGGCCACCGCTACCAGGTCTTCCGCAGCGACGACGCGGGGGCCAGCTGGCAGGCCCACGGCAAGGGCCTGCCCGAGGGCCCGGTCTACGCCTCGGTCCTGCGCGACGCCATGACGGCCGCCGCGCTCGACGGCGGCAGGGCGGGCATCTTCTTCGGCACCCGCGACGGCTCTGTCTACGCCTCGCGCGACGACGGCGACACCTGGGAGGAGGTGGCCGCCCACCTGCCCGACGTGCTGACCGTGCGGGCGGCCGTGCTGTAGCTGGGCGGGAGCCGGCGGCCGTGCTGTAGCTGCGCCGGAGCCGGCGGCCGGGCTCCAGCCGTCCGGAACCGCCTCCAGCCGTACGTGGCCGGGCCCGCCGGCTGGAGCCGTACTAGCCCAGGATCTCCTCGCGGATCCGCGCCCATTCGAGCGAGTGCGCGATGCCCTCGGCGACGGTGTGCCTGGCCTGCCAGCCGAGCAGCCGCCCGGCCAGGTCGGTACGGGTGTAGGCGCCCGCCACGTCGCCGGGGCGCGGGCCGGTCTCCACGACCTCGATGGGCCTGTCCACCACCTGGTTGAAGGCGGCGGCCAGCTCGCGCACGGTCGTGCCGGTGCCGGTGCCGAGGTTGATGACGTCGTCGGTGAAAGTGTCGAAGCGCTCGAGGGCGGCGACGTGCGCGGTGGCCAGGTCCCACACGTGGATGTAGTCGCGGATGCCGGAGCCGTCACGGGTGGGCCACGAGGTGCCGGTGATCTGGAACGGCGTGCCCTCCTCCCACGCCTCGATCATCTTGCCGAGCGCGTGGCTGGGCCGGCGCAGCTGCAGGCCGGTGCGCATCTTCGGGTCGGCCCCGATCGGGTTGAAGTAGCGCAGCGACAGGATCCTGATCGGCTGGGTGGCCGAGATGTCGGCGAACATCGCCTCGCACACGGCCTTGGTGCGGGCGTAGGGGCTCTGCGGCGCCAGCGGCGAGCTCTCGTCGACGGTGAAGTCGGCGCCCGCCGCGTAGATCGACGCGGACGAGCTGAAGATCAGCTTTTCGCAGCCGTTGCGCAGCAGGTGGGAGACGAAGTCGAGGCTCTTGGCGACGTTGGCCTGGTAGTAGCCGACCGGGTCGGCCACCGAGTCGGGCACCACGATGAGCGCCGCGCAGTGGACGACCGCCTCGATGTCGGGGTGCTCGGCGAAGATGCGGTCCACGAGGGCGGCGTCGGCGATGTCGCCCTCGTAGAAGGCGCGCCCCCGCGCGAACTCGGCGCGCCCGGTGACCAGGTTGTCGAGGATGACCGGGGTGATGCCGGCGTCGAGGCAGGCCGAGGCGACGGTGCTGCCGATGTATCCGGCCCCGCCGGAGATGAGGACCTTCACGGGGCGATCCGCCCGTTGGCCACGAACGCGGCGTGGGTGAGCGGCATGAGTTCGGCCCAGGCCGCCTCCATCTTCTCGGCGACCATCTCGATCTCCCGCTGCGGGAAAGAGGGCACCTTGGCCTGCTCGTTCTTGGTGCGCAGCGACAGGAAGTGCATGAGCGAGCGGGCGTTGCAGGTGGCGTACATCGTGGAGAACAGGCCCACGGGCAGCACGGCGCGGGCGACCTCGCGGGCGACGCCGGCCCCCAGCATCTCCTGGTAGGCGGCGTAGGACTGCCGGTAGGCGCTCTCCATGGCCTCGCTGACCAGCTTGTGCTGCTCGGGGGTGCCCTCGACGAAGACGTAGCGGCCCGGCTTGCCCTCCTGGACCAGCTTGCGCTGCTCGCCGGGCACGTAGAAGACGGGCTGCAGCTCGCGGTAGCGGCCGCTCTCCTCGTTGTAGGACCAGCCGACCCGGTGCCGCATGAACTCGCGGAAGACCAGGATCGGGGCGCTGATGAAGAAGGTCATCGAGTTGTGCTCGAACGGGCTGCCGTGGCGGTCGCGCATCAGGTAGTTGATCAGGCCCTTGGACCGCTCGGGATCCTTGTTGATCTCGTCGAGTGACTGCTCCCCCGCCGTCGACACCCTGGCCGCCCACAGCACGTCGGTGTCCGACGCGCTGTGCTTGACGAGTTCGACCGTCACGTCGTTCAGGAAACGTGGCTCGTCGCTCACTGGGTGGATCCCCCTTGCTCTCACCGTTCTGGCCGCCCGCCATCGTACGCCTCTCCTCCCGTGCCGGGCGGCACGCGTCCGGCGGGCGGCCGGATCACGCGCCCAGGCAGGCGGCCAGGCGAGCGGCCAGATCACGCACCAAGACAGGCGAAGCCAGGCAGGCGCCCGGGCAGGCGCGGCCAGGCAGGCGCCCGGATCAGGCGCCCAGGTAGGCGGCCAGGCGGGCCGCGGCCTGACGGGGGTCGCGTTCGGCCGACAGGGCGGCGGCCAGCAGGAGCCTGGCCTTGGGGGCGGTGAGCGTGCCCGCGAAGATCGCGCCGGCCCGCTGGAGCGCGACGCCGCCGCTCTCGTAGATCGGCGTGGCGGGCCCCTGCCGGCAGCGCGAGGACACCAGGACGAGCATGCCCTCGGCCAGGCAGGTCCGGATCTCGGCGAGCAGCCCGGGCGTCGCGTTGCCGGCGCCCATCGCCTCCAGGACGATGCCGCGGGCGCCCGCCTGCCGGGAGGCGGCCACGTGGACGCCGTCCGCGCCCAGGTAGGCGGGCACGATATCGACGCGGGCCTCCAGGGAGACCCGCTCGCCGGGGGTGAGCCAGGGCGAGCGGACCGGGCGCGAGGTCAGGTGGAGGCGGTCGCCGTGCACGTGGCCGACGGGCCCGGCCCCGGGAGAGGAGTAGGCGTCGGGCGCCAGCGTGTGGGACTTGGTGGCGTGGCGGGCGGCGTGCACGAGCTGCGCCATGACGATGACCGCGCCGAGCCCGCCGGCCTCGGCGGCGACGCGGACGGCGTCGGCGATGTTGCGCGGCCCGTCGCTGTCGGGCAGGCCCGCGTGCCGCTGCGCTCCGGTGAAGACCACGGTGTGGCCGGGTTCCAGCAGCAGGTCGGTCAGGTACGCCGTCTCCTCCATGGTGTCGGTGCCGTGGGTGACGACGACACCGGCCACCTCGGGGTCGCCGGCCACGGCGCGGGCCCGCTCGGCGATCCGCAGGGACTCGGCCACCGTGAGGTCGAAGCTGTGGGCGAGCATGAGCTCCTCCACCGTGACCCGCACGCCGGCCGCGGAGACCAGATCGTGTCCCTGCACGGCCACCCGCACCGCGCCGTCACGGCCCGGCCTGGAGGCGATCGTGCCTCCGGTGGTGATGACGTGCACGCGCGCGCCGGTCGGCCCGGTCATCGGCGCGCCGCCTCGGCCTGGATCGTGACGCGGTTCCGGACGAGCAGGTAGTAGAGCCCGCCGGCCACCAGGCCGCCCGACAGCCAGGAGAAGTCGGTGCCGTTCAGCGCCCGCGCGATGGGGCCCTGGGTGAGCGGGACCATGCCGTACTGCCAGCTCCAGGCCGCCACGAGCCCCAGCACGAGGCTGGCCAGCGCCCTCCAGTTCACCGGCCCGTACGGCGAGGCCGCGTCGGTGTACAGCGTCTCGACGTCCATGCGGCCGCGCCGTATCACGAAGTAGTCGACCATCAGGATGCTCGCCCACGGGCTGATCCACACCAGGATGGAGACCATCCAGTGGTCGAAGGCCTGGGCGAAGTCGTCGGCCTGCACGAAGACGACCAGCACGGCGGAGGCCACGAGGCCGGCGATCAGGGTCAGCTTCCAGCGGGCGACGCGGATGCCGATCGACAGCGCCGCCAGCGAACAGGAGTACAGGTTGAGGATGTTGGTGGCGACGGGCCCGTGCATGACCAGCAGCAGGACCGGGACGGCCAGCGCGCCGAAGGTGTTGGTCACCAGGGTCGACGGGTCGCTGCCGCCGCTGCCGCTGCTCAGGTAGGCGCCGAGGCCGGCCAGCCATACCGTGGGCACGTACATGCCGAGCGCCGTCGACCAGAACACCGAGGCGCCGGAGGCGCCGGGGCGGACGAAGCGGCTGTAGTCGGCCGAGTAGGGCAGCCAGCTGATGCCCCAGCCGATGCCGATGGCGGTCAGCAGCTGGGTGACGGCGGTCAGCTTGGCGCCGGGTTCGGCGGCGGTCGCGGCCGTCCACTGCGGGTCGACCTGGACGGCGGCCAGCACCGTCATGACCGCCATGATCAGTACGGTGACCGGCACCGTGTACTTCTCGAAGGTGCGGATGGCGTAGAAGCCGTAGAGCGCCAGGCCCAGCTGCACGACCATGATGATCGCGGCGACCAGGTACTTCAGCCCGAGGCCGCCCTCGACGCCCATGCGGGCGAGGATGGCGAGCACCAGGTCGAGCACGACCCAGGTGTTGACGCCGACCCAGCCCATGGTCAGCAGCCCCTGGACGACACCCGGCACGACCGCTCCGGCGCGGCCGAAGGCGCCGCGGCCGATCACCATCTGGTTGACGCCCGTGCGGTGCCCCATCAGGTTGAACAGACCGAAGATCGCGCAGCCGGCGAGGTTGCCGATCGCGATGACGGCGATGGTCTCCAGGAGGCTGAGGCCCAGGGTCACGCCCAGCGAGCCGAGGACCCAGTTGATCGGGGCGATGTTGGCACCGGTCCAGATCCAGAACTGCTGCCAGGGGGTGGAGTCGCGGGCGGAGGGCGGAATGGGCTCGACGCCGTGGGCGTCGAAGCGGACGCCGTCGCTCTCGGCGGCCGGAGCGGCCGTGTTGGACCGTGTGGTGGATCGCATGGTGTCCTCCTTGGTGATGTGCCCCACACAAGCACGCCGATCCCGGGCGCAGGGAGTGGAGGAACCTCTAGAGAACGACGTGTTGGCTGTATAGAGTTCTAGCGTGTTCACGCTCGGGACCCTGCTGCACCATGACGAGCTCGAGCTGCGCCTGCTGGTGCCGGGCCCGGCCGGCGCGCTGGAGCGGCCCCTCGCGTGGGTGCACAACACCGAACTTCCCGACCCCTCGCGCTACGTGCGCGAGGGCGAGCTGGTGATGACGAACGGCCTGTGGGCCGAGCAGGTGCCCGCGGCGCGGTTCGTGGCCAGCGTCAAGGCGGCCAGGGCGGCCGGGATCATGTTCGGGCTGCGGGCCGAGACGCCGCACACGCCCGAGGATCTCGTCGCCGCCTGCCGCGAGGCGGAGCTGCCGCTGCTGGAGATCTCCATCGCCGTCCCGTTCACGGAGGTCTCCCGGGTCGTCGCCGCGATGTCGACCGACGACCGCAAGCAGGCGCTGGTCAGCATGGTACGGCGGGGCGACGCCCTGGCCACCGCGATCTCCCGGGGCGCGGGCGCCTCCGGCGTGCTCGACGTGCTCAGGGGCGATCACGACCTGCCCCTGGCGGTGGTCGACAGGATGGGCCGCTCGCTCGCCGTGGCCGGCGCCGCGCTCGACGCCGACCAGTTGCGGGCCGTGGCCGAGGGGCTGGCCAGGCGCCCGCCCGCGCTGGAGGTCGACCTCGGGTCCGCCGGGCGGGCGGCGCTGTTCCCCGTCGGGGCGGTCGGCGACATCGACGCCGCCCTCATCTGCCTGCGCCCGCTGCGCGAGCTCGGCGCGGCCGAGCGGGAGGCCCTGGAGCAGACGGCGCGCTTCCTGAGCCTGGAGGTCGCCAAGCAGCAGGCGGTCCAGGCGATCGAGATGCGCTTCGCCAGCGAACTGCTGGAGATGGTGCTGTCAGGAGGCAGGCGGGCGGCCGAGGTGCCGGGGCGGTTGCGCGCCTTCGGCGTGGACCCCAGCGGGCCGCTGGCCGTGTGCGCGGTGGCCTTCGCCGGCGAGGAGGCCGCCACCGTCCACGGGCTGGCCGAGGTGATCGGCGAGCTGTTCGCGCTGGAGGGGGTGCCGGCCGTGGTGGCCGGCGGTACCCAGGACGTCGTCGCGGTGCTGCCCTGGCGGCAGCCGGAGGGCCGGCTGCCGGAGCTGGCCCGGCGCCTGGTGAGCGGCATCGAGCGGCGCTTCCCCCGCCTGCGGCCCGTGGTGGGGCTGAGCGGGCTGGCCCCGCACGCGGCGGAGCTGCGCCCGCGGCTGCTGCAGTCGCGTGAGGCCTGCCGGGTGCTGCGCCGCACCCCCACCGGGCCCGCGGTGCGCGGGTTCGCCGAGCTCGGCACCCACCGGCTGCTGCTCGGCCTGCTGGATGAGGAGACGCTGCGCCAGTTCTCCGACGATCTGCTCGGGCCGCTGCGGGCGCACGACGCGCGGCGCGGCGGCGAGCTGGAGCTGACCCTGCGCGCCTTCCTCGACCACGACGGGCAGTGGGCGGCCACGGCGGGAGCGTTGCACGTGCACGTCAACACGCTGCGCAACCGCCTGGCCAAGATCGTGGAACTGACCGGCAGGGACGTGGGCCGTACCGAGGACCGGGTGGACCTGTTCCTGGCGCTGGCCGCCGACGCCGTCGACTGACGACGTCAGAGCGGGTAGACCTCGGGGTCCACCTCCGGGGGCCGCGGCCGCCGGACCGTCAGGTCGCCGTCGGCTGCGGCGATCTTCGCCAGGTCGCCGCAGCGGGCGAAGGCCACGTCCGAGCAGCCGCGCGCGTACTCGATGAAGCGGCGCAACGCCATGGCGCGGCCCGGCCGTCCTGACAGGAACGGGTGCACGCACAGGTTGAACAGGCCCCCGTAGTGGCGCATGCCGTCCAGCTCGGCCCGCCACAGCTCGAGCACCTTGACCGGCGACTCGATGACCGAGCCGATGTGCGGGGCGGGCAGGAACGCGTACTGCTCCCAGTCGTCGAGCGACCAGTGGACGGGCAGTTCGACGATCCGTCCGGCGGCCGTCTCCACCTGGTACGGCCGGTCGTCCCCCATCAAGGAGGAGTCGTAGCGCAGGCCGTACTCGGCGACCAGGTCGGCCGTCTGCCACGACGCCTCCCACAGCGCCGCCCGATGGCCCAGGATCTCGATGCCCTGCTTGTCGAAGACCGCCAGCGCCCGCTCGAAGTCGGCCCGCTCCTCCTGGGCGGTCATCGACGTGGGCGGCCGGTGGCTGTAGGAGTGGTGGGCCACCTCGTGCCCGCGCTCGGCGATCGAGGCGGCCAGGCCCGGCCGGTGCTCGGCCACCCAGCCGGGCACGAAGAACGTGGCGGGGACGGCCAGCTCGTCCAGCAGCGCCAGGATGCGGGGCAGGCCGACCTCGGGACCGTAGGCCTGGTGCGACATCGTCATGGCGTGGTCCGCGTAGCCGCGGCCCTGGGCGAGTATCGGCGTCTCCGCGTCCACGTCGAAGGTCAGTGTCACGACCGCGCTGGCCGCGCCGTGCCACGATTGGGTGCTGCCCATCCGTCCTCCTGTCGTACCCGGCTCAGGCCGACGCCTCGGCGGCCTGCCGCCACAGACGAGCATGGCTCAACGTCGCCATCGGCTGCAGCATCTGGTGGTCGAAGGCCGCCAGCGGCAGCCCCTCGGCCAGGCGCCGCGGGAAGTCGGGGTTGGCCAGCGCGCCCCTGCCGATGGACAGCACGTCGGCGTGCCCGTCCTCGAGGACGGTGGCTGCCTGGCGCGGATCGTGCATGCCGCCGTTGGCGATCACCGGCAGCCCGGTCACCTTGCGGGCCAGCCCGGTGATGGTGATGCCGCCCTCCAGGGTGGCGGTCTCGATCCAGTCCCGGCCCTCGCTGGCGATGTGCAGGTAGTCCGGGCCCACCTCGGCCAGGGTGGAGAAGATGGTCTCCGCCTCGCGGGCGCCGCCCGCCCACCGGTGCCGGAAGTCGTTGACCTTGGTCTGCGACAGCCGTACACCCACGCAGAAGTCGGGGCCGGTCCGCTCGCGGATGGCCGACACCACCTCGGCCGTCAGGCTCGCCCGGTTGGCGGTCGAACCTCCATAGCGGTCGTCGCGCAGGTTGGTGTAGTCGGTCAGGAACTGGTCGAGCAGGTAGCCGTTGGCGGCGTGCACCTCGACGCCGTCGAAGCCGGCCTGCCTGGCGCGGGCCGCCGACTCCGCGAAACCGCGCACCGCCGCGTCGATGTCGTCCTGGCTCATCGCGATCGGCTTCGGCCAGGGGCCGTGCCCGCCGTACTCGGGCATCTTCTGCCCGCGCGGGGTGACGGCCGACGGCCCCGCGGTGACGTCGGTGTGGCGGTTGGCCTGCGACAGCGCGCCGGCGTGCATGAGCTGGAGCACGATGGGCGAGCCGGCGGCGTGCACCGCGTCGGTGATCTCCCGCCAGGCGGCCACGTGCCGGTCGGAGACGATGCCGGGCTGGTTGGGGTATCCCTGGCTGTAGCGCGTGTCGGTGTAGGTCCCCTCGGTGATGACGAGGGAGAAGCCGCCCTGGGCGTAGGCGCGGTAGTAGTCGGTCATCTCGGCCGTCGGCGTGCCGTCGGGGGCGGCCGACACCCTGCTCATGGGCGAGACGGCGAGCCGGTTGGTCAGCTCGAGCCCGCCGAGCCGTTCGGGTCGCAGCGCGGGATGGGTCATCGTTCGTTCACTCCTCGGTGTCGGTGAGGTCGTCGTGGGGGTCGCCGTGGGGGTCGCCGTGGGTGTGGCCGTGGGGGTCGAGCACCTCGATGGCCAGCGGGGTCGGCCGGTGCCCGTTGATCTCCACCAGGTCCTGCGGGCAGGCCGAGACCACGACCACGCAGTCCATGGCGGCCTCGAAGGTGATCGCGTCGCCGGGGCGGCTGATCGCGCTCAGCCAGCTCAGCCCGCCGTCGTCGGCCACGGGGATCCGCATGAACACGTTGACGGGCTGGGGGGTGCCGGGAAACGACAGGCCCAGCCGGTCGAGGCTGTGGCGCAGGTTGTCGGCGCAGGAGGCGTGGAACCCGCGCACGCCCAGCGCGGCGTACCGGGCGGGGTCGCACGCGGCGATGAGCATGTCGTGCCAGCCCGGCGAGGTGTCCTCCGCCATGGTGAGGATGGGCCTGCGCCGGTCGGTGACGAAGTGCTCGCCCGGCGCGGGGAACAGGCGGCTGGTGAAGGCGCGGGTGTGGGCGGCGCTGAGATGTTCGGTCACGTCGTCGGCGGCGAAGGCGAACAGGTCGCCGACCTGGCCGCCGTCGACGTCGACCACCCGCACCCGCTGCCCGGCTGTGACCTTCACGGCCCGGCCTTGGCTGGCGGGCACGATCACTCTCGATTGCATGCGCCTAGAAAAACACGATCAACCGACCCTCCGACATGGAGATCAGTCCAGCGTTCGACGCATTCGCTGGAGAAAGCTCCAGAGATCTCACAGGCGGTAGACGCGGCGGGCGTTGCCCGAGCCGATCATGTGGGCGGCACGGGCGGCGTCGGCGGCGGTCCACTCCCCCGACTCGATCCTGGCCGCCAGCACGCTCGCCAGGCCGCGCCTGAAGTACAGCGCGCCGATGTGGCAGGTCTCGGCCGCGCCGTAGCAGTCGGAGCTGAACAGCTGCTTGTGGAACGGCACCAGCTCCAGCACTTCCTCGAGCACCCTGGCCGAGCCCGCGGCGGTGTGGGTGAGCGCGAGGCCGACGTCGGCGTAGACGTGCGGGAACACCCCCGCGAGGTAGGCGGCCTGCCGGTGGAAGGGGTAGCAGTGGAGCAGGACGACGGGCACGCCGAGGGGCTGCAGCGCCCTGATGAAGCCGGTCATCCGCGCCGGGTCGGCGCGCGACAGGTCGAGGTCGGCGTCGCCGTAGCCGGTGTGGAACTGGATCGGCAGCCCGCGCTCGCGGGCGACGTCGACGGCCGTCCACAGCAGGTGGCGCAGCAGGATCGGGTCGGCCAGGCGCTCCTTGGGATCGGAGAGCCTGCGGTTGGCCGCGGCGATCACCGAGCCCCTGCTGGGCCGTGAGGGGTCGAAGTCGAGGCCGCACCGGTAGGCGATGACCGACTTGAACCCGACGGCGCGGGCCGCCCTGGCGGTGAGCTCCTCGGTGAGGCTGTCCATGTAGTCGACCGCGACGGCCGCGGTCTCGGCGATGTCCTGCTCGATCTGCTCCAGGCGGACGATCTCGTCGGCCGCCGCGCCGCCCTGCCGGCCCATCTCGGCCGCCGTCAGCAGCTCGGGCGCCTCGAGGCCAGTGTCGACGAGGAAGGCGACCACGCCCGCGGCCCGCAGCAGCCGGCTGTTGACCTCCTCCGCGCCGAGCTCGGCGCGCCTGGCGAGGTAGACGGCCGGAGGGGCGTGGGGATCGAGGTCGAGCACGGGCGCGCACCAGCGGCGGATGGCCGCGCCGAACGGCGTGTCGAAGTGGGTGGTGCCGGGCGGGGCGGGCAGGCGGGACTCGCTGATCAGCAGCTCGAACTGGGCGCGGCTGAGATCGTCGCGGCGCACCCCGTGGCAGTGGTGGTCGACGAGCGGGGCGAGCAGGGCATCGCGCACGGCGTCCGGGAGGGTGACGGGGAGCATGCGCCCGACTCTAGAGCGTGATCACAGCCGGTCACGGAAATTTTGCCGACCGCGTACATCGAAGACCCCCGCAGCGGGAACCGCCGCCGCGCGACCGCCGCGCGGCGGGGACGGGGCTCCCTCCGGACGGGAGGGAGCCCTCGCCCCGGTGTTCCGGTCAGGACCTGCGGGCCAGGCGCAGGACGTTCGCGATGATCTTCGCGCCGGCCCCGCCCTCCACGGTCAGGATCGACTCGGGGTGGAACTGGACGGCGAAACGCCGGTTGGCCGTGTCCTCGATCGCCATCACGTTGCCGTCGGGCGTGAGCGCGGTGACGGTGAACCCGACCACGCCCGGCCGCTTGGCGTGCAGCGAGTGGTAGCGGGCGGCGACGAACTCGGCGGGCAGGCCCTCGAGCAGGGCGCTGTCGCCGACCCTGGAGACGCGGCCGCGCTTGCCGTGCTCGGGGTAACCGAGCAGGTCCAGGCTGCCGCCCGCCTGCTCGACCATGGCCTGCAGGCCGAGGCAGACGCCGAAGACCGGCAGGGCCCTGCCGTACACCTCGTCGATGAGGGCCGACATGCCGAAGTCGGACGGCCAGCCGGGCCCCGGCGACAGGACCACCAGGTCGGGGGCGATCGTGTCGATCATCTCCGCCGGGAATCCGTGGCGCAGGGTGACGACGTCGGCGCCCTCCTGACGGAAGTAGTCGGCCAGGGTGTTGACGAAGGAGTCCTCGTGGTCGACCAGCAGGACCTTCATCCCCTGGCCCGGCTGCTCCCGCACCGGCGCCTGCGCGACCGAGGCAGGCTGGTTGACGGCGGCCAGGGCGCCGAGCAGAGCGCTGGCCTTGAGCTCGGTCTCGCGCTCCTCGGCCTCGGGGTCGGAGTCGAACAGCAGCGTCGCCCCCGCCCTGACGGTGGCCACGCCGTGCCTGATCTGCGCGGTGCGCAGGGTCAGGCCGGTGTTCATCGAGCCGTCGAAGCCGATGTAGCCGATCGCTCCGCCGTACCACCTGCGGGTGGTGGCCTCGTGGTCCTCGATGAACTGCATCGCCCACGCCTTGGGGGCGCCGGTGACGGTGACGGCCCACATGTGGGTCAGGAAGGCGTCGAGGGCGTCGAACTCGGGGCGCAGGCGGCCCTCGATGTGGTCGACGGTGTGGATCAGGCGGGAGTAGAGCTCGATCTGGCGGCGCCCGATGACCTGGACGCTGCCGGGCACGCAGATGCGCGACTTGTCGTTGCGGTCGACATCGGTGCACATCGTCAGCTCCGATTCCTCCTTCACGCTGGACAGGAGGGTGCGGATGGCCTCGGCGTCCTCGACGGGGTTGGCGCCGCGGGCGATGGTGCCGGAGATGGGGCAGGTCTCGACCCGGTCGCCGGTGACGCGGACGTACATCTCGGGCGAGGCGCCGACCAGGTGCTCGCCGTCGCCGAGGTTGATGATGAACTCGTAGGGGGCCGGGTTGGACTGGCGCAGGCCGCGGTAGAAGGACGCCGGGTCGGCGCAGGGGGCGTGGAAGACCTGGCCGGGCACGACCTCGAACAGGTCGCCGCGCTTGAAGCGCTCCTTGGCCGCCGCGACGACGCTCGCGTAGGCGCCCTTCTCCGGGTTCTTCGGGATCTCGTCCGGGGCCACCTGCGGGAAGGTCTCGCCGGTGCGCTCCAGGCCCTTGGTGGAGACGCCGTCCACGGCGAACTCGTAGCGGTGCTCCACGCACGTCTCGCGCTGCCGGTCGATGACGACGATCCTGTCGGGCAGGTGGAGGACCAGGTCGCGCTGGTCGGCCGGCCGTTCCAGCTCGTGGCGGATCGGCTCGAACTGGAAGGCCAGGTCGTAGCCGAACGCGCCGTACAGGCCGAGGTGCGGGTCGGCGCCCTTGAAGGCGGCGATCACCTCGCGGATGGCGGTGAACACCGTCGGGCGGCGGCTGCGCATCTCCTCCGGCAGCACCTCGCCCGGCTCGGTGCCGGGCTCGGCGATGTGGACCTCCACGTGGACGTCCGTCGGCTCGGAGACGGGCTTGCCCGCCGCCAGCAGGCAGGACGCCAGCACGGGCAGCACCACCTTGCCGCGCTCGTTGAGCGCGCGCGCCGCGATGGTGCGCCCCCTGGCGACCAGCTCGACGCAGGGGTCCACGTAGCCGAACGCCCATCGGCTGTAGCGGCCCGGGTAGTCCATGCCGGAGGAGAACGCGCCGCCGCGTCGCTCGCCCAGCGCGGTCACGATCTCCTCGAGGGCCGCCTCCGGCACCTCACGTATCTCACGCTCGACGCTGACGCCCCCAGCGGTGGTATATCCGCTCGTCTCCACTCAAAGCCCCTTGCTAGCTCATGAGCCCCGGGGCGGAGACAGGAATGGCCGCCTTCCGGGGCGGCCGTCCGTTTGAGGAATGCGAATCTCGCGCCGCCTAGAAGCGGCGCCACCATTGAAGCTGCAAGCGGATTCGCATGTGGCAAGCCTAGCCGCCGCATCGGAGATCACGCAACGCGACACACGGGCGCGCCACCCCAGGACAGCGGGCCGATCGGGGCGGCGGACGGTCAGCGCGGCGGCCGGTCAGGACACCGTGTCCAGCGGGGCCAGCTCGGGACGCTTCGGGGGAACGCCGTCGCCCGAGGAGCGTCCGTGAATGCGCCGGTTGATCCACGGGCCGAGGTACTGCCTGGCCCATCGCAGGTCCGCACGGCGGGCGTCGGTCCACTGCGGCGGCACCTGCGGCGGGTACGGCTCGCGCCAGTCCTCCTCGACGGCCACGCCCAGCACCTCGGCCGCGCGCAACGCCACCCGGCGGTGGCCGTCGGACGACAGGTGCAGCCGGTCCTCGTTCCAGGCCCGCCTGTCGCGCAGCACGGCCATCGGCCACAGGTCCACCAGGAAGGTGTCGTAGCGGCGGGCGATGTCGTGGATGTGCAGGTTGAAGACCTCGATCTTGCTGTGCGCCAGCCGCATCACCGGCACCTCGCGCAGGTCGAACCCGGTGAACAGCATCACCTTGGCCCCCGCCGCGTTCAGCGCCGCCACGCCCTCCTCCAGCCGGGCCGCGACCACCTCGGGGCCGCTTCCCGGGCGCAGGATGTCGTTGCCTCCCGCGCACAGCGAGACGAGGTCGGGGCGCAGCGCGACGGCCTGCGGCACCTGCTCGCCGACGATCTCGTCGATCAGGCGTCCCCGCACCGCCAGGTTGGCGTAGCGCGACCCCGGCCGCTCGGCCGCGATGTGCTCGGCCAGCCGGTCGGCCCAGCCCCGGTATCCGACGTCGGCGGGGTCCTCGAGACCTTCGGTGAAGCTGTCCCCCAAAGCGACAAATGAAGCAATTCGTCCCATGACCGGATAGTTTGCCAAGTGGAGATCGCCTTACGCGACCGTAATAAGCGGCACGGGCCGCGTGATGGTCGTCATATTGTCCGGTCCTGGGCGATTATGTTACTCATTGGTAATGCGTGTGCGTGTCTACCGGGATCTTCCCGTCCCGATGCCGGACGGCGTGACACTGCTGGCCGACCGCTACGAGCCGGTCGGGGCCGAGCGGGCCCCGGTGATCCTGATCCGCTCGCCGTACGGCAGGCGCGGCCTGTTCGGGCTGGCCTACGGGCGCGGGTTCGCCCGCCACGGCTTCCAGGTCGTGATCCAGAGCTGCCGGGGCGGCTTCGGTTCGGGAGGGCTGCTCGACCCGCTCGGCGACGAGCACGACGACGGCATGGCGACCCTCGAGTGGATGCGCCGCCAGGCGTGGTACCCGGGCACGTTCGCGATGCACGGCCCCTCCTACCTCGGCTACACGCAGTGGGCGATCGCCCCCTACGCCGGACCCGAGCTGAAGGCGATGGCCACCCAGATCACCGCCTCCCAGTTCAGGGACGCCGCCTACGTGGGCGGGGCGTTCGCACTGGAGTCGGCGCTCAGCTGGACCACGCTGACCAACGGCATGGCGCGCCGGTTCGGCGGCACGGCGGTGTGGCGGGCGCCGCGGATGACGCGGCGGGCCGTGCTGTCGGGGCGGCCGGTGGCCGAGCTCGACCTGGTCTCGGCGGGACAGGCGCTGCCGTTCTACCGCGACCTGCTGACCCACCACGCCGATCCGGCCGTGCCGTACTGGGACAGGCGGGACTTCTCATCGGCGGTCGGGCAGGTCGAGGCGGCGGTCACCATGCTGGGCGGCTGGTACGACGTGTTCCTGCCGTGGCAGCTGCGCGACTACGAGGCGATGCGGGCGGCGGGGCGGCAGCCGTACCTGACGATCGGCCCCTGGTGGCACATCGACCTCAGGCACGGCCCGGTGACCAGGGCGGAGGCCCTGGCATGGTTCAGGGCGCACCTGCTGGGCGATGTCTCGGGCCTGCGGTCCTCCCCGGTGCGGCTGTACGTGACGGGCGCCGGCGAGTGGCGCGACTACCCCGACTGGCCGGTGCCGGGCACGCGCGGCGTGCGCTGGCACCTGCAGCGCGCCTTCGGGCTCGGCCCCGAAGGGCCGCTGGAGTCGGCGCCGGACCGCTACCGCTACCACCCCGCCCATCCGACGCCCGTGCTGGGCGGCCCGGTGCTGCTGGCCGACTCCCGGCCGCGCGACCAGCGCAGGCTGGAGGCGCGCAGGGACGTGCTCGTCTACACCTCGCCCGTGCTGCGGGAGGACACCGAGGCGATCGGCCCGGTCTCGGCCGAGCTGTACGTCAGGTCGAGCACGCCGTACGTCGACGTCGTCGTGCGGGTGTGCGACGTGCACCCGGACGGGCGCTCGATGAACGTCTGCGAGGGCGTGCGCCGGCTGGTGACCGGCGAGAACGGCGAGGTGCGCCGGGTGCGGGTGGACCTGTGGCCGATCGCGCACCGGTTCGCCAGGGGCCACCGGATCAGGGTGCACGTGGCCGGCGGCGCCTATCCCACGATCGCCCGCAACCCGGGCACCGGCGAGCCGCTGGAGCTGGACGGCCCCATGGTGCCGGCCGACGTGGAGGTCTTCCACGATCCCGACCGGCCTGCCGCGCTGGTGCTGCCCCTGCCGGGCGCCTGAACGACGCCCGGCCCCGCCCGGCAGGCCGCCGCTCGCGGGTCCGCGGGATCGGTAGAGTCGGGGCGTGCGGGCCGCCCGGTTGATGTCGTTGGTGCTCCTGCTCCAGGGACGGGGCGGGATGACGGCCGCCGAACTGGCCCAGGAGCTCGAGGTCTCCGAGCGCACCATCCACCGCGACGTGCTGGCCCTGTCCGAGGCCGGCATCCCGGTCTACGCCGACCGGGGCAGGACGGGCGGCTACCGCCTGGTCGACGGCTACCGCACCAGGCTGACCGGGCTGGACCGGGCCGAGGCCGAGGCGCTGTTCCTGTCCGGGGTGCCCGGCGCGCTGCGCGACATGGGGCTGCGCGACGTCGCGGCCGCCGCCAGGCTGAAGGCGGCCGCCGCCCTCGCGCCCGGCCTGCGCGACGCGCCCGCCACCGCCGCCCAGCGCTTCCACCTCGACGCGCCCGGCTGGTTCGCCAGCGACAGCCCGCCGCCGGAGGCGCTGGCGCCGCTGGCCAGGGCGGTATGGGGCGACCATCCCGTGACCGCCAGGTACAAGGCCGCCGAGCGCACCGTCGAGCCGTACGGGCTGGTGCTGAAGGCGGGCGTCTGGTACCTGGCCGGCCGGGCGGGCGAGCGCCTGCTTGTCTACCGGGTCGACCGCTTCACCGACGTGACCGTGCTGACGGGCCGGCGCTTCGACCGCGACCCCGCCTTCGAGCTGGCCGCCTTCTGGGCCGAACGGTCGGAGCAGTTCGCCCGATCGCTGCTCAGGACCAGGATCACGCTGCGCCTGACCCCGGCGGGGCTGCGGAAGCTGCGGCACGTGGCCGACCCGGCCGCGCTGGCCGACGCGCTGGCCTCGGCGACCGACGACGGCACGGTGGTGCTGGCGGTGGAGTCGCTGGAGATCGCCTACACGCAGGTGCTGGCCTTCGGCCCCGAGGCCGAGGTGCTCGAGCCCGCCGAGTTGCGCGCGCTCATGACCGAGGCGGCCGGCCGGCTGTCGGCCCTGTACGGGGCCCGTGCGGCCGCGCGGCCGCACGGCTCGCCTCGATGATCGGCGAGTTCCCCGACACCCGGCGCTATCGGTAGTCGGCGGGGTCGGCGGTGATGCCGGCCTCGCGGACCTCCACGATCCAGCGCCACACGTCGGGCCTGCTGCCGTCCACGTCGGTGAAGCCGTAGGCCTTGGCCAGCTCGCCGCTGGAGAGCGAGGAGCCCGACCAGCGCATCCGGTCCGGGTCCTTGGCCAGCGCGGCCACGGCCCTGCCGGTGTAGGCCGGGGTTTCGGACAGGATGAAATCCTCGTGCACTCGGGCCCCTTCGCGCCAGTTCTCCTCGGTGACGCCGAAGTTCTCCAGCATCACCTCCGAGCGCAGGAAACCGGGCGTGATCGCCACCGCGGCGCAGCCGTGCGGGCGCAGCTCGTGCGACTGGGCGAAGGCCAGCCGGTTCACCGCGACCTTGGCCAGGTCGTAGAACATCGAGTTGCGGTAGCGCGTGCCGTTGAATTCGGCCGTGCCGTCGGTGACCTCGACGACGAGCCCGCCGGGCCGGCGGATGAGCAGCGGCAGCGCGTGGTGGCTGGTGATGAGGTGGGTGTCGATCGCCAGCCGCAGCAACCGCAGGCCCTTGTCCAGGTCGTGCTCCCACACCATCGCGTCGAACGTCCACAGCTGGTCGGCGCCCCAGACGTCGTTGACCAGCACGTCCAGCCTGCCCTGTTCGGCGTCGATGCGCTCGATCAGCCGCTTGACCTGCGCGGGGTCCAGATGGTCGGTGCGTACGGCGATGCCCTTGCCGCCGGCCTTGGTGACCAGCTCGGCGGTCTCCTCGATCGTCTCGTCCCTGTTCATCTCCGAACGCTGCTCGCGGGTGCTGCGTCCGGTGCAGTAGACCGTGGCCCCGATGGCGCCCAGCTCGACGGCGATGCCCCTGCCCGTTCCCCTGGTGGCGCCGGCGACCAGCGCGACTGTTTCACTCATGGGACGATCGTCGCGGCGAACCCCGACATCCTCTGTCATGTTTTCGGGAAGACCGCTGTGATAAGTAGTTGATTACCATGAACGGCGAATTCGAGCTGCGCGGCGTCAACCACATCGCTCTGGTCTGCTCGGACATGAAGCGGACCGTCGACTTCTACTCGGGCGTCCTCGGCATGCCCCTGATCAAGACGATCGAGCTGCCCCTGGGGTGGGGCCAGCACTTCTTCTTCGACTGCGGCGGCGGCAACGCGCTGGCCTTCTTCTGGTTCCCCGACGCGCCGGACGGGGTGCCCGGCGTCTCGGCGCCGAAGAACCTGCCCGACCGGGGCGAGCTGCTGTCGGCCGTCGGGTCGATGAACCACCTGGCCTTCGACGTCCCGCCGGAGCGGATCGAGGAGTACCGCGACCGGCTGGTCGCCAAGGGCATCGACGTCGGCGTGCTGCTCAACCACGACGACAGCGAGTTCGGGGTCGCGCCCGAGCCGCACGAGGGCGTGTTCGTCAGGTCCATCTACTTCAAGGACCCCGACGGGATCCTGATCGAGTTCGCCTGCTGGCAGCGCGAGCTCGGCCGTCCCGGCGACGTGCGGCACGAGCCCAGGACCGCCGCCGACAGGACGGTGTGATGCCGCGCCTGCGCCAGGTGCCCCGCGAGGAGGTGACCGACGAGGTCGTGGCCTTCTTCTACGACCGGCTGCTGACCCCGGAGGGCACCGCGACGAGATCGCCGGGCACGTGGTGGACGGTGTTCGCGCAGGATCCGGCGATCTTCCGGCACTGCGTGAAGGGCTTCCGGCTCTACCGCGAGTCGAAGCTGGACCCCGTGCTGCGGGAGCTGGGGCAGACCAGGGCGGGCTGGGCGCGCCAGTCGCAGTTCGTCTACTCCCAGCACTGCAAGCAGATGCGCGCGCTCGGGGTGCCGGAGGAGAAGGTGAGCGCGGTCGCGCACTGGCAGGTCAGCGAGGTGTTCGACGAGCTGGAGCGGGCCGTGCTGGCCTACACCGACGGGCTGGTGCTCGACGGCGGCCGCGTGCACGACGAGGTCTTCGCGGTGCTGAAGCGACACCTGCCCGACGAGCAGATCCTCGAGCTGACGTACTTCACGTGCCTGTACGAGATGCACGCGACCATGTCCAGGGCGCTGCGTCTGGAGTTCGACGACCGCCCCGACCCGATCACCGAGGTCGCCGCCCCCGAGGGGTACGGCACGCGGGACATCGCCGACGAGCTGACCGTTCGGCGCGAGGAGGCTACCGTTCGGCGATCGGAGACCTGACCCCGATCGGTCACGTCTCTACAGTGCCGGGCAACGGAAGGGAGAAGCCTTGCCCGGTGACGTCCGCGATCGCAGCCCGTGGGACCTGCCGCCTCACCCCCGACGAGGGGCTGCGAGGGTCACGGTCATCCCGTCCACATGATGAGACACCCGAGTTTAGGCCAAACCGTAATGTCTCAGTAATCGGGATTAATAGCGCCGGAACGTTAGTGTTCCGGACAAATACTCACGTTCCGGAGGATGCCGTGTCCACCCCCGAATCCGGGCAGGAGCGCAGCGACCGCAGTCCATGGAACTGGCTGCTGTTCGTGCCGATCGTGCTCCCTCTTCTGACCTTCCTCTTCAACGCCGACGAGCCGAGAGTGGCGGGCTTCCCGCTGTTCTACTGGCTCCAGCTGGCCTTCATCGTGGTCGGCGTGGCCTGCACGTCGATCGTGTACAGGATGACCAAGTGACCGGGCAGCACACGACCGAGCTGGTCGTCTTCATCCTGCTGTTCCTGGTCGTCAGCGGCATGGGCTTCGTGGCCGCCAGATGGCGCAGGCCCGAATCCATCGAGAGCCTGCACGAGTGGGGCCTGGGCGGGCGCAACTTCGGCACCTGGATCACCTGGTTCCTGGTCGGCGGCGACCTCTACACCGCCTACACCTTCGTGGCCGTCCCCGCCCTCGTCTTCGGCGCGGGCGCGCTGGGCTTCTACGCCCTGCCGTACACGGTGGTGGTCTACCCGCTGGTCTTCCTCGTGCTGGCGCGCATGTGGTCGGTCTCGCACGTGCACGGGTTCGTCACGCCCGCGGACTTCGTCAGGGCGCGGTTCGGCTCCCCCACGCTGGCGCTGCTGATCGCCATCACCGGCCTGATCGCCACCATGCCGTACATCGCGCTGCAGCTGGTCGGCATCGAGGCGGTGCTGAAGGCCATGGGCATCACCGGCCACCTGCCGATCATCATCGCGTTCGCGATCCTGGCCGCCTACACCTACCAGTCGGGCCTGCGCGCGCCCGCGCTGATCGCCTTCGTCAAGGACACCCTGATCTACATCGTGATCCTCGCGGCGGTCATCTACATCCCGGCCAGGCTGGGCGGCTGGGGGAGCATCTTCGACGCGGCGGCGGCCAAGTTCGCCAAGTCCCCGGCGCCCGCCGACGGCATCCTGCTCACCGGCGCCAACCAGCTGCAGTACATCACGCTGGCCTTCGGCTCGGCGCTGGCGCTGTTCCTCTACCCGCACAGCCTCACCGGCGTGCTGGCCTCCAAGAACCGCGGTGTGATCAAGCGGAACATGTCGGCGCTGCCCGCCTACAGCTTCCTGCTGGGCCTGATCGCCCTGCTCGGCTTCATGGCCATCGCGGCGGGCACCAAGCCCGTCGTCAACCCGGCCACCGGCAAGCCGGACACCAACACGATCGTGCCGGTGCTGTTCGACCAGATGTTCCCCGACTGGTTCACCGGCGTGGCCTACGCGGCGATCGGCATCGGCGCCCTGGTGCCCGCGGCCATCATGTCGATCGCGGCGGCGAACCTGTTCACCCGCAACATCTACAAGGAGTACATCAACAAGCAGGCGAGCGACGCGCAGGAGGCCAGGGTCTCCAAGCTGGTCTCGCTGGTCGTCAAGGTCGGCGCGGTGCTGTGCATCCTCCTGCTCGACCCGCAGTTCTCCATCGACCTGCAGCTCATCGGCGGCGTGATCATCCTGCAGACGCTGCCCTCCGTGGGTCTCGGCCTCTACACCCGCTGGTTCCACAAGGGCGGGCTCATCGCCGGCTGGGCGACCGGCCTGGCGGCGGGCATGTGGATGCTCTACCTCATCCCCAACCCCGCCAACGGCAAGCTGCACTTCGGCGGGTCGGCCTTCCCGCTGAAGAACTTCGGCTTCGACACCCCCATGACCATCTACGCGGGCGCGATCGCGCTGACGGTCAACCTCGTCGTGGCCGCGGTGGTCACGCTGGCGCTGCGCGCGGCCAAGGTGGCCGACGGCGAGGACGCCACCCGCCCGTCGGAGTACTTCGCCGACGAGGGCGACCCGCGGGTCAAGGACCTGGACCTGTCCGGCTCCCACTGACCCCATCTCCGGTACGGCACGCGGGCCCGCCCCCTCTCCTGGGGCGGGCCCGCGCCATGCCCGACCCCCGCCCGCCCCCTACGAGCTGGCGTCGGACGAGCGGGTGGCGGCCGCTCAGGCGCCCCGCCAGGCCCGGGGCGCGGTCGCCCTCCGCGGGGTGAAGGCCGCCACGATCACGTCGACCAGCCCCTCCACCACCTGCGCGCGCTCGACCTCCGGGTGCTCGAGCCACCAGTCGCCCGTCGTCTGCACCATGCCGACGAAGGCGTGCCCGAGGATCTGCGCGCGCACGGGGTCGGCCACGACCTCGTCGGCCGCCAGCACCGCGCCCAGCTCCTCGCCCAGGCCACGCACCAGGGCCGTCATGTGGGACCGGACGCTGGTGTCCTCGGCGCTGGCGCGGTGGAACAGGAAGCGGTAGAGGTTGAGGTTGACCGAGATGAGGTCGAGGTAGATCTCGATGGCGGCGCGAGCGCGGCGGCGCGGATCGGTCCTGGCCCTGGCGAACTCCGGACGCAGCTGCGAGATGACCCGGCGCACGTGGCGGTCGGCCAGCGCCTGGTAGAGACCGCTCTTGTCGCCGAAGTGGCGGTAGAGGATCGGCTTGGTGATCCCCGCCTCGGCCGCGATGGCCGCCATCGACACCTCGGGCCCGTCCCGCAGGATCGCCCGGTCGGCCGCGTCGAGCAGCGCCTTGCGCCGATCGGGATCCCTGCCGTTCACGGGGCCAGGATAGCCGCGCCCGCCTGGGCGCCCACGGCCGACCGCCACCAGGCGGGCCGCTCCCGCCGCACGAGGCGCCCTCCGCGGTTAGGGTCGGATCATGAACAGCGGAACCGGGCCAGGAGCCATCACCCCCGACGGATCGCCGGTCGACTTCTACACCCTGCTGCCGCCGGGCGACGAGGCCGACATCATCGGCGCGGCGGTGCCCGCCGGTGGCAGCATCCTCGAACTCGGCTCGGGCACCGGCCGGGTGACCCACCCGCTCGTCGCCGCGGGCTTCCAGGTGGTCGCCGTCGACGAGTCGGCCGAGATGCTCGCGCACGTGCGGGGCGCGCAGACCGTCCACGCCAGGGCGCAGGAGCTGGCGCTCGACCGGCGCTTCGACGCCGTGCTCCTGGCCTCCTACCTGATCAACATCCCCGACCGGGAACTGCGCCGCGACCTGCTGGCCGCCTGCGCGCGGCACGTCGCCGCGAACGGGTCCGTGCTCATCCAGTGGCAGCCGCCAGAGGCGCACGACCGGTGGGCGGTGGGCAGGGGCCGCGAGGCCGACGGCATCGGGATCATGATGACGCGGGTGGACGAGGTCGCGCCGGGCACGTTCGCGGCCACCATGCGCTACACCGCCGGGGAGCGGGTGTGGACCCAGTCGTTCCTGTCGCAGCGGCTGACCGTCGAGGACCTGGCCGACGAGCTGGAGCGCGAACGGCTCACGCTGGACGGCTTCCTCACCGAGGACCGCACGTGGGCGCGGGCCGTACCGGCATGACCGGGCTGTGCGCGCAGGCCACCGCCGGCCTCACCCCGAACACCCGCACCACCCCCGGCTGACCCCGTATCCCGCGCGGGGGACTCCACCTGGAGTCATCCCGTGCGGGGGACGCCGTCTGGAGCCGCCTGACGCCGTGCGACCAGGCCCGTTCGATCTGTCGGCCGCGGGCGATAGTCTGCCGCCCCAGGACCGCGATCGGAGGTGGGCTGTGGCGCCCGAGGTGCCAGGCTACGAGGTGCTCGGCCTGCTCGGCCAAGGCGGCTTCGGCGTCGTCTACCAGGCCAGGCAGCTGGCGGTGGGCCGGGAGGTGGCGCTCAAGGTCGACAGCAGGGTGCTCGTCTCCGAGCGGGACCAGCGGCGGTTCATGCGCGAGGTGACCTCGGCGGGCGCGCTGTCGGGGCATCCCCACGTGGCGGCCGTCTACGACGCGGGGGTGCTGCGCGACGGCAGGCCGTACATGGTGCTGGAGCTGTGCCCCGGCGGGTCGCTGGCCGACCGGTTGCGGGCGGGCCTGCTGCCCGTGGCCGAGGTGCGCGACGTGGGCGTCAAGATCGCCGACGCGCTGGCGGCGGCGCACGCGGCCGGAGTGCTGCACCGCGACGTCAAGCCGGCCAACATCCTGATCAACCGTTACGGCAGCGTGGTGCTGTCCGACTTCGGGCTGGCGACCATGCCGGAGCCGGGGGCCGAGGTGTCGGTGACGCGGGAGTCGCTGACGCCCGCCTACGCTCCGCCGGAGGCGTTCGAGCTGACCGAGCCGAGCGCGATGGGTGACGTGTACTCCCTGTCGGCCACGCTCTACGCGCTGCTGTCGGGGCGGCCGCCGCGCTTCCCCGAGTCCGGGGTGGCGAACCTGGCCGTGATCATGGCGCTGCACCGGCAGCCCGTGCCCGAGATCCCGGGGGTGCCGCCGGCGTTGACCGAGGTGCTGCGGCGGGCGCTGGCCACCGATCCGGCGCAGCGCACCCCGTCGGCCGCGGCCTTCCGTGACGCTCTCGCGGCCCTGCCGGGAGAGGTGCTCTTCGGGGACGGGCCGGAGGCGGCGGGCTGGAGCGGCGGTGACGGCGCGGCCGCTTGGGGCGGCTCGGGCGCCGCCGCTTCAGGGCCGAGCGGGCAGCAGGCCGGATGGTCCGCCGCTCCCTCGGGACCGCAGGCCGGATGGTCCGCCGCACCCCCTGAGGCGGGGCCGAGCGGGCAGCAGGCCGGATGGTCCGCCGCTCCCTCGGGACCGCAGGCCGGATGGTCCGCCGCACCCCCTGAGGCGGGGCCGAGCGGGCA